>NZ_PVTI01000006.1 GCF_003002895.1 Knoellia remsis | reverse complement strand
TTGAACACCTGCGGACAACCCGTCGACCTCGGCGCCGCCGAACGCTGCTTCACCCCCGCCCAGATCAAACGCCTCTGGCTCCGCGACCGCCACTGCACCTACCCCGGCTGCGACGCACCCGCAGCCTGGACCGACGCCCACCACCTCATCCACTGGGCCGACCACGGACCCACCGACCTCGACAACGGCGCCCTGCTCTGCCAGCGACACCACACCATCGTCCACACCCAGCGCTACCACGGCCGGGTCGAACGCGACCAGCACGGACGAGAACGCGTCACCTGGGACCTCACCCCCGGCGCCTACGACCACGCCCTCGCCCAGCTCCAGCCCCATGGCTCACCCCACGGCCGCGGCGACCCCGCACTCCCTCGCGCGTCCGGCGACGACCACCCGCCACCACGACCATGACCCCGCCCCACACCCCGACGCCAACCACGGCACCGGGGCTACGGGCATGCCACGCGAGACGTGCGGGCCCTGCACACGGTCAGAGCGAGGGCGCTCACGCTCTCGTACGGCCCGGGTGCTCAGGCACGCGTGAGGGCGTGCCCCGCCAGGGTCGTGAGGCGGAACCAGCGGCCGTTGCGAGCCAGTGTCGCCTCGCCGTCCGCCACGACGAACCCCAGTGCGTATGCCGCAAAGGCCAGTGCCGCGGGCACCTCACCTGCGTCATCGGCGCCGCCGCCCATGCGGCCTTCGTCCGCCGCCGCAGGCGTCACGACACCGGTCATCGGCCGACCCCACACGCGCTGCCGCAGGGTCGCCACTGCAGCCGCACCAGCGCCGTCCGGCGTCCCGGCAGCAACCTCGGCGATACCGTCAACAGCGTTGCGCCGCAACGCATCCGACGACACGGAACCCATCGGCTCCCACCCCGACCGGGGCGGCGACACGGCCGTCCACGGCGCCGTCACGGTCATCGGTGGAACGGGCAAGACGGCGCGCTCCCCCGGCCGCGCCACCCGGTCGCTCACCGCGGCCAGCGGCACGACGACATCCAGTGAGACCGGCTCGGCCAGCGCCGATGTCCGCAGCCCCACCGTCGTCCCCGACCCGAGCACCCCGGACCCCGGCAGCACCCCGACCCAGGCCGCGAGCACCGGCCCGACGGCCTGGAGCCGCATCGCACCGTCGGCGTCGAGCGCACGCGCGCGGGCGGCATACCGACCGAGGTCCTGCAGGGACTCCGCATCAGCGAGCACGAGCTCGGCAGGCGCTCCCCCACTCACCGGCGCGACCACCGGAACGGCACCGGCTCACCCTGGTGGATGCGCAGCACCTCACGCTCGCCCTCCGACAGGCGGCGTGGCACCTCAGCCCGGAAGTCATAGAGCACCAGCCCGGTCTCGGCGACGGCATACACCTTCTCGCCCAACGCTTCCGGGTCGCGCACGGCATACCCGAGGTTGAAGCCCGCGCCGAACACCCCGGTGACCCACATGTCGACCTCGATCGGCTGGGGCCGGTAGGTCAGCGGGGCGACGTACTCGATCTCGTGCCGCGACACGACGACCCCGGCATCGACGACGGACTTCTCCGTCCCGAACCACTCGCGGAAGCCGATGACGCGCGCGTCCTCGAGGAGCCGCAGGTACTGCACGTTGTTGACGTGGCCGTAGGCGTCCATGTCGGACCAGCGCAGCGGCACCTCGGTGCGATACGGGCGGGCGGACGCGTCGGGAGTGGGGTCCTGCGGCATGGGCCCAGTGTGGCAGCCGCGCCGGTGGGCCCTGTCGGTCATCTCACCTAGCGTGGTGGTCACCATGACTGAGACACACGAGACGTATGCCGCGAGCGCGCCTTCCGGGGGCGACGCACCTGACGTGGCGGCGGAGGCGCGGGCCGCGCTGCGACGGCTCGTGGGCCGCGAGGACGTCGACTTCCGCGACGGCCAGCTCGACGCGATCACGGCGCTGGTGGCCGACCGCTCACGGGTGCTCGTCGTGCAGCGGACGGGCTGGGGCAAGTCGGCGGTGTACTTCGTCGCGACGGCGCTGCGTCGCGCCCAAGGAGCCGGCCCGACGGTGATCATCTCGCCGCTGCTCGCCCTGATGCGCGACCAGATCGCTGCCGCGGCGCGAGCGGGGATCCGCGCGGTGACGATGAACTCCGCCAACGCGCAGGACTGGGACGAGGTGCGCGCGGCGCTGGCGGCCGACGAGGTCGACGTCCTGCTCGTCAGCCCGGAGCGGCTCAACAACCCGCGGTTCCGCGACGAGCAGCTGCCCGACCTCGCGCGCCGCTGCGGTCTGCTCGTCGTGGACGAGGCGCACTGCGTCTCGGACTGGGGGCACGACTTCCGGCCGGACTACCGGCGCATCCGCGACCTGCTCGACGGGCTGCCGACCGATGTGCCGGTGCTCGCGACGACGGCCACTGCGAACGCGCGCGTCGTCACTGATGTCGCAGAGCAGCTGGGGGTCGGCGGGCGTGAGGTCCTCACCGTGCGCGGAGGGCTGGCCCGCGACTCCCTCCGGCTCGGGGTGCTCTCGTCGATGTCGCCGGAGCAGCGGCTCGGCTGGCTCCTCGCCCACCTCGACGAGCTGTCGGGCAGCGGCATCGTCTATGCCCTCACGGTCGCGGCGGCCGAGGAGGTCGCGGCCGCGCTGTCCGAGGCCGGGCACAAGGTCGCGGCGTACACCGGCCGCACCGACCCGGCCGACCGCGAACGCCTCGAGGCGGCCCTGCGCGACAACGAGGTCAAGGCGCTCGTCGCGACCTCGGCGCTGGGGATGGGGTTCGACAAGCCGGACCTCGGGTTCGTCGTCCACCTCGGGGCGCCGAGCTCGCCGGTTGCCTACTACCAGCAGGTCGGCCGTGCCGGTCGTGCGACCGAGCGCGCTGACGTCCTCCTCCTGCCCGGGCCGGAGGACAAGGACATCTGGCAGTACTTCGCGTCGGTGTCGATGCCTCGCCAGGAGCAGGCCGACGCCGTGCTGCAGGCGCTCGCCGAGGCCGGGCGTCCGCTCTCGACGGCTGCCATCGAGACGATCGTCGACGTGCGGCGCACCCGCCTCGAGCTGCTGCTCAAGGTGCTCGACGTCGACGGCGCTGTGACGCGTGTGCAGGGCGGCTGGGTGTCGACGGGTGATCCGTGGGCCTATGACGCCGAGCGCTACGGCCGCGTGGCCCAGTCCCGCAAGGACGAGCAGCAGCTCATGGTCGACTACGAGCGGACGACCGAGTGCCGCATGGCGTTCCTGCAACGCACCCTCGACGACGACACGGCGCAGCCCTGCGGACGGTGCGACACCTGCGCCGGTCCGTGGTACTCGACCGATGTGCCCGACCGGGTCATCGGCGCTGCTCGCGAGCGCCTGGCGCGCGTCGGCGTCGACGTCGACCCGCGGGCGCAGTGGCCGACCGGAATGGACCGGCTCGGCGTGCCGGTCAAGGGCAAGATCGGTGCGGACGAGGCGATGTCGCCAGGTCGCGCTCTGGCGCGGCTGTCGGATCTTGGCTGTGGGCAGCGGCTGCGTGAGGTGCTGCGCGAGGACGCGCCTGCGTCGCCGGAGCTGTTGCGCGGCTGTGTCGGCGTCCTCGCCGACTGGGGCTGGAGTGAGCGCCCCGCCGGTGTCGTCGCTGTGCCGTCGCGCTCGCACCCGCAGCTCGTGCAGTCGGTCGCGCACGGTCTCGCCGAGATCGGGCGGCTGCCGTTCCTCGGCACCCTCGACCTCGCGCATGGTGGCCCGACCGGGGAGCCGGGCGGCAACAGCGCCTTCCGCCTCGCCGGGGTGTGGGAGCGCCTCACCGTCGGCCCCGAGCTGACCGCGGCACTGCGTGACGTGCGCGGCCCGGTCCTGCTCGTCGACGACCTCGTCAGCTCACGCTGGACGCTCACCGTCGCCGCGCGCGAGCTCCGCCAGGCCGGTGCCCAAGGTGTCCTGCCGTTCGCCCTCGCCGTCGACGGGTGAGCGGGGCCGACCGCCGAGCCTGGGTCGACGAGTCGGGATCCGACACTCACCGCGTGTGCGGTCCGGTCATGCGCTCCCGACCCGGCGACGACGACGCGCTCCTGGACGTTTGAGCGTGCCCCCACCAACGCGCGAGCCCCGGGCCCTGTCGTCCGGCAGGAACTCCCGAGGCTCACTTCCCCACTCCTCGCAAGGCGGGGCACACCCATAGCCTACGACACCACGCCGTCAGTAGGCAGCCGTGATCCCTTCTCGGAACGTGTGAGCCGCACCGTCACGAGGGGGAGGAAGAACTGCACCGCGGGGCCGATGAGCAGTGCGTAGAGCACCGTGCCCACGCCGACGACGCCCCCGAGCAGCCAGCCGACGACGAGCACCGTCAGCTCGAGAGCCGTACGAACGAGCCGGATCGACAGCCCCGTTCGCCGGGCCAGACCGGTCATGAGCCCGTCGCGCGGGCCGGGACCGTACTGGCTGCCGATGTAGAGCGCGCCACCGAGACCGTTGACGACGATGCCGCCGATCAGGAACGTCCACCGCAGCCACAGCGACTCGGGTGCATCGAGCACTGCGAGCATGACGTCGGTCGCGACACCGATGACGACAACGTTCGCGACCGTCCCGAGCCCCGGCCACTGCCGCAGCGGCACCCACAGCAGCAGCACGAGGGCGCCGACGATGATGACGATCGTCCCGAAGCTCAGCCCGACCTGCCGCTGCACGCCGTAGTGGAAGACGTCCCACGGGTCGAGCCCGAGGCCCGCCCGAATGAACATCGCCATGGCCGTGCCGTAGAGCCACAGCCCGACGAAGAGCTGGACGAGCCGGCGCCCGGTCCGGCCGGCCCGCAGCTGCTCGCGTGGGGTCATCGGAAGCAGGTCGACGCGGCGCGCGGTGCCGGCGGCGACTCCGCGACGCAGGGACTGAATCGGGCTCATGACCCCATCCTGCGCCTCAAGTGGCCTTGTCATGAAGGGCCACTTCGGCGACAGTGGCCTCATGTCCGCAGCCCAGCTCACCGCCCGCCGCGCCGCAGAGCTCATCGGGACCGCGGAGCCCGGCCGGCCGGCATACCAGTTCGTGGCCGACCGCCTCCGCCTCCTCATCGCCGACGGCCGCATCGCGGTCGGCACCCGCCTGCCGAGCGAGCGGGACCTCGTCACCGCGCTCGGCCTGAGCCGCACGACGGTGAGCAGCGCGTATGCCGTCCTGCGCGACGCGGGGTACGTCACCTCACGCCGCGGGTCGGGCAGTGTCGCGACACTGCCTGACGGGGTGGTGCGCCGCGACACCGGGCTGCACCTCGCGGCCAACGTGCCCGACGGAACGATCGACCTCACCTGCGCCGCCCTGCGCGCGCCGGCCGGGATGACCGAGGCGGCGGAGGCGGCGATCGCGGCGTCGCCGGGCTACCTCTGCGGCAGCGGCTACGTCCTGCACGGCATCCCGGAGCTGCGTGAGGTCATCGCCTCGCGCTACACCGAGCGTGGGCTGCCGACGACCGCGGACGAGGTGCTCGTCACGACGGGCGCCGTCGTTGGCACGGCCATCGCGGCCCGGGCGCTGCTCTCCCCCGGCGACACCGTGCTACTCGAGACGCCGACCTACCCCAACGTCCTGCCGACGCTCGAGCAGCTCCGTGCGCGCCTCGCCCCCGTCCCCGTCGCCCCCGACGGCTGGGACCTGCCCACCACGGTGTCGACGGTGCGCGCCTCAGGCGCGCGGGCGGCATACCTCATGCCGGACTTCCACAACCCCACGGGAAGCCTCATGTCCGACGCGGACCGGGCAACTCTGGCCCGTGCCCTGAAGCGCGGGCGGGTGACGGCGATCGTCGACGAGACCGTCGCCGAGGTCCGCCTCGACACCGATGAACCGATGCCGCTGCCGTTCGGGGCGTACCACGCCGACACGATCAGCGTTGGCAGCGCGTCGAAGTCGCACTGGGGTGGTCTTCGGATCGGGTGGGTGCGCGCATCCGGTCCGACGCTCGAACGCCTGTCGGCGGCCCGCGTGCCCTTCGACATCGGTGCGCCCGTCATCGACCAGCTCGTCCTCCTCGAGCTCATGCGCCGGTCGGCGGGGATCACCCAGGAACGCCGGAGTGACCTCGTCGCGGCCCGGGACGCGCTTGTCACTGCCCTGCGCGAGCGGCTGCCGCAGCTGCGGTTCGTCGTGCCGCGCGGCGGACTGTGCCTGTGGATCGAGCTGCCGGAGCCGGTCGCCGCCGAGGTCACCCTCGCGGCCGAGGACGAGGGCCTGCTCATCGCGAGCGGTCCTCGCTTCGCCGCCGCAGGCGGTCTCGACCGGTGGATCCGGATCCCCTACGTCGCGTCCCCCGACGAGCTCGTCGAGGCGGTCGACCGGCTCGCCAGGGCGATGGACCAGGTCCGCGCCGGAGACGCCCCTGAGACGGGTTCACGCAGGTCAGCGGGGCGACGCACCCGACGTGACGGTCCCCTCGTCGCCTGACCAGACCTACTGTGCGTCGCTACAGTGACCCCTGTGAACGACACTCCCGCCCCTGCCCCCGCCCTGACCGAGCTGCTGTCCGTGCTCGAGCTCGAGGAAGTCGGTACGGCCGACGTCCAGGTGACGACGCGCTCATCGGGCTCGACGACCGAGAGCGGCGCACCGGCGAACCCGACGTCGTTCGCCGAGGAGATGCGCGTCTTCGTCGGACAGAGCCAGAAGCAGCCGCACGGCCGTGTCTTCGGCGGGCAGGTCCTCGCACAGTCGGTCATGGCGTGCGGTCGGTCGGTCGAGGCCGCGGTCGCCGAGGCCGGCGGCCCGGCGCGTCCGATCCACTCGCTGCACGCGTACTTCATGCGCCCGGGTGACGACACCAAGCCGATCCACTTCGCGGTCGAGCGGATGCGCGACGGACGTTCCTTCTCGACGCGTCGTGCGCACGCCATCCAGGACGGCGAGCCGATCCTGTCGATGAGCTGCTCCTTTCAGGAGGACGCCGGCGGTCTCGACCACCAGGACGAGATGCCGCAGGTCCCCGGGCCCGAGGGGTTGAAGTCCCTCGCCGACGTCTTCGGCGCGTTCGACCACCCGGGGGCGAAGCATCTGGCCGAGGGCCGCGCGATCGAGCAGCGGCACGTCGAGGGTGAGATCTTCCTCGCCCCCGGTGAGGAGCAGGTCGCCGAGCAGAACGTGTGGATCCGCGCCATCGGCCGGCTGCCCGACGACCCGCTGCTGCACGCGGCGGTGCTGGCCTACGCGTCCGACTACGCGCTGCTGGAGCCGGTGCTGCGTCGGCACGGCCGCCAGTGGATCGGTGGCGGGCTCAACGTCGCCAGCCTCGACCACGCGATGTGGTTCCACCGCCCGGCCCGCGCCGACGAGTGGGTCCTCTACTCGCAGGAGTCGCCGTCGGCCCAGGGCGGTCGCGGTCTCGGCCTCGGCCGGATGTTCACCGAGTCCGGCACGCTCGTCGCGACCGTCGCCCAGGAGGGCATGCTCCGCGTCCGCGACGACGCCTGACCCACCACTGATTGCCCGTTCCGTTCGCGCACCGCACCACTGATTGCCCGTTCTGGTCGCGGACCGCACCACTGATTGCCCGTTCTGGTCGCGCCCCGCACCCACTGATTGCCCGTTCCGGTCACGGCGTCAGCGCATTGGCAGCTCCTCCACCACGACACCGACACGGGATGGGGCGAGCTCGAGGACCGTCCAGCCGGCGTCGAGGGCGCCGAGTGCGCGGGCCAGCGCGGGCGCCGTCGCCGACGTCGCACTCGACCCGGCCACGAGCGTCAGCGACCCACCGCTTCCGCCCGCGCCGTTGACCTTCCACCCGGCCGCACCCAAGCGGCGCGCCTCCTCGATCGCCGCGGCATGGGCCGGCCCGACCAAGCCCTCATGAAGCTCCTGCTGCGAGTTGGTGCATGCCCGCAGCGACTCTGCCCATCGGTCGATGTCTGCATCGCGGAGCGCGGCCGACGCCGTCTGGGCCAGCCCGGCGATCTCGCGAAGCGCGCGTGACGCCGCGGCGTGTGTCGAGCCACCGTCGCGGACAATGGGCCCCGATGACTTCGCGATGCACCGCGGACGAGTCGTGTGGGGCGAACACCACTGTCACCAGCCGCTGCCCGAGCTCCGCGACAACGGCGTCACTCAGCGGGATCGGCGTGCGACGCACCGTCGGATAGGGGTCGACCTCGAGCAGCGACGCGCCGCCCACCGCAGCGGCCCACTGGTCCTGCACGCCCGCCTCGCGCCTCGCCCGGACGGTCTCGACCCGGTGGGCCAGGACGGCGAGCTCCTCAGGTGTCCGGCGCCCACCCGCGAGCAGGGTGTCGAGCGCGGCGAGGAGGCTGACGACCACCGCGGCCGACGTCCCGAGCGACGCGCCCGGCGGCACCTGCGATCCGATGACGACCTCGACGCGACCCACCTCGTCCGCAGGCACGCCCTCGAGCACCTCGCACACGGCCTCCTCGAGCATGAGGTGGCGCACCGAGGATCCCCCTGCCCACCGGCCGTCCGCCGTCTGCGTCACCGTCACCGGCGGGTCCAGAGCCGTGGATTCGAGCACCACGGACGGAGCTCCACCCGTGCGGTTGGTCCGCCGTGCCCGGACCTCGACGCCGGGGCCCACGGCGAGGTGGCAGACCCGTCCCGGACCACCGAACCACGTGTCGGTCCAGCCGCCGACGTCGGCGACGCGCACGGGCGCGGTGGCGCGAACGGCATACGGGCGGGAGGGCACGACGCGAAGCATGCCAAACGCGCGAGCCCGCGTCAGGAGAACTCGAGCGTGGGTATGCCGTCCGCGGACACCGTGACCGCGTCACCGGCGAGGTCCGCCGTCACCGTCATGCCTCGGTGCGTCATGACGAACGTCGCACCACCGTCCACGATCGAGCACGAGACATCGGCGAAACGCGTCTCCGACGTGCCGATCACCTTGCGGCGCAAGGCGATCAGCTGCCGGTACCAGGCGAACAGGGCCGCGTGCCGGTCGGCGGAGAGCTCGTTCCAGCGCAGGACGCTCGCCTCACGCGTCGACTCCGCCTGCGGGTCCGGCACGGCCTCCTCCGCCCAGCCGTGAGCCGCGAACTCGCCGCGGCGCCCGGTCCGCACCGCCTCGGCCATGGCCTCGTCGGTGAAGTCGGTGAAGAACTGCCACGGCGTCGCGGCGCCCCACTCCTCGCCCATGAACACCATCGGTGTCCCCGGCCCGAGGAGATAAAGCGCCGCGCCGATCGCGCAGCGCCCGGAGGTGAGCGTGGCACCGATCCGGTCGCCGGTGGCACGGTTCCCGACCTGGTCGTGCGTCTGGAGATAGGTCACGAGCCGGCGCCCGTCGAGACGGTCGACGTCGACCGGGCGGCCCCACTCCCGGCCCCGGAACGACGACCACCGTCCGTCGTGGAGGAAGCCCCGCGTCAGGACATGGTCCAGGACGTCGAGCGGCCCTCCGTCGGGCAGGGCCCGTGTCCCGCCGCCGAAGTCCTCGTAGTAGCCCTGCGTCTCACCAGTCAGGGCGACATGCAGGCCGTGGTGGACGTCGTCGGCCCACTGCGCGGTCATGCCGAGCCCGCCGTCGGCGACGGGCGTGACCATGGTCGTGTCGTTGAGGTCGCTCTCGGCGATGAGGTCGAGCGGGCGGCCGAGCTCGCGCGACAGGTCCGCGACGGCGTCGGAGAGCTCCACGAGCAGGTGGCGCTCGGACTCGTCGACGAGCGCGTGGACGGCGTCGAGCCGCAGCGCGTCGACGTGGAAGTCACGCAGCCAGCGCAGCGCGTTCTCGACGACGAAGCGTCGCACCTCCTCCGACCCCGGGGCATCGAGGTTCACGGCCGGACCCCACGGCGTCATGTGCGACTCGGTGAAGTACGGCCCGAACCGCCCGAGGTAGTTGCCGCTCGGCCCGAGGTGGTTGTAGACGACGTCGAGGCACACCCCGAGCCCCCGCGCATGGCAGGCGTCGACGAACCGCTGGAAGCCCGCTGGCCCGCCGAGCGCGTCGTGGACGGCGTAGAGGTCGACGCCGTCGTAGCCCCAACCCCAGCGTCCCGGGATCGCCGCGACCGGCAGGATCTCGACGACGTCGACTCCGAGCTCGACGAGATGGTCGAGGCGGGCAATCGCGGCGTTGAACGTCCCCTCGGGCGTGAACGTCCCGACGTGCAGCTCGTAGATGACGCCGCCGAGCGTCCCGTGGCCATCGCGCGGGCCGCGCCACGTCGTGTCCTGCCACTCGTGCGCGCCGACGTCGAAGGTGCGACTCGGCCCGTCGACGCCGTAGGGCTGCCACGCGCTGCGGGGGTCCGGGAGCGCAGGCTCCTCACCGTCGATGACGAAGGCGTAGTCGAGCTCCTCGTATGCCGCGTGCGCACCGTCCCAGCGCCACCAGCCTCGGTCGTCGCGCACCATGTCGTGGCGCGACGGTTCGGCGCCGGGTGGTCCGGCGACGATCTCGACGGTGTCGGCGTCGGGTGCCCAGACCTCGATCATGTCTCCCTCACGAGCAGTGCGACGGGCAGGTCGGCGAGCAGGTCGGCGAGCCGGACCTCACCGGACATCGGGCTGGCAGCCGTGGCCCCGGCTCCGTTGTCGGACAACAGGTTCCGCCACTCCCCCGGCGGCAGGGAGAGCAGCTCGTCAGTGAACCCACCGGCACGGGCGAGCGTGTCCGCGGACCGGGTCACGACGGTGACGACCGCGGGGCCGGACGCGTCACCCCGGACGAACGCCACGGCATACGGGCTCTCGACCGCCACCCCGTCGTAGAACGCGTCGGCACCGACGAACCACTCGCGGCGATCCCGCCGCAGCCGCAGGGCTGCCGCGGTGACGAGCAGCTTCTCGTCGTCGAGGTCGCGGGGGCGGTCACCGGCGTCGAGGCGGTCGAGGCGTTCGGCGCGCACGCCGAAGTCGACGAGCCCGCGGTTGTCCGGGTCGACGAGGGTGAGCAGCTGCAGCTCACCCCCCTGGTAGACATCCGGCACACCGACCGTCGTCAGCTGGAGCAGCTTCTGCCCGAGGACGTTGGCCCGGACCGAGGCGCCGTGGAGCGACAGCCACGTCTCGACGTGCGCGGCGACGGCCGGGTCCGCGACGACGGCACGGGCGAACGCCACGACGGCCGCCTCGTAGTCCGCATCCCCGTCGACCCAGGCCGTGCGGTCCTTGGCCTCGCGGACCGCCTTGAGGACATAGGTCTCGATCCGCTCCGGTGTGAGCGGCCAGGCGCCGACGACGGTCTGCCAGATGAGGTACTCGGTCGCAGCGTCGAGCCTGGACCTCACCGAGTTCCGGTGCGCCGCAGCGAGATCCGCCGCCTCGTCGAGCCACGTCGACCAGTCTTCCGCTGACTCGGCGAGAGTCATGAGCCGGGCCCGCACGTCCTCGGAACGCTTGGTGTCGTGGGTGGTCAGGGTCGTCATCGTCGTCGGCCATGTCTCGAGCTGCCGACGCGAGAAGGCGTGGAGGTCCTCCGCACCGATGGAGAGCTGCGCCGGGTGGCCGCCCACCTCGTTGGCGCCGGTCATCCGCAGCCACCGGTAGAACGCTGTGTCCTCGATGCCCTTGGCCATGACCGGCCCGCACGTCTGCTGGAACCGGACGACGAACTCCTCGACGGCCGCGGGGTCGGCCCCGTCGGGCACCTCACCACGCGCCAGGGCGAGCACCGCGTCGACCGGTTCCGCCTCGCCGACGAGCGCGCGCGCCCGCTCCCCGGCCTCCTCGAGCACCGCGACCTGGGCGGGGTCGACCGTCGCGCCCGGCACGACGTAGGCGCGGTACCGGTCCATCGACACGAGCACCGCCTCGAGGCCGCGACGCAGCTCCGCCGTGTCGTCCCGGGGCAACGCTTGCTGCATCAGCCGCAGGAGCCGGTTGACCTCGGCGGCCTGAACCGTCTCGACGACGAGCTCCTTGGACGCGAGCACGACGTCGTCGAGCGACTCTCGCCCCGGTGCCCGGTGCGCCCAGAGGCGGTCGAGCACCTCGTCGCCCGTTCCGGAGGTCAAGACCTGCTGCACCCGCAGCAACGCATCGTAGCCCGTCGTCCCCGCGCACCGCCAGGACGACGGGAGCTGCTCCTCACCCTCGAGGATCTTCTCGGCGACGACCCACGCGTCCCCCGTCGCGTCGGCGAGGCGTGCGAGGTAGCCGCCGGGGTCGGCCAGTCCGTCAGGGTGGTCGATGCGGAACCCGTCGATGGCCCCTTCGGCATGCAGCGACAGCAACAGCTCATGCGTGGCGTCGAACACCGCCGGATCCTCGACCCGGACGGCCTTGAGTGTCGTCACGTCGAAGAAGCGCCGATAGTTGAGGTCGGTCGCACCGTCGCGCCAGAACGTGAGCCGATAGTGCTGCGCCGCAACGAGATCCGCGATGGGCAGGCTCTCGGTGCCCCGCGCGACGGGGTACTCGTGCCCGTAGTAGCGCAGCACCGTCTCGTCGCCATCACGACCCCCGGCACCGACCGACAGCTCCCCTGCCGCCAGCACCTCCTCCAGCGAGGCCCCCAGGACCGGCATGAGCACCCGGCCGTCCTCGACGTCCCAGTCGACGTCGAACCAGGCGGCATAGGGCGACTCGCGCCCGTGACGTAGCAGGGACCAGAGGGCGGCGTTGCGCCACGTCGCCTCGGGCACGGTCATGTGGTTCGGCACGACGTCGACGACGATCCCGAGCCCGGCATCATGCGCCGCCGCGACGAGCCGGTCGAACGCCCCGCGCCCGCCGGCCTCCTCGTTGAGGGCGGTGTGGTCGACGACGTCGTAGCCGTGCGTCGAGCCCTCGGCAGGCTGCAGGATCGGCGAGAGATAGAGGTGCGAGACACCGAGCTTCGCGAGGTATGCCGTCTGCTCGGCTGCCGCGTCGAAGCCGAACCCGCCGTGGACCTGGAGCCGGTACGTCGAGGTGGGCAGCGCGCGACGAGCGGAGCCCACGTCGCCGGACGACGCGTCCCGCGGACCCTGCGCGGCCGGCATACGGGCCGGTATTCGGTCGGAAGGAAGCGACATGTCGCTCACGCCTTCCGTTCGCTCTGCGCGACTCCTGTCGCGGCAGGCGTGTCCTCGAGCGGGCTGCGGAGCACGACGACCGAGCGCGGCCCGACCGTGATGGGCGCCCCGGCCTCGTGCCACCCGGGGTCGACGACCTCGGCGTGGGTGTCGATCTCGACGAGCCACCGCTCGCCCCATTCGGACGTGGGGATGGTGAACACCGACTCGTCGTCGTCGGCATTGAAGAGGATGAGGAAGTCGTCGTCAGTGATCATCTGCCCGCGCGTGTCGGGCTCGTGGATCGCGCCACCGTTGAGCCACACCATGACCTTGAGCGCGTCGTTGGACCAGTCCCCCTCGGCCATGGCCTCACCACTCGGCCGAAGCCAGTAGATGTCACCCATCGTCGACTGGCCGCCGTGGTCGGCCGACCCGGCGAAGAACCGGCGCCGCCGGAACACCGGGTGCGAACGCCGCAGTCGCACAACGGCTTTGGTGAACTCGAGGAGCTCGCGCTGGTCCTCGCCGAGGTCCCAGTCGACCCACGAGATCTCGTTGTCCTGGCAGTAGGCGTTGTTGTTGCCACCCTGGGTGCGCCCGAGCTCGTCGCCGTGGCTGATCATCGGCACGCCCTGCGAGAGGAGCAGGGTCGTGAGGAAGTTGCGCAGCTGGCGCAGCCGCAGTGCCCGGATCTCGGGGTCGTCGGTCGGACCCTCGACGCCACAGTTCCACGACCGGTTGTGGTTCTCGCCGTCGAGGCCGCCCTCGAGGTTCGCGGCGTTGTGCTTCTCGTTGTAGGACACGAGGTCGCGCAGCGTGAACCCGTCGTGGGCGGTGATGAAGTTGATCGACGCGATCGGCTTGCGGCCGCTGTGCTCGTAGAGGTCGCTCGAGCCGGAGATCCGCGACGCGAACTCGCCGAGCGTCGCCGGCACGCCGCGCCAGTAGTCGCGCACGGTGTCGCGGTACTTGCCGTTCCACTCGGTCCACAACGGCGGGAAGTTGCCGACCTGGTAGCCGCCGTCGCCGACGTCCCACGGCTCGGCGATGAGCTTCACCTGGGAGATGACCGGGTCCTGCTGGATGATGTCGAAGAACGCCGAGAGCTTGTCGACCTCGTGGAACTGCCGGGCCAGCGTCGCCGCGAGGTCGAAGCGGAACCCGTCGACGTGCATCTCGGTGACCCAGTAGCGCAGCGAGTCCATGATGAGCTGCAGCACGTGCGGGTTGCGCATGAGCAGGCTGTTGCCCGTGCCCGTCGTGTCGTAGTAGTGCTGCTTGGCGTTGTCGACGAGGCGGTAGTAGCTCGCGTTGTCGATGCCCCGGAAGCACAGGGTGGGCCCGAACTCGTTGCCCTCGGCGGTGTGGTTGTAGACGACGTCGAGGATGACCTCGATGTCCGCCTCGTGCAGCGCCTTGACCATGGCCTTGAACTCGGCGACCTGCTGCCCGCGCTGCCCCTGCGCGTAGGCGTTGTGCGGCGCGAGGAACCCGATCGTGTTGTAGCCCCAGTAGTTCGTGAGCCCCTTCGCCTGGAGCGAGGTGTCCTGCACGAACTGGTGCACCGGCATGAGCTCGATGGCGTTGATGCCCAGACTCTTGAGGTGGTCGATGATCACCGGGTGGCCGATCGCGGCATACGTGCCGCGGATCTCCTCGGGCAGGTCGGGGTGGGTCATCGTCAGGCCCTTGACGTGCGCCTCGTAGATGACGGTGTCGTGGTACTCGTGGCGCGGCGGGCGGTCGTGCCCCCAGTCGAAGTAGGGGTTGATGACGACGCTGAGCATGGTCGAGGGCAGCGAGTCCTCGGTGTTGCGCACACCCGGGTCGTTGAAGTCGTAGGAGAACAGCGCCTGGTCGTTGCGCACCTGTCCCTCGATCGCCTTGGCGTAGGGGTCGAGGAGCAGCTTGCTCGGGTCGCACCGGTGCCCGGCAGCAGGGTCGTAGGGGCCGTGCACCCGGTAGCCGTAGCGCTGGCCGGGCTGCAGCCCCGGGAGGTAGCAGTGCCACACGAAGTGGTCGACCTCGGGCATCGTGATGACGGTCTCGACGAGGGTGCCATCCAGGCCGTCGTCGATGAGACAGAGGTCCACGCGCTCGGCCACCTCGCTGAACAGCGCGAAGTTCACGCCGCTGCCGTCGTAGCTCGCACCCAGGGGGTATGCCGATCCGGGCCAGATCTCCATGGCCGCCTTCCGGGTGGTCTCGTGGGTGGTGTCGTCGGTGGTGGTGCTCATGTCTCCTCACCTGGGACGACGGCGGCCCACGTGGCGCGACCACAGCCGTCCGCAGATCTGCTGGGTAGGGTTCAACTCGCGCAGACCTCCAACTTATCGAACCCCGTCGTCGTCCACGACACCCGAGGAGTCCCCGTGAGCCCGACCCGCACCGCCATCGTCACCGGAGCCGCCCGCGGCATCGGCGCCACGACCGCTCGTCGCCTCGCGAGCGACGGGTATGCCGTGGCTGTCGTCGACCTCGACGAGGCGGCGTCCGAGGCGGTCGCCGCGACGATCCGGGATGCGGGTGGCTCGGCGATCGGCGTCGGTATCGATGTCGGGGACGCCGAGCAGGTCGCCGCCGGAGTGGCGCGGGTCGCCGACGAGCTGGGCGCTCCGGTCGTCCTCGTCAACAATGCCGGCATCATTCGCGACAACCTGCTCTTCAAGATGACCGAGGACGACTGGGACGCCGTCATGACGGTCCACCTGCGCGGCGCCTTCCTCATGACGAAGGCATGCCAGGCGCACATGACCGAGACGAAGTTCGGGCGCATCGTCAACCTCTCGTCCTCGTCGGCGCAGGGCAACCGGGGGCAGGCCAACTACTCCGCCGCCAAGGCCGGGCTCCAGGGGTTCACCAAGACCCTCGCCATCGAGCTCGGCAGGTTCGGCGTCACCGCGAACGCCGTCGCGCCGGGCTTCATCCAGACCGACATGACGGCGGCGACCGCCGAGCGCATCGGTGTCTCGTTCGAGGACTTCATCGAGCACTCCGCGAAGCAGATCCCCGTGGGCCGCGTCGGGCAGCCCGAGGACATTGCGGCCACGATCTCGTTCCTGTGCTCCGAGGAGGCCGGGTTCGTCTCCGGTCAGGTCATCTACGTCGCGGGCGGGCCGCTTGACTGACGCGACCTCCGCTCCTCGTGAGCGGGATCGTTCGCTCGATGTCGCCAAGGGTCTGGCGATCACCGCCATCGTCCTGAGCCACGTGCTGCGCGGCCTCTCGGCGGCCGAGCTCACGCCGCGCGAGTCGCCGGTCTTCCTCGAGGTCGACGACGGGCTGTACGTGTGGCACCTCGCCGTCTTCACCGTCCTCGCCGGCGCCTTCCTCCGGCCGAGCGTCGCGAAGCGCGGTGTCGGGCCGTACCTACGCGAGCGCCTGCCCCTCTTCGTCTGGCTCTACGTGTTGTGGACCGTGCTGCAGTGGGCCTTCCGCCTCCTGTCCGGCGGCCGGGCGAACTCGAGCGCCGACCTCGACACCCTCGGGCGGGCCTTCCTCGTCGCGGACGGGCAGCTGTGGTGGCTGGGCTTCCTCGTCGTCATGACCGCGCTGGCCGCCGTGGTGCAGCCGTGGGTCTCGCGGCCTCGAGCGATCGCATCCACCGCGGTGGTTTCGGCTGTCTCGCTCGCCGCGTGGGGGTGGACCGGTCCCTACCTCTTCCAAGAGGGCGTGGCCCTCTCCATCTTCTTCTGGGTGGGCGCCCTCGCCGGGCCGCAACCCTTCCTCCGGCTCACCCGCGGCCGGACCGCCGCCGTGGTCGCCATGGCCGGGATCGCCCTCGGCACAGCCCTGCTCGTCGTGACCGACCCCATGCCTCCGTCGTCGTGGCTCGAAGCGTGGTCGGCCTCGGCACTGGCCACCGGTGTCGTCACCTCGACCGCTCTTTGCCTCGGCATCATCGCGCTCTCCGGCCCCCTCGCCCGCTCCCCGCTCGGGCCGGGTCTGGCGTTCGTCGGGCAGCGATCGCTCCAGATCTTCCTCGCGCACATCATCGCCACGTCCGGCATGCGGGTCCTGCTCCGCAGCCTCGGCGTCGAGGACCTACGCGTGCACATCGTGCTCGGTCTCGTCGCCGGGGTCGCCTTCCCGCTGCTCGTCGGACTGCTCTCCCGGCGCCCCGGCTTCGGCTGGCTCTTCTCCGTTCCGGCCAGAGCGAGCCCTCCGCGCCGCTAGAGTCCGGGCATGGTCCTCAGCGTGCGCAAGCGACGGTTCATGTCGCGCCTCGCGGGCTACGCCGTCAACCCCGTGCGGGCACGGGCACGCATCGCGATCGGACGGGAGCAGCACTACACGATCGGCGGCGCGCCGGTCACGCTGCCACCGGCACACAATCTGCCGTACTACCAGCGTCGCGACCCCACCTACGACGCCTACGCCGAGGCCGTTGTCGCCGACCTGGCACGCCGGCACGCGCGTCTCACCGTCCTCGATGTCGGCGCCAACGTGGGTGACACCGCCGTTGCCATGCTCACAGCGGCGCCCAACATTGCCGTTGTGAGTGTCGAGGGCGACCCCGAGTTCGCCGCCTATGCCCGGCGCAACCTCGCTCAGTTCGGCGACCGCGCCCGCGTCGTCGAGGGCTTCGTCGGACCGGTCGGGTCCCGAGTCACCTACGCCCGAACCGGAACGACTGGTGGGTTCCAGGGCAGCGCCGAGGCCGAGGAGGTGTCCGAGTGGCTCACGTCCCAGTCCTTGCTCGCCGACGCCCCGCTTGCCGCCCTGACCGTGTGGAAGTCCGACATCGACGGCTTCGACATCCACGTCCTCGTCGAGCACTGGGATGCGATCACGTCACGCTGTGACGTCCTGTGGTTTGAGTTCGACCCGCCGGGAACCCTCGGCGACCCCGACGACGTCGCCCGGCTCATCGAGGGGCTCGCGACCAGCGGTCGCGTCGTGCACGTCTACGACAACCTCGGCCGCCGCATGTTCGTCGCGCCGCCCGGACCCGCAGTGTCGGCCGTCCTCGAGGGGCTCACCGCGTGGCTGCTCGACCAACGCCACGGTCACCTCACCGTGCCCTACCTCGACCTGTGGGCGTTCACGCCGCGCGCACTCGACCCCTCGACCTGACGCCGGCTCACCTCGGCACGAATCCCTGCGCTGAACGATCCCCCGACGTGCAGCGTCGCGTGGACCGCGCACCGCCCGTGGCGTATGCCGCCCGCGGACTTGCGCGGACGGCATACGGAAAGCGTTGTGCCAGAAGCTCAGAGACCGAACCTGCTGGTCTCTTCCTCGGACTCCGCTTCGGCCGAGGGCTCCGTCCGGCCGCGCACGCGCGCGGCCGGCATACCGACGACTCACACGGCGACCTACAGCCCGAGGTCGCGGCCAATGAGCTCCTTCATGATCTCGTTCGAGCCGGCCCAGATCTTCGTGACGCGGGCGTCGCGCCACGCGCGGGCGACGCGGTACTCGTTCATGAACCCGTAGCCGCCGTGCAGCTGGACGCACTCGTCGAGGACGTCGTTCTGCACCTGCGCGCTCCACCACTTCGCCTTGGCAGCGTCGACGGCGCTGAGCTTGCCCTCGGCATGCGCGGCGACGCAGTCGTCGACGTACGCCTCGGCCACCTCGATGGCCGTGACGAGCTCGGCGATCTTGAACTTGTTGTGCTGGAAGGAGCCGATGGGCTGGCCGAACGCCTTGCGCTCCTTGGCGTAGGCGATGGTCTCCCCGAGGATCGCCTTGGCATGCGCGACGTTGGAAACGGCCGCACCGACCCGCTCCTGCGGCAGGCGCTGCATCATCGCGATGAAGCCCATGCCCTCCTCGCCGATGAGGTTCTCACCGGGGACGCGCACGTCCTCGAAGAACAGCTCGGCGGTGTCGGACTCCTCCTGCCCGACCTTGTCGAGCTTGCGGCCGCGGGTGAAGCCCTCCATGCCGTCCTCGACCATGAGCAGCGAGATGCCCTTGGCGCCCTTGCTCGGGTCGGTGCGGGCGGCGACGATGACGAGGTCGGCCTGGTAGCCGTTGGTGATGAAGGTCTTGGAACCATTGACGATCCAGTCGCCCGACCCGTCATCGGCCTTGACCGCCGTGGTCTTGAGCGCCGCGAGGTCGGAGCCGCCGCCGGGCTCGGTCATGGCGATGGCGCAGATCTTCTCGCCGGCGGCCATGGGCGGGAGCCAGCGCTGCTTCTGCTCGTCGGTGCCGAGGTCGACGATGTAGGGCGGGCACACGTCACTGTGGATGCCGAAGCACGACGACGTGGCGGCGTTGAAGCCCGAGATCACCTCGGCCGAGATCGCGTTGAAGCGGTAGTCGTCGGCGCCCGCTCCCCCGAACTCCTCGGGGATGTCGAGGCCGAGCAGGCCCTGCTTGCCGGCCTCGAGCCAGATGTCGCGCTCGATGGTCTTGGCCTCGAGCATCTGCTCGGCGCGCGGCTTGAGGGTGCGGTCGACGAACTCCTGGACCGAGTCGCGGAAGGCCTCGTGGTCGGCGTCGTAGAGATTGCGGGGCATGACTCTCCTCGAGAAGTGCTTTGACTAAGCGCTTGCTTAGTCAATCGCGCGTCAGGCATGCTGTCAACATGTCGGCCACCACAGGGACGCACCTCTCGGAGCAGAGCATCGCCCGCCTGATCGAGGAGTCCGGCGACCCCACGACGGCCACCGTCGCGCGGCTCATGGGGGCGGCTGCCGACGCGTTCGCCGAGAAGGGCTTCCACGCCACGACGACGCGGGACATCGCCTCGCGCGCCGGCCTGTCCCCCGCGGGCGTATACGTGCACTTCACCTCCAAGGAGGACCTCCTCTTCGAGCTCAGCCGCCGCGGGCACCAGACCGCACGCGACGAGCTCGTCGCCGCCGCCCGGGCGGCCCAGACCCCGACCGATGCCCTCCGCTCACTCGTCGGCGGCTTCTCCGCCTGGCACGCCGAGCACCATCAGCTCGGCCGCATCGTCCAGTACGAGTTCCGCAACCTCAGCCCCGAGCACCGCGACACCGTGCTCGAGCTGCGTCGCGAGATCGACAAGGTCGTCCGCGGCGTCCTCCAAGACGGTGTCGACTCCGGGGAGTTCGAGGTCGAGGACATCCCGGGAACCGCGCTCGCCCTGCTGTCCCTCGCCGTCGACGTCGCGCGCTGGTACTCCCCCGAGATCCGTCGCACCCCGGAGGAGATCGGGCGCACGAACGGAGACCTCGCCGTGCGCCTCGTGACTCGACGCTGAACGCGCTGGGGCTAGGCTCCTCCCTCATGACCGAGGTGGCAGGACACGGGGGTTCTCCCTCGATCGAGCAGCCCGACTACTGGTGGTACGTAGCCCGCACCGATCTGCTGTATGCCGCGCTCGCTGACTTCGCGCGTGGGCGCGAGCAGGCGCTCGACATCGGCAGCGCGGACGGGCCGAGCGCCAGCTGGCTCCACGACGGCCAGCGCCGCCTCGCCTCCCTCGACATCGACCCGCGCGGACTGCGCGACAACGGGGTGTGCGGCTCCGCTCTCGAGCTGCCCTTCGCCGACGCGAGCTTCGACATGGTCTCGGCCTTCGACGTCATCGAGCACTGCGACCCCGAGGCCGACGCCCTCGCCGAGGTGTCGCGCGTACTGCGTCCCGGCGGACGGTTCCTCATGGCCGTCCCCGCCTACCAGTGGGCCTGGACGGACTTCGACGTCGCCAACGGCCACTACCGCCGCTACACCAAGGCGCGAGCGGTCGCTGCGGTCGAGCGGGCCGGGTTCGGCGTCGAGCGCTCCACCTATGCGTTCACCTCAGTGTTCCCCGGTTTCGTGGCGGAGCGCCTGGTGCGCAAGGCCCGCGGCCCTCGGCACACCGGTGCGGTCGACATCGTCAAGGACCCCGAAGTGCCTCGGTTCCTCCACCACGCCCTGCTTGCCGCCTGCAAGGTCGACGAGGCCATCCTGCGCCGCACCAACCTGCCCTTCGGCAGCTCGGTCTTCCTCGCCGCCACCAAGCCGATCTGACGGACGCTGCGTCAGGAGGCCGTCACCACGCCGTCACCACGCCGTCACCACGCCGCGGCAGTCACCGGTTCCAGCTGACGCACCAGGTCGGCAACGAGCTCGTATGCCGCGTCGTCGGTGTTGTTGTCCATGCTGAGGATCACGGTGTCAAGACCGACCTCGGCCAGACGCGCGTAGTGGTCGACGGCCTCGTCGACGCTGCGAATCTCGTTGCCGGACACCGATGTTCCGCCGTTCGTGCCGAGCGTGAGCCGCGACAGTGCCGTGACCTCGATGTCGCGCGGGTCGCGTCCGACGTCCTCGCAGTGCCCGCGCAGGATGGCGAGCCGCGCCGCCATCGCGTCAGGACCCGCGTCGAAGAGGTTGCAGGCATCGGCGTACTGCGCGACGAGCCGCAACGTCTTCTTCGGTCCGCTGCCACCGACGAGAATCGGCACCCGCCGCAACGGCGCCGGCACGTTGAGGGGACGGTCGAGCGTGCCGTGCCGGCCGGCATACGGACTGTCGTCGCCGTCGAACATGCGACGTGCGATCTGCAGCGTCTCCTCGAGACGCTCGAAGCGCTCACGCGTCGAGGGGAAAGGCACGCCGAGGCCGCGGTGCTCCTCCTCGTTCCACGCTGCGCCGATGCCGAGCCAGGCCCGTCCGCCGGAGAGGACGTCGAGGGTCGTCACGGTTTTGGCGAGGAGGCCGGGGTGGCGATAGGTCACCCCGGTGACGAGGGTGCCGAGCTCGATCCGCTCGGTGACCGCCGCGGCATACCCGAGCGCGGTGTAGCCCTCGAGCATGTCCAGCTCAGGAGGGCCGATCATCGAGATCTGGAAGAAGTGGTCCATGACCCACAGCGACGACAGACCGGCGGCCTCGCTGTTGCGGGCGATCCGCGCGAAGGTTGGGCCGATAGACGCCGGCGCTCCGGGCCAGGAGAAGTACGAGATCTGGGTGCCACACCGCATGGCGTGATCCTGCGCAGAATTTCGCGGTCCTGACAAGCACAATGGCGCGGTGCGAGTCTTTGCCGCGATCGTCCCGCCCGAGGATGCCCATGCCGACCTCGAGGAGTTCGTCGAGGTGCGCCGCGAGGTCGAGTCGGACCTGCGCTGGACGCCGGCCCACCTGTGGCACGTGACCCTGGCGTTCATGGCCGAGGTGCCCGAGCGGATCCTCGACGACGTCGGGGACGCCGTCGCGGCAGTCGCGGCCACCACCGTGCCGATCCCGTTGCGGCTGAGGGGCGCTGGCGTTTTCCCCAATCCCTACGAGGCGCGGGTCGTCTGGGTGGGGGTGGCCTCGGACGACGGTACCGGGCTGTCCCGGCTGGAGTCGCTGGCGCTGGGCACCCGCCGCGCGTGCGGTCGCGTCGGCGCCACCGCGGCGGGTGGGGACTACCGGCCGCACCTCACGCTCGCGCGCTCACGGCGCCCCTTCGAGGCGACGCGGTGGCTGCGGACCATGGACACGTATGCCGGCCCGTCCTGGACCGCGGAGGAGGTCACCATCTTCGTGTCCCACCGGGGAGAAGGGAGGGGCAGACCGCACTACGAACCTGTGGCGGTCTGCCCCCTCGGTGGCGAGGTCGGCGGGGCCGGTGACGCGGACGACGCCGTGTCTCCTTGACCGGTCCCGGCCGGCAGCTCAGTCGCGCGTGAGCTTGCGGTAGGTCACGCGGTGCGGGCGCGCGGCCTCCTCGCCGAGCCGCTCGACCTTGTTCTTCTCATAGGCCTCGAAGTTGCCCTCGAACCAGTACCACTTGGCCGGGTTCTGCTCGTCCCCCTCGTAGGCGAGGATGTGCGTCGCGACGCGGTCGAGGAACCAGCGGTCGTGGCTGATGACGACGGCGCAGCCGGGGAACGCGAGGAGCGCGTTCTCGAGCGAGCCGAGGGTCTCGACGTCGAGGTCGTTGGTCGGCTCGTCGAGGAGCAGCAGGTTGCCGCCCTCCTTGAGGGTGAGCGCGAGGTTGAGCCGGTTGCGCTCGCCACCGGAGAGGACCCCGGCCTTCTTCTGCTGGTCCGGGCCCTTGAAGCCGAACTGCGAGACGTAGGCGCGCGAGGGGATCTCGACCTGGCCGACCTGGATGTAGTCGTGGCCGCCGGAGACGACCTCCCAGAGGTTCTTGTTGGGGTCGAGGCCGCCACGGCTCTGGTCGACGTAGGAGATCTTCACGGTCTCACCGATGTCGACGGTGCCGCCGTCGGCCGGCTCGATGCCGACGATCGTCTTGAAGAGGGTCGTCTTGCCGACACCGTTGGGACCGATGACGCCGACGATACCGTTGCGCGGCAGCGAGAACGAGAGACCGTCGATGAGGACGCGGTCGCCGAAGCCCTTCTTGAGGTCCTTGACCTCGATGACCTTGCTGCCGAGGCGCGGGCCCGGCGGGATCTGGATCTCCTCGAAGTCGAGCTTGCGGGTGCGCTCGGCCTCGGCGGCCATCTCCTCGTAGCGGGCGAGACGAGCCTTGGACTTGGTCTGCCGGGCCTTGGCGTTGGAGCGGACCCACTCAAGCTCCTCGGAGAGGCGCTTGGCGAGCTTGGCGTCCTTCTTGCCCTGGACCTCGAGGCGAGCCTGCTTCTTCTCGAGGTAGGTCGAGTAGTTGCCCTCGTAGGGGTAGGCGCGGCCGCGGTCGAGCTCGAGGATCCAGCCGGCGACGTTGTCCATGAAGTAGCGGTCGTGCGTCACGGCGACGACGGCGCCGGGGTAGGACGCGAGGTGCTGCTCGAGCCAGAGCACGGACTCGGCGTCGAGGTGGTTCGTGGGCTCGTCGAGGAGCAGCAGGTCGGGCTTCTGCAGGAGGAGCTTGCAGAGCGCGACGCGGCGGCGCTCACCACCGGAGAGGACGGAGACGTCGGCGTCCGGCGGCGGGCAGCGCAGGGCATCCATCGCCTGCTCGAGCTGGGAGTCGAGGTCCCACGCGTCGGCGGCGTCGATCTCCTCCTGGAGCTTGCCCATCTCGGCCATGAGCGCGTCGAAGTCGGCGTCCGGCTCACCCATCTCCTCGGAGATGGCGTTGTAGCGGTCGAGCTTGGCCTTGATCTCGCCCGCGCCCTCCTCGACGTTGCCCAGGACGGTCTTGGTCTCGTCGAGCTCGGGCTCCTGCATGAGGATGCCGACGCTGTAGCCCGGGGTGAGCCGCGCCTCGCCGTTCGACGGCTGGTCCAGGCCCGCCATGATCTTCAGGACGGACGACTTGCCGGCGCCGTTCGGGCCGACGACGCCGATCTTGGCGCCGGGCAGGAACGACAGGGTGACGTCGTCGAGGATGACCTTGTCGCCATGCGCCTTGCGGGCGCGCGACATGACATAGATGAACTCGGGCATGGGGCAAGGCTAACGACCTGCCCGCCCCATCCCCGAATCGGTTTGCCGGTCCGAACCCGTTCAGGCGGCGTTGTGCCCGACGAGCGGTCCCGTGTCGCTCTCGCCGGCGGTGTCGTATGCCGTCCGCTCGGGATCGCCGAAGCTCTCCTCCTCGTCGCGGATGGTCTCGAGGGCCTCGTCGTGCCGGTCGCCGTCGCCGTAGGTCGGGCGTGCCACCTTCTCGTAGGCGGCCTGACCCCAGCTGAGGTCGTGGCCGACACTGTTGGCGACGATGCTCACCGAGCTGCCGTAGGTCCCGTCGTCCTTCTTGAACTCCCGCGAAGAGATCCGGCCGTGCACGACGACCGGCTGCCCCTTCTCGATGGACCGGAGGAGGTTGGCGCCGAGGTTGCCCCAGGCGAAGACCCGGTACCACGACGTCTCGCCGTCCTCATAGGTGCCGGGGGCGCCACTGACCTGGTGCCGCGGCGTCGACGCGATCTTGAAACTCGCGAAGGGGTTGTTGTTCTTCGAGACCTTCATCTCGGGGTCGGTGGCGACCCGCCCCTGCACGGTGATGTAGGTGTCCTGCATGAGTGGACCTCCACTGCTCTGGCCCCCGCCCGTGCGGAGGCGTGAGGCACCAGACTCGGGAGCGGACGGCATACGGCACAACGGCGAAGGCCTTCGCCTGTGGACAACGCCGAGGCACGGCCCCACCTGTGGACGACCGCCACGCACGAATGCGCGACGGAACGCCACTCAGACCTTCGCGGCGTCCTTGAGATGGGTGCGGGTCGACCGATGCCGCTCGAGGACGTCGGCGACCGGCTCGAGGATCCGCTCGTGGGCGACCTTGGTGATCGACTCGTGCAGCCGCTCCCGCATGACCCGGCCACGGCGGCGCGCCCCGATCCCGGCGAGGAACCGTGACACGAGGGCGAGCAGGAGTCCGGCGAGCACTCCCCCGACGAGGAGCACGAACGGCCAGGGCAGCGGACCCCACATGGGCGTCTCGATGCTCGGGAACTGCAGCCATCCGAGGAGCATGAGGACCAGGACCCACAGCAGACCGGCGAGGGCCGTGAGGGCGAAGAGCACCTGAAAGATGCCGACGACCTGCCACCAGATCGGGTTGCGCGCCCGGAGGGACGTGCTGATGACCGCCTGGTCGAGCGCGTCGGTCATGTCCGCCCCGGGTGGTGCCGCCGCGGCATGCACCGCGTCGCTCCACGGCACGGGCAACGCGGAGCCGGCCTTGTCGGCGAGTTGGCGCGTGGCCAGGTCCACGGCTGCGCGAGCCGCCGGGGTGGGCGGCGGGAGGGACGATCGCCCGAGGACCGAGCGCACGTCGGCGTTGCTCACTTCGATGCCACCGCCGCGACCGTCGTCGAGACGCAGCCGGCGCAGGGGCTTGGGACGCAGGCGCTGCACCCAGCGGGTGAACGGCCAGCCGGTGTGCTGGACGGCCTGCATGCGGTAGTCGCGCTCGACCGCGCCCACGACGACCGGCACACCGGCCGCCCTCGCCAGGGCTGACACGAGCTCGTCCTCGCCGCTGGCGTTGATCGCGGGCTCGCTGTCGGCGACGGCCGGGCTCAGCGCGGCGGCGCTCTGGCGCACGTCGGCCGCGAGACGTGACCGAGCGGCGCCCGCACCGGCGACGGCGTTGCTCAGCCGCTGCCCGAGGACATCGAGCCCCTGACCGGTGCGTGCCGACGTCGGGATGACGGGGGCGTCGGGCATGCCGTCGCGCGCCATGAGGCGCTTGAGGTCGGCGATGCACTCCTCGACCTGCTGGGGCGTGAGCCGGTCGACCTGGTTGAGGACCACGAGGGTCACCGCGTCGTGGGTCGCGAGGGCAGCGACGTAGTCGTCGTGCAGCCGCGCGTCGGCGTACTTCTGCGGGTCGGTCACCCAGACGAAGACGTCGACGAGCTCGAGGACACGCTCTGCCTCTTCCCGGTTGGAGGTCTCGCGGGAGTCGAAGTCCGGCAGGTCGAGCAAGACGAGCCCGTCGAGGCTGCCGATCGTGCCCTCGCGGGGCGAGGTGTTGTCGACGTGGTGGCGGGCGGCGACGTCGAGCCAGTCGAGGAGCGGCGCGGCGGGCTCGTCGCCCCAGATCGCGGCGGTCGGCCGCGACGTCGTGGGGCGGCGGGCGCCCACCGTCGCGACGTCGGCGCCGGCGAGCGCGTTGAAGAGCGAGGACTTGCCACTGCCGGTGGCGCCGGCGAGGGCGACGACCGTGTGTCCGCCGACGAGCGCGGTGCGCTCGCCGACCTTGGTGATGATCGCGCGAGCGCGCTCGGCCTGGGTCTGCGGGAGCTGGGCGCCGCCCGACTCCAGCGCGGACCCCAGCGAGGAGGCGGCCGACGCCAGCGACTCGGCCGAGACCGCGGGTGCGTTCGCGCGACCCATGCGCAGCGGGCTCATGCGCTCACCTCGCGCACGCGCGCGGCGGCAGCGGCAAGCTGCGCGGACTGGCCCTCGGGGTCCCCGAGACCGGCGACGGTCTCGGCGTAGCGGGCGCGCTCCGCGGCATACAGCTCCTCGACGTGGCGCAGGAGGCTCTTGCGGGCCTTGGCCGCCATCTCGCGGACGGCCTGGTCGCCGAAGATCGCCTCGAGCACGCGCTGGGCCAACACCGAGGTGCCACCGGCGATACCGACCTCGGCGCCGGTGAGGCCCCCCGTGGCGGCGAACGACACGAGCATGAGGAAGAGGCCGATGCCGTTGACGCCGTATGCCGCGATGCGGGCGTTCGTGCGCCGGTTGGCTCCCTCGCTGCGGACGATGTCGAAGACCTCGCCCTGCCAGAGGCGCACCGTCTTCTCCACCTGCGCCGAGAAGTCAGGCGAGGACTTCGCGAGGGCCGGGTGGTCGGCGAGGAGGGCGTCGCCCCCGGGGAGCCGGCGCCACTCGCGCGCCGTGTCCGCGGAGGCGCCGTTCGCCTGGGACAGGATGAGGTTCGCGACGCCGGACTGAAGGGCCTCGCCGAGGTCCTCCGCGGGTGCGGGCTGGCCCTTGACGGCGGCGGTGACGCGGTCGCGCAGCTTCGAGAGCCGGGACTCGATCTGCCGGAAGAACTCGCCGGTGCCGACGAACTCCTGCCAGCGGGCGAGGACCTCGCCGCGCAGCAGCGTGCCGTCGGTCATGCCGTCCTTGACCCCGGCGAGGGCGCGGTCATAGTTCTCCCCCGCGACGGCGGAGAGAGCGCGCGCGGCGCCGGCCTGCTGCGAGGAGGCCTGTGCCAGAGCGGTGGTGCGTCCGGACAGGGAGCCCAGTGCACCCTTGAGCGTCTGGCTCACCACGACGGAGCGGGCCCTCGAGTCGCCGGCGAGCGCCTCGAGCCAGGCCTTGAGCCGACCCATCGCCTCCGGCGGGAGGAACCCCTGCTCGGTCAGCGTCGTCTCGGGGACGGTGAAGATCGGTGCCGTCGGCAGGCCCTGTTCGCGCAGCATGCCGGCGAGGTGGGGGCGGATTTCGTCGATGGCCTCGGGCGCGACGCGGTCGAGGACGATCGCGACGGCGGTGCCGCGCTCGGCGGCGGTGCGCAACAGGTCCCATGGCACGGCGTCGGCGTAGCGGGCCGCGGTGGTGACGAAGAGCCAGAGGTCAGCGGCCGAGAGGAGCTGGCCGGCGAGCTCGCGGTTGGCCTGGACGACGGAGTCGATGTCGGGGGCGTCGAGAAGGGCCATGCCCGAGGGCAGCGTGGTGGACTCGACGAGGCGCACGGTGCCGGGCTGCGACTGCTCGGTCGGGGCTCCGGTGACGCGCGAGAGGCTGGGGAGGATGCGCTCGTCGGCGAACCAGCGACGGTCCTCGGGGTGGTGGACGAGGACGGGGCTCGTCGTCGTCGGGCGCAGGACGCCGGAGCGGCTCACCTGCGTGCCGACGATGGAGTTGACGAGGGTGGACTTGCCGGCGCCGGTCGACCCGCCCACGACCGCGAGCAGGGGTGCGTCGATGGACCGGAGCCGGGGCAGCACGTAGTCGTCGAGCTGGTCGAGCAGCTCCTTGCGCACGCGCACACCCTGGTCGCGGTCGGGCGTCGAGAGCGGCAGGATGGTGGCCTCGACGGCGTCCCGCAGTCCCGACACGGCGTCGACGAGTGCGGCTGTCTCATCCGCGGTCCTGGTCACGCGTTCACCCTAACCAAACTGGAGGAACCTGCACGTCAGGCAGGCGAGCTCCTGAGACTCGTCGTGCCCGCGAGAGCAGCACTTCCGTCTCACTAGACTGCTCGTCGGCCCCCGTGGCGCAATGGATAGCGCAACGGCCTTCTAATCCGTAGGTTGCAGGTTCGAGTCCTGCCGGGGGCGCAAACGGCCAAGCAGCGCGGAGCGCTGGCTTGGCCGTTGTGCCCCGGGCAGAAGCAACAGGCGCTCGAACGCAGTGAGAGCGCCGACGGGGGCGCGGACCCAGGCCGGCGGGGGCGCAGACCCGCGCCGACGGACGTGCAATGCGGCGCCGACATGCCACTCGTCATGCTCATCGCACAGCGTCGCCACCGGGCCAGGCCGCCAATGCACGTCCGTCGGTCCGCAGCCCGGGCACGTGGACGGGCGCACAGCTCGTCGACGGCCAATGACATGATCGGCACATGTCCTCCGTCGTGATCCGCGCCACACCCGTCGTGGACGACGCGCGGCTCCTCGACCTCCTCGATGACGGCGAACGCGAGCGCGCGGACCGTCGTCGCGACCCGAACCCGTTCGTCACGGCTCACGCCCTGCTGCGGCGCCTCGTCGCCGACGAGACCGGTGCCGACCCGCGCGCGATCGAGTTCGAGAAGCGGTGCGCCACGTGCGGCACCGACAAGCACGGCAAGCCGCACGTCGTCGGACATCGGGACCTCTTCGTCTCCGTGTCCTACGGCGAGCGCGCAGCAGTGGCGGCGGTGACCCGGCTCGGCGAGGTGGGTGTCGACGTCGAGGACTTCGCGTCGACGGACTTCGACGGCTTTCCCTCCGTGACGCTGGACGCCTCGGAGCAGGGCTACTTCGCCGACCTCACCGGGAACGACCTCCTGGCGGCGCGGGCGACGACGTGGGCGCGCAAGGAGGCGATCCTCAAGGCGACGGGCCACGGGCTCGTCGTCGACCCGAGCGAGGTCCTCGTCTCGGCCCCCGACGTGCCGGCGGAGCTGCTCGAGTGGAAGGCGAAGGAGCACCCACCGGGCCCGACGCAGGTCCGCGACGTCAGCATGCCCTGGCCGGACCACCGGGCTGCCGTGGCGGTGCTCACCGACCGCGAGCTCGACCTCGATGTCCACACGGCGTGAAGGCCGGTCGACTCAGTCGTCGACCCCGAGCGCGCAGCGTCGCAGCGCGAGCTCGGCGAGCAGGGCCGCGACGTCGGGGACGACCGAGTCGTCGAACGCCGCCCGCGGAGAGTGGTTGTCGTCGGCGAGTGTGTGGTCGTCGAGCACGCACGCCCCGACGTTGAGGTAGGCGCCGGGAACCTGTTCGAGGACGAACGCCATGTCCTCGGACCCGGCCTCGGGCGTGACCATGTCCGCCCAGCGCTCGCTGCCGAAGAGCTCGACCGCTGTCGCCTTCGCGAACGCGAACTCGTCCGCGTCGTTGACCGTCACCGGATAGCCGCCCCCGATCTCGACGCGCGCCTCGAGCCCATGCGCTGCGGCGACGTGCTCGACGACCCGCCTGATCTCGGCGTGCGCGAGGTCGCGGTGCTCGGCCGAGAAGGTGCGCAGCGTCGCGTCGAGCCGGGCCGAGTCCGGGATGACGTTGCCCACGGTGCCCGACTCGATCCGCCCGACGGTGAGGACGACCGGGTCGAAGGCGTTGAACCGGCGCGTCACGATCGTCTGCAGGGCGAGGACGAGCTCGCACGCGACCGGCACCGGGTCGAGCGCGTAGTGCGGCTGCGACCCGTGCCCACCCCGCCCAGCGATGATGATCGCCACCTCGTCCGCCGCCGCCATCTGTGGCCCCGAGCGCCCGAACCACACGCCACGCGGAACCTCCGCGGCATACACATGGACCGCGTATGCCGCGTCCACGCGTCGTCCGGCCACGTCGAGAAGTCCTTCGCGCAGCATGGGTTCGGCCCCTCCGGGGCCCTCCTCCCCCGGCTGGAACATGAAGACGACGTCGCCTGCGAGGTGGTCACGCAGGTGGTGCAGGATGCGCGCCGCACCGACGAGACCGGCGACGTGCAGATCGTGACCGCAGGCGTGCATGAGACCGTCCTCGACCGAGGCGAAGTCGAGACCGCTCGCCTCGGTGACGGGCAGGGCGTCCATGTCGCCGCGCAGCAGCACGACGGGCCGGGGAGCGTCGGCACCCGGCCCGTCCAGCTCGTCGCCTCCGGACCGGCCTCGCCCGCGCAGGACGGCGACGACGCTGCTCAGCTCCTCGCCCAGCGTGACCTCGAGGTCGAGCCCGGCGAGAGCCTCGAGCACCGCCCGCTGCGTCCAGGGCAGGTCGTTGCCGAGCTCGGGGTGGCGGTGCACGTCCCGGCGCAACGCCACGAGGTCGTCGGCGATCTCGGCGGCTGCGTCGCGCACCGACGGCCAGCCGTTTGCGGCCACCGCTGCCGGCTCGGGGGCCATCAGATCAGCTGTCCAGCGAACTCCCGCCGCCGTCGCGTGAGCACCGCCAGGAGGTCACGCTCGTCGCGCAGGGTGCGCTCGTCCGGGGGGATGTGCTGCATCCGGCGGCGCAGCAGGGCGAGCTCGCTCGCGGCGTCCTGGAAGTCCTCCATAGACCTCAGCGCAGCACGTCCGCCGTTGACGCGAGCCCACTGCCGCGCCTCGCGACGACGCGGCATCGACGCCAGCATGACGACCTCCGCGGGCGAGAGCCAGCCCGCGTCCGCGTAGGGGCTGAGGAACTGGCCGATGAGTCGGCCCTCCCGGCGTCGCACCCACACGACGAACCCGAGGAAGGCGAGGAAGATCGGCACCTCGACGAGCAGGTAGACCGCAATGAGGCCCTGCGCTCCGCTCACGGCGGCGAGGTTCCACAGCGCGTGTGCGAGGACCGCGATGACGTACCCCGCGCCGATGGCGACGATCCGCACGAGCCAGCGGCGGGTCATGGCGGCGACCCCGACCCCGACACCGATGCAGATCGTGAACATCGGGTGGGCGAACGGCGACATGATGCCCCGCCCGATGAAGGTCGCGGTGAGGCCCTCCTGGCCGTACTCGACCCACGCGAGCGCGAGGTACTGGATGTTCTCGGTGAACGCGAACCCGGCAGCCGTGACCCCGGCATACACCATCCCGTCGGTGATCCCGTCGAACTCGCGCTTCGCGAAGAGCCACACGAGGAGGACGAAGGCCCCCTTGGCGGCCTCCTCGACGAACGGCGCGACGAAGACCGCGGTGAGCGCGAGCGACTCGTCCGCGGGCACCGATCCCCACAAGACGAGCTGCCCCGCCGTGTTGAGGGTCATCGCGATGAGGACGGCGATGAGCGCGCCCCAGAGGAAGGCGAGGACGAGGTTGCGGGTCGGTTCGGCCTCGAACCGGTCGAGCCACAGGAAGGTCGGCACGACGATGCCGAGCGGGATCATCGCGATGACGAACCCGAGCAAGGTCGCGCTCACCCCGGCCGCGGCTCCGATAGCCACCGCCACGGCGAGCGCCGCGAGCCCGAACCCGACCACGGCGATTCCGGTGAGGATCCAGCGGCGCAGCATCGGGCGGCCCCGGTGCGCACCCGCGCTCCGCTGCGGGGTCGGCGGCACGGGCGTCTGGACGTCCACGGACAGGTCCCCACTCATGGACAGCGAGACTAGTGCAGCGCCATACGATTGAGCCCATGTCCGCAACGCCCGACCGAGCCCTGACCGACCGCATCGTCTGGATCGACTGCGAGATGACCGGGCTGTCGCTCGAGACCGACGCACTCGTCGAGGTCGCCGCGCTCGTCACCGACTTCGAACTCAACATCCTCGGCGACGGCGTCGACGTCGTCATCCGCCCGCCGGACGCCGCGCTCGCACAGATGGGCGACTTCGTCCGCCAGATGCACTCGACGTCGGGCCTCATCGACGAGCTCGCGTCCGGTGTCACCCTCGAGGAGGCGCAGCGTCAGGTCCTCGACTACGTGCGCGAGTGGGTTCCCGAGCCGCGCAAGGCACCGCTCGGGGGCAACACCGTCGGCACCGACCGCGGCTTCCTCGCCAGGGACATGCCCGAGCTCGAGACCCACCTGCACTACCGGATCATCGACGTCTCGTCGGTCAAGGAGCTGTCACGTCGCTGGTTCCCGCGGGCGTTCTTCGCGGCGCCGGAGAAGTCCGGGGGCCACCGCGCCCTCGCCGACATCCGCGAGTCCATCGCCGAGCTGCGCTACTACCGCGAGGCCGTCTTCGTCGACCCGCCCGGGCGCACGAGCGAGGAGCTGCGTGCGCTCGCGTCCCGTCATGTCGTCGACCACGAGTCGCCCGTGTCCTCGACTGCCACGGCGACTGCCACGGCGGACGGAGCGGATGCGCCCGGGCCGGCGGACGTGGTCGGGAGCACCCCCGAGGAGCAGGTACGATAGTCCGCGCTGCCCGCACCGGACTCGTTCCGTATGCCGTGCAGTCGCCGTGGTGGGCGTAGCTCAGCTGGTAGAGCACCGCGTTGTGGTCGCGGGGGTCGCGGGTTCAAGCCCCGTCGCTCACCCCACTCGAAAGCCCCTGTCCTGCAGGGGCTTTCGTCATGTGTGGAGGAGATCTGCGGTCCGGCACCCCGCAAGACCTGCCCGTCCCCGATCAGCCTTCGCTCAGGAAACTTTGCCAAACTGGTGTCATGCGCCTGATGACCCGCGGACTCCTGCTCGTGATCGTGACGACCTTGCTCGGCATCGGTGTCGGCGCGCTCCCGGCGGGCGCCCACTCGCAGCTCATCTCGATCACCCCCAAGGACGGCGCGACCCTGCCGTCCTCTCCGACCGAGGTCGTGCTCACCTTCAACGAGGACGTGAACCCGCAGTTCGTCACGGTCAGGGTGACCGACTCCGAGGGTGGTGACGTCGTCGGGGCCAAGGCGACGGCGGACGGGCCGAAGGTGACGCTGCCCGTCGGCGACCCCATCGCCGCCGGCAGCTACAACATCGTCTACCGCGTCGTCAGCGCCGACTCGCACCCGATCTCGGGCTCGACGACGTTCACCATCGAGGGCGACCCGCAGGCCCCTGCCCCGAGCGCGACGTCCTCGTCGGCCGACCCGTCGGCGTCGTCCAGCGAGAGCACGTCCCCGTCGGCCTCGGGTCCGGTCGCCCCGGCACCGAGCGCGAGCTCCACCGACGCCGCCGACTCACCGCAGGACCAGTCCGGCGACAACCACCTCCTCGTCTGGGCGCTCGTGCTCGCCGCCCTCGCCGCCGCCGTCGGCGCCACGCTCTACGCCGTGCGCAAGGACCGCGGCAGCGAGTGACGGTCGCCGACCGCGCCCACCCCTCCGGCGACGTTTTGGAGGGACAGGCGCACCTCCGCTAGGATTTGACGGTTCCGTGTGAGCCCGCTGCCGGTAGAGCAGGGTGGACACCGGAGACTCGACCTGGGGAGTCCGGCCGACGCCGGGCTCTTCGTCTGAACACCTCACTCAAGGAGATCACCCGTGGCTGCCAACTGCGATGTCTGCGGCAAGGGACCCGGCTTCGGCCACAGCATCTCGCACTCGCACCGCCGCACCAAGCGTCGCTGGAACCCCAACATCCAGCGCGTCAAGGCTCTTGTCGGTGACAAGGGTGTGACCCCGAAGCGTCTCAACGTCTGCACCTCCTGCCTCAAGGCGGGCAAGGTCAAGCGCTGACCCGAGCTGCAACCCGATACGGGGCGTCGTCCATCGCGGACGGCGCCCCTTGTCGTCTCACCAGCCCCAGCGTTATCGGGTCACCCGATAGCGTCACGGTGGACCCGAGCAGCCTTGTCGGGTCGAGCAGGCCGGTATCGGGTCACCCGACAACGTCACGGTGAGCCGTATGCCGGTCAGCCGGCGAAGTGGTCCCAGCCGGTGACGCTCGGTTCGGCTCCGCCGACCGTGAGCCGAGGGCCTGCCGCACCTGCTTCGACGACCTCGCCGATGACGGTCCACGGCGCGCTCGGGTCGTCGGGTACCGCTCCCGGGGGGAAGGTCGCGAGCAACGAGTGCTCCTCTCCCCCGGACAGCACCTGGCGCCAGCCCTCATCCTCACCGACGGCGTCCGCGACGACACCCGCGAGGAACGTCTCGCGCAGCACCCGCTCGTCGAGCGCCAGCTCGACCCCGCTGGCGGCAGCGATGCGACCACCGTCGCGCACGAGCCCGTCGGAGAGGTCGATCATCGAGCTTGCCCCCACGGCCGCGGCGACGGGACCGGCCTCCCACGGCGGTCGCGGCGACCGGTGGAACCACGTCACGAGCGAGCGCGCCCGTTCCACGGAGCCTTCCCTGGCCTTCCTCTCGGAGCCGGCGCGAGGGTCTGACGGGCCGGCCTCACCGGCGAGGAGGAGCGCGAGCCCCGCGCCCGACCAGCCGAGCGATCCGGCGACCGCGACGACGTCCCCGGGCCGGGCACCGGAGCGCAGCACCGGCGCGCGCCCCTCGAGGTCCCCGAAAGCCGTCACCGCGACGATGACGACGCCCTCCGGCGCCGACGACAGGTCTCCCCCGACGACCGGACACCCGGCGTCCTCCGCCCCGGCGGCGATGCCGTCGGTGAGGTCGACGACCCAGTCGAGTGAGGTCGCCGGGGCGGCGGCCAGGGCGATGAGCAGGCCGGTCGGGACAGCGCCCATCGCGGCGACGTCGGCGACGTTCTGCGCGACGAGTTTGAGACCCACGTCGTGTCCGCTCGACCAGTCGTCCCGCCAGTCCATGCCCCGCACCATCGAGTCGGTTGTGACAACGACCGAGCCGCCGGTCGCGAGCACCGCGGCGTCGTCCCCCGGAGGCACGAGCACGCCTCGCCCCGCACCCTTTCCGGCGGCGAAGACCGGCAGGATGCGAGCCAGCAGGTCGGACTCGCTCAGCTCGCCGATCGTCGTGTGCGCGACCACACACCCACCTCCCTGAACCGCCCGAGACGCCAGAACCACCGGCACGGTACCGTGACGGCACCCGCCACCCCGGTGGCGGCCGACGACAACCGGCGAGCCCGCACCGGCGGGCTCCCCCGACAGTGAGGTGATCCGAAGTGGTCCAGGCCTACATCCTCATCCAGACCGAGGTCGGTCGCGCCGCCGCGGTCGCCCAGGCGATCGCCGACATCCCGGGCGTCGCGCTCGCCGAGGACGTCACCGGCCCCTACGACTGCATCGCTCGCGTCGAGGCCCCCACCGTCGACGAGCTGGGCAAGCTCGTCATCGCGAAGATCCAGGAGGTCGAGGGGATCACGCGCACCCTCACCTGCACGGTGGTCCACGTCTGAGCGTGGCTCTGCTCATGGCTCGACGGACGGCGGTGGCGCTCGGCGCCACCGCCGTCGTCGCTGTGATCGGACTGACCGGGTGTTCGTCGGCCGTCGAGATCGCGCCCACTCCCCTCGCGTCCGGTGACGTATGCCGTTCCGTCGCCGACGCGTGGCCGGCCACCGTGGGTGACCGGGAGCGACGGAAGGTCACCGACGAGGAGGCGGGGGCGGCATACGGCGACCCGGCGATCATCGCGAGGTGCGGCGTCCCGGCACTCGGGCCCACCGACTCGGACTGCATCGAGGTGGACGGCATGGGCTGGGTGGCTCAGAAGCTCAGCGACGGCACCCGGTTCACGACGTTCGGACGCGACCCGGCGATCGAGGTGCTCATCCCGGCCGACTACGCGCCCGAGCCGCTGCTGCTGCCGGCGTTCACCGCCGCCGCCGAGAAGCTGCCGAAGAACAGCTACCGCTGCCGCTGACCCCACTCCCGGGTCCCCCGCCGGCCCGAAACCCGCAACGCCCGCGCACGATCCGGTTCGCGAACCATCGGGTGCTTCGCAGAGTCCGGATCGATCCGGACTGCGCAGCACCGGGCGGTTCGCGAACAGTTGTGGGTCAGCGCAGGCCGACGCGGCGCTCCATGGCGAGCCCGATGAGCTCGTCGATGAGCTCGGGGTAGGTCAGGCCGGCCGCGTCCCACATGCGCGGGTACATCGAGCTCGGCGTGAAGCCGGGCATCGTGTTGATCTCGTTGATGAGGATCTCGCCGTCGTCGGTGAGGAAGAAGTCGCACCGGGCCAGGCCCTCGCAGCCCGCGGCAGTGAACGCGGTGACCGCCATCTCGGCGATGCGCACGGCGACGTCGTCGGGCACGTCGGCCGGGGCCTCGAGCCGGATGTCGTCGTCGGCGAGGTACTTCGCCTCGAAGTCGTAGAACTCGTGGTTCTGCACGACGATGCACTCGCCGAGCGGGCTCGTGCGTGGCAGGTCGGTGCCGTGCCCATCGAGGACACCGCACTCGATCTCGCGCCCGGCGATGCCCTGCTCGACGACGACCTTGGGGTCGTGCTCGCGGGCCTTCTCGACGGCGGCGGCGAGCTCACCGGGCGAGTCGACCTTGCTGATGCCCATGCTCGACCCAGCCCGGGCCGGCTTGACGAAGACGGGGAACTCCAGTGCCTCGACCCGTGCGAGGGCCGCGTCCGGGTCGCGCAGCCAGTCGCGGTCGGTGATGACGGCATACGGTCCGACGGGCAGACCGGCCTGCTCGAAGACGACCTTCATGAGGTGCTTGTCCATCATCACGGCTGAGGCGGCGACCCCGGACCCGACATAACGGACCCCCGCAAGGTCGAGCATCCCCTGGAGCGTGCCGTCCTCGCCGAACGGGCCGTGCAGCAGCGGGAAGACGACGTCGACCTCGCTCAGCTCGCGCGGCGCGGCCCCCGGCTCCTGGACGATGAGGTGCCGAGCAGTCGCGCTCGTCGGGACGAGCACGCTCGGGCCGGAGGGGTCGACCTCCGGGATGTGGTCCGCGGTGAGGCGCAGCGGCTCGGGATCGCTTGGAGCGAGCACCCAGCTGCCGTCCTTGGCGATGCCGATGGGGATGATCTCGTAGCGCTCGGGGTCGAGCGCCGAGATGACGCTCGCCGCGGTCGCGCAGGACACGGCGTGCTCGGACGAGCGGCCCCCGAAGACGAGGGCCACACGGAGCTTGCGCGAGGTGGTGTTCATCGCCAGCGACCCTATCTCGCGCCGCAGTGGACCCGAGACCGCCCGGCGGGCGCGGGTCGCACGCGCGCGGCAGGCGCGGATCCCACGCCCTGCGCGGAACGGCATACCCTCACCTCGTGGACGCCGGAGAACGCACCCCGCTCAGCCCGAACACCCGGGTCGTGGCCCTCGGCCGCGCGGACCCCACACCCGGGGAGCAGGTCGGTGCGCCGCTCGTGCTCACGTCGACCTACCACGCCGACGGGCCGGTGAACTACGCCCGCGGGGGAAACCCGACGTGGAGCGCGTTCGAGGAGGCGCTCGGCAGCCTCGAAGGCGGTGACGCGCTCGTCCTCGCTTCCGGCATGGCCGCGGTGGCGGCCGCGCTGTCGCTCGTGCCCCATGGCGGTCGCGTCGTCGTCCCGACCGCGGCCTACAACGGCACCCTCGTCACCCTCGCGGACCGCGAGGCCGCCGGCGAGGTCACGACCACCGCCGTGGATGTCACCGACACCGACGCCGTCGTCGCCGCCCTCGACGGGGCCGCGATGCTGTGGGTCGAGTCGCCGACGAACCCGCTGCTCGACGTGGCCGACGTGGCCGCACTCGCCGCCGCCGCGCGCGAGCGCGGGGTGCTCGTCGCCGTCGACAACACCTTCGCCACCCCGCTGCTCCAACGGCCGCTCGAGCTCGGCGCCGACGTCGTCGTGCACTCGGTGACGAAGTACCTCTCCGGGCACAGCGACCTGCTGCTCGGAGCCGTCGTGACGGGGCCGTCCGAGGCCGGCCGCGCCCTGCACGAGCGGCTGCGGAGGCAGCGCCAGCTCCACGGCGCGGTGGCCGGGCCGATGGAGACGTGGCTCGCGCTGCGCGGGCTGCGCACCCTCGCGATCCGGCTCGAGCGGTCCTCCGCGAACGCCGCCGAGCTGGCCCGCCGGCTCGAGGAGCACCCGGCGGTGAGCCGCGTGCGCTACCCCGGGTTCGGAGCGATGGTCTCGATCGAGGTCGGCGCCGGACCGCACGACGCCGACGCGGCCGAGCGGGTGGCGGCGGCGACCCGGGTGTGGGTGCACTCGACGAGCCTCGGCGGAGTGGAGAGCCAGATCGAGCGACGGCGGCGGCAACCGGGCGAGCCGGATGTCGTCCCGGAGAGCCTGCTGCGGCTCTCGGTCGGAATCGAGGACGGCGAGGACCTGTGGCGCGACCTCGACGCCGCATTGCGCGCGTGAGCGCGTGACCTCGCGCCCCGTCACGCCCGGGGTCGCCGCGGCGGCCCCCGGAACGTGGTCCGGGCACACGAGCTCGCGACGCGTCAGTCGGTCTCGGACTTGCGCGGCCGGGAGAGCAAGGTCTCGACGACCTCCTGGGCTGAGCGGCCCTCGGTGATCATCGCGTTGACCTGCTCGATGATCGGCACGTCGACGCCGTGCCGGTGCGAGAGGTCGAGGATCGACGTCGCCGACTTCACGCCCTCGGCGGTTTGCTTCGTCACCGCGACGACCTCGTCGACGCTCATGCCCTGACCGAGCCTCACTCCGAAGCTGTGGTTGCGCGACAGCGGCGACATGCACGTGGCGATGAGGTCACCGACGCCGGCGAGCCCGGCGAAGGTCACCGCCTCACCCCCGAGAGCGGTCCCGAGCCGCATCGTCTCGGCGAGGCCGCGGGTGATGATCGACGCCTTGGAGTTGTCGCCCATGCCGAGACCTTCGGCCATGCCGACGGCGAGGGCGATGACGTTCTTCGTCGCACCGGCGATCTCGGTGCCGATGACGTCGGTGCCGGTGTAGGGACGGAAGTACGGCGCATGGCAGGCATCGGCGACCCGTTGCGCCGCAGACTCGTCCGAGGACGCGACGACGCTCGCGGCGGGCTGCTTCACGGCGATCTCGCGGGCGAGGTTCGGCCCGGAGACGACGGCAATGCGCGACGGGTCGACGCCCGCAGCGTCGGTGATGACCTCGCTCATCCGCTTCGTCGTCCCGAGCTCGACGCCCTTCATGAGCGAGACGACGTCGGCATGCTGCGGCAGGGCGCTGCCCCACGACTCGAGGTTGGCGCGCAGCGTCTGGGACGGGACAGCGAGAACGACGAGGTCGGCACCGGCCGCGGCCTCTTCGGGGTCCGTCGTGGCGCGGATGCGCGGCGAGAGAGGCAGCTCGGGGAGGTACTCGTCGTTGCGGCCCGCGTTGATCGCGTCGACGACCTCATCTCGGCGGCCCCACATCGTGCAGTCGGTGCCCGCGTCCGCGAGGACGGCGGCGAACGCCGTCCCCCAGCTGCCGGTGCCGTAGACGGCGGCCGTCGTCATGCGCGCTCCTCGGTGTCGTCGGAGGGGGTGGGTGTGCGGGACGAGCCGGTGCTCCCGGCCGCGGAGCCGGCGCTGCCGGCCGCGGTGCCGGTGTCCCCGGGTGTGGGGCGGGGCCGGCCGATCGAGGTCACGCCGCGGGTGCGCGGGTCGAAGCGCTCCGCCGGTGCGGTCTCGCCGCGCAGCATCTCGAGCTCACGGGTGATGGCCGTCATGATCCGCTCGGTCGCCTCGGCGAGGACCTCGCGGGTCACCGGCTGGCCGCGCAGGTCGTCGAGGTCGACGGGCTCTCCCGCGCGCACCCGGATCGTGTGTCGCGGAAGCAGGCTGGGCTTCCTGCCGTACGGCGCGAGGATCTCCTGGGCACCCCACTGCGCCACCGGGATGACGGGGCAGCCCGTCTCGAGGGCCACCCGGGCGGCACCGGTCTTGCCGCGCATCGGCCACACACCCGGTTCGCGGGTGATGGTGCCCTCGGGGTAGATCGCCACGCACTTGCCCTCGGCGATGGCCTCGACGGCGGCGCGATAGGCGTCACCGGCCTGGCCGGTCTCGCGGTACACCGGGATCTGCTCGGCGGCCCGCACGATCGCCCCGACCCCGGGGATGTCGAACACCTCGGCCTTGCCGAGGAAGTGCGGCACGATCCCGTTGTCGTTGAGGAAGTGCGCGAAGGGGAGGACGTCGACGTGCGAGATGTGGTTCGCGACGGCGACGAACCCGCGGTCCCTGGGCAGGTTCTCGCTTCCGGACCACTCGCGCCGGGTGAGCCCCATGAGCAGCGGCCGCACGACGCCGACAATGAACCGGTATGCCGGTGGGGAGTTGCGGGGTCCGACTCTCATGCACGCCTTCCGTCTCGAGCGCCCGTGCCGTCGCCGTGCGGGTTTTCGGTCCGGTCGTCGGGTCACCGACATCTTGGTCGGCGGCAGGGGCGATGTCGAGACACGGCACGCGGGACGGGAGGATCGGGTCATGCAGGCGCAGCGCGACACCGGCTGGTTCGTCGTCGTCCCCGTCAAGGGCGGGACGGGTGCGAAGTCGCGCCTGCGCACCGCGGTGGACGACCCGGCGGTCGTGCGCGCCATCACCCACGACACACTCGCCGTCGCCGCCGAGGTCGTCGGAGCCGACCGCGTCGTCGTCGTGACGTCCGACCCCGACGAGACCTCGTATGCCGTGTCGTCCGGTCTCGTCGTCGCTCCCGACCCGGGTCGGGGGCTCGACGCCGCCGCGTCCGCGGGTGTCGAACGGGCGCGCTCGCTCGGTGCCACGTCCGTCGCGGTCCTGCTCGGCGACCACCCCGCCCTGGCGCGCGCGGAGCTGCGCGAGGCACTCGAGGCGAGCGGACGGCATACGAGTGCGTTCGTCCCGGACGCGGACGGAACGGGGACGGCCCTCGTTGCGGTGACTGCCGCGGGAGAGGCGAGGTTCGCCTTCGGGCCGGGCAGCGCGGCGCGCCACGAAGCGCTCGGTCACGTCCGCCTCGACCTCGACCTCGCGGGCCTGCGCCACGACGTGGACGACGCGGCCTCGCTGCGAGTCGCCATCCGCGACCTCGACCTCGGCCCGCGCACGCGGACAGCCCTGGGCCGGTAGCGTCGCGTCCGTGCAGGCATCGATCCACACCTGGTCCGACGACGACGGCTCGGGCTCCGCGCTTCTCGACGACGGCCGTCTCGTGACCTGGGCACCCGAGGTCTTCGACGCGAGCTCCCTGCGACATCTGCGGGTGGGTCAGCGGGTGAGCGTCGACCTCGACGGCACGACGGTGACGCGCCTCTGGATCGTCGGGATCGGCGAGGGCGAGACGATCCGCTGAGTCGCGGCCGGACGCGCCGACGGGGCCGGTGCCTCAGCGGCGCCGACCCCGTCGGGTGTTCGTGGTGACCTGCTCAGCGGCGGGTGGCCTTCTTGGCCGTCGCCTTCTTCGCCGTGGTCTTCTTGGCGGTGCTCTTCTTCGCCGCGGTGGCCTTGGTGGCGGTCTTCTTCGCGGGGGCCTTCTTGGCGGCCGCCTTGGTGGCGGTGGCCTTCTTCGCGGTGGCCTTGGTCGCCGTCTTCTTGGCCGCCGCCTTGGTCGCGGTCGCCTTCTTGGCGGTCGTCGCCTTCTTGGTCGTGGTCGCCTTCTTGGCGGTCGTGGCCTTCTTCGCCGCCGTCTTGGTGGCGGTCGCCTTCTTGGCCGCCGTCTTCTTCGCTGCCGTGGTGGCGGTCGTCGCGGTGCCGGCGCTGGCACGCTGGACGGCGGGGGCGGCCTTGGGCAGGGTCGACGGCTTCTTGACGTACGACTTGAAGGACGCACCGGCACGGAAGCGCGGCGCCTTGGACTTCGGGATGCGCACGCTGGCGCCCGAGCGCGGGTTGCGGCCGGTGCGGGCGGCCCGCTCGACGCGGTCGAAGGTGCCGAAGCCGGTGATGCCGACCTTGCCGCCCTTGGTGACCTCGCGAACGATCGTGTCGAGGACGGCCTCGAGGGCGTCCGATGCGGCCTTGCGGCTGCCGAGACGCTTCTCCAGCTCCCGGACGAGTTCTGCCTTGTTCACTGCTGTCTCCATCGAGGTGAGCCGTCGGGACCGACCCGACGAGGTGTTGTCCAAGCTGTTGCCTGGTCACTCACGACGTTAGGTGCGCAAACAACACGAGTCCATCACCCCTGCGGCCCTTTGCGTTGTCGCACAAGACCTTTCGGCATCGTCGTCCTGCGTCGGGGCACGCCGCGCCCACCGCCACCGGAGTCGCGCCGCACGCAACGATCAGAGTGAACATCCCTGTGCGCCAACGGTTTTCGCGACAGCACCTCCAGCCACTCGCCCTTGCCCGGAGGTTCCGTGGCCTGGGTGGCGATTCACATTCGTCACACCAGTCACACGACGCGGGTCAGACGCCGGCTCCGAATTGCCCACTGCCGCACGGCGTGTCGCGCGCCCGGGCGTCAGAGAGTGACGGGCTTCCAGCTCGGTCGACCCTGCTCGTATGCCGTGATGTCGCCCTCGTGTCGCAGCGTCAGCGAGATGTCGTCGAGGCCCTCGAGGAGCCGCCACCGGGCGTAGTCGTCGACCTCGAAGGCGATGACGAGGTCCCCGGCGGTGATGGTCCGCGACTCGAGGTCGACCGTCACGGAGGTGCCCGGCTCGTTCTCGAGGAGCTTCCAGAGCAGCTCGACTTCGTCCTGGCTCACCTGTGCCGTGAGCAGCCCGGACTTGCCGCTGTTGCCGCGGAAGATGTCGGCGAAGCGGGAGGCGATGACGACGCGGAAGCCGTAGTTCATCAGCGCCCACACCGCGTGCTCTCGCGAGCTGCCGGTCCCGAAGTCGGGACCCGCGACGAGGACCGACCCACCGGCATACGACGGGTTGTTGAGGACGAAGGTCTCGTCCTGGCGCCAGGCAGCGAAAAGGCCGTCCTCGAACCCGGACTTCGTCACCCGCTTGAGGTACTCGGCTGGGATGATCTGGTCGGTGTCGACGTTGCTGCGGCGCAGCGGGACGCCGATGCCGGTGTGCGTCGTGAAGGCATCCATGTCAGGCCCCCTGGGTGGCGAGGTCGGCGGCGGGCACGGGCTCGAGGTCGGACGGCGCGGAGAGCGTCCCGCGCACCGCGGTCGCCGCGGCGACGAGCGGGCTCACGAGGTGCGTCCGCCCCCCCTTGCCCTGCCGGCCCTCGAAGTTGCGGTTGGACGTCGAGGCGCTGCGCTCCCCCGGCGCCAGCTTGTCGGGGTTCATCGCGAGACACATCGAACAGCCGGCCAGGCGCCACTCGGCCCCGGCCTCGGTGAACACCCGGTCGAGACCCTCGGCCTCGGCCTGGAGCCGCACCCGGGCGGATCCGGGGACGACGAGCATGCGCACGCCCTCGGCGACCCGACGACCGCGGACGACGTCCGCGGCCGCGCGCAGGTCCTCGATGCGGCCGTTGGTACAGGACCCGACGAAGACGGTGTCGACGGCGACCCGGCGCAGCGGGGTGCCCGGCTCGAGGCCCATGTACTCGAGCGCCCGCTCGGCGGCCTGGCGCTCGGTGTCCTCCATCATCGCGGGGTCGGGCACGCTGTCGCCGAGCGGGGCGCCCTGTCCGGGGTTCGTACCCCACGTGACGAACGGCGTGAGGCTTGCGGCGTCGAGGACGACCTCGGTGTCGAACTCGGCGTCGTCGTCGGTACGCAGCTCACGCCACGCCGCGACGGCGGCGTCCCAGTCGGCGCCCTGCGGCGCATGGTCGCGACCCTCGAGATAGGCGAACGTCGTCTCGTCCGGCGCGATCATGCCGGCCCGGGCACCGGCCTCGATCGACATGTTGCACACCGTCATCCGGGCCTCCATCGAGAGCGCGCGGATGGCGCTGCCGCGGTACTCGATGACGTGGCCCTGACCACCGCCGGTGCCGATCTTGGCGATGACGGCGAGGACGATGTCCTTGGACGTGACTCCGGCAGGGAGCTCGCCCTCGACCGTGACCGCCATGGTGCGGAACGGCTTGAGCGGCAGCGTCTGCGTCGCGAGGACGTGCTCGACCTCGGAGGTACCGATGCCGAAGGCGAGGGCGCCGAACGCGCCGTGGGTCGAGGTGTGGCTGTCGCCGCAGACGACGGTCATGCCCGGCTGGGTCAGCCCGAGCTGCGGGCCGACGACGTGGACGATGCCCTGCTCGGCGTCACCCATGGGGTGCAGCCGGACGCCGAACTCCTCGCAGTTGCGGCGCAGCGTCTCGACCTGGGTGAGGCTCACGGGGTCGGTGATCGGGCCGGGCGTCGTCGGGACGTTGTGGTCCTCGGTCGCGAGGGTGAGGTCGGGGCGGCGGACCGGACGTCCGGCGAGGCGCAGCCCGTCGAAGGCCTGCGGGCTCGTCACCTCGTGGATGAGGTGGAGGTCGATGTAGAGCAGGTCCGGCTCGCCGTCCCCTCGTCGCACGACATGCGACTCCCACACCTTCTCGGCCAGGGTCTTCCCCACTGCCCACACCTCTTCCCGAACGTCTGCTGACATCTCGCGGGTCGCGGGCATGGTTGCCGCGACGCCGCTGACGTGTCGAGGCTCGCACGGTGTCCGGAGTACGGAATTTGCGTCTCACGGCTTGGGACGGCAGGATCAGCACATGGACAACACCAGTGGGGTGGGCGTTCTCGACAAGGCGGCCATCGTCTTGAGCGCTCTCGAAGCCGGACCCTCCACGCTCGCACAGCTCGTCACGGCCACCGGCCTGGCGCGCCCGACGGCGCACCGCCTCGCCGTCGCCCTCGAGCACCACCGCCTCGTCGGACGCGACATGCAGGGGCGCTTCGTCCTCGGGCCGCGACTCGGTGAGCTCGCCGCCGCGGCCGGTGAGGACCGCCTTCTCGCCGCGGCCGGTCCCGTCCTCGGGGCACTGCGCGACCACACCAACGAGAGCGCCCAGCTCTTCCGCCGCCAGGGCGACCACCGCATCTGCGTCTCGGCCGCCGAGCGCCCGGTCGGCCTGCGCGACTCCATCCCGATCGGCGCCCAGCTGACGATGCTCGCGGGCTCCGCGGCCCAGGTCCTGCTCGCCTGGGAGGAGCCGGACCGGCTGCACCGCGGCCTCCAGGGCGCGGCCTTCAACGCCACGTCGCTCTCCGGCGTGCGCCGTCGCGGCTGGGCCCAGAGCGTCGGTGAGCGCGAGGCCGGCGTCGCGTCGGTGTCCGCGCCGGTGCGCTCCCCCTCCGGCCGCGTCATCGCGGCCGTTTCGATCAGCGGTCCGATCGAGCGCCTCTCCCGTCAACCCGGTCGACTGCACGCCGCGACCGTCATCGCCGGCGCGAACAAGCTCACCGAGGTCCTGGCCCGGCACGCCCGCCAGACCGAGGAGCAGAACACCGCCTGACTCGTCACCGTTGCGGTATGCCGCACGCGCGCCTCGCGGCGCCCGGTCCGGTCCCGCCGGGCTCGATTCGTGGCTGGTGTCTCGACTCGCCGGACGTCCGGCGAATCGGGATGCTTCCGGCGAGCCGAACACGGCAGGCGCGCGGACGGCATACGGACAACGAGAACGTCCCCGCCACCTCGACGAGGTGACGGGGACGTTCTGCTCTGTAGCCCCGACGGGATTCGAACCCGCGCTACCGCCTTGAGAGGGCGGCGTGCTAGGCCGCTACACAACGGGGCCCTAGGCAACGGAGAAGAACCATACCGGGCGGTGAGGATTTCTCCGAATCGCGTGACGGCGACGTCATCGCGATGGCTGGGGTACCAGGACTCGAACCTAGAACGACTGAACCAGAATCAGCTGTGTTGCCAATTACACCATACCCCAAGGGGGTATCACCGGACTGCTGTCGCGGCCCTGTGAACCGAGGAGTGATCCTACCCGCGCCTCTCCCCCGCACCCAAATCGACCGCGCCGACCCGGGCACCGCCGGCGGTCAGAGGGTGTCGCGCAGCGCCCGCAGCCGAGCGAGCGTCGAGGTCTTGCCGAGGATCTCCATCGACTCGAAGAGCGGCGGGCTGACCCGCTGGCCGGACACGGCGGTGCGCAGCGGGCCGAACGCGAACTTCGGCTTGATGCCGAGCCCGTCGACGATGGCCTCGCGCAGCGCCGCCTCGATGGTTGCGGCGTTCCACGCGGACTCCGAGCCGAGCAGTCCGGTGCCGGTGTCGTCGATGTCGCCCAGAGTCTCGAGGGCGGCGTCGAGCACCTGCGGGGCGTCCTCCTTGAGCTGCGCCCGCGCGTCCTCCGCGATCTCGAGGGCGTCGTCGGCGACGAAGAACGGCCGCACGAGGGCGGTCGCCTCGGTGAGGTGGGCGATGCGGGTCTGGATGAGCTCGGCGACCGCCTTGAGCCGGCCGAGCTCGCCGAGGGACGGGCTGCCCGAGAGCACCTCGTCGCGCTCGAGGAACGGCAGCAACCGCGAGGTGAAGTCGCCGAGGTCGAGCTCGCGGATGTAGACGCCGTTGAGCCAGTCGAGCTTCTTGAGGTCGAAGATCGGGCCGACCGGGTTGACCTTCTTCCAGTCGAACCCGTCGCTGAACTCCTCGAACGTGAAGACCTCGCGCTCGGTGCCGTCCGCCTCGATGACCGGCGGATAGGCAAGCAGCGCAAGGAAGTTCACGAGCGCCTCGGGCAGGTAGCCCTCCTCCTGGAACCAGGTGAGCCGGGCCGCGGGGTTCTTGCGCTTGGAGATCTTGGACTTGTCGGTGTTGCGCAGCAGCGGCATGTGCGCCCACTTCGGCGGCTCCAGCCCGAACCACTGGTAGAGCAGGATGTGCTTCGGGGTGCTCGAGATCCACTCCTCGCCGCGCACGACGTGGGTGATGCCCATCTCGTGGTCGTCGACGACGACGGCGAGGTGGTAGGTCGGGAACCCGTCGGCCTTGAGGATGACCTGGTCGTCCGGCCGGGGCGCCGAGACGGTGCCGCGGATGAGGTCCTCGAAGGTCAGCGGCACGTCGTCGGGGATGAGCATCCGCACGACCGGGGTCTCGCTGAAGCCGGGCAGCTCGGCCCGCTCCTCGCGGGTCTTGCCGTGGCAGAGCCGGTCGTATCCCGTGGGCTGCTTGGTCTTCTGCTGCATCTCGCGCATCTCGGCGAGCCGCTGCGGCGTGCACCAGCAGTGGTAGGCCTTGCCCTCCTCCAGCAGCCGGTCGACATAGGGCCGGTAGTTGTCGAGCCGCTCGCTCTGCCGGTAGGGCGCGAACGGTCCGCCGATGTCCGGGCCCTCGTCCCATGTCAGCCCGAGCCAGTGGAGCGTGTCGAAGACCTGGCTCTCGCTGTCCTCGCGGAACCGTGCCCGGTCGGTGTCCTCGATGCGCAGGACGAACCGGCCGCCCTGCTGTCGCACGAACGCGAGGTTGAACAGCGACATGTAGGCCGTGCCGACGTGCGGGTCGCCGGTGGGCGACGGCGCGACGCGCAGGCGCGGCGTCGCGTCGGGGGCGGGAGTGGTTGCGGGGGCGGTCTGCTCGGTCATGATGGGCCGAGTCTAGGGACTGCGGCGGTGGTGCGACGATCACCTGGTGTCCCGTATGCCGTCCGCTCCCCCGCCGTCGCTCGTCACCGAGCGACTGCGGTTGCGCCGCTGGCGCGACTCCGACCTCGAGCCGTATGCCGCGATGAACGCCGACCCGGAGGTCATGAGGTACTTCCCCGCACCTCTGACGAGAGCCGAGAGCGATGCGATGGTGGGCCGGCTCGAGGCCGGGTTCGACGAGCACGGCTATGGCCTGTGGGCGGTGGAACGCCGCGACTGCGGTGCCTTCGTCGGATTCACCGGTCTGGGGACGCTGCCCGCCGGTTCTCCGTGCCCCGGGGGTGTCGAGGTGGGCTGGCGCCTGGCCCGGTCCGCGTGGGGCGTGGGCTTCGCGACGGAAGCGGCGCGCGCGAGCCTCGCGGACGGCATACGACGCATCGGCATGCCGGAGGTCTGGTCGTGGTCGGTGGCGTCGAACATCGCGTCGATCGCGGTGATGCGACGGCTCGGAATGACCCACCGGTGGGACGGTCCGAACCCCAAGGTCCCCCTCGGACATCCCTTGAGCGACACCGTCGGCTACCACCTCGACGCCGCGACGTGGAGTGGTTGAGCCGGCTCATTCGACCGAGCGAGCGCCTTCGCTCCGTTCGGCGAGCTCGTCCCGCATCTGGGCGATGAAGGCGCCGAGGCCGACCACGACGCCGAGGGTGATGAGTGCCCAGCCGAGCTTGTCCGGGTTGTTCGTGAGGACGACGCCGGCGAGGACGAGTCCGATCCCCCACGCGACGTGGATGCCGAACGGGAACATGCGCATGGCGCACAGTGTGGCAGTGCTCCGGCTCGCTGACCGGGACGCTGGGCACCACAGGCCCGATCAGTCCGCCGGTCGGCCTGACTCGGGTTCGCTCACCGTGACTGAGCGACCCGGTGAACATCGGGTCAAAAGGCGCGCGCGGGCTGGGCGGCGGCACGCCCGTCGCCCACGATGGACGCCATCGACGCGCGCGCCAGCGCACACCCGGTCACGCCTCGGAGGCGAGAGAAACGCATGGCTCACACGACACGCATCCGCTCGGCGGCTCTGGGGCTGGTCACCGTCCTCATGGCGGCGCTGCCGTCCGTGACGTCCATCCCGGCCACGTCCGCCGCGGAGACCGATGCGCTCAACATCGGCTTCAACGGATCGCTGGTCGGCACCACGGCATACACGACCGCCGGCAGCGAGATCATGCGAGGCATGGCGCACCGCGCCGACGGCGCGGAAGCCCAGGACCCCACCGTCGGGGTGCGCCTCGGCGGCGGTCGGCAGGGCATCATCTTCGATGCGTCGACGCTGAACCTCGGTGACGGGTCGACGGCCACGACCGGCTTCATCGCGGAGGTGAAGTTCACCCCGGCCGCGACGCAGGGCAGTCTCGCGACCCTCTTCGCGGCGGGTGGCGGCCTCCAGGTGCGTTACCAGGACGGCCTGCTGCGCTACGGCTACGACTCGTTCACCGACGGGTCCTGGGTGAGCAACACCCAGACCGTCCGCGTCCCGGCCGCCGGGACCGAGCACGCCTTCTCCCTCCAGTACCTGCCGGGAACGACGGGCACCCGCCTCGTCGCCTACCTCGACGGAGTCGCCCAGCCGGAGGTCACTTCGCCCGACCCCGCCTCGCTCAACCCGGACCTGCGTTCTCGCTTCGGCTTCGGCAACGACGTGCATCCGCAGGCGCTCACGCGAGGCTTCACCGGCAGCCTCCGTCAGGTCCGGGTGGCGCCGGGGACCGCGACCTTCGAGACGTCGAACTTCGAGCTGCAGCCATCGGGGCCGACGACACCGCCGGAGCAGCCGTGCGAGCCGAAGACCTACGAGCCGGCCAACACGATCCCGGTGACGGCCACCGACTGCGCCGCGAACCTCGTCAAGGCCGCCTCGGCCCTCCGCCCGACCGAACAGCAGTGGGCGTGGCAGGAGCACAACCTCAGTGCCTTCATCCACTTCGGCATCAACACCTTCTACAACCAGGAGTGGGGTCACGGCACCGAGGACCCGGCGAAGTTCAACCCCACTGGTCCGGTCGACACCGACGCCTGGTGAAGGCGCTCGCCGACGCCGGCTTCCGCCGCGTCATCTACACGGTGAAGCACCACGACGGCTTCGCGATGTGGCAGTCCCGTTACACCGACTTCGGCGTCAAGGCCTCCCCGTGGCTCGGCGGCGAGGGCGACGTCGTGAAGATGCTCGCCGCGTCGGCGAAGAAGTACGGCCTCGAGCTCGGGCTCTACATCTCCCCCGCCGACTCCTACCAGGAGATCCAGGGCGTCTTCGCCAACGGCAGCCCCAAGAAGACCCGGACCATCCCGACCCTCGTCGACGGTGACGACCGCGCCGGCAAGGACCTCCCGACCTTCACGTACGAGGCGACCGACTACGGCGCGCTCTTCCTCAACCAGGTCTACGAGCTCATGACCGAGTACGGGCCGATCGCCGAGGTCTGGTTCGACGGGGCGCAGGGCAACACCGGACGCGTCGAGCCCTACGACTTCACCGCCTTCTACGACCTCATCGAGAAGCTGCAGCCGAACGCGCTCACCGCCATCGAGGGCGAGGGCGTGCGTTGGATCGGCAACGAGGAGGGTGTCGCCCGCGTCAATGAGTCGAGCACCATCCCGACCGTGCGCAAGCCGACCGGCGCACTGAAGTTCGCCTACGACTCACCGAGCCTCGGCAGTGACGGCCAGATCGCGACCGCCGTGCAGACGCAGGGCATGACCGAGCTGCGCTGGTTCCCCGGCGAAGCCGACTTCAAGATGACCCAGGGCTGGTTCGCGCACCCGACGGACACCCCGAAGACACCGGCCGAGCTGCTCGGCCTCTACAACCGCAGCGTCGGCCGCAACGCCGTCTACCTCATGAACATCCCGCCGACGACGACCGGCTCGTTCGCCCCGGCCTCGGCGCAGTCGCTCGCCGGCTTCGGCGCCGAGCGCGCCAAGGCCTACACCAAGAACGTCGCGATCGGCGCCCCCGTCACCGTCTCCGATGCGACCGGGAGCACGACGACGACCGCTGTCACGGACGGCAACCACCTCACCGGCGCGGGCACCGGCCGCGCCGCGCCCACGGCATACGAGGTCACCCTCCCGCAGGCGACGGAAGTGAACAGCATCCAGCTCGCCGAGGCGACCCGGAGCAACGGCCAGCAGGTCACCGGTTTCACCGTCGAGGCGGAGCAGAACGGCGCATGGATCCAGGTCGGTGCGGCCGGCACCATCGGGGCGAGCCGCATCATCAGCTTCCCGTCCGCGGTGACGGCGAGCCGGTTCCGCGTGACGGTCACCGGGAGCCGGGCACCGGTGCAGCTCAGCGAGATCGCGCTCTACCAGCAGGACCCGAACGCGACCGTCGCGATGTCGCAGGCGTGGCTCGACTGCTCGGCGCCGACCGCGGGCGACGGCAGCCAGGCCCGGCCGTTCAACACCGTCGAGCAGCTGCGCTACGTCACCATGGCGCCGGGCAGCACGCTCAACGTCAAGGCCGGCGCGGACTGCGGCGCCTCGACCGCGCGCCTCTGGGGCTACGGCACCGCTGACGCGCCGGTCACGGTGGCGCTCTACGGCGGCACCACCGCACCGCGTGTCGGCGACGTGCCGCTCGCCGAGTTCCTCACGCCGTATGTGGCGCAGGGCTGGAACCTCTCCGGCCTCACCTCACCGACGGCGAGCTGAGATCGGTCCAAAGCTCAGTCGGCGGCGACGAAGGGGTTGCTCAGCACGCCGATCTGGTCGATCTCGACCTCGACCCGCTGGCCGGCTCCAACCGGCCCGACGCCAGCCGGTGTGCCGGTGAGGATGACGTCACCCGGGAGCAGCGTGAACGCCTGCGAGGCGTGGGCGATGAGCTCGGCGACGCCGTGGACCATGTCGGCGGTCGGACCGTCCTGGACGACCTCGCCGTCGAGGCGCGTCGTGATTCGGCAGGCCGCGGGGTCGAGGTCGGTCTCGATCCACGGGCCGAGCGGGCAGAACGTGTCGAGTCCCTTGGCCCGGGCCCACTGTCCGTCGTTGCTCTGGAGGTCCCGGGCGGTGACGTCGTTGGCGACGGTGTAGCCGAAGACCGTCGAGAGGGCTTCGTCTGCCGGCACGTCCTTGGCGACACGGCCGATGACCACCGCGAGCTCGCCCTCGTAGTGCACCTCGTCGGTGATGGCCGGGATGACGACGGGGTCGCCGGGGCCGACGACGGCGGTGTTGGGGATGAGGAACATCAGCGGGTTCGCGGAGGTCTCGCCACCCATCTCCTTGGCGTGCTCGGCGTAGTTGCGGCCGATGCCGATGACCTTGCTGCGCGGGATGACCGGCGCGAGGAGGCGGACGTCCTCGACGAGGTGCGTCGCCCCCGTCAGCTCGATGCGGGTGTAGAGCGGGTCGCCGGTGATCTCGGCGATCTTCTCGCCGGCCCCGTCGACGAGCCCGTATGCCGGGTCGTCACCTGTCGTGAATCTCGCGATGCGCACGTGCCCACCCTAGAACCACCCGCGATACTGGACACGTCATGCCTGCCGTTCCTGCCACTCGCCCTGCCGCCGTGCTCGGGCGCGACGAGTGGACGGCGCGGGCCCAGGCGCACGCGGCCCGCGTCGACGCGGCGACCGCGGGGCACCTCGCGCGGCGCGGGCGAGGCGTGCCGCACCCGGTGGAGGACTTCCTCTTCCGCTACTACTCGGCCACGCCCGCGCAGCTGCGGCGCTGGCATCCCGGCGCGGGCGTGCGGCTCGAGGGTGCGGCGGCTGACGAGCGGGCGGAGTGGCGGCACTACCGCGTCGTGGGCGACGACGTCGAACTCGACGTGGAGTCGTTCATGGCGGCCCGCGGGTCGGCGGTCGACTTCGTATACCGCCTGCTCGCCTCGACGCTGTCCCGTCCGGCGCGGCTGGGCTGCTTCGGGCTGCACGAGTGGGCCATGGTCTACCGGGCAGGCGAGGGCGACATCCGCCACGAGCAGGTGCCGCTGCGGCTGTCCCAAGCCGAGACCGACGCGGTCGTCGAGCGCCACCAGATCGCGTGCAGCCACTTCGACGCCTTCCGCTTCTTCACGCGAGATGCGGTGTCCCGCAACGCGATCCAGCCGAGTCGCGAGACTCAGGTCGATCTCGAACAGCCCGGATGTTTACACGCCGGCATGGACACCTACAAGTGGGCGACCAAGCTCAGCCCCCTCGTCCCGAGCGACCTCACCATGGACTGCTTCGACCTCGCCATGGAGATCCGCCTGCTCGACATGCAGGCCTCCCCCTACGACCTCTCCGCCTACGACATCGCGCCGGTGACGATCGAGACCCAAGCCGGCAAGGCGGCATACGTCGAACGCCAGCGCGACTTCGCCGACCGGTCGAATGCGTTGCGGCGCAGGCTGATCGACGTGTTCGCTGGCGTGAACGTCAGTCAGGACGCACTCGGGCGCGACCGGACTTGATCTCACCGCGGCGGGCCTTGGCGTCGAGGCGGCGACGCTGCGAGCCCCGTGTCGGTTTGGTCGCTCGGCGCTGAGGGGGTGGTGGCGCAAGTGCCTCGCGCAGCATCGCGGCCAGCCGCTCCCGGGCGGCCGCCCGGTTGCGCAGCTGCGACCGGTGCTCCGAGGCCACGACGACCAGGCGACCCTGGACGAGCCGGGACGCCAGCGCCTCGAGGACCCGCTCGGACTGCCGCGGTGTGAGGGAGCGCGACGTCGCTGGGTCGAAGGTCAGCTCGACCCGGCTGTCGGTCGTGTTGACGCCCTGACCTCCCGGACCGGACGAGCGCGAGAACCGCTCCTCGAGCTCGTCGGCACGGATGACCAGTCCCGCGGGCAGCCCCGGACCGGGCGGCACCGCGAGGTCGCCACTGGATCCGAGTCTCGTCATACCACCCATGGTGGCACCGGTCGGCAGGTTCAGCGGGCGGGGACGCCGGCGCGCACGAGCCCGTAGGTCACGCCGTCCACGAGCGCCTGCCAGCTCGCCTGGAGGATGTTCGCCGCGACACCGATCGTCTCCCACGTCGTCTCGCCGTCGCTCGTCTCGATGAGGACGCGGGTCACGGCGTCGGTGCCGTGCGCGGCGTCGAGGATGCGGACGCGGTAGTCGATGAGCTCGAGGTGCTCGATCTCGGGGTAGGCCGTCGAGAGCGCCAGGCGGAGTGCATGGTCGAGGGCGTTGACCGGGCCGTTGCCCTCGCCCGTGCGCAGGACCCGCTTGCCACCGGCGGTGAGCTTGACCGTCGCCTCGGAGAGCGCGTCGCCGGTGGACTGGCTGTCGGTGATGACGCGCCACGACTCGATCTCGAAGAAGTCGGGCAGCCCGTCCTGCAGCTCGCGGCGCAGGAGCAGCTCGAAGCTCGCGTCGGCCGCGTCGAAGGTGTAGCCGCGCAGCTCGAGGTCCTTGACGGTGGCGAGGACCTTCTTGACGAGGGCGCTGTGCTCCTCGTTCTCGGGGTCGAGTTCGACACCGAGCTCGCGCGACTTCAGCTCGATGGAGGCGCGGCCGGCCATGTCGGAGATGAGCATCCGCATGTCGTTGCCGACGGCCTTGGGGTCGAGGTGCTGGTAGAGGTCCGGATCGACCTTGATGGCACTGGCGTGCAACCCGGCCTTGTGCGCGAACGCACTTGAGCCCGTGTAGGGCTGGCGCGAGTAGGCCGGCACGTTGGTGATCTCGCTGATCGCGTGGCTGATCCGCGTCGCCTCCTGGAGATGGTGGCTGTCCATGACCTCGATCCCCTCCTTGAGCTGGAGGTTCGCGACGACGGTGACGAGGTTGGCGTTGCCGGTGCGCTCGCCGTAACCGTTGATCGTGCCCTGCACGTGGGTGGCGCCGGCGTCGACGGCAGCCATCGAGTTCGCGACGGCGCAGCCGGTGTCGTTGTGGCAGTGGATGCCGAGGCGCGCCTCACCGCTCGCCCCACCGTCCGGACCGGTGTCGAGACCGATGGCCTCGACGACATCGGTCACCACGTCCCACACCGGACCGGGGAGCATGCCGCCGTTGGTGTCACACAGCGCCGCCACCTCGGCCCCCGACTCGAAGGCGGCGCGCAGCGCCTCGATCGCGTAGGCGCGGTCGGCGGCATACCCGTCGAAGAAGTGCTCGGCGTCGAGGAAGACGCGACGACCCTCGCCGCGCAGGAAGCTCACGGTGTCGCGGATCATCTCGAGGTTCTCCTCGAGCGTCGTCTTCAGCGCGCGCTCGACGTGGCCGACGTGCGACTTCGCGACGAGGGTGACGACGGGCGCGCCGCTCTCGACGAGCGCGCGCACCAGCGGGTCGGTGGACGCGGCACCACCGGCACGCCGCGTCGCACCGAACGCCGCCAGCGTCGCATTCCGCAGCGAGAGCTCCGAGGCGGCGCGGGCGAAGAACTCGGTGTCCTTGGGATTCGCTCCGGGCCAGCCTCCTTCGATGAACCCGACCCCGAGGTCGTCGAGGTGCGACGCGATCGTGAGCTTGTCCGTCACGGAGAGGTTGAGCCCCTCCTGCTGGGCACCGTCACGCAGGGTGGTGTCGTAGACGTGCAGGTCACTCATCGGTCTCGCCTCTGGTCTCGTGCTCGGGTTCGTGTCTCGCTGCTGCAACACGTGTCCCTCAAGTGTCCTGCAATCGATCAGCGCTGCCGCTCAGGGGCCGGGGGTGTGGCCGCTGAACCCTCTGCTCGGCCGACCCGGCGCGCCGTCTCGACCCAACAAAAAGACCCCCCGGGTGTGGGAGGTCTGCGCGACGAACTGAGGCGTTCGTCGCGCTAGTCGATAATGACGGTGGCGGTGGCCACGTGCATGAGAGTCACGATGAGAACCCTCCCACTGCCGACCGGCATGCGGTATGCGTCGTCCGCATCGTGGTCACCCCAACTTTCCCGCCCCATGCGACAACCTAGCGCGAGGGGCGACTTCCGTAGTCGCACCTCGCCCAAGCTTCCGCTCCGTCGGCGGTATGCCGTCCGCTTGCCGGGGGCCTCCCGCCGCCTCAGGTGACCGAGCGCCACCAGGGAGTTGGCTCGGCGTCGGCTGTCGCCGCGTCGATGCGCAGCCGCTCCCCCGGACGCGGCACCACGACGCGCGCTCCGCGCCGCTCAGCCTCGACGAGCAGCCGCTCGATCGGTTCGCTCCACGCATGGAACGCGAGGTTGAACGTCCCCCAGTGCACGGGAACCATGACCGCCGCGCGCACGTCGAGGTGCGCCTCGACGCCGTGCTCGGGTGTCATGTGGATCGTCGGCCAGCCCGGGTCGTAGGCACCGACCTGCACGAGCGAGACGTCGAACGGCCCGTAGCGCTCGCCGATCTGCGCGAACCCGACGAAGTAGCCGGTGTCGCCGGAGTAGAAGACCCTCTGGGACGCACCCTCGATGACCCACGACGCCCACAGCGTCCCGTCGCGCGAGAGCCCGCGCCCCGAGAAGTGCTGCGCCGGGGTCGCAACGAGCCGCACCCCGGCCACCTTGGCGTCCTCGTGCCAGTCGAGCTCGTCTATGCGCTCCGGCGCGACGCCCCACTTCTCGAGGTGGGCGCCGATGCCGAGCGGCACGACGAACCGCGTCTTTGGACGCAGCCTCGCGAGCTCCTTGACCGAGTCCATGTCGAGGTGGTCGTAGTGGTCGTGCGAGATGACGACGGCGTCCACGGGCGGGAGGTCGCCCAGCTCGACCGGCACGGGGTGCAGCCGCTTCGGGCCGACCTGCTGCGAGGGTGAGCACCGTTCGCTCCACACCGGGTCGAGCAGCACGACGGTCCCGTCGAGCTGGACGAGCGCGGTCGAGTGCCCGAGCCAGGTGACGTGTAGCCCGTCGACCTCGGCCGTGAGCGGCTCGCGCACGAGTGGGACGTCCCCGACCGGGTGCCGCTCCTGACCTCCCGCGACGAGCTCGCGCACCGACCCCGCGAGCGAGCGCGATGACGGTTCGAAGCGCAGCTGCTGGTTGTGGAACTTCCCGTTCGACCACTCGGGCGACGCCGCCATCCGGGCCGCCCGCTCCCCGCTCGCGCGGGCGCCCATCGCCTCGGGCACGGGCCGGCCCGCGCGCAGCAGCCATGCGGCGAGGCCGGCGCCTCCGGCGGCGATGGCCAGTCCTGGTGCTCGTCTCACCGCACCAGTGTCACCCAGCCACGGCGCGTGTCGCGCACGCCTCGACGAACGCGTCGAACAGCCGCGTGTCGTCGCCCTCCTCCGGGTGCCATTGAACCCCGATCCGGAACGGGTATGCCGTGTCCTCCATCGCTTCCAGCGTCCCGTCCTCGTGACGCGCGGCCGGGGTGTAGCCGGGGTGCGTCGCGACGGCCTGGTGGTGGTAGGTCGGGACGTCCACCGGCTCGGTGCCGAGGATCTCCGCAAGCCGGGTGTCGGCAAGCACCTCGACGTGGTGCGAGGCATAGACGCCGGCCGACGGGCTGTGCGCCTCGTGCCCGACCTCGTCCGGTAGGTGCTGGTGCAGCGTGCCACCGGCGGCCACCGCCATGACCTGCATGCCGCGGCAGATCCCGAGGAGCGGCTGCCTCGTGCGGGCCGTCACCCGCGCCACGGTCAGCTCGAGCTCGTCCCGCTCGGGCCTCGGTGACTGCACACTCGGGTGCGGCTGCGCGGCATACCGGCTCGGTTCCACGTCGGCGCCGCCGGCGATGACGACACCGTCGAGGCGCGCGAGCAGCGCCTCGACCATGGCGTCGTCGGCGTCGAGCCGCGGCGGCAGCACGACGACGACGGCACCGGCTCGCTCGAGCTGACTGACATAGCTGTGCGGGAGTGCCGCGCTGCGCTGGCCGCGCCAGTCACCGCGGTCGACGTCCTCGACGTAGGACGTCACCCCGATGACCGGGCGGGCGCGGGGGGCGACGGTCACGGCTCAGAGCGGCGTGACGTAGGCGCCGGAGATGCCACCGTCGACGAGGAACGTGTTGGCGGTGATGAAGCTCGACTCGTCCGAGGCGAGGAAGAGCACCGCGTTGGCCATCTCCTCCGGCTCCGCGAACCGGCCCATCGGCACGTGCACGAGTCGGCGGGCCGCGCGCTCGGGGTCCTTGGCGAAGAGCTCCTGCAGCAGCGGCGTGTTGACCGGTCCGGGGCAGAGCGCGTTGACCCGCACGCCTTGGCGCGCGAACTGCACGCCGAGCTCTCGCGACATCGACAGCACGCCACCCTTGGACGCGCTGTAGGAGATCTGCGACGTCGCGGCACCCATGACCGCGACGAAGGACGCGGTGTTGATGATCGAGCCCTTGCCCTGCTCGATCATGTGGGGCAGCGCCGCCTTGCAGCAGAGGTACACGCTGGTGAGGTTGACCTCCTGGACCTTGCGCCACGCCTCGAGGTCGGTGTCGAGGATGGAGTCGTCCTCGGGCGGGCTGATCCCCGCGTTGTTGAAGGCGATGTCGAGGCTGCCGAACCTGTCCTTGGCGCCTCCGAAGAGGGCGTCGACGTGCTCCTTGTCGGTGACGTCACAGTGGACGTATGCGCCGCCGACCTCCTCGGCGATGCGCTCGCCGGCCGCGTCGTCGAGGTCGCCGATGACGACCGTGGCGCCCTCCTCGGCGAATCGGCGCACCGTCGCCAGGCCGATACCGGAGCAGCCGCCGGTGACGACGGCGACCTTGCCCTCAAGACGAGTTCCCATGTGTTGCAAGCCCTTTCGTGCTGTGGTGAGAGCTCAGCTCTCGGTGCTGATGAAGACGTTCTTGACCTCGGTGAACGCGTCGAGCGCGTCCGGGCCGAGCTCGCGACCGATGCCGCTCGACTTGAACCCGCCGAACGGGGTCGAGTAGCGGACGCTGCTGTGGCTGTTGACCGAGAGGTTCCCGGCCTCGACGCCCCGGGAGACCCGGATCGCGCGCCCGACGTCGCGGGTCCAGATCGACCCGGAGAGCCCGTATGCCGTGTCGTTGGCCTTCGCGATCGCGTCCGCCTCGTCGTCGAAGGGCATGACGCCCACGACGGGCCCGAAGATCTCGTCCTGCCAGACGCGGTCGGTCGTCCCGCCGGGGAGGACGACGGTCGGCGGGTACCAGTAGCCGGCACCCTCGGGCGCGGAGCCCCGGAAGGCGACGTCGACGCTGCCCTCGGCGTCCTCGACGAAGCCGCGCACGGTGTCGCGCTGGCCGGAGCTCACGAGGGGGCCCATCTGGGTCTGCTCGTCACCGGGGTCGCCGACCCTGACGTCCTTGATCGCCGACTCGAAACGCTCCATGAAGGCGTCGAAAACGCCCCGCTGCACGAGGATCCGCGTCCGGGCGCAGCAGTCCTGGCCGGCGTTGTCGAGGAACGACATCGGCGCTGCCGCGGCCGCGGCGTCGAGGTCGGCGTCGTCGAAGACGATGTTCGCCGACTTGCCGCCGAGCTCGAGGGTGACCCGCTTGAGCTGGTCCGCGGCCTTGCGCATGATGCCCTGCCCGACGGCGGTGGAGCCGGTGAAGCAGACCTTGCGCACGTCCGGGTGGGTGACGAACCGCTCCCCCACGACCGAGCCCTTGCCGGGGAGGACGGTGAAGACGCCCTCGGGAATGCCGGCGTCGAGGGCGAGCTCGCCGAGCCGGATCGCGGTGAGCGGGGTGAGCTCGGCCGGCTTGAGGACGACGGTGTTGCCCGCGGCGAGGGCAGGTGCGAAGCCCCAGCCCGCGATGGGCATGGGGAAGTTCCACGGGACGATGACCGAGACGACGCCGAGCGGCTCCTTGAAGGTGACATCGAGGCCGCCGGCGACGGGGATCTGCTGGCCGAGGAGGCGCTCCGGCGCGGCCGAGTAGTAGGCGAGGACGTCGCGGACGTTGCCCGCCTCCCACCGGGCGTTGCCGATGGTGTGCCCGGCGTTGGCGACCTCGAGCTGGGCGAGCTCCTCGAGGTGGTCGTCGACGACGTCGCTGAAGCGCCGCAGGAGGCGCCCGCGGTCGGCGGGAGCCAGCTCGCGCCACGCCGGGCCGGCCGCGACGGCATGGGCGATCGCCTCGTCGGTTTCCTCCACGCCGACGAGCTCGACGGAGGTCAGTCGCTCCTCGGTCGCCGGGTTGATGACGTCATGCGTGGTGGTCAATGGTGTTCAGAGCCTTTCGAATCCGCGGATGCGTTCCCAGTCGGTCACTGCGGCGTCGAACGCCTTGAGCTCGACGTCGGCAGCGTTGACGTAGTGGTCGACGACGTCGTCGCCGAAGGCCTCCCGGGCGATGGCCGACCCGGCGAGCAGGTCGCGCGCGTCCCGCAGGGTCGTCGGCACCTGGTCGACGTCGGCACTGTAGGCGTTGCCCTCGAAGGCCGGCTCGAGGGGCAGCTCGTTCTCGATGCCGTGCAGGCCGCCGGCGATCATGGCGGCGATGGCGAGGTAGGGGTTGACGTCTCCTCCGGGCACCCGGTTCTCGACGCGCAGCCCGGCCCCGTGACCGACGACCCGTAGCGCGCAGGTGCGGTTGTCACGGCCCCACGCCACCGCGGTCGGGGCGAACGACCCCGGCTGGAAACGCTTGTAGGAGTTGATGTTTGGGGCATAGAAGTAGGTGAACTCGCGCATCGTCGCGAGCAGCCCGGCGAGAAAGTGGTCGAAGAGCTCGCTCTGCCCGCCGTCTCGGTCGTCGTCGGCGAAGACGACCTCGCCGTCGGTGCCACGCAGCGAGAGGTGGATGTGGCACGAGTTGCCCTCACGCTCGTCGTACTTCGCCATGAAGGTCAGCGACATGCCGTGCTTCGCGGCGAGCTCCTTGGCCGCCGTCTTGTAGATGACGTGGTTGTCGCACGTGCGCACGACCTCGTCGTAGAGGAAGCCGATCTCGTGCTGTCCGAAGTTGCACTCACCCTTCGCGCCCTCGACGGTGACGCCCGCGGCATACATCTCGCCCCGGATGTCGCGCAGCAGCGGCTCGACGACGGTGCCGCCGGTGATGGAGTAGTCGACGTTGTAGCGGTTCGCGCCGGTGAGGCCGACGTAGCGCCGGTCCCAGGCGTCGGCGTAGGTGTCCTCGAAGACGATGAACTCGAGCTCGGTCCCGGCGATGGCGCCCCAGCCCTTCTCGGCAGCGCGCTCGACCTGGGCCTTGAGTATGCCGCGTGGAGACTGTCGTACCGGTCCCGAGCCGTCGAGCCAGGCGAGGTCGCACTGGATCGTCACCGAGTTCGGCTGACCCGGCGTTCGCCGCAGCGTGTCGAGATCCAGGACGAACTCGAAGTCGCCGTAGCCCTTCTCCCACGAGGACATCGCGTAGCCGTCGACGGTGTTCATGTCGACGTCGACCGCGAGGAGGTAGTTGCACCCCTCGACCCCACCCTCGAGGACGTGGTCGAAGAAGTAGCCGGCGTGCAGCCGCTTGCCCGTGAGCCGTCCCTGCATGTCGGTGAAGGCGACGATGACGGTGTCGACCACACCGCTGTCGACCTCGCTGCGCAGCTGGTCGAGGGTGAGCTGTGCCGGTCCGCGGTCGTGGATGGATCCGCTCATGTGTCGATCTCCTTCGTCATCCGATGAGTCCTCTGAGCAGGGCGGAGGTCGCGTCGCAGTGCTCCTCCATCGCGGCCCGGGCCGCGTCGTCGTCACCGCGCAGGACGGCGTCGACGACGGCGTCGTGTTGGTCGCACGAGTGGTCGATGTTGCGTGGCAGCACCGGGATGGCCGCGAGCATCTCGCCGAGCACCGCCTGGGCCCGGGTCACCGACTCGATGAGCATCGGTGACGCCGAGAGTGTGGCCACCGCGAGGTGGAAGCGGCTGTCGGCGATGCGGTGGGCACCGGTGTCCTGAGCGGCTTCTCGCACCGCGTCGGCAGACGCGACGAGCCAGGTCCGCTGGTCGGCGGAGAGCTCCTGGCGGGCGGCCAGCCACGCGGCGCCCGGCTCGACGACGCGGCGGAAGTCGAGGGCGTCGGCCAGCGCCGCACCGCGACGGGACGTCGGCTTCGACCCCGGCTCCGGCGAGGTGTACGTGACGACGGTCCCGCCACCACGCCCCCGGCGCGTGGTGACGAGCCCGCTGTCACGAAGTGCCGCGATGGCGTCGCGCAGGGTGCCGCGGGCGACCCCGAGGCGCTCGGCGAGCTCTCGCTCCGGCGGCAGCTGTTCGCCGTCGACGAAGACGCCGAGCCGGATCGCCGTCGCCAGCTGCTCGACCGTCGTCTCGAAGACGTTCGCCGTGGCGGGGCGCAGCACCGCGGCGGGGAGGCGACCCACCTCGGGAACCGGCGCGCTCACGGCATACCCCCGCCTTGGCTCACTGGAAGATCTCCGCGGGCGGGCGGGTGTCGTGCCCCTCCGGGACGTCGCGCATGAAGTGCTTGCGGCCGCGGACGAACCACGACACGAGGGCGAAGAGCACGACCACACCGACCGCGACGGGGGCGTAGTTGAACGTGTCGACGGTGATCGGTGACGCCGGCGGCAGCATGAACAGCACGCAGATGAACGCGACCCAGATGATGGCGATCCACCCGATCGGCGCCGACCAGCGACCGAGGTTCCAGCGCCCCTGACGGAAGTCGGGGTTGAGCCGGCGCAGCAGCACCGGTGTCACGTAGGCGATGTAGAGCCCGATGACGGCGATGGACGTCACCGCGAGGTAGGCCGTCGTGGACCAGAGCGACGGCGACGCGAGGACGATCGAGGCGATCGTGACCAGCCAGATCGAGTTCGTCGGCGTGCCGGTGCGGGGGTTGACCTTGGCCCACAGGCGCGACCCGGGCAGCGCGTTGTCGCGCGAGAACGCGAACGACATCCGCGACGAGCTCGTCACGCAGGCCATGCCGCAGAAGAACTGGGCGACGGCGCAGATGAGGAGGAGCCCCTTGCCGAGCGCCGGGCCGGCCGCGTCGATGAAGATCTGCGCCGGCGGCAGGCCGATCTCGGTGGTGCGCGCCGCTTCCCAGTCCTGCACCGCGAACGTCACGGCGAGCAGCAGGATCCAGCCCGCGACGAGCGAGACGACGACCGAGTTGACGATGCCCTTCGGTGCCGCGACGGAGGCGTTGCGCGTCTCCTCGGCAACGTGCGCGGAGGCGTCGTAGCCGGTGAAGGTGTACTGCGCCATGAGCAGACCCATGAGGAAGACGTATGGCGCACTCCCCCAACCGGTTTCGTTCTTGAACTCAGTGAAGACGAACGAGGCGCTCTGGTGCTGGTCCGGCACGAACGCGAGCACCGCGACGATGATCGCGACACCGGCGAGGTGCCACCACGCCGAGACGCTCGCGAGCATCTGGACGAGGTTGACGCCGAACGCGTTGAGCAGCCCGTGCAGCAGCAGGATGACGACGAAGCAGATGAACGTGCGGACCGCCGTGACCTCGACGCCGAAGGTGAGGTCCATGAAGGCCATCCACGTGATCGCCGCGCCCATGTCGACAGCAGTCGTCACGGCGACCTCGCCGAGGAAGTTGAACCAGCCGACGGTCCAGGCCCACTGGCGCTTGCCCTTGGTCGCGAGCCGGCCGGCCCAGAAGTAGAGCCCGCCGGCGGTCGGGTAGACCGAGCAGATCTCCGCCATGGCGAGCGCGACGCAGACGACGAAGAAGCCGACGAGCGGCCAGCCGATGGAGATCGCGACCGGCCCACCGGCGTTCATCGCGATGAGGTAGCTCGTGATGCAGCCGGCGAGCACGGAGATGATCGAGAAGGAGACCGCGAAGTTGCTGAACGCCCCGAAACGGCGATGCAGCTCCTGCTGGTAGCCGAGCTCGGCGAGCAGCGCGGCGTCGTCGTCGTGGTGCGTGTCCTGACCCGAGGTGCGGGAGGGCTCGATCGGCTCGTCGGTGCGCGTCGCCATGGGTGCTCCTGTCGCCAAATGGTCCGCTTCCGGACCCCTTTGTCCCGAAACCTCAACCGGGGACAGGAAACACCCACTCGCGCCACGTCGTCAATGGTTCGTTCGTGCACCTTTTGGTGCGCTCACGTTCCGAGACACACGCACGCCTCAGGCGAGGCGGGTGAGCCAGCCGCGCGAGTCCTCGGCGCGGCCGTACTGGATGTCCAGCAGGCGCGAGCGGATCGACCGGGTGACCTCGCCACCCTCGGCGCCGCCGACTGCCGGAGCCGTGCCGCCCTCCCAGCGCAGCTCGCCGACGGGCGTGACGACCGCGGCCGTGCCACAGGCGAAGATCTCGAGGATGTCACCCGATGCGACGCCGTCCTTCCACTCCTGGATGGGGATGCGCCGCTCGACGGGCTCGAGGCCCTCGTCCTTGGCGAGCTCGAGGATGGAGCTGCGGGTGATGCCCTCGAGGATCGAGCCGGTGAGCTCGGGCGTCACGAGCTGACCGTCCTTGGTGACGAAGAAGAGGTTCATGCCGCCGAGCTCCTCGATGTACTCCTGCGAGGCGGAGTCGAGGAAGACGGCCTGGTCGCAGCCGTTCTCGATGCCCTCGAGCTGGCCGGCGAGCGAGGACGCGTAGTTGCCGCCACACTTGGCCGAGCCGGTGCCGCCGACGCCGGCGCGCGCGTAGTGCTGCGAGATCCACAGCGTCACCGGCTTGAGGCCGCCGGAGAAGTACGGTCCGGCGGGCGAGGCGATGACGGAGTAGGTGACGACGTTGGCCGGGCGCACCCCGAGGAACGCCTCCGACGCATACATGAACGGCCGCAGGTAGAGGCTCGCCTCGGACCCGTCAGCCTCGGGGACCCACGCCTGGTCGACCTCGACGAGCGCCTTGAGGGAGGCGACGAAGTCCTCCTCACCCAGCTCGGGCAGGGCGAGCCGGCGAGCGCTGCGCTGCATGCGCGCGGCGTTGGCCTCGGGGCGGAACGTCCACACCGAGCCGTCGGCGTGCCGGTAGGCCTTCATCCCCTCGAAGATCTCCTGCGCGTAGTGCAGGACTGCCGCGCTCGGCATGAGCTGGATCGGGCCGTAGGCGCTGACACGACCGTCGGCCCAGCCGCCGTCCTTGGTCCACGTCGCCGTGACCATGTGGTCGGTGAAGTGCACTCCGAAGCCGGGGTTGGCGAGGATCTCGGCGCGACGCTCGTCACTGGCCGGGTCCTGTCGGCGTTGGACGGTGAACGAGAGGGCGCTCATGGCGGGGTCCTTCCGGGCGAAGAGGGTTCCTCGCGACCGGAGGGGGAGGGTGCGAGGGGTGGCTCGCTCGTGAGCCTATGACAGGCGCTCGGCGACGGCGTCACCGATGGCGCTCGTCGTGCGTACCTCGCTACCGCGCTCGGCGAGGTCGGCGGCGACCGCGGCCTCCACGCGCTGGGACTCCTCGGTGCGGCCGAGGTGGTCGAGCAGCATCGCGACCGAGAGGATCGTCGCGGTCGGGTCGGCCTTGCCCTGGCCGGCGATGTCGGGGGCGGACCCGTGGACCGGCTCGAACATGCTCGGCGCCTCGCCCGTGGGGTTGATGTTGCCGCTCGCGGCAAGGCCGATGCCGCCCGCGATGGCGGCGGCGATGTCGGTGATGATGTCGCCGAAGAGGTTGTCGGTGACGACGACGTCGAACCGCCCGGGGTCCGTGGCGAGGAAGATCGTCGCGGCGTCGACGTGCTGGTAGGCGGTCTCGACGTCGGGGAACTCCGTGCCGACCTCCTCGACCGTGCGCCGCCACAGGTGCCCGGCGTGGGTGAGCACGTTGTGCTTGTGCACGAGGGTGAGGTGCTTGCGCGGACGCGCCTGCGCGCGCGAGAACGCCTCTCGCACAACGCGTTCCACGCCGAAGCGGGTGTTGACGCTCACCTCGGTCGCGATCTCGTGCGGGGTGCCGGTGCGCAGCGAGCCGCCGTTGCCGACATACGGACCCTCGGTGCCCTCACGCACGACGACGAAGTCGATGCCGTCGGGGGCGACACGCTCGATGGCGAGCGGCGACTCGACACCGGGGAACAGCTTGGCAGGGCGGAGGTTGACGAAGTGGTCGAGCGCGAACCGCAGCGGCAGCAGGATCCCGCGCTCGAGGACGCCGCTCGGCACGCTCGGGTCGCCGATCGCGCCGAGCAGGATGACGTCGTGCTGGCGCAGCTCGTCCAGGACGCTGTCCGGGAGGGTCTCGCCGGTGGCGTTCCAGCGCTTCGCGCCGAGGTCGTATGCCGTGCTGGTCACCTTCGTGCCGGTGCCCGCGGTCACCGCCTCGAGGACCTTGAGACCCTCGGCGACAACCTCGGGACCGATGCCGTCACCGGCGATGACTGCGAGGTCGATCGCGTTCTCGCTGTTGGGCTTTGCGCTCGTACCGGTCCCCGCGTCGTTGCTGTCGGTCATGTCCCCACCCTAGGTTCGCGTCTCGTCATCCGGGATCACCGTCCCGCCATTCGAAATCAGGTCCTGCGGGCCCATGACTCAGGGCCACGCAATCCGGGGGATGCACGTGGCCCTGAGGCAGTCAGTCCGTGAGGTCAGGCGTCGGTGTGGTCCTGGTCGCGCAGGTCCATCGACTCCTGCAGCGCCTTCTGTGCCTGCTTGGCCTCTTCGCTCATGAAACTCATCCTTCTGGCATGTCTGAATGGGGTGGTCGGTCGGCTCCAGCCCTGGTGTGGGCGAACCGGTCAGCGACGTCGCGGGATCTCCGCGGCGAGGGAGCTGACTACCGGACCTCGCCGCGGCTGGCAATGAGGAGGCTCAACCGCTGCATGCCGACCACGGTAGGAGGACGTCCAACTATCGGGAAGATCCGGCTCACGTTCTGAGACACCGTCCACTGATTGCGTCGGTTCGACGGAGCGTGCGTGGTCTCAGTCGACGAGGTCGACGACGCGGACGTCCGCGTCGACCTCCGTGCCGATGGCCGCGACGACGTCGGCAGGGATCTTGTTGTCGACGGTGAGCGCGACGAGGGCCTTGCCGGACTCGTCACGCGCGACCTGCATGCCGCCGATGTTGACGTCGGCCTCGCCGAGCAGGCGACCGATGACACCGACGACACCGGGCCGGTCGGCATACGAGAAGAACGCCATGTGGTCGCTCAGCGGCACCTCGATGTCGAAGCCGTTGATGCCGGTGACCTTCTGGACCATCTTCGGGCCGGTGAGCGTGCCCGCGACGGAGACCGTCGTGCCGTCGGCGAGGGTGCCGCGCAGGGTCGTGACGTTGCGGAACTCCTCGGAGACGGCGTCGGTGAGCAGGCGCACCTCGAGGCCGCGGTCCTTGGCGAGGAGCGGGGCGTTGACGTAGGTCACCGGGTCCTCGGAGATGTCGGTGAAGAGGCCCTTGAGCGCCGAGAGCTCCCAGACGGAGACGTCGTGCTCGGTGATCTCGCCGCGCACGTCGACGTCGAGCTGGACCGGGACCGAGCCGGCGACACCGGTGAAGATGCGGCCGAGCTTCTCGACGAGGTCGATGCCGGGGCGGACCTCCTCGGCGACGGCGCCGCCGGAGACGTTGACGGCGTCGGGGACGAGGTCGCCGCCGAGGGCGAGGCGCACCGACTTGGCGACGGCGACACCGGCCTTCTCCTGGGCCTCCTCGGTCGACGCGCCGAGGTGCGGCGTGACGACGACGGACTCGTGCTCGAAGAGCGGGCTCTCGGTCGTCGGCTCGGTCGCGAAGACGTCGATGCCGGCGCCGGCGACGCGGCCCTCGCGCAGGGCCTCGGCGAGGGCGTCCTCGTCGACGATGCCGCCTCGGGCGGCGTTGATGATGCGCACGGACGGCTTGACCTTGGTCAGCGCCTCCTTGCCGATGAGGCCGAGGGTCTCGGGGCTCTTGGGCAGGTGGACGGTGATGAAGTCGGACTCGGCGAGCAGCTCGTCGAGGCTGACGAGGCGGGCGCCGAGCTGGCCGGCGCGCTGGGCCGAGACGTAGGGGTCGTAGGCGAGGATCTCGACGCCGAAGCCCTTGAGTCGCTCGGCGACGAGCTGGCCGATGCGGCCGAAGCCGACGACGCCGACCTTCTTGTCGAGCAGCTCGACACCGCCGTACTTGCTGCGCTTCCACGCGCCGCCCTTGAGCGCCTGGTTGGCCGGGGCGATGTTGCGGGCGGTCGAGAGGAGCAGGCCGACGGCGAGCTCGGCGGCGCTCGTGATGTTGGACGTCGGCGCGTTGACGACCATGACGCCGGCCTGCGTCGCGGCGGGGACGTCGACGTTGTCGAGGCCGACACCGGCGCGGGCGATGACCTTGAGGTTCTTGGCGGCCGCGATGGCCTCGGCGTCCATCTTCGTCGCGGAGCGGATGAGCACGGCGTCGACGTCGGCGAGGGCCGGAATGAGCTGGGAGCGGTCGGAGCCGTCAGTCTGGCGGATCTCGAAATCCGGTCCGAGGGCGTCGATGGTGGCCGGGCTGAGTTCCTCGGCGATCAGGACAACGGGCTTGGTCACGTGGGTTCCTTCAAGGCGGTCACGGGGGTGGGGACGGCGCACCTCGTCGTGCCCTTGGAGTCTAGAGCCGTGCCCAGCATGTGGATGCCGCCGCCCGCGATGCGGACCGGTGACGCCCACCACTCCAGTCGCTCGCACGTCCTGCCGGAAGGGCCCGGTTCACAGCCCAAGGAAGTCCGCCAGCCAGCGGCGCACCTCGGTCAGCTCCGCGTCCGAGGCGAGTCCGATGCGGCCGTGCAACCTCTGCCGGGACACCGCCCGGACCTGCTCGGTCATGGCGAACGACGCCCGCCCAAGGCCCGAGAGCGCGACATGGTTCGGCCAGCCCCGGTCGACCGAGGTCACCGGGACCACGAGGGCGAGTGCGTCGACGACCTCGAGGAAGCCCCGGCTCGCGACGACGAGAACGGGTCGGCGCCCGCCCTGTTCGCGACCCGCGCTCGGGTCGAGCTCGGCCCAGTGGACCGCACCGGGGACGAGCTCAGGAGAGGTCGGCATCGAGCCAGGCGTCGCGTTCGTGCTCGTATGCCGTGCGGGCGTCCTCGTCCATGGCGTCGATCGCCGTGCGGAGACTGGCGAAGCGGTCTTCGCGATCGGCCAGGTCGAGCAGTCGCTCGACGTGCTCCGCGAGCGTCTCGCCCCGACGGGCGGCGTGCTCCTTGAGCCGGTCGCGCGTCGCCACGGGCACCTTGATGGTCGTGGCAGTCATACCAGTAGTATACCGCCATGCGAGTCGTCGTGACGGGTGGCGCAGGGGACCTCGGGGCGCGCGTGGTGCGGGTGCTCTCCGCACGAGGGCACGAGGCGGTGGCGGCGAGCCGGCGCAGCGGCGTCGACCTCGCGACCGGGGCCGGCCTCGACGAGGTCCTGACCGTCGCCGACGCGGTCGTCCACGCGGCGACGTCGCAGCGCACGCCCCAGGAGGTCGACGTCGCGGGCGCCCGTCGCATCGCCGAGTCACTGAGACGAGTCGGCTCGGCCGCCCAGGTCGTGTCGATCTCGATCGTCGGCTGCGACCGCATCGGCTACCCCTACTACCGCGCGAAGGTCGACTCCGAGCGCGCGCTCGAGGAGTCCGGCGTCCCGGCCACGATCGTGCGAGCCACCCAGTTCCACTCTCTCGCAGCGTTCTTCGCGACCGCCGGCCGGATCGGGCCGGTCGCGTTCGCGCTCGGAGACATGCGCATCCAACCCGTCGACATCGACTGGGTCGCCGAACGCCTCGCCGACCACGCGACCGGCCCGCGACCCGACGGGTTCACGCGCGCGACCGACCTCGCTGGCCCCACGGCATACACCACACGACAGGTCCTCGACCTCGTCGCCGCACACGACGGCCGCACTCCCCCACGACTCGTGCGCATCCCGGCCGTCGGGGACGCGCTCAAGGGCTTCTCCGAGGGCCGCATCCTGCCGGGCCCGGATACCGAGCTCGGCGGGCAGACCTTCGAGCAGTGGCTCGAGACGCAGCCCCGGCCGCTCCCCCGCCGGTTCCACTCACCGACCTGACGGCACTCGCTGCTGGGCCCACCGCGTGACGCCCACGACGAGTCCGGCGACAGCCACGGGCACGAGCAACCACCACCACCGGCCTCCCGTCACCGCCTCCCACAGCGCCACCCCGACCGACGTGTAGAGCGTCGCCCACAGCACCGACCCGAGGGCCGACGCGGGCAGGTAGCGCGCGAGCGGCATACGCAACGCCCCCGCGGCCGCGTTGATGAGCGTCTGCACCCCCACGGTGAGGAAGCTCAGCACGACCGCCGGTGCGCCGAACCGGCGAACCAGCGCCTCGGTCCGGACCACCGCCGGCCGGTCGAGGCGCTCCGCGAGCCGCGACCGCTCTCCTCCGGCGCGCAGCCCGCGCCCGGCCCAGTAGGTCGCGTTCGAGCGGAGCAGCGCGATGAGCCAGAACGCCGCGAACACGGCCCAGACCGGCCATCCCTCGACGAGCTCGCTCACGCCGTCACTGTATGCAGCGCCTCGTTCACGGCGGAACCGGGGCGTTCGTGGCGGGACGGTTCCGCCACGAACGCCCCGGTTCCGTGATCAGGCGGGAAAGGGCACAGCCCCCTGTCACCGAGCCGCGGAACCCTCGGTGTAGTCGCTGTCCGTCTCCTTGATCCAACTCATCAGCTTGCGCAGGTCCTTGCCCGTCGCCTCGATCGGGTGCTGGGCGCCCTTCTCGCGCAGGGCCTTGAACTCGGGGCCACCGGCGTCCTGGTCGTCGATGAACCGCTTGGCGAACGCGCCGTTCTTCACGTCTGCGAGGACGGCCTGCATGTTCTCCTTGACGCTCGGGTCGATGACGCGCGGGCCCGAGACGTAGTCGCCGTACTCCGCCGTGTCCGACACCGACCAGCGCTGCTTGGCGATGCCGCCCTCGACCATGAGGTCGACGATGAGCTTGAGCTCGTGCAGGCACTCGAAGTACGCGACCTCGGGCTGGTAGCCCGCCTCGACGAGTGTCTCGAAGCCATACATGATCAGCTGCGAGGCGCCGCCGCAGAGGACGGCCTGCTCGCCGAAGAGGTCGGTCTCGGTCTCCTCGGTGAACGTCGTCTTGATGCCGCCGGCGCGCAGGCCGCCGATCGCCTTGGCGTAGGACTTCGCGAGGTCCCACGCCTGGCCGGACGCGTCCTGCTCGACCGCGAGGAGCACGGGCACGCCTCGGCCGTCGACGAACTCGCGGCGCACGAGGTGGCCGGGGCCCTTGGGCGCGACCATGATGACGTCGGAGCCGGGCTCGGGCTCGATGTAGTCGAAGCGGATGTTGAAGCCGTGGCCGAAGAGCAGCGCCGCGCCCTCCTTGAGGTTCGGCTTGATCTCCTCGGCGTAAACGGTGCGCTGCACCTGGTCCGGCGTGAGGATGACGACGAGGTCGGCGTCCTTGACCGCGTCGGCGACGGTCGACACGGGCAGGCCCTCGGCCTCGGCCTTCTCGCGGCTCTTGGACCCCTCGGCGAGGCCGACGCGCACGTCGACGCCGCTGTCGCGCAGGTTCAGCGCGTGGGCGTGGCCCTGGCTGCCGTACCCGATGACGGCGACCTTGCGCCCTTGGATGATCGACAGGTCGGCGTCGTCGTCGTAGAACATCTCGGCCATGGTTTCGCTCTCTCCTGGTTGGTGAATCGTGGTGTCGTGCAGTCTTTTTCGGTAGGCCGTTCGCGCGCCTTCGAGCGTATGCCGCCCACGCGCCTCCCGCTCTCAGGCGCCGCGCAGGGCCCGGTCGGTGATCGAGCGCGGGCCGCGGCCGATGGCGACGAGGCCCGACTGGACGAGCTCGCGCACGCCGTAGGGCTCGAGGACCCCGAGCAGCGCCTCGAGCTTCTCCGCGTGGCCGGTGGCCTCGATCGTCACGGACTCGCTGGCGACGTCGACAACCTTGGCCCGGAACAGCTGGACGAGCTCAAGGACCTGGCTGCGGGTCGCCGAGTCGGCGCGCACCTTGATGAGCATGACCTGTCGCTGGACGGCGGTCGCGTCGAGCTCGACGACCTTGAGCACCTCGACGAGCTTGTTGAGCTGCTTGGTCACCTGCTCGAGCGGCAGCCCCTCGACGTCGACGACGACGGTGATGCGCGAGATCTCCGGGTGCTCGGTCTCACCGACCGCGAGGGAGTGGATGTTGAACCCGCGCCGGGAGAACAGACCGGCGATCCGGGCGAGGACGCCGGGCTTGTTCTCGACGAGCACGGACAGGGTGTGCTGTGACATCAGGCGTCCTTCCCTTCTGCCTCAACGGCATTCGCGACCACCGCGTCGTCGGTTCCCAGCTCCTCGCTGTTGTCGGCGTCCTCGTCCTGCTCGACGGCGTCGGAGTCCTCGAGGTCCCACTGCGGGGCGGTGTCCTTGGCGACCTGGATCGCGTCGTTGCTCACGCCGGCCGGGACCATCGGCCAAACCATCGCGTCGCGGTGGACGATGAAGTCGACGAGGACCGGCCGGTCGGTGACCTCCATGGCCTTGCGGATCGTGTCGTCGACATCCTCGGGCCGCTCGCACCGCAGGCCGACGCAGCCGTAGGCGTCGGCGAGCTTGACGAAGTCGGGGATCCGGGTGCCGTCCGCGGAGGTGTGCAGGTCGGTGTTGGAGTAGCGCTCGTTGTAGAAGAGCGACTGCCACTGACGGACCATGCCGAGGCTCGAGTTGTTGATGACGGCAACCTTGATCGGGATGTTGTTGATGACGCAGGTCGCGAGCTCCTGGTTCGTCATCTGGAAGCAGCCGTCGCCGTCGATGGCCCACACGGTGCGGTCGGGCTCGCCGACCTGGGCACCCATGGCGGCCGGGACGGCATACCCCATGGTCCCGAGGCCACCGGAGTTGAGCCACGCGCGCGGCCGCTCGTACTGGACGAACTGCGCCGCCCACATCTGGTGCTGCCCCACGCCCGCGACGTAGACCGCCTCGGGCCCGGCGATCGCCGAGAGCCGCTCAAGCACGAACTGCGGTGCGAGAGTGGCGTTCTCGGGTTCGGTGTAGCCGACGGGGAAGTCCCGCTTCCAGCCGAGCGTCCGCTCCCGCCATGCCGTGTAGTCGCCGGCGCGGCCGGAGTCGATGTCGGTGTCCACGGCCTCGATGAGGTCGACGAGGACGTCCTTGCACGACCCGACGATCGGCACGTCGGCCGTGCGGTTCTTGCCGATCTCGGCGGGGTCGATGTCGGCGTGGATGACCTTGGCCTCGGGCGCGAAGGTCGACAGCTGCCCGGTGACCCGGTCGTCGAAGCGGGCACCGAGGGTGATGAGCAGGTCGGACTTCTGCAGCGCGGTCACCGCGGCGACCGAGCCGTGCATACCGGGCATCCCGAGGTGCAGCTCGTGACTGTCCGGCAGGGCGCCGCGTGCCATGAGCGTCGTCACGACGGGGATGCGGGTCAGCTCGACGAACTGGCGCACCTCCTCCGCCGCGTCGGCGCGGATGACGCCGCCACCGACATAAAGCACCGGACGCTCGGCTGCCGCGATGAGCCGCGCGGCCTCGCGGATCTGCTTGGAGTGCGGACGGGTCACCGGGTGGTAGCCGGGCAGGTCGATCCGTGGCGGCCACGAGAACGTCGTCGACGCCTGGAGGGCGTCCTTGCTGATGTCGACGAGGACGGGACCCGGCCGGCCGGTCGAGGCGATGTGGAACGCCTCGGCGATGACCCGCGGGATCTCGGCCGGGTCGGTGACGAGGTAGTTGTGCTTCGTGATCGGCATCGTGATGCCGCGGATGTCGGCCTCCTGGAAGGCATCCGTGCCGATCGCGGCGCTGGCGACCTGGCCGGTGATCGCGACGATCGGGACGGAGTCCATGTGCGCGTCCGCGAGTGCCGTGACGAGGTTCGTCGCACCGGGGCCCGAGGTCGCCATGCAGACCCCGACCTTGCCGGTCGCGGCGGCGTAGCCCTCGGCGGCGTGCCCGGCGCCCTGCTCGTGGCGCACGAGGATGTGCCGCACCTTGACCGAGTCGAGCAGCGGGTCGTAGGCCGGCAGGATCGCGCCGCCGGGGATGCCGAAGACGGTGTCGACCTCCATGGCCTCGAGCGAGAGGACGAGGCTCTGCGCCCCGGTCACCTCGAGGGGAGCCTTGGCCCGCGCCTGCTGCGCGAGCCGCGCCGGAGTGGGCGCTGTCGCTGTCTCGCTCACGTCGTCACCATCTCTTCGTTCTCATGTGCCGTATCTCGGGTGCTGCCTGCGGTGTCGTGCCGTGGCTCCGGCCACAAAAAAACCCTCCCGTCCCACGCAGGCAAGGGGACGATGGAGGGAGGCGCCTGGCCGGTCCGTTCAGGAGGGGCCGGGCGCCTGGGGAAGTACGAGAGTGCGAGCCACGGGACGACTCTCCCCTCCCCCGTATGCCGTGTCAACGTGTGAGACGACACATCCCACCATGCGGTCGAGCGCGGGTCCTGCACGTGAGCCCATCGTCGTATGCCGGCCGCTCGCCTCCGCGGGACCCTCGCCTCCCGCCGTGGCTCAGTCGCAGACGGCGCCGCGACTGGCCGAGCCGACGAGCTTGCGGTACTTCGCGAGCACACCGCGGGTGTACTTCGGCTCGGGGTGGGCGACGCCCTCGCTGCGACGGCGCTGCAGCTCGTCCTCATCGACGAGCAGGTCGAGCGTGCCGTTCGCAACGTCGAGCCGGATGCCGTCGCCGTCGCGGACGAACGCGATCGGCCCCTCGTCGACGGCTTCGGGGGCAACGTGCCCGACGCACAGGCCCGTCGTGCCGCCGGAGAAGCGGCCGTCGGTGAGGAGCAGGACGTCCTTGCCGAGCCCGGCGCCCTTGATCGCGCCGGTGACGGCGAGCATCTCGCGCATGCCGGGGCCGCCCTTGGGCCCCTCGTAGCGGATGACGACGACGTCCTTGGGCTTGAGCGTGCCCTGCTCGACGGCGTCCATGGCGGCGCGCTCGCCGTCGAAGACGCGCGCGGTTCCCTCGAAGACGTCGGTGTCGAAGCCGGCCGACTTCACGACCGCTCCCTCGGGTGCGAGCGAGCCGGAGAGGATGGTCAGTCCACCGGTGCGGTGGATCGGCTCGGCCATGGCGCGCACGACGTTGCCGTCCGGGTCCGGCGGGCGGATGTCGGCGAGGTTCTCGGCCACCGTGCGGCCGGTGACGGTGAGCGCGTCGCCGTGCAGCAGCCCGGCATCGAGGAGCGCCTTCATGACGACCGGCACGCCCCCGACGCGGTCGATGTCGGTCATGACGAACTGCCCGAACGGCTTGACGTCGGCGAGGTGCGGGACGCGCGACCCGATCCGCTGGAAGTCGCCGATGGTGAGGTCGACCTCGGCCTCGTGGGCGATCGCGAGGAGGTGCAGGACGGCGTTGGTCGAGCCGCCGAACGCCATGACGACGGCGATGGCGTTCTCGAACGCCTCCTTCGTCATGATCCGGCGCGCGGTGATGCCCTCGCGCAGCAGGCCGACGACGGCCTCACCGGACTTGCGGGCGAACCCGTCGCGGCGGCGGTCGGTGGCCGGCGGGGCCGCCGAGCCGGGCAGGGACATGCCCATCGCCTCGGCGACCGACGCCATCGTGTTGGCGGTGTACATGCCACCGCACGCGCCCTCGCCGGGACAGATCGCGCGCTCGATGGCGTCGACGTCCTCGCGCGACATCCGGCCGGCGGCGCAGGCACCGACCGCCTCGAAGGCGTCGATGATCGTCACGGTCTTCTCGGACCCGTCCGAGAGCTTCGCGACCCCGGGGAGGATCGACCCGGCATACAGGAACACCGAAGCCAGGTCGAGCCGCGCGGCGGCCATGAGCATGCCCGGCAGCGACTTGTCGCAGCCGGCGAGGAGGACCGAGCCGTCGAGGCGCTCGGCGTTCATCACCGTCTCGACGGAGTCGGCGATGACCTCGCGCGACACGAGCGAGAAGTGCATCCCCTCGTGGCCCATGGAGATGCCGTCGGAGACCGAGATCGTGCCGAACTCGAGCGGGTAGCCGCCGGCCGCGTGCACGCCGTCCTTGACGGCCTTGGCGAGCCGGTCGAGGGAGAGGTTGCACGGCGTGATCTCGTTCCACGAGCTCGCGACGCCGACCTGCGGCTTGACCCAGTCGTCGTCGCCCATACCGACGGCGCGGAGCATGCCGCGGGCCGCGGTCTTCTCGAGGCCGTCGGTGACGTCGCGGCTGCGGGGCTTGATGTCGGGCGCGCTCGGGTCGGTGCTCTCCGGACTCATGGCCACACTCTAGGACGCCTGTCCACGAGGTGGGACGCCGATCTCATGCCCTGGCCGTATGCCGTCCGCCCACCCGGGCGGTCAGGCCGCGGCGGACACGCGCGGCTCGGTTCGCCGATGGCGCCTCGATTCGTGGGACGTCCGGCGAATCGAGACGTCGATGGCGGATCGAGGTCCCGGCTCCCCGGCGGCCCGGAGGCGACGTGAGCCGAGCCGGCTCAGGCGTCGGCGGACTCGCGCTTCTCGGCCCGCGCGACGTGGAACCGGTCGAGCCGGGCCATCCCGGGGGCGAGGTCGCTCCAGTGCCCCGAGAAGCGCAGCACCGCGATGCCCGCGGTCGGGAAGCCCTGGCTGAGCAGGTCGTGGGCGCGCTCGCTCCCCTCACCGTCGGCGAGGATCGACGTCAGAGCCGGTATGCCGGGTGCGTGCCCGACGACCATGACGACGTTGGCGTCGCTGTCCGCTTCGCGGACGGTCTCGAGGATGCGGTCCGCCGACGCGTCGTAGATGCGTCGCTCGTGGTGGATGTCCGCCTCGGAGCAGCCGGCGCTCCAGATGCCCTCGCAGGTCTGCTGGGTACGCGTGGCGGTGGAGCAGAGGACCTCGTCGATGCCGATGCCCTGGGCGCAGAGCCATCGGCCGGCCTCGGCCGCGTCACGGTGGCCGCGCGGCGTGAGCTCGCGGTCATGGTCGGCGTCATAGCCGTCCTGCTGGGCCTTGGCATGCCGGACGAGGACGAGCGTCCGGTCCTCGGCTGCGGAGGTCATGCCTCGAGTCTGCCCCGGCTCGGGCGCGATGTCAGGTCTTGACATTCCCGTGGGCCGCACGCCCGCAGTTCAGGGCCGGACGAGGTGGATGGGGTCGCGCCCCTCGACCAGCCCGCTGAGCTGCTCGCGCACGAGGTCGGCCATCCGCGGGATCAGCACGCTCGTGTTGCCGCCCGCGTGGGGCGTGATGAGCACGTCCGGAGCCGACCACAACGGGTGGCCGTCGGGCAGCGGCTCCGGGTCCGTGACGTCGAGGGCGATCCGTAGCCGGCCCGCGTGCTTCACGAGCGCGTCGGTGTCGGCGACCGGGCCGCGGGCGACGTTGACGAGGAGCGCACCCTCGGGCATGGCGGAGAGGAAGGTGTCGTCGACGAGGCCACGCGTGGAGTCACCGAGCGGGGTGATGACGACGACGACGTCCTGGTGCGGCAGCAGCTCGGGCAGCTCGTCGACGCCGTGGACCCGCTCGACGAGGTCGTCGCCGTCGCGGGCGCGCGATGCGACTGCAGTGAGCTCGACCTCGAAGGCGGCGAACCGACTCACGATGGCCCGACCCACCGACCCGTAGCCGACGATGAGGACACGGCTGCCCGCGAGGGCGGGACGACGCCCGAGCGGTCGCCATGTCGCATCGTCGGCGGAGCGGACGGACTCGGGGATGCCGCGCAGCGACGCGAGCGTGAGGCCGAGGGTGAGCTCGGCGGTCGGCGCGTCGTAGACCCCGGCGGCGTTGGCCACCGCGATCCGCTCGGGCACCACCTCGAGCACCCCGTCGTATCCCGCGGACTGGAGCTGCACGAGCCGGCACCGGGGCAGGTCGGCGACGGGGGCGAGCCGCTGGGCGGCACCGAGGTAGGGAGCAACGACGACCTCGATGCGCTCGTCCCCCGCCTCGTCCGAACCCGGGTCCCACAGCACGGACTCGACACCCGGCACCTCCCCCACGGCGTCTCGCAGCTCGGCTTCGGGGAAGGAGACGACCAGCATGCTCACAACCCTAGAGGCCACAATGGGGCATGGACCTCCTCCCTGCCCTCGCCCGACGCACCGCGGCGCTGACCGCCGCGACGGCTCTGGCACTCGCGCTCACCGCCTGCGGGTCCGGCGAGGACGAGCCCTCCGCGACACCGACCCCGTCGGCATCGTCACCCACCGCGACACAGTCCACTCCCTCCGGCAGCGCGACCAGCCCGAGCGCATCGCCCACGGCGATCCCGAGTGGCGAGCCGAGTGACGTCGTCACCGGGCTGGACGTGCCGTGGGCCATCGCCTTCCTGCCCGACGGGAGCGCGCTCGTCACCCTGCGCGACGAGGCGCAGGTCGTGCGCGTGACGGCAGACGGGCAGCGCACGACGATCGGCGAGGTCCCCGGCGTCGACGCCGACGGTGAAGGCGGCCTGCTCGGTATCGCCGTCTCTCCCGACTTCGCCACCGACGCCACCGTGCACCTCTACCTCACCGCCGCCGACGACAACCGCGTCGTGCGAACCACACTGCGCGACAACAGGTTCGGCGACTTCACACCCGTGCTCACCGGCATACCCAAGGCCGGCAACCACAACGGCGGGCGCCTCAAGTGGGGACCGGACGGCTTCCTCTACGTCACGACCGGTGACGCGGCCGAGCCGAGCCGCTCGCAGGACCGCGGCAACCTCGGCGGCAAGATCCTGCGCGTCACCGCCGACGGCAAGCCCGCGCCGGGCAACCCGTTCGCCGGCAGTCCGGTGTGGAGCCTCGGCCACCGCAACGTGCAGGGCATCGCGTGGGGCGCCGACGGCACGATGTATGCCAGCGAGTTCGGCCAGAACACGTGGGACGAGCTCAACGTCATCGAACCGGGCAAGAACTACGGCTGGCCCGAGGTCGAGGGCATCGAGGGCAGCAGCGGTGACTTCGTCGCGCCCATCGCGCAGTGGTCCACCGAGGACAGCTCCCCCAGCGGCATCGCCGTCGGCCCCGACGGCGCGGTGTACATGGCGGCGCTGCGGGGCGAATCGCTGTGGAAGGTGCCGGTGAACGGCTCCGTCCGGGGCGAGGACCCGGAGCGGTTGTTCGAGGGCGAGTTCGGCCGACTGCGCGACGTCGTCGTGGCCCCCGACCGGACGCTGTGGGCGCTGTCCAGCAACACCTTCCGCGGCGACCCCCGCGACGGGGACGACCGCATCCTGCGCGTACCGGTGGGCTGAGCCGGGCGCGTCCCCTGCGTCCGCCCTGCCGCGCGCACCTGTGCGTATGCCGTCCGCTCGCCCGTAACCCCCACCGCACCGTCCGTCGTGGGTACGTTGAGCAGGAGTGTGGGCATCGGGCCCACCCGAGCACACGAGAGAGGTGGCCTCATGGCCGCAGTTGACGACATCCTCCAGAGCCTGCCGGTGGACCAGATCGCGCAGCAGGTGGGCGCCCAGCCCCAGGAGGTCGAGCAGGCCGCCCAGCAGGCGCTGCCGGCGCTCCTCGGCGGGCTCCAGGCCAACGCGCAGGGCGGCGGCGCGAGCTCCATCCTCGACGCCCTCGGCCAGCACGACAACGACCTGCTCCAGGGCGGCGTGAACCTCGACCAGGTCGACACCGCCGACGGTCAGAAGATCGCGTCGAACATCTTCGGCGCCAACGAGGAGCAGGTCTACAGCGCCCTCGGCAGCAACGCCGGGGGCGGCGCCAGCAGCGCGCTCATCAAGAAGCTCATCCCGATCCTCGCCCCGATCGTGCTGTCCTACCTGGCGAACAAGGTGCTCAAGGGTGGCGGTGGCGGTCTCGGCGGCGGGACGGCACAGCAGGCTCCGGCTCCGGCAGACAACTCCGGTCAGGGTGGCCCCGGTTCGCTCGACTCGATGCTGCAGGACGTCCTCGGTGGCGCCCTCGGTGGCGGCACGACCCAGACCCAGCAGGCCGCTCAGCAGCAGGCTCCGCAGCAGACCCAGCCGTCGGTCGGTGGTTCGGTGCTCGACATCCTCGGCGGCCTCCTCGGCGGCGGCCGCCGCTGACCCGCTCCCTTGGCCGCTGACCCGGTCACCCCACTGACCGCTGACCGGCCATTGCACTGATTGCGCAGGGTTCGCATCGCGAGCGCAGCAAGCGATGCGAACCCTGCGCAATCAGTGCGTCAGGGGAAGGGTCCTTCAGGACTGGCCGAGCCTGGCGAGGATGATCTCGCGGGCCTTGCCGGCGTCGGCCTGACCCTTCATCTCCTTCATGACCTGGCCGATGAGGGCGCCGGCGGCCTGGACCTTGCCGTCACGCACCTTCTGCGCGATGTCCTCGTTGCGGGCGATGACCGCGTCGACCGCGGCCTCGAGGGCGCCGTCGTCCTGGACGAGCTCGAGCCCGCGCGCGTCGGCGACCGCGGTCGGTGCGCCCTCGCCGTCGAGGACGCCCTCCCAGACCTGGCGCGCCATCGAGTCGTTGAGCCGGCCAGAGGTCACGAGACCTTCGAGCTCGACGACGTGAGCGGGCTCGATGCCGCGCTCACCGGCATACGACACGACGTCGGCGCCGTCGGCGTTGGCGCGTCGGGCGATCTCACCGGACCACCACTTGCGCGCGCCCGCAGGCGTCGCCCCCGCAGCGACCGTGGACTCGATGAGCTCGACGAGGCCGGCGTTGAGCACGTCGCGCATCTCGAGGTCACTGAAGCCCCAGTCGGACTGGAGCCGCTTGCGGCGCTGCGCCGGCGGCTCGGGCAGCGTCGCGCGCAGCGCCTCGACCGTCTCGCGCGACGGCGCGACCGGGACGAGGTCCGGCTCGGGGAAGTAGCGGTAGTCGTCGGCGTCGGACTTCGGCCGGCCGGCTGTCGTCATGCCGGTGTCCTCGTGCCAGTGCCGGGTCTCCTGCAGGACCGAACCGCCTTGCGAGAGAACGGAACCATGACGGCACATCTCGTAGCGGACGGCCCGCTCGACCGAGCGCAGCGAGTTGACGTTCTTGGTCTCGGTGCGGGTGCCGAACGTGTCCGACCCCTTCGGCATGAGCGAGAGGTTGACGTCGCAGCGCATCGAGCCCTGCTCCATCTTGACGTCGGAGACGTCGAGCGCCTTGAGCAGATCACGCAGCGTCGCGACGTAGGCCTTGGCGACCTCGGGCGCGCGCTCCCCGGCCCCGACGATCGGCTTGGTGACGATCTCGATGAGCGGGATGCCGGCGCGGTTGTAGTCGACGAGCGAGTGCGTGGCACCGTGGATGCGCCCCGTCGAGCCGCCGACGTGGAGCGACTTGCCGGTGTCCTCCTCCATGTGCGCACGCTCGATCTCGACGCGGAAGGTCTCGGTGCCCTCTCCGGACTCGGCCGGGATCTCGACGTCGAGCCAGCCGCCGAACGCGATCGGCTCGTCGTACTGCGAGGTCTGGAAGTTCTTGGGCATGTCCGGGTAGAAGTAGTTCTTCCGCGCGAACCGGCACCATTGCGCGATCTCGCAGTTGAGCGCGAGCCCGATGCGGATCGCCGACTCGACGCCGACCTCATTGACGACCGGCAGCGCGCCCGGCAGGCCGAGGCAGACCGGGCAGACCTGGGTGTTGGGCTCGGCGCCGAACTCGGTCGCGCAGCCGCAGAACATCTTCGTGTTCGTGCCGAGCTCGACGTGGACCTCCAGCCCGAGGACGGGGTCGTATGCCGCGAGGACGTCGTCCCACGGGATCGTCGCTTCGGTGTCGATGCCGGAGTTGGTCGGGCGGGTCTCGCCCGCGGCGGAGATCGTCATGTCAGGCCTCCTTGGAGGTCGAAGCAGCGGACAGCTCGGGCGCCCGCCCGAGCAGCGGACCACCCCACGACGCGAGGAGGCGCTGCTCGAGTGCCGCGCCCGCGGCATACAGGCGGTCGTCGGCCATCGCCGGCGCGAGGATCTGGAAACCGGTCGGCAGCCCGTCCTCGTCGGCGAGGCCGCTCGGGAGGGACATGCCGGGGACGCCGGCGAGGTTGGCGGGGATGGTCGCGATGTCGTTGAGGTACATCGCCATCGGGTCGTCGAGCTTGTCGCCGAACCGGAACGCGGTCGTCGGCGCGGTCGGCGAGACGAGGACGTCGGCGGTCTCGAAGGCCTTGGCGAAGTCGTCGGCGATGAGCCGGCGGACCTTCTGGGCCGAGCCGTAGTAGGCGTCGTAGTAGCCCGAGGAGAGTGCGTAGGTGCCGAGGATGATGCGGCGCTTGACCTCGTCGCCGAAGCCGGCGTCGCGGGTCGCGGCCATGACCTGCTCCGCACTGGGGTCGGTGACGCCCTCGGGGAGGACGCGCAGGCCGTAGCGCATCGCATCGAACTTCGCGAGGTTGCTCGACGCCTCGCTCGGGAGGATGAGGTAGTACGCGGCGAGGGCGGCGGTGAAGCTCGGGCAGGACACCTCGACGACCTCGGCGCCGGCGTCGACGAGGTGCTGCACCGACTCGTCGAAGCGGGCCTGCACGCCGGGCTGGAAGCCGTCGCCGGTGAGCTCGCGGACGATGCCGATCTTCATGCCCGTGACGTCGGCGCGGCGGGCGGCCTCGACGACGGCGGGCACGGGTGCGTCGATCGAGGTCGAGTCCATCGGGTCGTGACCGCCGATGACCTCGTGCAGCATCGCCGCGTCGAGGACGGTGCGCGTGCAGGGTCCGGCCTGGTCGAGCGAGGACGCGAGGGCGACGAGGCCGTAGCGGGAGACGCCGCCGTAGGTCGGCTTCGTGCCGACGGTGCCGGTGACGGCCGCCGGCTGGCGGATCGAGCCGCCGGTGTCGGTGCCGATGGCGAGCGGCGCCTGGAACGACGCGACGACGGCGCTCGAGCCACCGCCGGAGCCGCCGGGGATGCGCTCGAGGTCCCACGGGTTGCGGGTCGGCCCGTAGGCGGAGTGCTCGGTCGAGGAGCCCATCGCGAACTCGTCCATGTTGGTCTTGCCGAGGATCGGCATGCCCGCGGCCTTGAGCCGGGTCACGAGGGTCGCGTCGTAGGGCGGGACCCAGCCCTCGAGGATCCTGCTGCCGCAGGTCGTCGGCAGGCCCTGGGTCGCCATGACGTCCTTGACGGCGATCGGCACGCCCGCGAGCGCGTGCAGCTCCTCGCCGGCCTTGCGGCGCGCGTCGACCGCGCGCGCGGTGGCGAGGGCTCCGTCGCGATCGACGTGCAGGTAGGCGTGGACGTCGCCGTCGACGGCGTCGGTCCGCTCGAGCAGCGCCTCCGTCACCTCGACCGAGCTCGTCTCACCGGCGGTGAGGAGGTCGGCGAGCTCGGCTGCGCTGGCGCGGGTGAGGTCTGTGGTCACGTCGGTCCTTGCGGTGGTCTGTGGCGTTCGGTGCGGTGTGCGAAAGGTGCGGTATGCCGGGTGCGCGCCACCGGCATACCTGCCGGAACGGCTTGCGGCCCAGTGCGATTCAGTCTTCGTCGAGGATGCGCGGGACGGAGAAGCGCTGCTGCTCGACGGCGGGCGCGGCGGCGAGCGCCTGCTCGGCGGTGAGGCCGGGGCGCACCTCGTCGGGGCGGGTGACGTTGACGATGGGCATGGGGTGGCTCATCGGCTCGACGTCCGCGATGGGCGACTGCTGGACGACGGCGACGGACTCGAGGATGACGCCGAGCTCCCCGACCATGCGGTCGAGCTCGGCGTCGGAGAGGTCGATGCGGGCGAGGTCGGCGAGGTGGGCCACGTCGTCGCGGGTGAGTTCAGCCATGGGCGTCAGTCTATGGGGCGGGTCTAGGTCGCCCGCGCCACCGTGGTCGCGCTTGGCCGGCGGTGATCAGACCCAGCCGAGGCTGAGGAGCCGGACGATCTGGCAGCCCGCGTAGGGAACCATCAGAGTGAAGACCAAGGCGACATACGCCCAAAAGGCCCACCGGACCACCAGGGCGCGCCTCGTCGTGGGTTGCTGCGCGCGGAACACCGCCCACCAACGGTTGCTGGTCAGAGGCCCCCAGCTCCCGTCCGCCCGCGGGAGGAAGGGCAGCCACCAGTTCTGCGCAGCCTTGGCACGGAGAGCCTCGGTGAAGACGGGCCGCGCGATGAGCCACCAGCTCCCGAGGAACACTCCGAAGAGCACCGAGCCGAGGATGACGAGGAGGACACGCAGGCCCCAAATCAGGAGGACGAACTCGTCGATGCCGGCGTAGTCCTCGGTCCCCACGCTGCTCAACCGTAGTGGGACCCTCGAACGGTCAGCGGAAGAAGGCGTTGTACGCCGAGGCGAACAGGAAGAGCACCGTCAGACCTCCCCAGAAACCCCAGCGCAGGACGAGCCCACCCGTGGTGCGGCTTCCCGGCCTCGGCGCGCGCAGCACACTGAAATACCGGCCGGGGACCAGGGCTCCGTTCCGCTCGAACGGCCTCCAGGGGTCACCGCTGCCGACCTGAACCACCGCCCGAAGGAGCGGCACGACGAAGAAGAGGGTGATGAGCGCGAGTCCGAGTAGCGCGACGGGGTTCTCCACGGGCACGAAGTTATCCATCGGCATCCACGACGCTGGCAACATGACGCCTGGGTCCACTCGAGACGCCTCGGAGGTCTCTTGGCGTACCCAGCGACGGAAGGACTCTGCACACCGGCTGCGCAGCCACTGTGACTAGGCTGTCGGCATGTCCGATCCAGAGGTGGAAGCAGCACACGCACGTGTGAATGCCGACATCCGCGAGGTCCAAGACCGTGCGGTTCGAGTGGAGCAGTGGAAGAACGATCTCGAGAGCGCAGTCGCCGAGGGGCGCTCAAGTCAGGGCCGGGTCCGCGTCCGGGTCGACCTCAGTGGAGCGGTGGTGGGCCTTGCTGTCGCTGACAGCCTTGCCTCACGCGGCGGCCTTGCGGTATCCCAGGCGGTCGTCCAGGCGCACAACGCGGCACAGCAGTCCATGCGTGAGCTGACCGAGCAGCTGACGTCTCGCACATTCGGCAGCTCCGAGTCCACCGCAGCGGTGACCGCCGAGGTGGGCCGGAGCAATCCTGGCGCTGCGACGGTGGCCGAGAACGCGCCAGCCCCCCGCGACCAATCGCCGCCGGGGTCAGACGGGACGCCGCGGAACGACGACCGAGGAGGGACCTGGTGAACGCTCAACCTGATGACCTCTACGCCAACGGCGCACCGACCGACTTCGAGCTGGACCGACTCGTGTCTCGGGCCCGCGACGCATTTCGGTGGCGTGCACAGGTGGACGAGTTCGTCGGCTTCGGGGCGCTGGAAGGCGTCACGGCCAGGGTCAGGACTCAGGGCGGGTTGATCGACCTCAAGGTCGACGACGAGGCATGTGCGAACGGTGGCGAGGCTGTTGCCGGACGCATCCTGTCTGCGATTGCCGCGGCTCAGCAGCATCTCTCGGAGCAGATCCGGGAGAGTGGCCGGCAGACCTTTGGTGAGGGCAGCGACTGGAGCCAGACCATCGAAGAGGCGGCATCAGCGCGTTTCAGCGGACGTGGAAGCGTCTTGGGGGCTGACGACTCGTGAGACCGCCGTCACACCCAGAATGCCGTCACTCAGTGCTTCTCGAGCTCGTCGAAGAAGTCCCGCGTGACGTCATCCGTGGGTAGCTCGGGACGAGCTCGCACCCACTCGCGCAGGTTTGACAGGACCTGAAGCCACCGGACTTCCCGTGTGGAGTAGCTGGCCTCGATTCCGCCATACTTGTTCAGGATGACGAGCCGCGCTGGGGTCCGGCCGAACGCGACGCTGGACGTCGGCTGCTGGTACTCGATACCGCCCGCCTCGGTCAAGGTTGTGCCGGATCGCTTCAGGAGGAACCACAGACTGGCTCTCTCGGTGGTGAGGCGTTGCCAGAAGCTCAGGATCACGGCGATCGAGCCCAACATCATGACGAGCAGCGTCAGCGCAACGACCCACGCGAAGGCCACATAGACGCTCCATCCCTCGTCGCCGAGCGGCTCTCCCGGATTACCGGAGCTGATCGCCATCCAGATGCTCTGCATCAGGCCGTAGCTCAAGCCTGCCAGGAGCGGCACACCCAAGAGGATGAAGAGCCACGGAGCATGCACGTTGACGGGCCGAGGCTCGGGAAGGCGCCCTGACTCGAACCCTTCCCATCCCCGGATCTCGCGACTGTCCGTGGGGGCACCTCGCTCGTCTGCCACGGCGCTGACCCTACCGTCAGTGTTCCGCTCAGATCCACGAGCCGTACGTCCACCACAACCACACGATGAACCCCACGCCAGCCAGTCCGGTCATCAGGAGATATCCCCATCGCACAACGAGACCAAGCGTGCTCCCTGGACGATCTGCTTGGAGCGCTTGGTTGAGCCGGATATTGGCCGCACCGTGATACTGCCCCAACCCGTCGGCCACGAAGGGCGCCCAAGGGGAGCGCTGCACCATGGCGACGTGCACTGCTTGACCGAGCATCCATACCGGGATGAGGAAGAGCAAGGAGAGCAGAGTCAAGAACAGCAGCACGGTCCGACGGTACCTCCGGACGGGGAGTCCTCCCCATGGCACCCGGGCTCGTCCGGCTCCTAGACTCGCGAACCAAGCGGTGAGAGCACAGCGGGGAGACCACCGCACAATCCCAAGGAAGGCAACCATGAAGTTCGACGTGAACCCGGAAGTGCTGCGCAGCCACGCAGGGAACATGGATCGCGAGTCATCCAACCTCGATGGCGCGAAGTCTGCTCTGCAGACTGCGGTCAGCGACGATGCATTCGGCCTTCTCTGCAGTTTCCTCGCTGCACCTGTCCGAGAGGTGGGCCCGGACGCACAGTCAGCGGTGTCGGGGATGTCCACAGCGGCTGGAAACACTGCGGATGGGATGCGCCTACAGGCGACGGCGTACGAGTTCGTTGACTTCCTGGCCCAGGCAGGCATCACATCAGCGGGCGGGGGTGGCCGCTGATGGGGGGCAACGACCTGGTCGCAGGAGTCGAAGACAATGAGATCTTCGCGGGGGCAGGTATCTTCGACAGCTCGGAGCAGCTGGTTCGATCGCTGGGGAGCGGCGACTGGGTCAGCGCAGGACTGGCTGGCCTGTCGACTGGAATTGACGCCATGGCCACCGCGTCCGACCCTTTTGGCAGCCTGATCGCGGCGGGGATTGGGTTCGCCATGGAACACTTCAGTCCCCTCAAGGGTTGGCTGGATGATCTCGCTGGGAACCCGGGACAGATCATCGCCAACGGGCAGACGTGTGAAAACGTCCGCAAGGAGCTCATTCGGATCGCGGACAGTATTGATGAACTTGTCGCCTCAGATCTGGCGGATCAGGATGCTCCGTCCATCACTCAGTACCGCAGCAACACTCGGGCCATGACCAAGGGTTTCCGCCAGCAGGCCGAACTGGTGGGCAGCCTGAGACCTGGTATCGAGGGCGCGGCCGCGCTCGTGGCCGTGGTTCGGTCGATCGTCCGGGATGCAATTGCTCAGGTCGTGGGCGCTTTGGTGAGCTACGTGGCCGAACTGGTCATCTCGCTCGGCACGGCAACCCCCTACATCATCTATCAGGCGACGACGCGAGTGTCGGCACTTGCCACCAAGGTCGGAAGCAAAGTCGATGAGTTGATCGAGTCCTGCGGCAAGCTGAAGAAGCTCGTCGACGGCATGAAGAAGATCTACCAGGCCGTCAAGAAGGCCGGTGACGCGTGGAACGCAAAGTCCCTCATGCGCAACGGCGAGCCGGTCACGGGCGTCAAATATCACATCGTCCCGCCAGGTGCCTTCAAGAACGTTGACCCATCCGCGACCGCGTTCAAGGACTTGCGATTGCGACTCGCCGAGAACTGGGGGCCGCTGGCCAAGCAGCACCTCAAGGATCTCGGCTTTGACTTCTTGCTCAACAAGAAGGACATCCTGATCAACGCCGGGAGCGAGGGTGGGAGAACGAATCCCAGGAACAACTAGCCTCCCACCCGAGGCTCGTGCACACTCCGGGAACCCCCACAAGCCGTGCCCCGAAGAAGGCGCAGGCAGGTGTCAGGTCACGCCCCGTCCGGAGCCGGCTCGCCCTCACCCGTCTCGAGGAGGGTGACGAAGCCGGCCTCGTCGAGGATCGTCAGCCCGAGCTCGCGCGCCTTGGTCTCCTTGGACCCGGCACCAGGTCCGACGACGACGTAGTCGGTCTTCTTCGACACCGACCCCGACGCCTTGCCGCCGCGGGCGAGGATCGCCTCCTTGGCCTCGTCGCGGCTGAAGCCCTCGAGAGACCCCGTCACGACGACGGTCAGCCCGGCCAAGGTCTGCTGCACCGACTCGTCACGCTCGTCGACCATGCGGACGCCGTCGGCAGCCCACTGGTCAACGATGTTGACGTGCCAGTCGCTGCCGGCACCGTCGAACCAGTCGCGCACCGACTCGGCGATGACTCCGCCGACGCCCTCGACACCAGAGAGTTCCTCGACGGATGCCGCCCGGATCGCGTCCATCGACCCGAAGTGCTGGGCCAGCGCCCGCGCCGCCGTCGGTCCGACGTGCCGGATCGAGAGCCCGACGAGCACCCGCCACAGCGGCTGGGTCTTGGCGGCAGCGAGGTTGGCCGCGAGCCGCGCACCGTTGGCCGACAGCACCCGACCGTCCACGACGGCGTCGGCGGGGTCGGTCTTCTTCGCCGCCCGCGTGAAGAGCGGAACCTGCGCGATCTCCTTCTCCCCCAATCCGAACAGCGTCGACTCGTCCGTCAGCACCCCGGAGTCGAGCAGCGCGATCGCGCCCTCGAACCCCAGCGCCTCGATGTCGAACGCTCCCCGCCCGGCGAGGGACGACAGCCGCTCCCGCAGCTGTGCCGGACAGGTGCGCGAGTTCGGGCAGCGGATGTCCTTGTCGCCCTCCTTCTCGGGCGCGAGCGCCGTGCCGCACGACGGGCACTCGGTGGGCATGACGAACTCGCGCTCGCTGCCGTCGCGCAGGTCGACGACCGGGCCGAGGATCTCGGGGATGACGTCGCCGGCCTTGCGCAGCACGACGTTGTCGCCGATGAGGACACCCTTGCGGCGCACCTCGTCGGCGTTGTGCAGCGTCGCCCGCTCGACCGTCGACCCGGCGACGACGACCGGCTCCATGACCCCGAACGGCGTGACCCGTCCGGTCCGCCCGACGCCGACCTGGATGTCGAGGAGCGTGGTGTTGACCTCCTCGGGCGGGTACTTGAACGCGATGGCCCAGCGCGGCGCGCGTGACGTCGACCCGAGCTGACGCTGCGCGGAGATCTCGTCGACCTTGACGACGACACCGTCGATCTCGTGCTCGACATCGTGGCGGTGCTCACCGGTGCGCTCGATGAAGGCGAGCACCTCGTCGATGGTGTCGACGACGCGGTAGTGGCTCGACACCGGCATACCCCACGCCTTGAGCGCGTCGTAGGCCTCGCTCTGGCGCTTCAGCGCGAAGCCCTGCCGCTTGCCCAGACCGTGGACGAGCATCCGCAGCTGACGGCTGGCCGTGACGCGAGGATCCTTCTGTCGCAACGATCCTGCCGCGGTGTTGCGCGGGTTGGCATAGGGCGGCTTGCCCGCCTCGACGAGCTGGGCGTTGAGCTCACCGAAAGCCTCGATGGGGAAGAAGACCTCACCGCGCACCTCGACGAGGTCGGGCACCGGGTGCTTCTTGGTGCCCTTGAGCTCGGTCGGTATGCCGTGCACCGTCCTCACGTTGAGGGTCACGTCCTCGCCCGTGCGACCGTCGCCGCGGGTGAGCGCGCGGGTGAGCCTGCCCTTCTCGTAGAGCAGGTTGACGGCGAGGCCGTCGATCTTGAGCTCGCAGAGGTAGTGCAACCCGGTGCCGGCCTCGCGCTCGACGCGGCCGGCCCACTCGCGCATCTCGTCCGCCGAGAAGGCGTTGTCGAGACTGAGCATCCGCTCGAGGTGGTCGACGGCCGTGAAGTCCGTCGAGAAGATCGCCCCGCCGACGGTCTGCGTCGGGCTGTCCGGCGTGCGCAGCGACGGGTGCTCGTCCTCGAGCGCAGTGAGCCGCCGCATGAGCTGGTCGTACTCGCCGTCGCTGACCGTCGGCGCGTCCTTGACGTGGTAGGCGAACTGGTGCGCGGCAGCCTGCTCGGCGAGCTCGGCCCACTCGTGTCGGGCCTCCTCGGGCACCTCGCCCCCGTCGGTCACCTCGGTGGCGCCGGTGGGGTCGTCGACAACGGTCTCGCTCGGCTCGGGACGGTCCTCATCGCTCACCGTCCCATCCTGCCGCACCCCACCGTCAGCGGGCCCTCACCCGAGCTGGCTCCGCTCCTCATCGGTGTCGCGGTCGACGAGGACGGCCGCGACACCGAAGCACGTCGCCACGAGCCCGAGGACCGACAGCACCGTGTAGGCGGGCGAGACCCACGCCGACGCGCCGATCGTGCTGTCGCTGCCCCACTGCTGCGTCAGCACGACGCCCAGCACGATGAAGGCGACGCCGACGAGCACGGCCAGCCCGAACGCGATCAACCCCCAACGCCACCAACGCCGGTCCGACGGGCGGCGCAGCAGCAGGACCAGCCCGACGAGCTGCGGCCCCATCCTCAGGACGACATCGGTGATGATCCACAGCCAGCTCTTCATGCGACTCCCCTGCCGTCCGCCCGCCGACGCGGGCTACCCGGGACCAACCATAGCCACGTTCGCCGACGCATCTGGCGTGTCGGGACCGGAAAGCCGCGCACGGCATACCGGGTATGTGGGAAGGTTCGAGCACATCGATTCGAGCAGGGGACCCGATGACGCAACCACCGCACGAGCCACGACGACCTGAGCAGCAACCGCCGGGGATGCCGCCACCGGGGACAGCGCCGCCACCGACCCAGCCGTATGCCGCCGCGTCGCCGACCGCGCAGCCGTCACCGAACACGGTCGCGGACTTCCTCGCCGCCTTCGGCGGTGACGTCGAGGCCGCGGTCGCCGCCCTCCGCGCGCACCACCCCACCACCGGGGCCGGCATCTCACCGATCCCGAGCCGGCCGCGACGGCAGCGGTCCGGCGACCACATCATCACCGTCACCGACCTGCAGAAGACCTACCGGATGGCTCGGCAGCGGGTCGCGGCGCTCGGTGGCGTGTCCCTCGAGATCGACCGAGGCGAGTTCGTCGCGCTCACCGGCGCGAGCGGCAGCGGCAAGAGCACCCTGCTCCAGCTCATCGGCGGGCTCGACAAGCCGAGCGGAGGCAGCGTCGTCGTCGACGGGGTGAACATCGGCAAACTCAGCGACGCCAAGCTCTCCCGGTTCCGCAACCAGACCATCGGCTTCGTCTTCCAGTTCTTCTACCTCCAGCCGTTCCTGCGGCTCACGACGAACACCGAGGTGCCGGGCATGTTCGCCCGCGCCCCCCGCAAGCAGCGCCGCGCCCACGCGCAGGCCCTCATCGACGAGGTCGGTCTCGGCGACCGGTCCCGTCACCTTCCCCGGGAGATGTCCGGCGGGCAGATGCAGCGCGCCGCGATCGCGCGCGCCCTGCTCAACCGCCCACCGATCCTGCTCGCCGACGAGCCGACCGGCAACCTCGACAGCGCGACCGGCGCCTCGATCATCGAGCTCTTCGAACGCATCCGCGACGAGTTCGGCACGACCGTCGTCATCGTCACCCACGACGACGACCTCGCCCGCCGCGCCGACAGAACCATCCGACTCAGTGACGGTCGCATCGTGCCGCAGGGCGTGGTCGCATGATCGGCTTCCGTGACTCGATCACCCTGGCGCACACCAAGATCCGCTCCAAGCGCATCCGGATGCTCATCACGACCATCGTCTCCGGCCTGCTCTTCGGCATCATCGGCGGTGGCGTCCTGCTCTTCGACGGCACCTCGGCCAGCGTCGACCGCTTCGCCGACGAGAACCTCGGCGGCCGCTACCTCGTGCAGGGGACCCCGACCATCCCCGCCGACCAGGCCTTCCCGAACCCCGAGGACCCCGCGCTTCTCAAGACCATCACGGCCGAGCACGCGGCATACCTCGAGGAACGCAAGGCGGCCGCGAAGAAGTACGACATCGACGACTACGACCCCAAGGACGAGGTGCCCGCCGTCGTCGACAACCCCTATGGCGATCCGAGCATCCCGGCCGGCCAGCGCAAGATGGTCAACCAGGAGTCCGTCGTCTGGAAGCGCCACCTCGCAGAGGTCTACGAGAAGGCGAGCGCGAACGCCAAGGCCACCCCGGAGGCGTTCGCGACGGCGGCACGGGCCGACGGCGCCACCGAGACCTACCAGCCGAAACCGTTGCGCTCGCTGGCCCTCACCTTCCTCAAGGACGGACGCGAGGACCTCACCAAGGTCGTGACACCCGAGGAACAGCAGGCGCAGATGGAGAACGGTCCACCGTCGAGCATCGAGTCCTCGGAGCTCACCCTCCTCGACGACGAGCTCGTCAGCGCGTTCGTCACCGACCCGAGCACGCGCGGCACGCCGAAGGGCATCCCGGTCCTCGTCCCGGTTGACGACGTCGTCGCGACCCTCGGCGCGCAGCTCGGACTGTCGAAGCGGCCCAAGGACAGCGCAGCGCAGATCGACTGGTTCCGCGAGGTGAAGGAGAAGTCCAACGGCGTCACCTTCACGGAGTGCTACCGCAACGCCGCCGAGAACACGCGGGTCGAGGAGGCTCGCCAGCAGGCCGCGGAGATCGCCGCGAACGCCAAGAAACCCGGCTGGACCAAGCCCTCCCGCATCCTCGCGCTGCCCACCACCCCGTGCGGTGAGGTGACCGTCGCCTCCGACACCCGCAGCGCACGGGAGAAGAAGGCCGACGCGAACCGGGAGGCGTTCGAGGCGCAGTTCGAGCCGAAGGAGGCGCCGCGCGCCGAGCTGCTCACCTTCCAGGTCGTCGGCGTGCTGCCGTCCGACCAGAGCTCGATGAGCGGGCTGGAGGCGGTCATCGGCGGCATCGTCGGCACCCGGTTCGGCTACGGGTCGATCGTCCCCGCCGGGCTCCTCGAGGCGGTGCCGGCCGCCCTGCGCGGGGGCGACCTGCTCACGAAGCCGCCCGTCACGACGACACCGGACCAGATGATGTTCGGCCCGTACGGTCCGGACGCGGCGTTCATCGCCTCGTTCCCGACGGTCGAGCAGGCCAAGACCTTCCTGCGCTCCCAGGCCTGCCCCGGCATGGACAGCTTCGCCGGTGACGTGTACTACGAGTGCGGGAAGGCGTTCTCGGTCGGCACCTACGGGTCGAACTACCTGGTCGTCGACGACATCGCCCGGCAGGGACGACCCTTCCTCATCGGCATCCTCGCGGTGCTGTTCGGTATCGCGACGATCATCATCTGGGCGATGATGGGCCGCGTCATCGCCGACTCCCGGCGCGAGACCGCCGTCTTCCGGGCGATCGGCGCGAAACGGTCCGACATCATCGGCGTCTACCTGCTCTACTCGCTGTGGGTGGCGCTACGGATCGCGCTCTTCGCGGCGCTGCTTGCCGCAGCGATTGCCGTCGCCATCGAGTACCTCTATGCCGAACGCGCTACTCGCGCAGCGCAGCTCGCGTATGGCGTGTTCGACGGGGACGCGCGGTTCCACTTCCTCGGGGTGCCCGGTCCGGTGTTCTGGGCCATCCTCGGCGGGATCATGCTCATGGCGCTCGTCGCCATCACTCCCCCGCTGCTGCGCAACATCCGCCGCAACCCGATCAGGGACATGCGCGACGAGTGAGAGAGCGGTCGTCCTGCATGCCATCGTGGAGGACGACCGCTTTCTACCCTACGGTAGACAAACGGCATACACTGCTCTCATGGCCTCCTTGAACATCAAGGACCCCGAGGTCCACCGGATGGCGCACGAGCTGGCGACGAGACGGCACACGACTGCGACCGGCGCGGTCCGCGATGCGCTGCGCGAGGCCCTGCAGCGTGAGCAGCGCAGCCGCGAAGGGATGGTCGAACGACTCAGGCAGATCGGTCGACGTTCCGCGGCCCGGCCCGAGCCGTTCCTCACCGACGACGACCTCTACGACGAGCACGGCCTCCCGAGGTGATCGTCGACACGTCCGCGATCATCGCGATCCTGCGCCAGGAGCCGGAAGCCGACACGTTCTCGCACCTGCTCAACGACAGCCCGGCGGTGAGAATCGCCGCGCCCACCGCCCTGGAGACCTACCTCGTCGCGGGGCCGACCCGATCCGTCGACGTCGAGGAGGTGCTGGGGCTGGGGATCGAGGTCGTCGCCTTCACCGAGGAGCACCTCGCGGTCGCTCACCACGCGCACATGACCTATGGCCGGGGGTCGGGCTCGCCGGCCCGCCTCAACTACGGCGACTGCTTCAGCTACGCCTTGGCCAAGGTGACCGGCGAGCCGCTGCTCTTCAAGGGTGACGACTTCGTCCACACCGACATCCAGTCGGCGACGGGCACCTGATCAGGGCGCGCGGGGCGCCACCCAGACGTCGCGGATGACCTCGAGCTGTCCGAGGTGCTGCGCGAGCTCCTCGTAGACGTGGAGCAGCACTGCACCCTGCGTCTCGTATGCCGTGAGGTCCCGGTCGGTGGGCGGGTTCACCGGCGGTGCGGCCCCCAGTAGCCCATGACCCCGGCGACGTGGGCGATGAGCCCGTATGCCGTGTTGGCGCCGTCCAGCCCCGGCGGCCGCGCACTCACGCGCGCGTCGCCGAGCTCACGCGCGAGAACGGCATACCCGTCGAGGGCGCGGTCGCAGAAGCTGAGGAGCTCGTCGGAGGTGACCACGTGACGAGCCTTTCACGTCAACCACTAACCACGGGTTACCTCGGCGGGCCACAATGGCGCGACACCACTCCCCGGCAAAGGAGCCACTGAGCATGAGCAGCACGGAGTCCAACCTCGCCTCGGCCCTCGTCCGCACGGCGACCGAGATGCCCGATCGTCCGGCCCTCAAGGTCAACGGCCAGGACATCACCTACCAGCAGCTGCTCGGGATGTCGGCGAAGCTCGCAGGAGCGTTGCGCGCCAATGGGATCGAGCCCGGAGACCGGGTCGCGCTCATCCTGCCCAACGTGCCGGCGTTCCCGGTTGCGTTCTTCGGCACGTTGCTCGCCGGTGGTGTCGTCGTGCCGATGAACCCGCTGCTCAAGTCGGGTGAGATCGACTTCTTCTTCACGAACTCCGGCGCCAAGGTCGCGTTCGTCTGGCCGGACTTCGTCGAGGAGGCGACCAAGGGCGCGCAGAACTCGGGGACGACGATCGTCGAATGCGGCCCACTCGGCCCGGTCGAGGGCTCCTTCGAGGGCGGCGAGCCGATCACCGAGCCGACCGAGCGCGCGGGCGACGACACCGCGATCATCCTCAACACGTCGGGTACGACCGGCCGGCCCAAGGGCGCCGAGCTCACCCACGACAACGTCTCCCTCAACGCGATGCGCTCGGCCGAGGTCATCCAGACCCTCACGTCGGACGACGTCGTCATGGGCTGCCTGCCGCTCTTCCACGTCTTCGGCCTCGTCGTCGGCCTCAACGCCGCGGTGCGGGTCGGTGCCTCGCTCGCGCTCATCCCCCGCTTCGACCCGGCGGCCGCGATCAAGGTCATCGGCGACGAGAAGGTCACCGTCATGCAGGGTGTGCCGACGATGTATGCCGCGATCCTCAACCACCCGGACTCGGACAGCCTGGATGCGTCGTCTCTGCGCACCTGTGCGTCGGGTGGGTCGGCCATGCCGCACGAGGTGATGAAGGCGTTCGAGGAGAAGTTCGACTGCGCGATCCTCGAGGGCTACGGGCTGTCCGAGACCTCGCCGGTGGCGTCGTTCAACATGCCCGACCGCGAGCGCAAGCCCGGCACGATCGGGGTGCAGATCCCCGGCTGCGAGATGCGGATCGTCGACGACGAGGGCAACACCCTGGCCGACGGCGAGGTCGGCGAGATCGCGATCCGTGGCGACAACGTCATGAAGGGCTACTGGCAGAACCCCGAGGCGACGGCCCAGGCCATCCCGGACGGCTGGTTCCGCACCGGCGACCTGGCCACCCGTGACGAGGAGGGCTACTTCACGATCGTCGACCGCAAGAAGGACATGATCCTGCGCGGCGGCATGAACGTGTACCCGCGCGAGGTCGAGGAGGTCATCTACACCCACCCCGACGTCCTCGAGGTCGCGGTCGTCGCGGTGCCGGATGAGCTGCTCGGTGAGCAGGTCGGCGCCGGCGTGGCCTTGCGCGAGGGCTCGACGGCGACGGAGCAGGACATCATCGACTTCACCAAGGAGCGGATCGCGGCCTACAAGTACCCGCGCCTGGTGTGGTTCGTCGACGAGCTGCCCAAGGGCCCGACGGGCAAGATCCTGCGCCGCGAGGTCAAGGCCCCAGAGAGCGAGCAGACTGCGGCGTCCGCCGACGCCTGAACCGAACCGCTCCCGGTCAGCGGGGCGCGGCGCTCGGCTCGCCGTCGAGGTCTCGGCTCGTGCGAGTTCCCGCGAGCCGAGACCTTCGTGGCGAGCCGAGCCCGGTCGCCGGGGCGTTGATGACGGCCGCCGCGGCAAGGACGATCGCGAAGCCGACGAGCTCCCAGACCGTGAGCGCCTCGCCGAGGACGAGGACGCCGAGCAGCACCGACACGATCGGGATGAGGTAGGTGATCGTCGAGCCGACGATCGGACCCGCGCCGCGCACGACGTCGAACTGCAGGATGTAGGCCGCCCCGGTCCCGACCATGCCGAGCGCGAGGATGCACAGCAGCGGCAGCCACGGCCACCCGCCTCCGGCACCGCCGGCCTCGATGCCGGACGTCCCGAGCCGGGCCCGGTCGTACGCCCACACCGACGAGATGCCGCCCGGCTGCAGCAGCCCCCACACGATCGTCGCGGGCACCATGAGCAGCGTGCCCATGAGCAGCGTCGCCGCGGGCTGGCTGAGCCCGCCGAGGTCCGCGCCGGCGAGGAAGCGCCGGTTGTACGTCCAGCCCACGCCATAACAGGCACCGCCGAGCAGGGCCATCCCGAAGCCGAGCAGGTCGGGCCGCTCCGAGGTCCACGGCTGCATGATCGTCACGACCCCGGCGAACCCGACGACGACCGCGAGCGCCTTGGCCCGGGTCGTCCGGGCACCGGGGAGGAAGGCCATCGTCGCCAGCACAGTGGCGATGGGCGTGGTCGCGTTGCCGATGCCCGCGAGCGCCGAGCCGACCCGCGTCTCGGAGAGGGCGAAGAGCGTGAACGGGAGGGCGCCGAGCAGCAGTCCCGTGACGACGAGGTGTCCCCAGACCCAGCGCTCCCCCGGGCCGCGACCGGGCAGCCGGCCGCCACGCAGCCACAGCAGGACGAGGATCGTCGCCGCGCCCGTTGCGAGGCGCAGCATGGCGATCTGGACGGCGCCGAGCGACTCCAGCCCGACCTTCATGAGCAGGAAGCTCGACCCCCAGATGAGGACGAGCGCGAAGTACTTGACCTGCCATGGCACCCTCGGCGCGGCGCTGTCCGGCATCAGCCGTCCTCCTTCTCGGTGATCTCTCGAGCCGCGTCGGCGGCCACCCGTTGAACGGTGACGGCCTGGGGTGGTGTGAGTCCGGGCAGCCCGCACGCGGGGGTGACGGTGACCTCGGCAAGGCGAGCGGACGGCATACCGACCGCGGCGAAGCCGTCGGCGACCCGCCGCGTGGCTTCACGAACGGCCCCCGCGGGCGACGTCACCGGGGCAGTCGGGACGACGCCGGCCCACAGCCGTATGCCGGTCTCGAGCGCTGCGGCGACAGCCTCCCACCGCTGTGGTCCGGCGTCGGTGAGGTCGAGCGCGAGCGCGCTCGCCCCGGTGCCCGCGAGGATCTCGACCGGCGCCGTGGGGTCGCAGGTGTGCAGGACGACGTCACCGGCATACGCCTCCCGGACCTCCCGTATGCCGCGCGCGACCTCCGCGCGGTCGACCGCGCGCACGCGTCCGTAGCCGGAGGCGGTGGGGAGCCGTCCGGCGAGGACGGCGACGACGGACGGCTCGTCGAGCTGGACGGTGAGCTCGGCGCCGGGGACGAGTCGCTGAACCTCGCCGACGTGACGGCGCACGCCCTCGGCGAGGGAGGCGACGAGGTCGCGGCGGGCGCCCTCGTCGGAGACGACCCGCTCCCCGCGGGGCAGCTCGATGGACGCGGCGAGGGTCCACGGGCCGGCGACCTGGATCTTGAGCGGGCCGGCATACCCGTCGTAGGCCTCGGCGAGCTCGTCGAGGTCCTGACGCCACAGCGAGCCGGCTCGGGCGAGGTCGCGACCGGGCCGGTCGGTGAGCCGCCAACCGGAGGGCTCGAGCCCGACGGGCAGGTCGACGAGGAGGGCGGCGGACCGCCCGATGATGTCGGACCCCGGCCCGCGAGAAGGCAGTTCGGGCAGGTAGGGGATGCCCAGGCCGTCGACGTCGGTGAGGAGGTCGCGGACCGTGACGATGGCCTCGCGGGCCGAGTCGCCGGGCCAGGAGCCGATGCCGGAAACGTGCGTCACGGCGACACTCTGGCACGCCCGGCCGACGCCGTCAGCATCGGCGTCGGCCGGGTACGCTCAGGACCTCAGAGGACGTCGTGGCCGGGTTGCGGCTCGGACGGGATCGTGCCGAGGCGCCCCGCCTGGAAGTCCTCGAACGCCTGCATGAGCTCGGCGCGCGTGTTCATGACGAACGGGCCGTAGGCCGCGACGGGCTCGCGGATCGGGCGCCCGCCCATGATGTAGAGGTCGAGGCTGGGGCTGCGGCTCTCCTGGTTGTCGTCGGCGCGGACCTCGATGACGTCGCCGCCACCGAGCACGGCGAGCTGGCCCATCCGCAGCGGCTGCCGGTCGGCGCCGATGCTGCCCTTGCCGGCGAGCGCGTAGACGAGGGCGTTGTAGCCGGGGTTCCACGGCAGCCGCACCTGCGCACCGGGCGCGACGGTGGCGTGCACGATCGAGATGGGCGTGTGGGTGATGCCCGGACCCTCGTGCCCGTCGAGCTCGCCCGCGATGACGCGCAGCAGCGCACCACCGTCGGGGCTGGAGAGCAGGGCGACGTCGCCGCCGCGGATGTCCTGGTAGCGGGGCGGGGACATCTTCATCGTGCTGGGGAGGTTGACCCACAGCTGCAGGCCGTGGAAGAGCCCGCCGCTCATGACGAGCTGCTCCGGCGGCTTCTCGATGTGAAGCAGGCCGGACCCGGCGGTCATCCACTGCGTGTCGCCGTCGGTGATCGAGCCGCCACCGCCGTGCGAGTCCTGGTGGTCGAAGACGCCGTCGATCATGTACGTCACGGTCTCGAAGCCGCGGTGCGGGTGCCACGGGGTGCCCTTGGGTTCGCCCGGGGCGTACTCGACCTCACCCATCTGGTCCATGTGGATGAACGGGTCGAGGGCGGCGAGGTCGACGCCGGCGAAGGCGCGGCGGACGGGGAAGCCCTCGCCCTCGAAGCCCTGCGGGGCCGTGGTGATGCTGCGCACGGGCCGGGTCGCGGCCTCGGGAAGCGGCTCGGTGACGCGCGGGAGGGTGAGGATGTTGTCGACGGTCACGGCAGGCATGTCGGTGGCTCCTTCGGTTCGGGACGGTGCCGGTGCGGCGTCGTCACCACGTCCAACCTAGTTGAACCTTAAACTATTTCGTATGCCGGGCGCCGACCTGGTGAGGCGGCTCCCCGACCCGCTCGCGCAGGGACGTCGCGGTGATCGTCGCCGAGCCCACGACCCGGGTGCCGTCGTAGAGCACGACCGACTGCCCTGGCGCCACACCCCGCACGCGCGAGTCGAGACGGACCCGCAGGACGTCGGGGTCGTCGACGTCGAGCTCGGCCCACGCCGGGATCTCCTCACCGTGCGCCCGGATCTGCGCACCCACCCGCACTTCACCCGTCGGAGCCTCTCCGCACCAGCGGGCGTGCTCCGCGGTGATGACGTCGACCCCGAGCAGGTCCTGGGTCCCGATGAGCACCCGGTTCGCCCCCGCCTCGACCCCGACGACATAGCGCGGCTCACCGTCGAGGGAGGACCGGTCGAGCCCCAGCCCCCGGCGTTGGCCGACGGTGAACCCGTAGGCACCCGCGTGCGAGCCGACGACCTCCCCACTCGTCGCGTCGACGATCTCGCCCGGCTGCTCCCCGAGCTCGCGCGTGAGGAACCCGCGGGTGTCACCGTCGGCGATGAAGCAGATGTCGTGCGAGTCCGGCTTCTTCGCCACCGAGAACCCCCGGGCCGCAGCCTCCTCGCGGATCTGCGGCTTCGTCGTGTCACCGAGCGGGAAGAAGGCGCGCGCCAGCTGGTCGGCGTCGAGGACCCCGAGGACGTAGGACTGGTCCTTCGCGGAGTCGACCGCGCGGTGCAGCTCGCGCCGCACCACACCGTCCGAGCCGACGCGCTCGACGACCTGCGCATAGTGCCCGGTCGCGACGGCGTCGAAGCCGAGCGCCACCGCCCGGTCGAGCAGCGCGGCGAACTTGATCGACTCGTTGCACCTCAGGCAGGGGTTCGGGGTGCGGCCGGCGCGGTACTCCGCGACGAAGTCGTCCATGACGTCACGCTGGAACCGGTCGGCCATGTCCCACACGTAGAACGGGATCCCGAGCCGGTCGGCGACCCGACGCGCGTCCCCGGCGTCCTCGATGGTGCAGCATCCCCGCGCCGACTCGCGCAGCGTCGCGGCCGACCGGGAGAGCGCGAGGTGGACGCCGACGACGTCGTGGCCCGCGTCGAGCATCCGGGCGGCGGCGACAGCGGAGTCGACGCCGCCACTCATCGCGGCGACGACGCGCATCAGGCAGCCCCACTGGCCCGACGCGCCCGATCGACGACACCCGGCAGGGCGGCGAGGACGGCGTCGACGTCGGCGTCGGTCGACGTGTGCCCGAGCGAGAGCCGCAGCGCACCGCGGGCCTCGCGCTCGGTGTAGCCCATGGCGAGCAGGACGTGGCTCGGCTGCGGCACCCCGGCCTGGCACGCCGAGCCGGTCGAGCACTCCACCCCGGCCGCGTCCAACAGGTAGAGCAGCGAGTCGCCCTCACACCCCGGCACGAGGAGGTGCGCGTTGCTCGGCAGCCGCCCGGACGCGTCGGCCTCGTGCCAGCACCCGCTCACCGTGATGCCGAGGTCGAGCGCCAGCGCACCCTTGACGAGCCGGTCCCGCAGGGCGGTGAGGCGCGCGGCACTCGCCTCGCGCTCCGCGACCGCCTCGTCGAGGGCAACCGCGAACGCCCGTATGCCGGCCGCGTCCACCGTGCCCGAGCGCACCTGCCGCTCCTGCCCGCCTCCGTGCGACAGCGGGACGAGCGCGGCGTCGCGACGGACGAGGAGGGCGCCGATGCCGACCGGCCCGCCCACCTTGTGCGCCGTCACGGTCATGAGATCGGCGCCGCTCTCGGCGAAGTTCACCGGGACCTGCCCGACCGCCTGGACGGCATCGGTGTGGAACGGCACCCCGGCCTCGCGGGCGACGGCGGCGAGCTCGGGAACGCGCTGGACCGTGCCGACCTCGTTGTTGGCCCACATGACGCTGACGAGCGCCGTCCCCGCGGCCGAGTCACCACCGAGCGCAGACCGCAGGTCGTCGACGGAGATGTGCCCGCAGCGGTCCGGCTCGAGCCAGGTCACCGTGGCGCCCTCAGCCTCCACGAGATGCTCGACCGAGTCGAGGACGGCGTGATGCTCGATGCCGCTCACGACGAGACGGGACGCGCCCACGGAGGCGCGGCGGGCGGCATACGTGCCCTTGATCGCGAGGTTGTCCGCCTCGGTGCCCCCCGACGTGAAGACGACCTCCGACGGGCGCGCACCGAGCGCGGCGGCGATCTGCTCGCGCGACTCCTCGACGACGGCGCGGGCGGCGCGGCCGGAGGAATGGAGCGACGACGGGTTCCCCACCCGCTGCGTCTGCGCGAGCCACGCGGCGCGCGCCGACTCCCGCATGGGGGTCGTCGCCGCGTGGTCCAGGTATGCCGTCACGAACGAAATTCTACGTCCGCCACGAACTACGACTCATTGCGACTTCGCAGAGCTCGTCGCTGCGTTCCTCACTCTGCGAAGTCGCAATCAGTCGGGTCTCAGCCCTTGGCCTTCTTGACGGCCTCGGTGGCCTGCGGCAGGACGGTGAAGAGGTCGCCCACGACGCCGAAGTCGACGAGCTCGAAGATCGGCGCCTCCTCGTCCTTGTTGACGGCGACGATCGTCTTCGACGTCTGCATGCCGGCGCGGTGCTGGATGGCGCCGGAGATGCCGGCCGCGACGTAGAGCTGCGGCGAGACCTGCTTGCCGGTCTGGCCGACCTGGTTGCTGTGCGGGTACCAGCCGGCGTCGACGGCGGCGCGCGAGGCACCGACCGCGGCGCCGAGGCTGTCGGCGAACTCCTCGACGGGACCGAAGTCGCCGCCGGTGCCGCGGCCACCGGAGACGACGATCGCCGCCTCGGTGAGCTCGGGACGGCCGGTGGCCTCCTTGGGCTTGGACTCGACGATCTTCGCCGCCTTGGCCGCGTCGGAGACGGTGACGTCGACGGCCTCGACCGTGCCGGCGGCCGGGGCGGCCTCGATGGCGACCGAGTTCGGCTTGACGGCGACGATCGCGGTGCCCTGGTTGACCGTGGCCTTGACGGTGTAGGAGCCGGCGAAGACCGACTGGGTGGTCTCGACGCCCTCGCCGCCGGCGGTGACATCGACCGCGTCGGTGATGACGCCGGAGTTCGTCTTGATGCCGAGGCGCCCCGCGATCTCCTTGCCCGCGGAGTTGCTCGGGATGAGCACGGCGACAGGGGAGGTCTTCTCGACGAGGGCCGCGAGGACCTCGGCCTGCGGGGCGACGAGGTACTCGAGCGCCTCGGGCGCGTCGAAGGTGTAGACCTTCTCGGCGCCGTACTTGGCGAGGGTGACCTGGGCGGTCTCGGCGCCGGGGCCGATGTGGACGGCGGACGGCTCGCCGAGACGGCGGGCGATCGTCAGCAGCTCGGCGGTGGACTTGCGGACCTTGCCGTCGACGTGGTCGACGAGGACGAGAACTTCAGCCATGGGGACGTCTCCTCAGAGGAACTTCTGGGCGGACAGGAACTCGGCGAGCTTGGCGCCACCGTCACCCTCGTCGGTGACGATCTGGCCCTGCTCGCGCGGCGGGCGCTTGGCGAACGAGGTCACCGTGGTCCAGGCGGCGTCGAGCCCGACCTGGCCGGCGTCGACGCCCAGGTCCGCAAGGGTCCAGGTCTCGACGGGCTTCTTCTTCGCGGCCATGATCCCCTTGAAGGAGGGGTAGCGCGGCTCGTTGATCTGGTCGGTGACCGACACCAGGGCCGGCAGGGACGACTCGATCGTCTCGGACGCGGCGTCGCCGTCGCGGCGGATCTTCAGGCCCTGGCCGTCGACGGTGAGCTCGGACGCGTAGGTCACCTGCGGCAGACCGAGGCGCTCGGCGACCATGGCGGGCACGACGCCCATGACACCGTCGGTCGAGCTCATGCCCATGAGGACGAGGTCGGGGTTCTCGCCGCCGGCGGCCTTCTTCACGGCCTCGGCGAGGATGAGCGAGGTGGCCGCGGCGTCGGAGCCGTGGATCGCCTCGTCGCTGACGTGGACGCCCTTGTCGGCGCCCATCTGGAGAGCCTTCTTCACGGCGTCGAGCGCCTGCTCGGGCCCCACGGTGACGACGGTGACCTCACCCTCGCCGGACTCGGCGATCTTGAGCGCCTCCTCGACGGCGTACTCATCGATCTCCGAGAGGAGACCCTCGACCCCGTCGCGGTCGGTGGTGTTGTCCGCCTCGTTGAAGGTGCGGTCGGCCTGTGCGTCGGGCACGTACTTGACGCAGACGACGATGTTCATGCGTGCCTCGTCCTTTGTCTCTGGTGGGTGTGTGTCTCTGGTGGGTGCGCAGGTGTGTGGTGTCCCTGCGGTAGGTCAGGTCCGAGCGTATGCCGGGCGCTCCCCTCCCGGACAATCCTGGCGGCGTGATTCCTGTCGCAGAACGCGATTCTGGGCAAGCACCACCGAGGACCACGTCAGTGCGGGACCATCGACGGACACCCCGAGCCCGAGGGAGACCGCCGGTGATCAAGGTCCTGCTTGTCGACCACGTGGACGACGACGTGCGCGACGTCGTCGACGATGCCCGCGCGACGATGCAGGTCCTCCTCCTCACGGACTCGACCGTGGGCGCGGACGCAGCGGTCCGCGGGTCCGACGCCGTCGACGGGGTGGTCTCCGGTGCCGAGCTCGGGCTCGCCCGTCCGGACCCGGACCTCTTCAGCGCCATCGCCCTGCGGGAGGGGCTCCTGCTCGGCGAGCTCGCCGTCGTCGACAGCGCTCCCGAGATGATCGCGGCCGCCGAGATGCTCGGCATCCGGTCGCACCTGTATGCCGGCCGGGCCGGCCTGCGTGAGTTCGTCGCCGGCCTGTCCGGCTGAGTCGACGAGCGCAGCCGGGGCGTGCCGGCCTCAGGCGCCCTCGAAGGTCGCCTTGCCCGGGCCGTTCTCGATGAACGAGTGCATGCCCGTCTCGCGGTCCTTCGTCGCGAAGAGCGAGGCGAAGAGCAGCCGCTCGATCTCGAGCCCGCTCTGCAGGTCGACCTCGAGACCGGAGTCGATGGCCTCCTTCGCCGCGCGGATCGCGTAGGCCGGCCCACCGGCATACCGGCTCATCATCTCCTTCGCGGCGGCGAGGACGGCCTCCGAGCCCTTCTCCCCCGGGTCGACGACGGCGTCGACGAGCCCGATCGCGAGCGCCTCCTCGGCGTCGACGAAGCGACCCGTGAAGATGAGGTCCTTGGCCTTCGCCGGGCCGATGAGCCGCGCGAGGCGCTGCGTGCCACCGGCACCGGGGATGACGCCGAGGAGCACCTCGGGCTGGCCGAGCTTGGCGTCCCTGGCCGCGATGCGGAAGTCGCAGGCGAGGGTCACCTCGCAGCCACCGCCGAGGGCGTAGCCGGTGATCGCAGCGACCGTCGGCTTGGGGATCCGGGCGAGGGCGCGGGTGAAGTCCTGGAAGAGCATCGAGTGGTCGACCATGTCCGTGTAGGACCAGTCGGCCATCTGCTTGATGTCGACGCCGGCCGCGAAGACCTTCTCACCGCCGTAGACGATGACCGCGAAGACGTCCTTGCGCTCGGTGGCCTCGGCCGCCGCCGCCATGATGCCGCGCTGGACGTCCGCGTCGAGCGCGTTCATCGGGGGACGGTCGAGACGAATGACCCCGATGCCGTCCTCGACCTCGAGCCGCACGACCTCGCTCATGCTCAGCTGCCCTGACCGGGCTGTCCCGGCTCACCCGGCTGACCCGGCTGACCGCCCGGACCGGCCTGACCCGGCTGGCCATTGGCCTCGGGAGCGCCGCCGGCGTCCGGGCCGGGCTCGCCTGCCTGGCCTGCCTGACCCGACTGGCCCGGCTCGAGACCGAGCGCGCGCTCGTGCCAGAGCTGCACGGCCGAGAGGATGATCGAGGTGCTCACCTGCACCAGGGTGTTGAGATCGGCCTGCGGGGTGACGATGTGCTCGCTCGTGACGACGAGGGTGTTGTTGGCGACGCCGGTCTTGACGCAGTTGAGGGAGAGGTTGACCTCGTTGCACGTCGCGGCGACCTTCTCGGGGTCGGCGGCGATCTCGTCGGGCAGGGTCCACTGGCCGAAGACGCGCATCACGGGGAGCTCGCCCTCGGTGACGCGGATGAAGATCGTCTGGTCGTTGGCCTGGTAGGCGACGTCGCCGTCACCGTCGATGTTGGGCTGGGCACCGGCGTCGACGAGGACGTCGAGGACGCGGCCGCGCAGCGGGTGCTCGTTCGCCGGCGGCGGGAAGTTCGGGAGGGACGTGGGATCGCTCATGGGTCCACCATGTCACGGCCGCCGCCGGTCGTGCGAGGGCGGCGAGCGAGGACGGCGACGCGCGGGCCCCGGGGCTGCCGAGACGAGGCTCGCTCCATCAATAGGCTGCCTGCCATGACGCCGCTGACGTCCGCCACGCCCGTCTCGTCCCTGCAGGTCTCCCGGGACCTGCCACCGGCTCCGGGGGTCACGGTCGTCGAGGGTGGTGTCGACGTCAGCGTGTATGCCGGTCACGCCGACTCCGTCGAGCTCTGCCTCTTCGACGAGGGTGACACCGACGGCTCGACCGAGCGACGAGTGCCCCTCGTCGACCACGCCTACGGCTGGTGGTTCGGGTTCGTGCCCGACGTCGGCGTCGGCCAGCGCTACGGCTTCCGCGTCTCGGGCCCGTGGGACCCCGAGCAAGGGCTGCGGCACAACCCCGCGCAGCTCCTCATGGACCCCTACGCGAAGGCGATCGAGGGGGAGGTTCGCTGGGGCCCGAGCGTCTACGGGCACGTCGTCGACGACACGACCTGGGACGGGGACGGCAGCACCCCGTCGGAGTCGAACTCGGCCCCGGACGTGCCGCGCTGCGTCGTCGTCGACACCCGGTTCGACTGGGGCGAGGACGCGCCACCGCGCACCACTCGCAGCGAGACCGTCATCTACGAGACGCACGTCCGCAACCTCACCGAGCAGCTGCCGGGCGTCCCCGAGGAGCTGCGCGGCACGTATGCCGGGATGGCCCACCCGGCGACCCTCGAGCACCTCACGAGCCTCGGCGTCACGGCGGTCGAGCTGCTGCCGGTCCACTCGTTCGCGTCCGAGCCCGCCCTCGTCCAGAAGGGCCTGGCGAACCATTGGGGCTACAACACCCTGGGCTTCTTCGCGCCGCACGCGGCGTATGCCGCAGCGCAGGACCCGCAGGGCGTGCTCGACGAGTTCAAGGGCATGGTCAAGCTGCTGCACGCGGCCGGTCTCGAGGTCATCCTCGACGTCGTCTACAACCACACGGCCGAGCAGAGTGTGACGGGCGCGACGCTGTCGTTCCGGGGCCTCGACAACCGCGCCTACTACCGCCTCGACGAGCGCGGCCGCGACATCGACGTCACGGGCACGGGCAACACGCTCGACCTGCGCCACCCCGTCATGTGCCGGCTCGCCCTCGACTCGCTGCGCTACTGGGTGGAGGAGTGCCACGTCGACGGCTTCCGCTTCGACCTCGCGGTCGCCCTCGGCCGCGGGCGGACCGACGAGTTCGACCCGGACCACCCGTTCCTCGTCGGGGTGCGCACCGACCCCGTCCTGTCGAGGACCAAGCTCATCGTCGAGCCCTGGGACGTCGGGATGCACGGCTGGCGCACCGGCCAGTTCCCGCCACCGTTCGCCGAGTGGAACGACCGGTTCCGCGACACGGTCCGCGACTTCTGGCTCGCGGACCACCGCCCGGGCGTGCCGGGCCAGGCCCCCCGCGGCGTCCAGGACCTCGCGACCCGCCTCGCCGGCTCGCGCGACCTCTTCGGCACCCACGACCGCGGGCCCACCGCCTCGATCAACTTCGTCACCGCCCACGACGGCTTCACGCTCGCCGACCTCACGGCATACAACGAGAAGCACAACGAGGCCAACGGTGAGCAGGGTCGCGACGGCTCGGACGGCAACCGCTCGTGGAACCACGGCGTCGAGGGGCCGACCGACGACGAGGCGATCCTCGCGATGCGCCGACAGTCGATGCGCAACCTGCTCGGGACGCTCCTCCTGTCGAGCGGCATCCCGATGGTCAACGCCGGCGACGAGATCGGACGCACCCAGCAGGGCAACAACAACCCCTACAACCAGGACAACGCGACGACGTGGTTCGACTGGGACGTCGAGCCCTGGCAGCAGGACCTGCTCGCGACGACACGCCACCTCCTCGCCATCCGGCGCGAGCACCCGGCGCTGCGGCAGCGGACCTGGGCCGAAGGACGGGAGGTCCACGAGGACGGCTCGCTCGACCTCGCGTGGTACGGCCCGGACGGCGAGCCGATGACCGACTGGTCCGACCCCGGCGAGCGGACCCTGCAGATGCTCGTCGGTGGCGCCTGGCTCGGACACGAGTCGGTGCTCGTCGTCCTCCACGGCAGCCGGGACGAGAAGCAGGTGACGCTTCCACGGGCACCGGGCCTCACGGCATACCGGCTGCTCTGGGACAGCGTCTGGGAACGCCCCGAGGACGGCGCCACGACGGCCGCCGGGGAGACGGTCACTCTCACACCGTTGAGCATGCGCGCGTATGCCGTGACCGACCCGACGTAGGCGGGTCACCTCGGGCCTGTGGAAAAGTCCGCGGCCGATTCCGTGATTTTCCCTAGCGTGCGGGCATGCAGTCCACCATTTCGCTCGCCCTCACCGTGCGACCCCGGTCCCGGTCCGGGGACGCCGTCGACCTCCGGGTCACCGCGCCGCACGGCACCACGTTGGCAGACGTGCTGCCGCTCCTCGCCGAGGCCACGGGCGAGCCGCCCGGCGCGGTGAGTTGTCGTGGTGCAGCGCTGGGCCCGGACGCGACGTGGGGTGCTCCTCCCCTGCTCCACGGAGCGACGCTGTGTCTCGACGACCCCCACCCGACCGGTTCGCCACGGCCCTCGACGGCGACCGCGGTCGACCTCGTCGTCGTGGCAGGGCCCGACGCCGGCCGTCGGGTGGCGGTGCCGCGCGAGGGCCTCGTCGTCGGGCGCTCCGCCGGCATCGGGCTGAGTCTCGCGGACGACAGGCTGAGTCGTCGCCATGCGCGAATCTCGCCTGAGGACAATGGATTTCGCGTGCTCGACCTGGGATCCACCAACGGCCTGCGCTGCGGCGGGACCGACATCCCCCCGGGAGGCGAGCACGACGTCGACGGGTCGGAGCTCATCGGTCTCGGTGACAGCGTGGCGCGTCTGGCGAGGGCCGGTACAGCCACGGCCCCGACCACCGCTCGCGGCGACGGGAGGGTCGCGGTGAACCGCTCGCCGCGCCCCCTGCCACCCCGCCGCAGCGCCGTGGTCCGGGCTCCTCGCGCCCCCGACGCACCGCGACGCGGCCGGATCCCGTGGCTCTCGGCAGCGCTGCCAGTGCCGTTCGCGGCCCTGCTGGCGTTCTTCTTCGGGCCGCAGATGCTCGCCTTCGCGCTGCTCTCCCCGCTCATGCTCGTCGGCAGTGTCGTCGGCGATCGCTGGTCCGGGCGTCGTGAACACGCCCGAGAGCTGGCCCAGCACGCCGAGGAGCTGGCCGCGCGGCGCTCAGAGCTCGACGAGCTGCACCGCCTCGAGCGGCACGAGCGGTGGGCCGAGCTGCCCGATCCGGCCACCGTGCTCGAGATCGCGAACGGCCCCGGCGCACGCCTCTGGGAGCGCCGCCGCGGGGCGGCCGACGCGGGACGTGTCCGTCTTGGCGTCGGCGACCTGCCGGCTCGCACCGCCTGGGTGCCGGACGACGGCATGAGCGGGAGCGGCGAACCGCAGCACCTGACTCTCGCCCAGCTGCCGGTCGAGGTCGGGCTGGACGAGGTCGGCGGACTCGGCATCGCCGGGCCCGCGGACGACGTCGCCGGCGTGCTGCGCCAGGTGCTGGGCCAGCTGGTCACTGCCCACTCGCCCCGCGACCTGCGACTCGTCGTCCGCGCCGGCGTGCGCCATGACGAGCCGCAGTCGTGGACGCGCTGGCTGCCGCACACGACCGCATACGGCGACGCGTCGACGTGCCTCGAGGCGCTGCGGCAGGTGGTCCGCACCCGTGAGGAGGAGCGCGAGCACGGCGGTCGCACGGCCTGGCCCACCGTCGTCGCGGTCCTGCCGGATGCGGACGCCGACCCCACGGCGGGTGAGCTCGCGGATCTGCTCGAGCGCGGCCGCGAGCTCGCCGTCCACTGTCTCGTCGGCGCGCAGCGAGCCGCCGCGCTTCCCGCCGCCTGTCACGCGGTGGTCACCATCCACGACGGTCGTGCCCGCCTGGACGTCGACGGCTCCGACCCCGTGCCGAGCTTCGTGCCCGACCGGACCCGGTGGTGGTGGGGCGAGCGGCTCGGTCGAGCCCTCGCCCCGCTCGTCGACGCCGCCGGGGACGCAGAGGCCCTGCCGACGTCGCTCGACCTCGCCGAGGCGACCTCATGGCTCGACCCGGAGTGCGCCGCCCGGACCATCTCCGACCAGTGGTCGACGACCGACGGCCGCCCCGTCGCCGTGCTTGGCCGTACGGCCGGTGACGACTGGTCCGTCGACCTCTCGACCGACGGACCCCACCTACTCGTGGGCGGCACGACCGGCTCGGGCAAGTCCGAGCTGCTGCGCACCCTCGTGACCTCCCTGGCCCTGCACTCCTCGCCCGAGGACGTGACCTTCGTCCTCGTCGACTACAAGGGCGGGTCCGCCTTCGGGGAGTGTGCCGACCTGCCGCACACGGTCGGACTCGTGACGAACCTCGACGAGGGCCTCGCTCGCCGAGCCCTCACGAGCCTCGAGGCCGAGATCACCCGGCGCGAGCGGCTGCTCGCCGACTCGGGCGCCCGCGACTTCGACGACCACCGTCGACGACGTGGCGGACTGCCCCGCCTCGTCATCGTCATCGACGAGTTCCGCGTCCTCGCCGACGAGCTGCCCGACTTCGTCGACGGAGTGGTCTCCCTCGCCGCCGTGGGCCGCTCGCTCGGAGTGCATCTCATCCTCGCCACCCAGCGGCCCGCGGGTGCGATCACGGCCGACATCCAGGCCAACGTCAACCTGCGCATCGCGATGCGGGTCCGCGACGTGGCCGACTCGCAGGACGTCATCGGCTCCGCCGATGCCGCCCACCTTCCGGCGGACCGCCCGGGGCGCGGGTTCGCCCGCGGAGGCGACGGCGAGCTCGTCGAGTTCCAGGCCGCCCGGGTCGGCACGCCCGGGGAGTCGCGGCGTCTCGATGTCGTCGCCCTTGATGCCCAGTGCCAAGCGCTCGGCCCCGTGCGGTCCACGAACCTCGACGCCGCCACCGGCACGGCCGCCGTCACGGCGCTTGACCTCGCAGCCCTGTCCGCCGCCGCCGGCGAGGCCGCCCGCGCTCTCTCGCTCGACACACCTCACCGACCCTGGCTCCCCGCGCTCAGCGAGCAGCTCACCCCGGCAGGCCTTCCCCGCGACGCGGTCGGGCTCGCGGACCTGCCAGCCGAGCAGCGCCAGGTCCCGGTCTCCCATCGGGCGAACGAGGGACACTGGCTCGTCGTCGGCGGCCCTCGGTCCGGGCGCTCGACGGCGCTGCGGACCATCCTCGCCTCCCACGTCGCCGAGCCGGGCTCGGACCTCTCGGCCTACGTCATCGACACGAGCGGCGACCTCGCCGACCTCGAGGAACTCCCCCACGTCGGGGCCGTCGTGCACGCTGCGGAGACGACGCGCGTGCGCCGCCTGCTCGACCTGCTGCGCACGAGCCGGGACACGGCCACCGAGCGCGAGGGCCGCCGGCCGGGCTCCACCGCCCGCCGCCCGGCGGCGAGCACGCTGCTCCTGGTCGACGGGTGGGAGCGGCTCGACTCCGACGACGACTTCGCCCTGGGCGGCGTGCGTGACGGACTACTCGACCTGCTGCGGTCAGGCGACCCCTCGCTGCGCGTGGTCGTCACGGGCGACCGGTCGCTGCTCACCGGCAAGCTCTCCACCATCGCGTCGCAGACCCTGCTCCTCCCGCTCGCGGACCCTGCCGACGCCGTGCACGCCGGCCTCTCGCGCCGGGACCTGCCGGCCAGCAGGGCTCCCGGTCGGGCCATCCGCCTCGGCGACCGGGTCGAGCTGCAGCTGGCGCGTCGCGACCCGCACCGGGAAGCGGCGGAGCGCGATCCCCGGGTCGCCCCGCCCACCCCGGTGACGCGACTGCCGCACCTCGTCGACCACGACACGGTGCTCACGGGCCACGGCGCGCTGTTCCGCGCGCCCGACGCGCTCGCGGACACCGAGTATCCGGCGACCGGCCCCGTCCCAACGCTGGGGCTGGCCGTCGGCCTGTCCGCCAGCACCGGAGGAGTCGCCATGGTGGACCCCGCACGGATGGGTCGACGCCTGCTCGTCATCGGCCACCCCGGCACCGGACGGTCCTGTGCCCTCGCCGCCATCGGACGTTCCGCGGCGGCTGCGGGCCGCACGGTCGCGGTCGTCGAGGGGGCGACCGGAACGGTGGCCCGCGCGGTGGGCACCTCGCTGCGCGTGCACCCGTGGGACGTCGAGGCGCTCGTCGCGGCCCGACGCGAGCATCCCGACCTGGTCGTGCTCGTCGACGATGCCGAGCAGGTCGAGGGGAGCGCCGCGGAGCCGGTTCTCGAGGAGATCACCTCCCTCGTGGAGCGCGACGGTGGACTCGTCGTCGCCGCGACGACACCGACCGTCGCGAGCACGACGTTCCGGGGCCTGGTCGCGACCCTCGCCCGGGCGCAGGCCGGCCTGCTCCTCTCCCCGCGCACCCCAGCGGACGGTGACACGTTCGGCATCCGGGCCCCACGCGGTGTGGACCAGACGCCGGGTCGAGCCCTGCTGGTCGCGGGACGTCGCCATGACGAGGTGCAACTCGCCCTCGTCCGCACCGCCCGGGAGGTCGCCGCCTGACCGGGGAACTCGCGTTGGTGGCCGATCGTTCACGCTCTCGGCCGCGGCATCGGTCGGTGGACGTACGACCTCCGGGCGCGAGATTCGCACACGAAATTGTGGGTCGGGCGTGCTGCCGCCGAAGAATCTCGCGAGATGGAACTCGTGACGAAATTGGGTCGCAGGGTCTAGACTGAAAGTTCGGACGCCTGTGTGTGTCCGCACGGTTTGCAAGGACGCAGCCCTCCGCTGGTCCCGCACCACCGTGCGCGCGGCCAGCACCACTGAACTCCACGGACAAGGAGCACCACCCATGGATTGGCGCGACCGCGCTGCCTGCCTCGATGAGGATCCCGAGCTGTTCTTCCCGATCGGGAACACCGGCCCGGCGATCATGCAGATCGAGGAGGCCAAGGCCGTCTGCCGCCGATGCGACGTCATCGACACCTGCCTCAAGTGGGCACTGGAGTCCGGTCAGGACGCCGGCGTCTGGGGCGGGCTCTCCGAGGACGAGCGCCGCGCACTCAAGCGCCGAAACGCTCGCGCACGACGCGCCGGCTGACCGCTCTCCCCGACCACCCTCACGGCCTCGCCTCGCGGCGGGGCCGTACTCATGCCCGGACGCGGCCGAGGCCGCGCCGCCCATTCTCAGCCGAGGGCACCGCTCAGCGGATGAGCACCGCTCAGCGCAGGTGCGTCGCTCAGCGCATGAGCGGCCGAAGCCGGGCCGTGAACTCGACGCGGGTGCCCTTGGGCTTCGCCGGCTCCCACCGGATCCGACCCTGGAGGTCCTGCACGAGCGAGGTGACGATGCGGGTGCCCAACCCCGCGAGCACCGGCCGGAACCCGGCCGGCAGGCCGCGACCGTCGTCGGTGATCGTCACGGTGAGCCCGTCGACGCCCGGTTCGACCTCCTCGCGCTGCACGGCGACCTCGATCCGCCCACCCCGCTCGGCGAGTCCGTGCTCGACGGCGTTCTGGACGAGCTCGGAGACGATCATCGCGAGCGAGGTCGCGTCCTCGGCCCGCATCCGGCCGAACGAACCGGTCACCGCGGACTCCACGGGGTGCTCGGTGACGGCCACGTCGACGACGGCTCGCAGGCCCCGCACGGCGATCTCGTCGAAGTCGACGGTCTCGTCGATGCCCTGGCTCAGCGTCTCGTGGACAAGGGCGATGGTGCCGACCCGGCGGACGGCCTCGTCGAGCGCGGTTCGCGCCGTGGGGTCGGGGATGCGGCGTGACTGCAGACGCAGCAGCGCGGCGACGGTCTGGAGGTTGTTCTTGACGCGGTGGTGGATCTCGCGGATGGTCGCGTCCTTGGTGATGAGCTCCTGCTCTCGCCGGCGCAGCTCGGACACGTCGCGCAGCAGCAGCATCGCCCCGCCGCGCGTGCCGTTCTCGGTGAGCGGGATCGCGCGCAGGGTCACGCTGGCCGACGGGGTGGACACCTCCGTCCACCACGGCGCGCGACCGGTGACGACGACCGCGAGCGACTCGTCGACGGCCGTCCCCGACGCGTGCATGAGCTCGGTGACGACCTTGGCGAACACCTCGCCGATGACGTCGCCGCGATGGCCGAGGCGATGGATCGCACTGATCGCGTTGGGGCTCGCATAGAGCACGTTCCCCTCGAGGTCGAGGTGGACGACCCCGTCGCCGACGCGCGGGGCGCCACGCCGTATGCCGGTGGGCGCCGCGGTGCTCGGGAACTCACCTGCCGCGATCATCCGGACCAGCGCCTCGGCGAGGAGGCGGTAGGTCAGCTCGAGGCGGCTCGGGGTACGCCCGGTGACGACGTTGGTGTGCTGGGTGATGACCGCGAGCGCTCGCCCGTCTCGCACGACGGGGACGGCGACCTCGCGCACCGCGACCTCCCCGTGACGCTCGGGCTCGCGTCCGGTGACGATGCTGCGCTGTCGGTAGGCCGCGTCGAGGATCGAGTCGGGACGACGCGAGGCCGTGCGGCCCACGACGTCCTCGTAGAAGACCATCGGCCCGGTGTTGGGGCGGACGTGCGCCACCGCACGCCAGCCGTCGAGCCCCCACGGCACCCAGAGGACGAGATCCGCGAACGCGAGGTCCGCGACGAGCTGCCAGTCCCCCACGACGAGGTGGACCCACTCGATGTCGTGGTCCTCCAGCGCGGTCCCGGACCGCAACGACTCGGCGAGTGTGCTCACGCGCGAAAGCCTAGGTCCTCGGCGCGTCAGGCTCCTGACCGGACCACGGAGCGCAAGGCTCGCAGGGCCACCGAAAGGGCGGCGATGTTCGGTGTCTCCAGTGCGAGGATGCCGGTCAGCTGACCCTCGGCGCGGCCGACCGCGTCACCATAGGACTCGCTCCACGCCTGGATGCGCTCGTCACCGGTGACCACGCCGTCACCGTCGAGGTCCTCGTCGAACTCGAAGGCGCTGCGGGTCAGCGCCTCGAGCACGGCATACAGGTCGTCGCGCAGCGCACCGCGCGCGAGCGCGTCCCACCGGTCGTCGCGGGGCAGCTGGGCCACGCGGGTGAGCATGCCGTCGATGCCGAACCGCTCGGACATCGTGTAGTAGACCTCCGCGACCTCCTCGGGCGTCTGGTCGAGGTCGGCGGCGATCTCGACGATGTCGAGGAGCGAGTAGCTGTCGAGCAGCCAGGCAGCTCGACGGGCGAGCTCCTCGGGTACGCCGGCCTGGAGCCAGTGCTCGGTCTGCGACTCGACCCGCTCCCGCTCGGCGCCGCGCAGGAGCTCGGGAATCCGCGGACCGAGGCTCGCGACAACGGGACTGAATCGCTCCACCTCGGTCGTGATGTCGAGCGTGGTGGGCCGCGCCGCGAGGAACCACCGCACGGCCCGGTCGAGGAGCCGGCGGAACTCGAGGTAGAGCTCGGTCTGCACGGCCGTCGGCAGGATGTTGTCTAGCTTCTCGACCTCCTCGACGAACCCGCGCAGACCGAAGATCTCGCGGCACACGATGAACGCCCGGGTCACCTGTTCGGGCGACCCGGCGGCTTCCTCCTGCGCGCGGTAGGCGAACGTGATGCCGCCCCGGTTGACCATCGAGTTCACGACGGAGTTCGTGATGATCTCCCGGCGCAGCGGGTGCTCACCGAGCTCCGCGGCATACCGCTCCCGCACGGCCTCCGGGAAGTAGTCCGCGAGTGTCGCCGCGAAGTACGGGTCGTCGGGGAGGTCGCTCGCGAGGAGGTCCTTCTTGAGCGCGAGCTTGGCGTACGCGACGAGCACGGAGAACTCCGGCGACTTGAGCCCGAGCCCCTCCGAGGCGCGCTTCTCGATCTCGGCGTCGCTCGGCAGGAACTCCAGCGCCCGGTCGAGCTCGCCGCGGCCCTCGAGCCAGCCCATGAGCCGCACGTGCACCGGGACCATGGACAGCTCCTGGGCGCGGGCGTTGCCGAGCAGGACGTTCTGCTCGTAGTTGTCGCGCAGCACGTGGGCGGCCACATCGTCGGTCATCGACGCGAGGAGGGTGTTGCGCTCCTCGATGGTGAGGTCGCCACGGCGCACGACGTCGCCGAGGAGGATCTTGATGTTGACCTCGTGGTCGGAGGTGTCGACGCCCGCGCTGTTGTCGATGGCGTCGGTGTTGACCCGCACGCCGGACAGGGCGGCCTCGATGCGGCCGAGCTGGGACAGGCCGAGGTTGCCGCCCTCGCCGACGACTTTGACCCGCAGCTCGTCACCGTTGACGCGGATGGCGTCGTTGGCGCGGTCGCCGATCGCGAGGTGGTCTTCGGTGCGGGCCTTGACGTACGTGCCGATACCGCCGTTCCAGAAGAGGTCGACCGGCGCGAGGACGATGGCGTGGATGAGCTCGGTCGGCGTCATCGTCGTGACGTCGTCGGCGAGGCCGAGCGCCGTGCGCATCTGCGGTGTGACGCCGATGGACTTCAGCGACCTGGCGAACACGCCGCCACCCTCGGAGATGAGCGAGCGGTCGTAGTCGTCCCACGACGAACGCGGCAGCTCGAAGAGCCGCTTCCGCTCCCGGAACGACTCTGCGGCAACGGGATTCGGGTCGACGAAGATGTGCCGGTGGTCGAAGGCGGCGACGAGCCGGATGTGCTCCGAGAGCAGCATGCCGTTGCCGAAGACGTCGCCGCTCATGTCACCGACGCCGACGACCGTGAAGTCCTCGTTCTGGGTGTCCAGACCCATCTCGCGGAAGTGCCGCTTGACCGACTCCCAAGCACCGCGAGCGGTGATGCCCATCGCCTTGTGGTCATAGCCGGCCGAACCACCGGAGGCGAAGGCGTCGTCGAGCCAGAAGCCGTAGGACTGCGCGACGCCGTTGGCGATGTCGGAGAAGGTCGCGGTGCCCTTGTCCGCGGCGACGACGAGGTAGGGGTCGTCACCGTCGTGGCGCACGACCCGCTCCGGCGGGACGATGTCGGTGCCGACGCGGTTGTCGGTGAGGTCGAGCAGGCCGGAGATGAACGTCCGGTAGGCCGACTGTCCCTCCGCGAGCCAGTCCTCGCGGGACACCGCCGGGTCGGGCAGCTGCTTGGCGTAGAACCCGCCCTTGGACCCGGTCGGCACGATGACGGCGTTCTTGACCATCTGCGCCTTGACGAGGCCGAGGATCTCGGTGCGGAAGTCCTCGCGCCGGTCGCTCCAGCGCAACCCGCCGCGGGCGACGGAGCCGAAGCGCAGGTGCACGCCTTCGACCTGCGGGCTGTAGACCCAGATCTCGTAGGCCGGCCGCGGGGCCGGGAGGTCGGGGATGGCCGTCGGGTCGAGCTTGAGCGAGACGTAGGTCTTGGGGTCGGTGACGCCGTCCTGGTCGACGTCCTCCTCCTGACCGGAGGTGACCTCCTGGAAGAAGTTGGTCCGCAGCGTCGCCTTCATGACGGCGAGGAAGGACCGGATGATCCGGTCCTCGTCGAGGGAGCTGACGTCGTCGAGGGCGGTCGTGACCCGCTCGGCGATCTCCTCCTGCGCGGCCGCACGCCCCTCGGGGTCGTCGGCGAACCGGTCGGGGTCGAACCTCGCCTCGAAGAACGCGACGAGGTCGGCGGCGATCGCGGGGTTCGCGACGAGCGCGTCCTCGAAGTAGGACTGGCTGAACGTGGCCTGGGTCTGGCGGAGGTACTTCGCCACCGTGCGCAGGATGACGACCTGGCGCCACGTGAGCCGGGCGAGGAGGACGAGCTGGTTGAACCCGTCGGACTCGGCCCGGCCGTCCCAGACCGCGAGGACGGCGCCCTCGAAGAGGTCGCGCAGGTCCTCGTGCGCGATGCCGGCCCAGACCTGCGGGTCCGAGACGCGCAGGCCGAAGTCGTAGACGTGCAGGTCGACACCGTCGGATCGGCCCACCTCGTAGGGCTGCTCGTCGACGACCTCGACGCCCATGTCGGTGAAGATCGGCAGGATGTCGGTGAGCGAGAGCGGGTCGACCCGGAAGAGCTTGAACCGGCGCAGCTCCTCGGGTGAGTCGGTCGGGCGGTAGAGCGCGACGCTGGTGCGTCGCTCGTCGCCGAGGCGGTCGAGGTGGTGGAGGTCCGCGACTCCCTGGACGACGGCGAAGGTCTCTTCGTATGCCGTGGGGAAGCCCTTGCCGAAGCGGTCGAGCAGGCGGTCACCCTCGACCTCACCGAGGCGGTCGCGCAGGCCGTCGCCGAGGCGGTCGGACCAGTTGCGGCTGACCTCGACGAGGCGCCGTTCGAGGTCGGCGCGCTGCTGGTCGTCGAGGCGGCGCACCCGCTCGCCGGACGGCATACGGACGACGAACTGCAGGCGCGACAGCGCCCGCTCGCTCACCCGTGCGGTGAACTCCACGCTCTCGCCGCCGAAGGCCTCCTTGAGGATCGCCGCCATCCGCGTGCGGACGCCGGTGTTGTAGCGGTCCCGGGGGATGTAGACGAGACAGGAGACGAAGCGGCCGAAGTCGTCCTCGCGCAGGAACAGCTTGGTGCGCCGGCGCTCCTGCAGCTGGGCGACGGCCATCGCCGTGTCGTAGAGCTGGTCGGGGCTGGCTTGGATGAGCTCGTCGCGCGGGTAGGTCTCGAGGACCTCGAGGAGGTCCTTGCCGGTGTGCGAGTCGGCGGCCAGGCCCGAGCGGGTGATGACCGACCGGACCTTCTCGGCGACGACGGGGAGGCGCATGACGGACTCGGTGTAGGCGGTCGAGGCATAGAGGCCGAGGAAGCGCTTCTCCCCCAGCGTGCTGCCGTCCTCGGAGTACGTGCGGATGCCGACGTAGTCGAGGTATGCCGGCCGGTGCACCGTCGAGCGCGAGTTCGCCTTCGTGAGGACGAGGACACCCTGCTCCCGGGCCTTGGCCGCGGACTCCGGACTGAGCGGTGTGACCGGGCGGTCGGCCGGCGGGTCCTCGCGCAGCATGCCCAGCCCCGTGCCGGGCATGGGCCGGATGATGTCGCCCTCGGGTGACTCCTCGAGCGAGTACTCGCGATACCCGAGGAAGGTGAAGTGGTTGTCGGCCATCCACCGCAGGAACGCGATGGCCTGGGCGAGCTCGTCGGCGGGGACACCGGCGGGCGGCGCACCCTCGAGCTCGGCCGCGATGACGAGGCAGCGGGTGCGCATGCGCGGCCAGTCCTCGACGGACTGCCGCACGTCCTCGAGGACGCCCTCGAGGACGGTGCGCAGCTCCTCGCGCTCGGACCCCTCGCTCTCGCGGTCGATCGTCAGCAGGATCCACGACTCGTCGAGGACCCCGGGCACATCGGACGCCGGCCCCGAGCAGTCCTCGTCGCAGAGCTCGAGGAGCCGGCCGCTTTCGTCCCGGCGGACCCGCAGCTGCGGATGCACGACGAGGTGGATGTCGACGTCCCGCTGGACGAGCGCGCCGGTGACGGAGTCGACGAGGAAGGGCATGTCGTCGGTGACGACCTGGATGACCGTGCGGGCGCTGGACCAGCCGTCGGCGTCAGTCGTCGGGTTGAAGACGCGCACGCGCGCGGTGCCGGGCGTCCGCTCCTCGGCGAGGGCCAGGTGCGACGCGACCGTCCCCGCCAGCACCTGGGGCGGTCGTGAGGTGAGCTCGTCCTCGGGGACGTGACGGAAGTAGCGGCTGACGACGACTGGGCCGTCGGGTCGGTCGTCGAGCTCGGCGAAGGCCTCGATGATGGCCTGCAGGGTGGTCGATCGGGGGTGGACCGATGACTCCGTCATGTGGTTCGGCGTCTCCTGGACTCGCGGCGTCGCCGAAGATCGTCCGGCGGGACGCATCATCTCGGAGAGCATCGTCGCGTCCGCGTCCGAGCCTACTCACCCTCGCGGCCCTGTGGATGACGGGTCCGGAGTCCCCGGGAGCGCCACTAGAGTGACGTGGTGGTCAAGCCCGTGCATCCCGCACGGCTCACCGAGGTGAGCCGGGTGCTCGACGACCTCCGCGACCGGCTTGCGGCCGCGGAGGACGACCTGCTCTCGTCCCTCGTCGTCCTCGGCGAGCCGGAGGCGCAGCGCACCGTCGACGGGTGGTTCGACCAGGTCGTGGACCTGCTCCGCGCGGTCGACGAGATCACCGACCAGCACGTCGTGACGCTCTCGCGTGCCGCCGCACGGCGAAGCTCCGACAGCGGTGCCGATGCCCCTGCACCGGCAGTCGAGGACGCGCTCGACCACCACGACGTCGTCGCCGGTCGGCTCGCCCAGGGCGAGCCGACCCCGAGGCAACCGTGGTGAGGCGGTCGTGGTGAGGCAGCCATGGTGAGGCGGCCGGTGCCGGGGGACTCCGGATCCCTCGCGGCCGCCGGGACGTCCGCGCGGCGCGCGGCCCGGGACCTCGAGGCCGCGCGCGAACGCAGCGGCGCGGCATACGACACCCTGAGGAGCGAGTGGAGCACCTCGACGTCGGTGCGGGTGCGCAAGGAGGGTGCCCGCGCGCTCGACGTCCTGGCCGAGGGCTCCGGGCACGCGGACCGGGTCGGCGCGCTGTTGCAGGAGCACGCGACCCGGTTGAGCGAGCTGCAGGCGCGCTCCCGCCGGTTGCTCGACGACGTCGCTGCAGCCGGACTCGAGGTCGAGGACGGTGTCGTCCGCCTGCCGTGGGGCGTCATCGGCGAGGCGGACGCGGCGGCCGCCCGAGGCCGCGCCGACGACGTACGCGCCTTCCAGGGCGAGCTCGACGCAATCCTCGCCCAGCACCGTCGTCGCCGCGACGCACTGCTCGAGCAGGTGGCTGCCTCCACGGCCGAGCTGGAGGGCCTCGCCCGCGCGCTGCGGCTCTCCTGAGGCCTCGCGGACGACCGCGATGGCAGGATCGGTGCTCCCGCCATCGATGAGGAGTCCCAGGTGAAGTTCACGCATCGTGCCGAATACCCCGCCGACCCCGAGACCGTGTTCGCGGCCATGACCGAGCAGTCGTTCCAGGACGCGGCCTGCGAGGCGACGACGACCGGCACCTGGACCGCCACCGTCGAGGAGTCCGGTGGGCGCACCGTCATCTCGACCGAGCGGGTCCTGCCGACCGACAACCTCCCCGACATCGCCCGTGGCTTCGTCGGCGACACCCTCACGGTCATCGAGTCGCAGACGTGGGGGCCGGCGGCCGCCGACGGCTCGCGCAGCGCCGACCTCAACCTGCACATCAAGGGCGCGCCGATGACCCTGCGCGGCACGATCACGCTCGCGCCGACGGCGACCGGCAGCGTCGAGGAGATCGACGCCGAGCTCAAGGCGGGGGTGCCGCTCATCGGCGGCAAGCTCGAGAAGGCCGCCGCCGAGCCGCTGCGCGCCGGGGTGCAGACGACGACCGACTTGCTGCGCGACCGGGTGAGCTGAGCGGTCCCGGCGGCCGTCCGCGGCAGGCGAGCGGACGGCATACGCGGACGAGCGAGCCACGAATGGGTGAGCCGACCACCCATGGGTGGTCGGCTCACCAACGTTTGCCTCGCTCGCGCCGCGAGCGCCGCGCCACTCAGCCCATGTGCGGGTAGGTGTGGTCGGTCGGCGGCACGAACGTCTCCTTGATCGAGCGCGGGCTGGCCCACCGCAGCAGGTTCTGGGCGGAGCCGGCCTTGTCGTTGGTCCCGGAGGCGCGGCCGCCACCGAAGGGCTGCTGGCCGACGACCGCACCGGTCGGCTTGTCGTTGATGTAGAAGTTGCCGGCGGCGAAGCGCAGCCGCTCCTGGGCCGCCGCGACCGCCGCCCGGTCCTGGGCGATGATCGAGCCGGTGAGGGCGTAGGCCGACGCACTGTCGATGATGTCCATGACCTTGGCGAACTGGCGGTCGGGGTACACGTGGACCGCGAGGATCGGGCCGAAGTACTCGGTCGTGAAGATCTCGTCGAGCGGGTCGTCACCCACGAGGACCGTCGGGCGGACGAAGTAGCCCTCGGAGTCGTCGTAGGTTCCGCCGGCGACGATGTCGATGCCGTTCGTCGCCTCGGCGCGGTCGATCGCGGCCTTGTGCTTGGCGAACGCGCGGTCGTCGATGACGGCACCCACGAAGTTCGACAGGTCGGTGACGTCACCCATGGCCAGGCCGTTGGTGAGCTCGACGAGGTCGTCCTTGATGACCTTCCAGAGGCTGCGCGGGATGAAGGCGCGCGAGGCGGCGGAGCACTTCTGGCCCTGGTACTCGAACGCGCCGCGGATGAGGGCGGTGCGGAGCACGTCGGGGTCGGCGCTCGGGTGGGCGAGGATGAAGTCCTTGCCGCCGGTCTCACCGACGATGCGCGGGTAGTGGCGGTAGGTCGTGAGGTTGGCGCCGATCTGCTGCCACAGGCTCTGGAACACCCGGGTCGAACCGGTGAAGTGCAGGCCGGCGAACTCGGGGTGGCTGAGCGCGACGTCGCTGACCTCGGGGCCCCAGCCGGAGACGAGGTTGATGACGCCGGGCGGCATGCCGGCCTCCTCGAGGACCTCGAGGACGAACTGGGCCGCGAGCTGCTGGGTGTGCGACGGCTTCCAGACGACGGTGTTGCCCATGAGCGCCGGCGCGGTCGGCAGGTTGCCGGCGATGGCGGTGAAGTTGAACGGCGTCACCGCGTAGACGAAGCCCTCGAGGGAGCGGTAGTCGGTGCGGTTCCAGATGCCGGGCGCGTTGGCCGGCGGCTGCTCCGCGAGGATCTCGCGCGCGAAGTGGACGTTGAAGCGCCAGAAGTCGATGAGCTCGCAGGCGCTGTCGATCTCGGCCTGGTATGCCGTCTTGCTCTGTCCCAGCATCGTCGCGGCGTTGACCTTGGCGCGCCACGGACCGGCGAGCAGGTCGGCGGCCTTGAGCAGGATCGAGGCCCGGTCGTCGAAGGACATGTCGCGCCACGCCGGGGCCGCGGCGACGGCGGCGTCGACGGCGGCGCGGGCGTCGGCCTTCGTCGCGTCGCGGATGGTGCCGAGGACCTTCCTGTGGGCGTGCGGCTGGCGCACGGGGATCTTCTTGCCGCGGCCCTCGACACGCTGGCCGGCGATGGTGTGCGGCAGCTCCCAGGTCGTGTTGCCCACCTCGGCGAGCGCGACCTCGAGCGCGGCACGCTCCGGGCTGCCCGGTGCGTACATGCGCACCGGCTCGTTGACGGGGGCGGGGACGTGGGTCACGGCGTCCATGGGAGAAGTCCTCGATTCGGGTGAGAATCCACAAAGGGAGTGGTATTGCAGCGGTCTCCCCATGGTCGCACGGGTCCCGTGACGCTCGTCACCGCGGTTCGCGGGACGGTACGGGCCGACGGACATGCAATGGGACTGCCGTGCCGGGATGCGCGTGCTCGCCGAGCGGACCGGTCGGCGCCTTGGGTGCTCATGGCACGTCCGTCGGGCCGGTTCGGCCCGCTGGGAGAGCGTCCGGGCGGTTCAGCCCGCTGGGTTCACCGCGGCGAGGACGTCGTCGAGCTCGGTGACGTCGTACCAGAGCAGGTCGGCGACGTCGCCTCCCGGCTCCTCGTCGATGTGGAACGAGGCGATCCGCGGCAGGGCCACGACGGAGTCCACCTCGACGGCGCTCTCGTGCTCGGTGCCCCGTCGCACGACGGCGGCGTCGACGTCCGCAGAGGCGATGACCCTCCGCGCACCGGTGGCCGCGCGCTCGCGGGCGTCGTCCGCGGCAGCCGACCACGCGGCATACTCACGCTCCTCCTCGTCGGCGCCGACGAGCCCGGGACGGGCACCGCCGCTCGTTGCGGCGTGACCCGCGAGCGGCGTGGGCGAGAGCTCACCGGTGTCGCGCAGCCGCGTGAGCGCTGCGGCATCGAGGGGAAGATAGACGCGGACGAGGGGCACGGTCGACCTTTCAGCGGGCCCGGGCGCGCGGCGCCTCGAGCAGCTCCTGGAGGGCGTCGACGACCGACTGGCCGAGGACGTCGACGTCGGGCAGGGCGTCGCGATCGGCGTAGAGGCCGTAGTAGACCCCGCCGTCGTAGGACGTCAGGCCGATCGAGAGGGCCTTGCCCTGACCGAGCGGCATGACCGGGTAGGTCGAGGCCATCTGTGCACCGGCGACGTAGAGCGGGTGCTGCGGGCCGGGGACGTTGGTGATGGCGACGTTGTAGAGGCGGCGCGACACGGCCCCGCCGAGCCGGGCGGCGAGGGTGTGCATCGTCGGTGGCGCGAAGCCGCCGAGCCCGGCCAGCGTGTCGGCGCCGACGGCACGCCCGGCCTCCATCTGCTGGCGCATCGCGAAGGCGATCTGGTGCAGGCGCATCGACGGGCCCGGCTCCCCCACCGGCAGGTCGACGAACGAGGCGGCGAGCTGGCGACCGGTCGGCAGCTCGCTCTCCTCGTCATGGACGCTCACCGGCACCATGGCGCGCACGGTGGTGGCCCCGTGGACGCTCTCGCCCCGGGTCATGAGCCACGTGCGGAACGCGCCGGTGATGGTCGCGAGGATGACGTCGTTGATGGACACGTCCTCGGCGAACGCGCCCTTGGTGAGCCGCGAGCGCACGGTGCGGTAGTCGTCGAGGTCGGTCCCGACCATGACGAACCGGCGGGCGCGGCCGACGTCGGCGCTGAGCGGTGACTCTGGTGCCGGCCGCGCCGACGCCCGGGCGAGGGTCGAGGCGAGCGAGCCGGCGACGCCGAGCAGCCGCCCGGCCGTGGCCTTGACGTCGGCGATGCCCGACTGGACGGTGTCGACGACCTGGCTCGGGGTCCGCACCGTGTCGGCGACGGCGCTGACGACGAGCTCGGTCTGCGACGGCTCGCGGCTCGGGCGCCAGGTGTCGTCGACGACCTCGGCGCTCGGGCTGTCGGAGTCCTCGAGGATGAGGTGGGCGATGTCGACGGCCTTGACTCCGTCGACGAGCGCCTGGTGGGTCTTGGTGACGATCGCGAACCGGTCGTCGGCGAGACCCTCGACCAGGTAGACCTCCCACAGCGGGCGGCTGCGGTCGAGCGGGCGCGGCATGATCCGGGCGATGAGCTCCTCGAGCTGCTCGTCGTCGCCCGGGCGCGGGAGGGCCGAGCGGCGCACGTGGTAGGTCACGTCGAAGCGCTCGTCGTCGATCCAGACGGGGTTGGCGATGCGGCCCGGCACCGAGCGGATCCGCTGGCGGTAGCGGGGAACGTAGGCGATGCGGCGCGAGATGATCCGCACGAGTCGGTCGTAGTCGAAGCCCTCGTTCGGGGCGTCGAAGACCATGACCGACCCGACGTGCATCGGGATCGTCGCTTCCTCGATGGCGAGGAAGCTGGCGTCGAGGGTGCTCAGGCGGTCGGACACGTGGACCACTCTCGCAGATCGGCGCCGACCTGGGTCCCGGACAGTGGCGGGACCCTCACGTGGTCCGGCGTGGACCCCGACCGCCGCGTCCGCGCGCGCTGCGCCGGTCCGCCCGCGTGCCGCCCGCGGGCACCAGCTCCGGGCGGACGACGTCGACGAGCCGCCCCACGGCCCGGGTGACGGCGGCGTTCGGGGCGAACTCCACGAGGCTGCGACCCGCGAGCAGTGCGCCGTCGCACTCGTCGGGCGCCCACGGCACGAAGATCGGCTCCTCGAGTCCGGCGAACCGCCCGAGCACATCGGTGATGGCCTTCTCCGGCTTCGGCCCCGTCGCGGAGGCCCGCACCTTGTTGACGACGACGATGGGTTCGGGCGACGGCACGACGCCGACGTCCTGGACGGCGCGCACGAGCCGCTGGAGCCCGATCGGGTCAGCGGCGCCGACGACGAAGAGGCTGTCGGCGTTCTCGAGGGCGGTGAGGGTCGTCGCGTTGCGTCGCGGGGCCGCCGTGTCGTAGCTCAGCTCCTCGTCGTCCTCGATCGCGAAGCCGCAGTCGACGACGACGTGGTCGACGAGACCGCGCGCCTTGTCGAGGACGTCCTCGACGGCGGCAGCCCGCAGCTCGGGCCAGCGGTCGGGCTTCGGGATGCCGGTGAGCACCCGCAGCCCCGGCCCGACCTCCGGGGCCACGCGCGCGAGCGCCGCTCGGTCGAGCGTGCCCTGTTCGGAGGCTCGCGCGGCGGCGGCGACACCCGGCGCCTCGTCGATGAGGGCGAGGAGCTGGGAGACGCTCGCGCCCCAGGTGTCGAGGTCGACGAGGAGGGTGCGGACACCGCGGGCGGCGAGCTGCCCGGCGACGGCGACCGCGATGGTCGTGCGGCCGGGCGCTCCCGTCGGGCCCCAGACTGCGGTGACGCGACCGCGACCGAATCCGCCGAGTCCGTCCGTCGACGAGTCGGTCTCCTCGAGGTCGACAGACTCTCCGCCGCGATCCGTTGCACCGTCCGCGGCGCTGCCCGCGGCGGCGCTGCCCGCAGTGGCGCCCGCGACGGCGCCCGTGACGGCGGCGAGCCGGGCCCGGGCGCCGGAGCCGGCGTCGGGCGCCGCGCCGGGCGAGGTCTCGAGGAGCCGCTCGAGGTCGGCGTCGGTGATCGACGTGCCCGCGTGGTCGTCTCCGGCGGCCGGCCCGCTGGAACGGCCGGCAGCTCCCGGGCCGGTGGCGTCGCCGTCGGCCCCTCCGGACGTGGACCGGCCATCGTCCCCCTCGACGAGGGCGACGATGGCGGCACCCAGCTCCTCGGGCTCGCTCCCGGGTCGCAGGATCGCCGTGATGCCGAGCTGGCGCAGGCGTGCCTCGCCGGCGTCGTCACCGGGCGTGACGTAGCCGGCTGCCCGCACGCCGTGCCCGGCGAGGTGGCGCAGGGCGTCGCGGTCGAGTCCACGGAAGTCGGCGGAGACGACGGCGACATCGGCGACACCCGAGGCGCCGGTCGAGAGGAGCTCGGCGACGTCGGCGCATCGGCGCACGACCTCCACCCCGCGCGCGGCGCCGAGGGCGGTGGCGAGCTCCTGCTCGTGATGGTGGGAGACACCGGTGATGACCGCCGTGGTCATGACGTCTTGGTCCCCACCGAGCCGGGCACCGCCACGAGGGTGATGCGGGCGCCGAGGTCGACGTCGCCGACGAGCTGCTGCACCTTCTCGCGCGGCACCATGACCTGCACCGGACGGGTGTCCCCCGCGCCGCCGCCGAGGACGTTGTCCTCGTCGGAGAGCGCGCTGACCGTGACCGACTCCAGGGCGAGCTGCGGCCCGGCGAGGTCGTCCGACCCGATGCCGCTGCCCTTGCCCTGGGCGGCGGGGCGGTTGACGTACACGTCGACGACCGACCCCTCGCGCAGCGTGGAGGCAGAGGTCGCGTCCACCTGGAGCGAGACGGGCTGGAGGCTTGCCTGCTCCCGGCCGCCGATGGCCGAGACCGGGACGAGCTCGCCCGCGCGCACCTCGCGGAGCACGACCCGGTCCGGGGCGAGGGCGCTTTCCGCGCTGAGGTAGTCCTTGGCGGACTCACCGAGCTGCACGTCGACGCGCACGAGGTCGTCGGCCTCGAGAGCCTGCCCGGCCACGAGACCGGACTTCGCGGCATACATCGGCACGCGGTCGTCGGCACGGCTCACGACATAGGCACCGATGGCGGTCGACGCGAGAACGAGGAGGATGCCGACCAGCAGGCGGCTGTCCCGCCAGGACGGCTTCTTGAGTCGCTGGGCGGTGGGTGTGGGCAGGTCACTCATCGGTGCTCCGTGTCAGGTCGTGCCATCGTCGGCGGACGTCGGTGAGGAACGCGTGGCGCCCCGGCGTCCGGGGCTTCTCCCCCGGGACATGATTGTGGCCTACCCGGCGTCGGGTTGCTCGCTGGCGTCCCCGTTCTGTGGACAAGCTCGCGGCCGGGTGCCCTGTGGACAACCTGCACGACCCGTCGTGGCGTGCGTGGCAGACTGGGTCGAACGGCAGAACGGACCGGTGCCCGCCCCACCACGGACGGCACCTGACAGCGGAGAGGAGCGTCGTGGCCAAGCGGTTCATCCCCCTCACCGAGGTGTCCGAGATCCTCGACATCTCCGCCGCCCAGGCCTACGCGCTGGTGCGCTCCGGCGACCTTCCGGCGATCAAGGTCGGGGGTCGCGGGCAGTGGCGCGTCGAGACCGACGTGCTCGAGGAGTACATCCAGCGCATGTACTCCCAGACCCGCGACTTCGTCCGCTCCCAGTCACCCGAGTGACCCGGTCGTTCAGCGTGACTCGACGCTGACGACCGCCGCGAAGGGCACCGTGCGCCTGCCCGTGACGTTGCTCGCGCGCCGGGACTCGCCCACCGCGTGCTCGGCGAGGTCGAGGAAGTCCGCCCCGACGACGTCGATCGTCCCGGTGACGACCTGGCCGCCTCGGTCGGTCACCGCGACCGTCGTGCGGTCGCGCGAAAGCCCGCGCAGGGCATAGCCCAGCCCGAACCGGCGGGCCGTGCGCGCCTGCGCCGACCGTGCCGCGAGCCCCGTCACGCCGACGATGGCCGCGAACGGCACGACACTGTCGCGCCCGGTGTCGCCCCGGAGCAGCAACCAGTCCTCACCGATGTCGAGCAGGGCGCCGCCGAGGACCGGTCCCGCAGCGAGATGCAGCCGCAGGGGCGCCCCGAGTGCCGCGGCGAACCGGGCTCCGAGCTCGACGGCCGCGCGCTCCCGGCGGGTGCGGTCGGCGACCTCGGAGTCGAGCTCACGCCGCTCCTGCGCCTGCAGCTGGGCCTCGAGGTCGTCGAAGAGCTGGTCCCACCGCATGCGGGGAGCGTAGATCGGCACGCCCCTCGTCGTCCTGTTGCGCAACCGAACGACATGAAATACGCTCCATCACATGCAAACCGCAGCAAACGGCATCAAACGACACGAAACCGGCACGGTCGAGCACGGACGTCGCGGCCTGCGACTCGCCCGCGCCGTCGCCGGCGGCCTCGTCGCCACCGTCGTCACGTTGCTGGTGCTGCGGGTCCTCGCCCTGGCCTGGGCGGCCGCGTACGCCGGTGTCGTCGCCCCGGGCCCGGCATCGGCCGACGAGATCCTCATGCTCGTGGCGGCGAGCCTCGCGTGGGCGGTCGCCGGCTGGCTCGGCCTCGGCACCGCGCTCGGGCTCCTCGCCCACGTCCCGGGCCGCGTGGGTCGCGTCGCCGCCGAGTGCGCCGAGCGGCTCACCCCGGCCCTGGCCCGCCGCGTCGCGGCGTTCGTGCTCGGTGTGGGCGTGGGCGTCGTGGGCGGCCCCGGTCAGGCGGTCGCAGCCCCACGAGGTGGTATGCCGTCCGCCGCCGCGAGTGCGTCGGCTCCGCACGACGGCCTCGCGCCTCTCGACCCGGGCTTCGTGCCGACGTCGGTCGCAGCAGGTGACCTGACCACCTCGGGCGACGGAACGGCATACGCGGACCCCGGGTTCATGCCGACGAGCCCGGCGGCGACCGCGCCGGAGCCGGGGTTCACGCCGGCGCCGCCCTCCCCCGGGTTCACCCCGTCCGCTCCGCGCGTCCGGCCGCAGGCCGACCCCGGTCTCATCGCGCCGCGTCCCCGCCCCGACAGCGACGGCGACGAGGTGGTCGTGCACCGGGGCGACTCGTTGTGGTCCATCGCCGCGCGCCACCTCGGGCCCGACGCCACCGACGCCGAGATCGCCCGCGCGTGGCCGCAGTGGTACGCGGCGAACCGCCCCGTCATCGGTGGCGACCCTGACCTCCTGCTCCCCGGCCAGATCCTGAAGGTCCCGACCCTCTCCGACGAAGTGAGCGTGACGCGATGAGCCCGGCGACGACTGTCCGAACCCACCTGCACCCGGTCAAGGTGAGCGCACCGCCCGCGGCCCGCCCGCCGGCGATCACGCTGTCCGAGGCGCTGCGGCGCGCCGAGGACGACGCCGGCCACCCGGCATACGTCCAGGGGACGCTCGCGGTCGACCTCGCCGCGGCGAGCGACGAGCAGCTCTTCGGGCCGCAGACCACGTCGAGCCACGACCTGCCGTGCGCGCAGGAGTGGGCCGGCCGGATCGGGCAGGCCATCGTCGAGGTCATGTCGGGGCTGCGTCCTCCGGCGCAGGTCGTGCGCTGGACGACCCCGGACGTGTATGCCGCGGTCGCGCGCCGCGGTGCCCTCGCCGGACGCCGTCGCGCAGCGGGCGCCCGGTCCCAGGCCCGCACGGCGCGCATCCACACCGTGCGGGTGTGTGAGCCCGCGGACGGTGTGGCCGAGTGCAGCCTCGTCATCGGGGAGGGCACGCGGGTGCGCGCCATGGCGCTGCGGCTCACCGGTCAGGACGGGCGCTGGCGGGTCGAGGCCCTCCAGCTCGGCTAGGGGACGAGGACGCGACGACGCCCCGGGCGACCACCGGTCGCGCCGGGGCGTCGTTGGCTCTGCGTGGACTCGCGGGTCAGCGGTCCTTGCCGTGGCACATCTTGAACTTCTTGCCCGAACCGCAGGGGCACTGCGCGTTCTTCGGCGTCGACTCCATCTGCTCCTTGGTGAGCAGTCCGTCGGCGCTGCCACCGGCCTGCGCCGAGCCACCACCGCGCGGACCCGCGGCGACGTCGCGCTCCACGGTCTCGCCGGTCTCGGACGGTGCCGTGTAGTGCAGCTGCGCCGGCTGGCGCGGACGCTCCACCCCGACACCGGCGACCTGCACCTGCGGCGTCGAGTCGTCGGGCGCCTGCGTGCCGTCCGAGCCCGAGAGCGTGGCGTCCTGCGCGGACGCGACGCTGCCACTGCCGTCATCCGCGGCGGGTGCGCCTGCGTTGCTGAGGCCACCGAACATCTCGGATACGTGCTGTGGTGAGGCCGCGACCTGCTGCTCACTGGGCTGGTCGACCTGGACGTCGACGTGGAACATGAGGCCGACGGCCTCCTCCTTGACCGCCTCGTTCATCGCCTCCCAGAGCTGGAAACCCTCGCGCTGGTACTCCACGAGCGGGTCACGCTGGGCCATGGCGCGCAGGCCGATGCCCTCCTGCAGGTAGTCCATCTCGTAGAGGTGCTCACGCCACTTGCGGTCGAGGACCGAGAGCATGACGCGCCGCTCGACCTCGCGCATGACCTCGGGCCCGAGGGCCTGCTCGCGGGCGTCGTAGGCGTGGTGGGCGTCGGAGAGGATCTCCTCCTTGAGCGTCTCCGGGCGCAGGCCGGAGCGACCACCGGCCGCCTCGACGACCTGCTCCTGCTCGATCGACACCGGGTAGGCGCCCTTCAGCGCGGTCCACAGCCGGTCCAGGTCCCAGTCCTCCGGGAAGCCCTCGGCGGTCTCCGCGTCGACGTAGCCCTCGACGACATCGCCCACGAAGTACCGCATCTGCTCCTCGAGGTCCTCGCCCTCGAGGACGCGGCGGCGCTCGTCGTAGATGACGGTGCGCTGGCGGTTGAGGACGTCGTCGTACTTGAGGACGTTCTTGCGGATCTCGAAGTTCTGCGCCTCGACCTGCGTCTGCGCGGACTGGATCGAACGCGACACCATCTTGGACTCGATGGGCGTGTCCTCCTCCATGCCGGTGCTGGCCATGACGCGGTCGACCATGCCGGCGTTGAAGAGGCGCATGAGGTGGTCCTGCAGCGAGAGGTAGAAGCGGGACTCGCCCGGGTCGCCCTGACGGCCGGAGCGACCGCGCAGCTGGTTGTCGATGCGGCGTGACTCGTGGCGCTCGGTGCCGAGGACGTAGAGGCCGCCGAGCTCGGTGACCTCCTCGTGCTCGGCCTTGACCTTGGCCTCGGCCTCCTCGAGCGCGGCGTCCCAGGCGGCCTCGTACTCCTCGGGGGTCTCCTCGGGGTCGAGCCCGCGCTCCTTGAGGGCGGCGACGGCCATGAACTCGGGGTTGCCGCCGAGCATGATGTCGGTGCCTCGACCGGCCATGTTCGTCGCGACGGTCACCGCGCCGCGACGGCCGGCGTCGGCGACGATCGCGGCCTCGCGCTCGTGGTGCTTGGCGTTGAGGACCTGGTGCTTCACCCCGCGGCGCCGCAGCTGCTCGGAAAGGTACTCGCTCTTCTCGACGCTCACCGTGCCGACGAGGACGGGCTGGCCCTTCGTGTGGCGCTCGACGATGTCGTCGACCACCGCGGCGTACTTCGCCTCCTCGGTCCGGTAGACGAGGTCCGGCTGGTCCATGCGGATCATCGGCCGGTTCGTGCGGATCGGGACGACGCCGAGCTTGTAGATCGAGTTGAGCTCGGCGGCCTCGGTCATGGCCGTGCCCGTCATGCCGGAGAGCTTGTCGTACATGCGGAAGTAGTTCTGGAGGGTGATCGTTGCGAGCGTCTGGTTCTCGTTCTGGATCGTCACCCCCTCCTTGGCCTCGATGGCCTGGTGCATGCCCTCGTTGTAGCGGCGGCCCTTGAGGATGCGGCCGGTGTGCTCGTCGACGATGAGGACCTCGCCGTCCATGACGACGTAGTCCTTGTCGCGGGTGAAGAGCTCCTTGGCCTTGATGGCGTTGTTGAGGTAGCCGATGAGCGGCGTGTTCGAGGACTCGTAGAGGTTGTCGATGCCGAGGTAGTCCTCGATCTTCTCGATGCCGGGCTCGAGGACGCCGACGGTCTTCTTCTTCTCGTCGACCTCGTAGTCGCCGCGGCTCGGGATGCCGCGCATCTGGTCGCCGCCCTCACCGCGCTCGAGGTGCTGCACGGCCTTGGCGAACTCCGTGTACCACTTCGTCGGCTGGTCGGCCGGGCCGCTGATGATGAGCGGCGTGCGGGCCTCGTCGATGAGGATCGAGTCGACCTCGTCGACGATGGCGAAGTTGTGGCCCCGCTGGACGAGCTCGTCGGTCGACCACGCCATGTTGTCGCGCAGGTAGTCGAAGCCGAACTCGTTGTTCGTGCCGTAGGTGATGTCCTTGGCGTACTGCTCGCGGCGCTGGTCCGGCGACATCGACGCGAGGATGCAGCCGGTCTCGAGGCCGAGGGCGCGGTGGACGCGGCCCATGAGCTCGGACTGGTACTCCGCGAGGTAGTCGTTGACCGTGACGACGTGGACGCCCTTGCCCTCGATGGCGTTGAGGTAGGACGGCAGCGTCGCGACGAGGGTCTTGCCCTCACCGGTCTTCATCTCGGCGACGTTGCCCTGGTGCAGCGCGGCGCCACCCATGATCTGCACGTCGAAGTGGCGCTTGCCGAGGGTGCGCCGGCTCGCCTCACGGACCGCGGCGAACGCCTCGGGGAGGATGTCGTCGAGCGTCTCGCCGTCCGCCAGGCGCTCGCGGAACTCGTCGGTCATGCCGCGCAGCTCGTCGTCGCTCATCGCGACGAAGTCGTCCTCGATGGCGTTGACCTGGTCGGCGATGTTCTCGAGCTTCTTGACGGTCCGGCCCTCACCGGCACGCAGCAGCTTCTCGACGATCTTGACCACGGTTTTCGGCTCCTCGTTGACGGGTGACCTGCCACGAAGGGTCGCGCAGGACGTGCTCAGGGTAGTCGAGCCGGTGGCCCGGCCCACACCTCACCGAGGTTTCAACGAGGCCGGCGCGTTAATGGTTTCCGCGCGCCTCGTCGTCTGTGGTGACATTCGCGTATGCCGTTCCCGGACTCCGTGCCCACCCTCACCGATGGCGTCGTGCGCCTGCGCGCCCACGCCAAGCGCGACGTCGACCGCATCGTCGAGCAGTGCCGCGACCCGCAGAGCCTGCGCTGGACCTCGGTCCCGCGCGACTACACCCGCGAGATGGCGCAGGAGTGGCTCGGCGTCATCGCCGACGGCTGGGACGCCGAGGACGGCTCCGCGAACAAGCTCTGGGCGATCGAGGAGGTCGCCGACGAGACCGGCGCGTTCAGCGGCACGATCGACCTGCGCCCGCGCGAGGCCGGCCGCGCCGAGATCGGCTTCGGCCTGCACCCCGACGCCCGGAACCGCGGGCTCATGGTGCGCGCCCTCCGGCTCGTCCAGCACTGGTGGTTCGAGCAGGGCGGACAGCGCGTCGACTGGTATGCCGAGCGCGGCAACTTCGCGTCGTGGGCCGTGGCCCGGGCCGCGGGGTACACGTTCGTCGCGACGCTGCCCGAGCACATCGCCCACGGCGAGGGCGGTCTCGCCGACGCGTGGTTCGCCACGCTCGGCCGCGACGACGACGGGGAGCCCACCGAGCCCTGGTTCCAGCCCCCGATCCTCGTCGCGGACGGCATACGGCTGCGCCCCTGGACCGACGACGATGCCGAGTTCGTCGAGGAACCGGACCACGCACCACACCACGTACCCGACCGGGCGATCCCGCGCCCCGACACCTTCGCCGAGTGGCTCCTGAAGCGGCGCGAGAACCTGTCGCGCGGCATCGGCTACAACTGGTGCATCGCCGACGCCGAGACCGACCGGCCGCTCGGCGACGTGTGCCTGTTCGGGTTCGACACCGGCCGTGACGGCGTCTCGGGGTCGGGCGAGCTCGGCTACGTCCTCTTCCCGTCGGCGCGCGGACGCGGCGCGGCGAGCACTGCCGCCCGGCTCGTGTCCGACTGGGCGCTCGCCCCGGTCGCCGAGGCCGGGCTCGGCCTGGACCGGCTCACCGCCGTCACCGCCTCGGACAACGCGCCGAGCAACCGGATCCTCGAGACGCTCGGCTTCACCCGCTGGGGGCACGAGGCGCAGGCGACGGCACCCGACGGCTCCATCGGCCCTGCCGACCACTGGGAGAAGCTCGGCCCCGCCCGTCCCCAACCGTCCAATTGGGTGAGCTCGGGACATGGGCCCACCGTCCCCAACCGTCCAATTGGGTGAGCTCGGGACACACCCGTCCAATGGGGTGAGCTCGGGACACGGGCCCACCGTCCCCAACCGTCCAATTGGGTGAGCTCGGGACGGCGGCTCAGGCGGGCAGCGGGGTGAGCTCGACCTCGCGCAGGTCGAGGTGGTCCGCGAGCGCGGTCAGCTCTTCGTGGAG
>NZ_PVTI01000005.1 GCF_003002895.1 Knoellia remsis | reverse complement strand
CCGTATGCCGCCCGCTCACCCTCGCGTCCCGAACTCACCCAATTGGACGGATCGGCATGGGGACGAACCGTGACGGCGCGCGTCAGCCGCCGATGGCGCTCATCGGCCGGTCGGGCTGGACGAACTCCGGCGTCCCGATGCCGTGCCCCGGCGCCTTGCGCCACATCTCGCCCGTGATGAGGGCGGCAAGCTCAGCGTCGTCGGCACCGTCGCGCATCGGCCCCCGCAGGTCGGTCTCGCGGCGGGAGAACAGGCAGTTGCGGACCTGGCCGTCGGCCGTGAGCCGGGTGCGGTCGCAGGCACCACAGAACGGAGCGGTCACGCTCGCGACGATGCCCACGGTCGCCGGGCCGCCGTCGACGAGGAACCGCTCCGCCGGTGCGCTGCCGCGGTCTGCTGCCGGCAGCGGAGTCAGCGAGAACCGTTCCTCGATCCGGGCGCGGATCTCCTCGGACGGCACCATCTGGGACGCATCCCAGCCGTGCTCGGCGTCGAGCGGCATCTGCTCGATGAACCGCAGCTCGTAGCCGCGCTCGAGACACCACGCGAGGAGGTCGGCGACGGACTCGTCGTTGACGCCGCGCATCGCGACCGCGTTGACCTTGACCGGCGTGAGCCCGGCCTCGGACGCGGCTCGCAGCCCGGCTTCGACGTCGTGCAGCCGGTCACGACGGGTGAGGTCGGCGAACTCCTCACGGTCGACGGTGTCGAGGCTGACGTTGACGCGGTCCAGGCCCGCCGCCGCCAGGGGCGCGGCGAGCCGGTCGAGCCCGATGCCGTTCGTCGTCATGGCGATGCCCGGACGAGGCGTGAGCGCGGCGATGCGTGCCACGACGTCGGTGAGCGACCGGCGGAGCATGGGCTCGCCGCCGGTGAGCCGGACCTGGCGCACCCCGAGCCCGACGAAGATCCCGACGAGCCGGACGAGCTCGTCGTCGGTGAGCATCTCCGGCTTCGCCAGCCACGGCAGCCCCTCGGCCGGCATGCAGTAGCGGCAGCGCAGGTTGCACCGGTCCGTCACCGAGACGCGCAGGTCCCGGGCGATGCGACCCTGGCGGTCGACGAGCCGGGCGGGAGGGGCGGCAGACATGTCTCCAGCCTAGGCGGATACGGTGACGCCCGTGTTGCGCCGTCTCCTCACCCCGAAGTGGCTGGGCGCCTTGGTGCTGGCGGTCATCTGGGCCGTCGCGTGCTACCACCTCGGCCACTGGCAGTACGGCCGGCACGAGTACAAGGTGCAGCGCAACGCCCTCATCGACGCGCACTACCGTGCGACGCCCGTCCCCGTCACCGACGTCCTCTCCGACGAGCCGGTCGACCGGGCCACCGAGGACTGGACGCGCGTCTCGATGTCCGGCACGTATGCCGGTGAGCAGGTCTATGTCCGCAACCGGGCCAACAACAGTGTCTACGGCTACGAGGTCATCGCACCCCTGCGCCTGTCGGACGGACGGACCGTCGTCGTCGACCGCGGATGGGTGGAGAACTCCGCCCGTGGCGCGAACGTCCTCCCCGAAGTCCCGCCCGCACCCGGAGGCACGGTCGACGTCACCGGCTGGGTTCGTCCGCTGGAGAACACCCAGGACAAGAAGCTCCCCGACGGGCAGGTCGCCTCGATCGCGAAGCCCGACGTCGAGGCCGCCTGGGACACGAACGTCCTCGACGGCTACGTCGTCCTCGAGAACGAGCGCACCGCCGACGGCACAACGCCACCACGACCCCAGCCGCTGGAGTACCCCGACCGCAGCCTCGGCCCCAACCAGGCCTATGCCTTCCAGTGGTGGACGAGCATGCCCGTGGGGCTGCTGCTCATCTTCTTCGGCATCCGTCGCGAGCTGCGTGCCGAGGACCCGAACCGTCCCGTGAAGCCGAAGAAGACCCGCATCTGGGACGAAGAGGACTACTGAGCCCGGGCTGTGCTGCCTCGCTCACCTGGCGTCCGGCTCGTCTCGTCGTGGATCCCGTATGCCGTTGCGCACCCGGCGATCCCGTATGCCGTAGCGCACCCGGCGCCGACCACTCACCTTCGCGTCGTGCTCAGCTCGCAGACTGATTGCGCACAGTTCGCATGGCCGATGCGAACTGTGCGCAATCAGTCGGGGCATGGCGCACGGAAACAGCAATCAGTGCCCGGACATGCGCGCTGCCCGCCGGCGCTCGTCAGGGGACGAGCACCGGCGGGCAGGCGCGTGCTGAGCCTTCAGGCTCAGGCGTGGTCACCGCGGCGGCGGGCGACGGCAGCCGCGGCCGCGCCACCACCGAGGACGAGCGCGAGCCCGCCCCCGAGGACCGGCAGCATGCTCGGGCCGTTGTCGTGCTCGACGATGTCGGTCTCGAGCACCGGTCCGCTCGGGTTGCCGCCGGAGCCGCCGTGGTCACCGCCGCCCCCGCCGGGGGTGGTTGGCTTCGGCGTCTCGGTGCCACCGCCACCCGGGGTGGACGGCGTCGGCTTCGGGCTGGACGGGCTCGGCTTGGGGCTGGTCGGGCTCGGCTTCGGCGTCTCCGTCTCGTCGTCGCCGCCACACACGGACGTGTCCTTCTTGTCCAGCGGAGGGGTGGCCTCACCGTTGGTGGGCCAGTTGTTCTCCCAGTTCTGGCCGGGGAAGCTCTTGACCTCACCACCGTTCTCCGCGACGTACTCGAACGGCGGGATGACGTCCCGGTCGCCCTGGTGGGTGTCGTGCCCCTCCTGGAGGATCGAGGCACCGTCGGACGTGACGATGACCCACTTGTCCGGGTTGCCGGTCGCGTGGCAGTACGTGATGTTGGCGTTCGGGTCGGCCTGCGCGGCAGACGCGAGAGCGATGCTCGAGCCCCCGACGAGCGCGAGTGCGAGTGCCCCCCGGGCAGCGCGACGAGTGTGCAGTCGGTTCATGGTGTTCCTCCCTGATTCCCCATGGGGTGCCCGGATTCGGGCACCGAACATCGACTCAAGCGCACACCGTCGAGGTGACTGGGCAGTTCAGGGACAAACCACCACAAAGAACTATGCGGTCATCCTCCGTCGGTCCCGCTCGGGACGGGTTCGGCCATCACATCCGTCACACGCTCCCCGGAGGGCGAGGCGAACTGGGTGCGGTAGAGGTCGGCATACAGGCCGCCGCGGGCCAGCAGCTCGAGGTGCGACCCGCGCTCGACGACCCGACCCCGGTCCAGCACGAGGATGAGGTCGGCGTCGCGCACGGTCGACAGCCGGTGGGCGATGACGATCGACGTGCGGCCCTCCAGGGCCGCGTCCAGCGCGCGCTGCACCGCGACCTCGCTCTCGGAGTCGAGGTGCGCCGTCGCCTCGTCGAGCACGACGAGGCGCGGGCCCTTGAGCAGCAGGCGCGCGATCGCGATCCGCTGCTTCTCTCCCCCGCTGAGCCGGTGGCCGCGGTCCCCGACGACGGTGTCGAGCCCGGCCGGCAGCCGCTGCACGAGGTCCCAGATCCGGGCGGCGCGCAGCGCCGCCTCGAGCTCGGCCTCCGTGGCCGCGGGGGCGGCATACAGCAGGTTCGCGCGGATGGTGTCGTGGAAGAGGTGCGCCTCCTGGCTGACCACGCCAACCGTCTCCCGCAGCGAGTCGAAGGAGACGTCGCGCAGGTCCACCCCGCCCAGCCGCACCACGCCTGACGTCGGGTCGTAGAGGCGCGACACGAGGGAGGTGAGCGTCGTCTTGCCGGCGCCGCTCGGACCGACGAGAGCAACCATCTGGCCGGGCTCGATGTCGACGTCGACGTCCCGGAGGACGACCTCACCGGCCGTCCGGTCGCCGCTGGCTGTGGCCTCGAGGGAGCTGAGGGACACCTCGGACGCCGCCGGGTAGGCGAACCCCACCCCGTCGAGCTCGACCCCCACCGGCCCCTCCGGCACGGGCACGGCGTGCTCGGCCTCGGACACGAGCGGCGGGAGGTCGAGGATCTCGAAGACCCGCTCGAACGAGACGAGCGCCGTCATGACGTCGACCCGCGCGTTCGAGATCGTCGTGAGCGGACCGTAGAGCCGGGCCAGCAGCGCCGTGAGGGCGAGCAGGGTCCCGATGGTGAGCCCGCCCTCGACGGCCATGACACCACCGACCCCGTAGACCAGGGCCGTCGCCAGCGCCGCGACGAGGGTGAGCCCGACGAAGAACACCGACCGGTTCACCGCGATGCGCACGCCGATGTCTCGCACCCGTCGGGCCCGCACGGCGTACTCGGCGTCCTCGGTCACCGGGTTGCCGTAGATCTTCACGAGCAGGGCGCCGGCGACGTTGAACCGCTCCGTCATGCGGGAGCCGAGGTCGGCGTTGAGTCCCATCTGGTCGTGCGCCAGTGCCGCGAGCCGGCCACCCATGGCGCGGGCCGGGATGAGGAAGAGCGGCACGAGCAGGAGGGCGCCGAGGGTGAGCTGCCACGACAGCACGAGCATCGCGCCGATGATGAGGACGAGCGAGACCGCGTTGCTCACGACGCTGGAGAGCACCGACGTGAACGCCTGCTGGGCACCGATGACATCACTGTTGAGGCGGGTCACGAGCGCACCCGTCTGCGCGCGGGTGAAGAAGGCGATGGGCTGGCGCAACACGTGCGAGAAGACCTGGGTGCGCAGGTCGACGATGAGCCCCTCGCCGATCCGTGCGGACAGCCACCGGGACACGAGGGTCACGACGGCCGACACGACCGCGATGAGCGCGACGACGAGCGACAGCCGCACGACGAGGCCCGAGTCCCGCGGCTGAATTCCGTCGTCGATGATCCTCTTCAGCAGCAGCGGCGTGGCCACGACGAGCGCGGCGTCCACGACGACGAGCGCCAGGAAGCCCGCGATGAGACCGCGGTACGGACCGGCATACGACAGCACTCGGCGAGCCGTGCCGGGAGCGAGGTCGCGAGAGCGGACGCTCGAGTCCTTGCTCAGGCTCTGCATCGCCTGCCAGCCGGTCATGCTCATGCGGGTTCTCCTCTCGGGGGCGTGCGAGCATCGTCAGTCCTCAGGTGCACCTGAGGTCAACCCCACGCCGGGGCGGTGGATTCCGCGCCACCCGTCGACGCCTCCGCCCCGCCGTCGACGACTCACGCCAAGGTGACGAGGTCCTTGTAGTCCGGGCCCCAGAGGTCCTCGACGCCGTCGGGCAGCAGCAGGACTCGCTCCGGTTCGAGCGCGTCGACCGCGCCCTCGTCGTGGGTGACGAGCACGACGGCACCCTTGTAGGTGCGCAGGGCCCCGAGGATCTCCGCCCGCGACGCCGGGTCGAGGTTGTTCGTCGGCTCGTCGAGGAGCAGGACGTTCGCCGACGAGACGACGAGCAGCGCGAGCGAGAGCCGGGTCTTCTCCCCACCGGAGAGCACTCCCGCCGGCTTCTCGACGTCGTCGCCGCTGAAGAGGAACGAGCCGAGCACCTTGCGCACCTCGGTCTCGCCGAGGTCGGGGGCGGCGGACTTCATGTTGTCGAGGACGCTGCGGTCGACGTCGAGGTTCTCGTGCTCCTGCGCGTAGTAGCCGATCTTGAGGCCGTGCCCCGGCTCGACCCGGCCCGTGTCGGGCGCGTCGACGCCGGCGAGCATCCGCAGCAGGGTCGTCTTGCCGGCGCCGTTGAGGCCGAGGACGACGACGCGCGAGCCACGGTCGATGGCGAGGTCGACGTCGGTGAAGATCTCGAGCGAGCCGTATGAGCGGGAGAGTCCGCTCGCGCGCAACGGCGTCTTGCCGCTCGGGGCTGGGTCGGGGAAGCGCAGCTTGGCGACCTTGTCGCTGACCCGTTCGCCCTCGACGCCGGAGAGCAGGCGTTCGGCGCGGCGCGCCATGTTCTGTGCCGCAACGGTTTTCGTGGCCTTGGCGCGCATCTTGTCGGCCTGGGCCATGAGTGCAGCGGCCTTCTTCTCGGCGTTGACGCGCTCGCGCTTGCGTCTCCGTTCGTCGGTCTCGCGTTGTTGGAGGTATGCCGTCCAGCCGAGGTTGTAGACGTCGAGCTCGGCCCGGTTGGCGTCGAGGTGGAAGACCTTGTTGACGACTTCACCGAGGAGGTCGACGTCGTGGCTGATGACGATGAGGCCGCCTCGGTAGCCCTTGAGGTGGTCGCGCAGCCAGGAGATGGAGTCGGCGTCGAGGTGGTTCGTCGGCTCGTCGAGGAGGAGGGTCTCGGCGCCGGAGAAGAGGATGCGGGAGAGCTCGATCCGGCGGCGCTGACCACCCGAGAGGGTCTCGAGAGTCTGGTCGAGGTGACGCTCCTCGAGACCCAGCGCAGAGGCGATGGACGCAGCCTCGGACTCCGCGGCATACCCGCCCGCAGCCTGGAACTCGGCGTCGAGGCGCGCGTAACGGCGCATGGCGCGCTCCTGTTTCTCGCCCGTCTCAGCGCCCATGGCCGTCTCGGCGGCACGCAGGTCGCGGACGATGGCGTCGAGGCCGCGGGCGGAGAGGATGCGGTCGCGCGCGGTGACGTGGAGGTCGCCGGTGCGCGGGTCCTGCGGCAGGTAGCCGACCTCACCGGTCGACGTCACGGTGCCCGCGGCCGGCTGCCCCACGCCGGCGAGGACCTTGGTCAGGGTCGTCTTGCCGGCACCGTTGCGCCCGACGAGCCCGATGCGGTCACCCGCTGCGATGCGGAAGGTCGCGTCCTCGACGAGGAGCCGGGAACCTGCGCGCAGCTCGATGCCAGCAGCAGTGAGCACGACAGTCCTTCGGGGCGGGGTGGGTGGAGGGTCGGGCCGGCGGTGCAGGATGGAGCACTCCGCTCACGCATCCGGGCCCGTTCGGCGTTTAGTCTAGGTTGCGCCGTGCTCCGCACGGAAACCTGATTCGCCCGCGCACCCCGGAGGCCATTGATGAGCTTCAACGACGATGTCCAGCTCGACACCTCGCAGGTCGAGTCCGGTGGCAGCGGCGGTGGCCCGGGCGGCATTGCCGTCGGTGGTGGCATCGGCGGCATCATCATGCTCATCATCGCGCTCATCTTCGGCATCGACCCGAGCAGCCTCCCCACCGGCGGTGGGTCCACCTCCCCCGGTTCGACACAGGAGCAGGTCGACGGGACCACCGGCGACGCCGGTGCGCTCGACCGCTGCAAGACGGGCGCGGACGCCAACGCCGACGCCGAGTGCCGCATCGTCGGCACGGTGAACTCGGTGCAGGCCTACTGGGCCCAGGAGCTGCCCCGCTACCAGAAGGAGTGGCAGCCGACCAAGACGGTGATCTACCAGGGCTCGACCCAGTCGCAGTGCGGCACGGCGAGCAACCAGGTCGGCCCGTTCTACTGCCCGCTCGACCAGCGGATCTACCTCGACGCGAGCTTCTTCGACATCCTCCAGCAGCAGTTCGGCTCGGACGGTGGCGCGCTCGCCCAGGAGTACGTCGTCGCCCACGAGTACGGCCATGCTCTCCAGGACCAGCTCGGGCTCCTCGGCCGCGCCCAGCAGGACCCGCAGGGACCGAACAGTGGCGGTGTCCGCATCGAGCTCATGGCCGACTGCCTCGCCGGCGTGTGGGCCAAGAACGCCGCGACGACGAACGGCCCCGGCGGCAAGCCGTTCCTCAAGCCGCTGACCGAGGACGACATCCGCAGCGCCCTCTCGGCCGCCGCAGCCGTCGGTGACGACCGCATCCAGAGCAAGACGCAGGGCCAGGTCAACCCCGAGTCGTGGACCCACGGCAGCGCCGACGCCCGTCAGCGGTGGTTCCTCCAGGGCTACAAGACGAGCGACCTCAACCAGTGCAACACCTTCGGGGTCGACCAGGTCAGCTGAGCTCCTGAGCGACCACGCGGGCGGTCAGTCGGCCGGCGCCTCGGGGTAGGCCTTGTCGAGCTCCTGCAGGAGCCGGTGCGCGGCGAGCTCGACCTTCTTGTGCCGCCACTCCGAGGCGCGGTAGACGCAGGCGATGAGGGCGCTGCGGTGCACGTTCTCGAAGTCGCCGAAGACGAACGCGTAGCGCGCCTTGGTGCCGTCGTTGGCGCCCTGGGTGAGGCCGAGGTGCCACGCGGCGTAGTCCTCCCAGTCATGTTCCTCGAGGAAGGCGTTCTGGGTGTCGGCGTCCGGCTGCACCTGCCCCCAGTCGCTGTCGAGGACGACCTTGCCCTCGGCGATGAGGTCCCGACAGCGGCGGACGCCCTTGCGGTTCACGGAGTAGGAGGCCACGTCTCCATCATGTCCCCGGGCCGTCGTCGATGGTGACCCGCACGGCGCGTGCCCGTCGCAGGACGTCGTCGAGCACCGCGCGCTTGGGGTCGCCGATGTCGTGGAACTCGCGCCGGGGAAGCTCCTCGAGCCGCCGCAGCCGTGGGTCGGTGAGGACGTCCCGCACGAGTGCCCTGTCCCCACCCACGACCAACCCCCACGGGGTGCTCGGGTCTTGACCCGTACTCTGGAACGGCCGAGGCGCGCTCGCCCCCGCTGTTCCAGAGGACGGGTCAAGACCCAACACCCGGGCGGCGTGGTCGGCGACGGCCCGGACGAGCTCGTCCGCCTGGTTCCCCCGTCGCCGCGCGAACCGCTGCTGGGACCAGCCACCGGCCGCCGTGCGCGACTGGACGTGCCGCGTCCCCACCTTGTGCGCGACGAGGGTGGACCCGTCGACGCGCGCGACGGCATACCCACCGCGACGCACGAGCACCACCGCGAGGTGACGCGGCTCGAACGTCTCGACCGACAGGATCCGTTGCGGCCCATCGTGATTGGCGATATCGAAGCGCTCGCGCCACGCGGCATACCGCTCCGGCGCCACGTCGACAACGCGGCCGACGCGGTCCGACCTCACGTCAGATGTTGAAGCCGAGGGCGCGCAGCTGGTCGCGGCCGTCGTCGGTGATCTTGTCCGGACCCCACGGCGGCATCCACACCCAGTTGATCCGGTGCGAGCTGACGAGGCCCTCCAGGGACTGCGCGGTCTGGTCCTCGATGACGTCGGTGAGCGGGCACGCCGCGGACGTGAGCGTCATGTCGATGACGGCGTGGTTCTGGCCGTCGACGGTGATGCCGTAGACGAGGCCGAGGTCGACGACGTTGATGCCGAGCTCGGGGTCGACGACATCCCGCAGGGCCTCCTCGACGTCCGCGACGTTCGACGGGGTGCTGGTGGTCTCGCTCATGCCTGTCCTCCCACGGGGTGGCTCTCGGTCGGGCTGGCCACGCTCGTGTCGCGGCCGCTCTGGTTCAACGCATCCGTGAACGCCATCCATCCGAGGAGGGCGCACTTGACGCGGGCGGGGTACTTCGCGACGCCCGCCAAGGCGACACCGTCGCCGATGACCTCCTCGTCGCCGGGGTCCTCCCCCTTGGACGTGAGCATCGCCTTCATCGCCTCGTAGGTCTCGAGGGCCTCGGACAGCGGATGCCCGATCGTCTCCTCGGCGAGGATCGACGTCGACGCCATCGAGATCGAGCAGCCGAGCGCGTCATAGGACACGTCGCGCACCACAGGGCCGTTGTCCGCTGTGTCTTCAATGTGGACGCGCATCGTCACCTCGTCACCGCACGTCGGGTTGACGTGGTGCACCTCCGCCTCGAAGGGCTCACGCAGGCCGGAGTGCTGCGGGCGCTTGGAGTGCTCGAGGATGAGCTCCTGGTAGAGGTCCATCTCAGCTCGCCTTCGCGGCGGTGTCGACGCCGAAGATCTCGGGGACGCGGTCGAGCGCCGCCAGGAGCGCGTCAACCTCGTCCTCGGTGTTGTATGCCGCGAAGCTGGCTCGCGTCGTCGCCGCCACCTTGAAGCGGCGGTGCAGCGGCCAGGCGCAGTGGTGGCCGACGCGCACGGCGATGCCGGCGTTGTCGAGGACCTGGCCGACGTCGTGGGCGTGGACGCCGTCGACGACGAAGGCCACGGTGCCACCGCGCTCGGTCTCGTCGGTCGGGCCGACGACCTGCACCCAGGGGCGCTGCGCGAGGCCGTCGAGCAGGCGCCGGGTCAGGGCCTTCTCGTGGTCGTGGATGCGGTCGATGCCGAGCTCGTTGATCCAGTCGACGGCGGCAGCGAGACCGATGGCCTGCGCCGTCATCGGCACCCCGGCCTCGAACCGCTGCGGCGGCGGCGCGTAGGTGCTGCCCTCCATGCGGACCGTCTCGATCATCGAGCCACCGGTGAGGAAGGGCGGCATCGCGTCGAGCAGCTCGCCTCGACCCCAGAGGACGCCGATGCCGCTCGGGCCGAACATCTTGTGTCCGGAGAAGGCGATGAAGTCGATCCCGTGGTCCGCGAGCTCGGCCACGTCGACTGCGAGGTGCGGCACCGACTGGCAGGCGTCGATGACGACGAGGGCGCCGACTTCCTTGGCCCGCTTCGCGATCGTCTCGATGGGGTTGATCGTGCCGAGGACGTTGCTCGCGTGGACCACGGCGACAACCTTGGTGCGCTCGGTGACGAGCTCGTCGAGGGTGGTGAGGTCGAGCCGGCCCTCGTCGGAGACGGGGATCCACCGCAGCGTCGCGCCGGTGCGGCGGGCCAGCTCCTGCCACGGCACGAGGTTGGCGTGGTGCTCCATCTCGGTGACGACGACCTCGTCACCCGGGCCGAGCGCGAACCGCTCGCTGCCCGGGATGTCCGGGTGCGGGCTGTTCGAGAACGCGTAGGCGACGAGGTTGAGCGCCTCGGTGGCGTTCTTGGTGAAGACGACGTCCTGCGGGCGGGCGCCGATGAAGTCGGCGATGCGCTCGCGCGCACCCTCGTATGCCGCGGTCGCCTCTTCGGAGAGCGCGTGCGCCCCGCGGTGCGGCGCGGAGTTGAGGCGCTCGTAGAAGTCACGCTCGGCGTCGAGCACCTGGACGGGCTTGTGCGACGTGGCGCCCGAGTCGAGGTAGACCAGCGGCACACCGTCACGCACGGTACGCGTGAGGATCGGGAAGTCGGCCCGGATGCGGGCGACCTCCTCGGCGGTGAACGGCTGTGCGGTCATGGCTCGTGCGACCTCTCGGGTGGGGCGGTCCGGTCCTGAGGGGACGGACCTCAGGCGGTCGGGCTGGTCGTGGCTGGCGTGGCGAAGCGGTCGTAGCCCTCGGCCTCGAGGCGCTCGGCGAGCTCGGGGCCGCCCTGCTCGGCGATCTTGCCGTCGACGAACACGTGGACGAAGTCGGGCTTGATGTAGCGCAGGATGCGCGTGTAGTGGGTGATGAGCAGTACGCCGGCGTCGGTGGCCTCCTTGGCGCGGTTGACGCCCTCGGAGACGACGCGCAGGGCGTCGACGTCGAGGCCGGAGTCGGTCTCGTCGAGGATCGCCATCTTCGGCTTGAGCAGCTCCATCTGGAGGATCTCGTGGCGCTTCTTCTCGCCACCGGAGAAGCCCTCGTTGACGCCGCGGTCGGCGAAGGCGGCGTCCATCCGGAGGTCGCCCATGGCCTGCTTGACGTCCTTGACCCAGGTGCGCAGCTTGGGGGCCTCACCGTCGACCGCGGTCTTGGCGGTGCGCAGGAAGTTGCTCACGGTGACGCCGGGGACCTCGACGGGGTACTGCATCGCGAGGAAGAGGCCGGCGCGGGCGCGCTCGTCGACGCTCATCGAGAGGACGTCCTCGCCGTCGAGGGTGACCGAGCCGCTCGTCACGGTGTACTTCGGGTGCCCGGCGATGGAGTAGGCCAGCGTCGACTTGCCCGAGCCGTTGGGGCCCATGATCGCGTGCGTCTCACCGGAGTTGATGGTGAGCGTGACACCACGCAGGATCTCCTTGGTGCCCTGGTCGGTCTCGACGGTGACGTGGAGGTCCTTGATCTCGAGGACGTGCTTCTCGGGGGTGCTCATGTGCGCTGCTCTCAGTTCTGCTGGGTCTGGTCGGGGGCGGCGAGGGCGACGTAGACGTCGTCACCCTCGACCTTGACGGTGTGGACGGCGATGGGCGCCGTGGCCGGCGGGCCGGACGGGTCGCCGGTGCGGATGTCGAAGCGCGAGCCGTGCAGCCAGCACTCGAGGGTGCAGCCGTCGAGCTCGCCCTCGGAGAGCGAGACGTTGGCGTGGCTGCAGGTGTCGTCGACGGCGTGCACCTCGCCGTCCTCGGTGCGCACGATGGCGACGATGCGACCGTGGATGTCGGCCGCGGCCGCGCCGACGGTGGGGAGCTCGTCGAGTGCGCAGACGCGGACGAACTCGCGGTCGGTGCTCACCTCGCTCATGCGGTCACCTCGAGCGGCTCGACGGGCTGGCCCTCGAGCTCGCGGTCGATGGCCGCCATGAGGTGCTCCTCGATCTCGGGGACGCCGATCCGGCCGACGACCGAGGCGAAGAAGCCGCGCACGACGAGTCGGCGTGCGGTGTCCTCGTCGATGCCGCGGGCCTGGAGGTAGAACAGCTGCTGGTCGTCGAACCGCCCTGTGGCAGAGGCGTGTCCGGCGCCCTCGATCTCTCCGGTCTCGATCTCGAGGTTCGGCACGGAGTCGGCGCGCGCACCGTCGGTGAGGATGAGGTTGCGGTTGAGCTCGTAGGTGTCGGTGCCCTCGGCCGCGGCGCGGATGAGGACGTCGCCGACCCACACGGTGCGGGCGGTCTCGCCCTGGAGGGCGCCCTTGTACTCGACGTTGGAGCGGCAGTGCGGGGCCTCGTGGTCGACGAAGAGCCGGTGCTCCTGGTGCTGGCCGGCGTCCGCGAAGTAGACGCCGAGACCCTCGAACGACCCGCCGGGACCGGCATACGTCGCGTTGGCGTTGAGCCGCACGATGCCGCCACCCAGCGTCACCGCGATGTGGCGGACGGTCGCGTCGCGGCCGACGACGACGTCGTGCTGGCCGAGGTGCAGGCTGTCGTCGGTCCACTCCTGGACGGGGACGACGGTGAGGTTCGCGCCGTCGCCGACGATCGTCGAGAGGACCTCGGAGAACTGCGCCGTCCCGGTGTGCTGGACGACGACTGTCGCCTTGCTGAAGCGCCCCGCGGTGACGACGAGGTGACCGAATGCCGGCTGGGCACCGCCCCCGCGCACCGTGATCCGCACCGGCTCGCTGAGCTCGGCCTCAGCCGGGATGTCGAGGTGCATCGCTCCTCCGGCACCCGCGACCGCCACGACGGCGGCCCGGTCGGCCGGAGCCGGAGCGCCGAGCTCGCGGGCCCGTTCGGTGGTGATCTCGGTGAGCGTCACGCCCGCGGGCAGCTCGCTCTCCCAGGCGATCTCGGATCCGCCGATGGTCTCGGCGCCGGCGCCGATGAGGCTGTGCAGCCGGTCCACGGGGGTGAACCGCCACTCCTCCTCACGGCCGGTCGGGACCGGGAAGTCGGCCACGGCATACGAGGTGGTCCGCTCCGCGCGGGACTGGTCGGGCACGAAGGCCGCGGCGGAGTCGGTGTGTGCACCCGCACTGGGGCGCTGGGGCGTCAGCAGCGACATCAGCCGACTGCTCCTTCCATCTGCAGCTCGATGAGGCGGTTCAGCTCGAGGGCGTACTCCATGGGGAGCTCCTTGGCGATGGGCTCGACGAAGCCGCGCACGATCATCGCCATGGCCTCCTCCTCGGAGAGGCCGCGGGACATGAGGTAGAACATCTGGTCCTCGGACACCTTGGAGACGGTGGCCTCGTGGCCCATCGTCACGTCGTCCTCGCGGATGTCGACGTAGGGGTAGGTGTCGGAGCGGCTGATCGTGTCGACGAGCAGCGCGTCACAGACGACCGACGACTTCGAGCCGTGCGCGCCCTCCATGACCTGGACGAGACCGCGGTAGGAGGTGCGACCGCCGCCGCGCGCCACCGACTTCGACACGATCGTCGAGGAGGTGTTCGGGGCGGCGTGGACCATCTTGGAGCCGGCGTCCTGGTGCTGGCCCTCGCCGGCGAAGGCGATGGACAGCGTCTCGCCCTTGGCGTGCTCGCCCATGAGGAAGACGGCGGGGTACTTCATCGTCACCTTGGAGCCGATGTTGCCGTCGATCCACTCCATCGTCGCGCCCTCGGCGCAGGTCGCGCGCTTGGTGACGAGGTTGTAGACGTTGTTCGACCAGTTCTGGATCGTCGTGTAGCGCACGCGGGCGTTCTTCTTGACGACGATCTCGACGACGGCGGAGTGCAGCGAGTCCGACTGGTAGATCGGCGCGGTGCAGCCCTCGACGTAGTGCACGTAGGAGCCCTCGTCGGCGATGATCAGCGTCCGCTCGAACTGGCCCATGTTCTCGGTGTTGATCCGGAAGTAGGCCTGCAGCGGGATGTCGACGTGGACACCCGGCGGGACGTAGATGAACGACCCACCGGACCAGACGGCCGTGTTGAGCGCGGCGAACTTGTTGTCACCGGCGGGGATCACCGAGGCGAAGTACTCGCGGAAGAGGTCCTCGTGCTCGCGCAGACCGGTGTCGGTGTCGACGAAGATGACACCCTTCTCCTCCAGGTCCTCGCGGATCTGGTGGTAGACGACCTCGGACTCGTACTGCGCGGCGACACCGGCGACGAGGCGCTGCTTCTCGGCCTCGGGGATGCCGAGCTTGTCGTAGGTCGCCTTGATGTCCTCGGGCAGGTCCTCCCACGAGGTGGCCTGCTTCTCGGTGGACTTCACGAAGTACTTGATGTTCTGGAAGTCGATGCCGGTGAGGTCGCTGCCCCACGTCGGCATGGGCTTCTTGTCGAACAGGCGGAGCGACTTCATCCGCAGGTCGGTCATCCACTGCGGTTCGCTCTTGCGCCGCGAGATGTCGAGGACGACGTCCTCGCTGAGGCCGCGGCGGGCCGAGGCACCGGCCGTGTCGCTGTCGGCCCAGCCGTACTCGTAGCGCCCGAGGTCCTTCAGACCCGGGTTCAGCTCCTCGATGGTGCTCATCGTGAAGACCTTTCTGTTGCGCGGTCGGGCAGGGTGGGAGTGGGGACGAACGTCGTGCACACGTGGTCGCCGTGCGCGAGGGTCGCGAGGCGCTGCACGTGGACGCCGAGAAGACGGGAGAACGCCTCTGTTTCAGCGTCACAGAACTGTGGAAATTCCCGTGCGACGTGCTGGACGGGGCAGTGCCCCTGGCACAGCTGTATGCCGGTGAGCCGGCTCGGGTGCCCGTCGTCGCCGACCGGGCGGGCCGAGGCGGCGAAGCCGTCCCGGGTGAGCGCGCCGACGAGGGCGTCGACCCGCGCCTCCGGTGACTCTCCGGCGGAGGCGAGCTCCACGGCATACCGGCTCTCGAGCTCACCGACCCGGGCCTGCGCGAACCGCCGCACGGCGTCGTCACCGAGCTCGGCGGCGACGAACCGCAGGGCGTCACCGGCGAGGTGGTCGTAGTCGGACTCCAGCGCGCCGTGCCCGCCCTCGGCGAGAACGTAGCTGCGCGCCGGGCGCCCGCGACGGCGGCCCTGCGACGGCGCCTCGCGCTCGTCGATGAGGCCGCGCTCGGTGAGCGTCTCGAGGTGGCGGCGGACCGCGGGCACCGTGAGACCGAGCTCGTCGGCCACGGCCGTCGCCGTGATGGGGCCCCGTTCGCTGATCGCCTGCAGGACCCGGTCGCGCGTGCGCGACTCCAGTCCCTGCGACGCCTCACGGGCGCCGGCAGCAGCGGTCGGGATATTCACAACGTCGATGTTACGTAAATGCGTCAGACGTGGAAACGAAGGTGAACCTAACCCTGCCGCTCCTCGGCGCACTCCTGGTCGGGCAGGAAGACCGATGGCATTCGCTCGCGGCGGGGGGCGACCGAGTCGGGCCCGAGGAGGCGCTCGCGCAGCGGGGCGGTGAGCACCCCGAGGGGAGCCTGCAGGACGTAGCCGTAGGCGAGCACGATGCCGGTGAGGCCGGGTGCGAGGACCAGCCCGACGACGACGGCGAGCACCACGGCGCCGGTGGCCAACCACGCCCCGCGGCCGCGCGGTGACAGCAGGGTGCGGAAGGACCGGAACCGGATCGAGGTGACCATGAGCGCCGCCGGGACGAAGCTCAGCACCAGCGGCGCGATGAGCCGCGAGTCGTAGCCCCCCGCCTCGGGCTGCGACAGGGCGAAGATCGTGGCCATGACGACGGCCGCGGCGGCCGGGCTCGGGAGGCCGACGAAGTAGCGCTTGTCCGCGAGCGGGTCGACGGTGACGTTGAACCGGGCGAGCCGGAAGGCCGCGCAGCCGAGCCAGAAGAACGCGGCCAGCCAGGACAGGACGGGATAGCCAGACAGAGCCCAGGTGTGCACGAGGACCGCGGGGGCCAGGCCGAAGGAGATGAGGTCGGCAAGAGAGTCCATCTGCAGCCCGAACGGCGACGTCGCACCGACGAGCCGGGCCACTCCCCCGTCGGCGATGTCCATGACGATGGAGACGGCGATGAGGATCGCGGCGAGGGTGAACTGCCCCCGGAAGGCCAGCAGCACCGACGACAGCCCGCTCATCATGTTGAGGGTGGTGAAGATCGTCGGTGCCGTGACGCGGAGTCGCTCGCGCTTGCTCAGCTGGCGTAGCGAGACGACCTCGGCACCCGTGGGCGAGACGAGCCGCCAACGGTCGAAGGGACGCCGGTCGCGCGACCACCGTCGAGCGGGCGCCCCCGGTTCGCTCATGCAACGCCACCCGGGGACGGCCACCGGGCGATGACGGTCTCGCCCGCGACGACCCGGTCGCCGGCGCTCACGAGGAGGTTCGCCGACGGCGGCACGAAGACGTCCATGCGCGAGCCGAACTTCATCAGCCCGATCCGCTGGCCGGTCGTGAGCTCCTCGCCGCTCTCGACCGTCGTCACGACGCGTCGCGCCATGAGCCCGACGATCTGCCGGAAGTGCACGACCCGCTGCTCGCCGCGCACCTCGCGCTCGATGACGAGGTCGGTGCGCTCGTTGAGGTGCGCGCTTTCGTGCTTGTATGCCGCGAGCCACCGTCCGGGGCGGTAGGTCACCTCGCGCAGCCGGCCACCGTAGGGGGCGCGGTTGATGTGCACGTCGAAGGCGGACAGGAAGATGCTCACCTGCTGCCACTCCCCCTCGGGCGCGACGCCCTCCTGACCGGGGCCGGCATACATGACCTTGCCGTCCGCGGGAGAGAGCACCGTGTCCTCGTCGACCGCCCCCCGGTCCGGGCCGCGCTCGGGGTCGCGGAAGAACAGTGCGACCCCGACTGGCAGGAGACCGAGGACCGCACCCAGGCGGCGGCGACCGGTGACGGCCGCGGCGAGGGCGGGGACGGCGGCCACAACGGTGGCGGGCACCGCCTCGCGGTCGATGCGGACCATGGGACTCCTTCGGTCGACTGCGTCACAGCCTAGGAGGTGCCGCTGGGCGCAGCGGCCGGGACCCGGAAGGGCGGCATCTAGGATGTCGGCCGTGCCAGGAGTCGAGGTCGTCGGTCTGCGCCGCGACATCGGCGGCGTGCGCGCCGTCGACGACGCCAGCTGGAGCGCCGCGCGCGGCGAGGTGACGACCGTCCTCGGCCCGAACGGCGCCGGCAAGACGACGACCATAGAGTGCCTCGAAGGGCTCCAGCCGGTGAGCGCCGGGTCCGTCCGGGTCCTCGGCACCGACCCGTGGCGCGCGTCAGCCGACCACCGCGCCCGCGTCGGCGTCATGCTCCAGGACGGCGGGCTGCCGGTGACGACGACCCCGCAGCGGCTGCTGCGCCACCTCGCGTCGTTGTATGCCGTCCCGGCCGACCTCGCGGAGCTCACCGCCCGCCTCGACCTCGGCCGAGTTGCGAACCGGTCGATCCGGAGGCTCTCCGGTGGCGAGCGCCAGCGGGTCGCCCTCGCGGCAGCCCTCGTCGGACGGCCCGAGGTGGCCTTCCTCGACGAACCAACCGCCGGGCTGGACCCGCATGCCCGCCTCGAGGTGTGGGACCTCGTGCGCGAGTGCGCCCGCGACGCCGCCGTCGTCGTGACGACCCACTCCTTCGAGGAGGCCGAGCGGATCGCCGACACCGTCGTCATCATGGCGCGCGGCCGCGTCGTGGCCCGAGGGACGCTCGACGAGGTCCGCGCGGGTGGCTCGCTCGAGGACCGCTACTTCGCCCTGACCTCGGGGAGCCGCTCGTGAGCACCGCGCCCCCACCCGCACGCTCTGCCGGTTCACCCGGCGGACCGCCCGCCGCCGCGCAGCCGCTGCAGCGCTGGCTGGCGCAGACCCGATTCGAGACCGCGACGATCCTGCGTCACGGCGAGCAGCTGCTCGTCGCCCTCGTCCTGCCCGCGCTCGCGCTCGTCGTCCTCGCCCGGACCGACGTGCCCGACCTCGGGCCGGGCGACCGGGTCGACCTCGCGACCGCAGGGGTGTTCGCGCTCGCGGTCGTGTCGACGGCGTTCACCGGCCAGGCCATCGCGACGGGATTCGACCGCCGACATGGGGTACTGCGCCTGCTCGGGGCGACGCCACTCGGCCGGGGCGGACTGCTGCTCGGCAAGCTCGGCGCCGTGGGGATCGTCCTCGTCGTGCAGCTCCTCGTCCTCGGGGCGGTCGCGGCCCTGCTGGGATGGCGCCCGCCCCTGTCCGGGTTGCTGCCCGGGGCCGTCACCGTCGTCCTCGGCGCCGCAGCGTTCCTCTCGCTCGCCATGGTGCTCGCGGGAACCGTGCGCGCCGAGGCGGTGCTCGCCCTCGCCAACCTCGCCTGGGTCCTGCTCCTCGGGCTTGGCATCCTCGTGCCGACCGACCGGCTGCCCGGAGCCGCCGCGGCCGTGGCCCGCGTCCTGCCCTCGGGCGCCCTCGGCGACGGGATGCGCGCAGCGCTCGTCGCCGGCGACTGGCCACTGGGCCCATGGCTCGTCCTCATGGCCTGGGCCGTCGTCGGCGGGCTCGCCGCCGCCCGCTGGTTTCGCTGGTCCGACTGACCGCGAGGTCCGGGGTGGAACCTCCCGCTGTACCCGAGAAGCCTTGTCGGGTGCAGCGGCACATTATCGGGTCACCCGATAATCCTGAGACGGGTGAGGTTGGGGATCAGCGGTCGACGACCCAGGTCGGGTTCGCCGTGCGCTCACCGGAGAGATAGCGGACCGTCACCGGCTTGCCCTTGCCGCGGGTCGGCGTCGTCGCGGAGTAGTCCTTCGCGGCATACAACCACCACATGTGGCCGACCGCGTCCGCGCCCCGGTCGAGCGCGGTGGGGTCGATGTTCGCAGTCGTGTCGCAGGCCCGGTGGTAGCACGGGTCGAAGGCCCGACCGGCGGTGCCGCCCCACTTCTGCGCCTGGGCGCTCGACTTGAGGCCCTCCGCACCGCTGAAGATGCCGGCCGTCGGGATGCCGTAGGACCGGAACGCGGCGTGGTCGCTGCGACCCTGGACGTCGATGTACTCCCACGGGATCCCGCGGGAGTCGTAGTACGCGGTCAGCTCGTCCCGGGCGCCGTTGCCCGCCGGGTTGTCGTTGTAGACGAAGTAGCCCGGGTTGACCGAGCCGATCATGTCGTAGTTGAGGTAGACCCGGATCTTGTCCTTCTCGGTCGTCGACAGGCTTGCGGCGTACGCCTTGGAACCGACGAGACCGAGCTCCTCCGCGCCCCAGAACCCCACGCGCAGGCGGTTCTTCGGCGTCTGGCCGCTCGCGGCATACGCCAGCGCGGTCTCGAGGACCGCGGCGGTGCCGGAGCCGTTGTCGTTGATGCCGGGACCCCCGGTGATGCTGTCGAGGTGGGCGCCCATCATGACGACGTTCGTCGGGTCACCCCCGGGCCACTCGGCGATGAGGTTGTAGCTCGTGCCGGACCAGGTGCTGAAGGACTGGACGCTCGTCGTGTAGCCCGCCGCGTCGAGCTTGCCCTTCACGTAGTCGAGTGACGCGGTGTAGCCCGGACGTCCGGTGCCACGGTTGCCGCCGTTGGCGTCGGCGATCGCCTGGAGCCGGGTGAGGTGGCCCTGCACGTTCGCCACGGAGATGTCCGGGCCCGCGGCCGTGCTCCCCGACTCGAGGGAGCGGGCCGAGCTCGGTGCCGCCGTCGCCGTGGCGGCCACCAGGGCGGCGAGGGCGGGGAGGGCGAGGAGCCGGGTGCCTCGGGGTGCGCGGTACATGAGTTCTCCTGTGCTGCGGGTCCGGGTCGATGGGCGTCGTCCCCGGCGCCGGACAGGACCTGTCCACGAGGGATGACGTGTCACGAGACAACCGCTGCGCCGTCGGGCCGGTCAACGAAACTGACCGAACCTTTGCCGAAGCCGAACCGACCCGCGCCGCTCGCGCGTCACGGCGTCAAGGCCTGGTCAAGAGTTGGTCAACGTGACGAATGACGTCTTTGCCCGCAGAAGCCGCGGCAGGGCCCGGGCGAAGCCTTCGGCGGTCGCGCCACCGGGACGGTTCATGTGCGCGATGACGATGTCGCCGCTGCCGACCCCACCCAGGGTGCGAGCGACCTGGGACGCCGAGGCCGTCGCGCCGAGGTCGGCGTTGACCGTGAAGCCGGCGAGCGGCTGACCGAGCCGCTCGGCCACCCGGGCGGCGACGTCGTCGGCGTGGGCGGTGCCCGACCGGAACCAGCGCGGCCGCTCCCCCACGTGCTCGAGGAACCAGTCGTCCGCGGCGCGAACCTCGTCGACGACCTCGCCGACGCTCCCGGTCCCGCGGATGCCGTATGCCGTCCGCGGCCTCACCGTGAGCGGACAGTGCCGCTTGCCGTGGTTCGCCAGCTCGAAGAGCGGGTCGGCGGCGAGCTCCTGTGCCACAGCGGGATTCGCGTCGATCCAGCGCACGTTGAGGAAGAGTGTTGCCGGCACCTCGTGACGTCGCAGCAGGTCGAGGAGGTCGTGGTCGACCCCGCTGCCGCCACCGGGTCCCCCGCAGGCGTCGAGGGTGAGGGCGACCTCGCCGTCGCGGGTGCGGGTGCGGATCCCGGGCACCTCGAGACCGAAGCTCGTCGGGCTTTGACCCGCGAACTCCGCGACGAGGTCGGCTCGCGTCGGTCCGGCCCCGGGTGTCGGAGAGCGCCTCGACGACGGCGAGGTCCTCGGCGTCGGGGTCGGTGACGGCGATGGGGTCGGCGTCACGCTCGGCGGGCCGGCGGATGCACGGGAGGCGCCGGGCGCGGTTCGGGGTGCCGCGCAGCCACCGACGGCCAGCGCGCCGAGGAGGACGACGTCGCGCCGTCGCCACCGTGCCGTCATGGTCTCCCCTGCCCCTGCCGCGCCCTCCCCTGCCGACGGCGCTCCTACGGTGCCCACCCATGAGCACTGCAGCAGCCTCCCATACCCTGCGGGGGTGAACGTGCCGACTCCGCCGATCCACCGGGCCATCCTGCTCGCCAACCTCGTCTGCCAGGTCGGCATCATCGTCAGCGGCGGCCTCGTCCGGCTCACCGGCAGCGGCCTCGGCTGCCCGTCGTGGCCCCAGTGCGTCCCCGGCTCCTACGTCCCGGTTCGCGAGCAGGCCGAGGGGTTCCACAAGTACATCGAGTTCGGGAACCGCACTCTCACAGGGCTGCTCGGCCTGGTCGCCATCCTCACGGTCTTCGCCGTCTGGCGCTGGACACCGTGGCGCCGGCTCAAGATCGCCGCCGTCACGGTGCTCCTCGGCGTCGTGCTCCAAGCCGTCCTCGGCGGGATCACGGTCCTCACCGAGCTGCACCCGGTCACGGTGGCCACGCACTTCCTCGTGTCGGCAGCGCTCGTCGCGACCGCGGCATACCTGTGGTTCGCCCGGGACGAAGGCCCCGGTGAGCCGACAACGCTCGTCCCCGACCTCGTCCGACGGATCGCCTGGCTCACCTGCGCGGTGGGCGCTGTCGTCCTGACGCTCGGCACCGTCGTCACCGGCTCGGGCCCGCACTCCGGCGACGCCGAGGCACCCGCGCGCTTCGGGTTCGACCCACGGACCATCTCCTGGCTGCACGCCGACGCCGTCATGCTCTTCATCGGGCTGGTCGTCGCGGTGTGGCTGGCCACCCGGCTCTCGAGCGCGCCGCCGTCGGTGAGCTCGGCCTGGCGGGTCGTCCTGCTCGTGACACTGGCCCAGGGTCTCGTCGGCTACGTCCAGTACGTCACGAAGCTGCCCGCGGTGCTTGTGCTCACCCACATGTTCGGGGCCGCTGCGCTCGTCGTCGCCCTCACCCACGGCATGGTCCGGCTCCGCGAGATCAGGACAGTTACACAAGACTAGTTGTACAACTGTTCTTGTGGGTTTATGGTCCTCACCATGACTCCCACTGAACGCACTCCCGAGTCAGCCCCACCGGGACCCACGAACCCCGGCGGCGTCCGGACCCTCACCGAGGCCAAGGCCCTGTCCGCCCTCGCCCACCCCGTGCGGTCGCGGATCATGGACGCCCTCAAGGTCGACGGCCCCTCGACCGCGTCCACCCTCGCGACCCGCATCGCGCAGAACGTCGGCAACGTCAGCCACCACCTCAAGGTCCTCGCCGAAGGCGGCCTCGTCGTCGAGGCACCCGAGCTCGCCAAGGACCGCCGGGAGCGCTGGTGGCGGCTCGCCAACGCCGGGACCCGGTGGACCCGGGCGGACTTCGCCGACGACGCCGCTGCCGTCGCCGCGGCCCAAGCCGCCGAGGCCCTCGCCCTGCACCGGCAGATCGCGCGGGTGCACGAGTGGATGGCCCGCTCCGAGGAGGACCCGGCCTGGGACGACGCCGCCTTCGCGACGCAGAACTGGCTCCGGCTCAGCCAGGACGAGCTGCGCGAGCTCTCCGAGGAGATCGTCGAGGTGCTCATGCGGTGGGGCTCGCGCGAGATCCCCGACGACGGCGCCGAGCGCGAGTCCGTCCTCGTCTTCTCCCGTGGCTTCCCGAGCAAGCCCTGACTCATGACGACCCCGTCCATGACGACGATCCCCTCGCCCGCGCCGATCCGCGCCAACCGCAACTTCCGCCTGCTCTGGGCCGGAGAGGCCGTGAGCGTGCTGGGCTCGACGACCACGTCGATCGTCTTCCCGCTCATCGCCGTCACCCAGTTCCACGCCGGACCGACCGCCATGGGCCTGCTTGCCGGCGCCATCTGGCTGCCCTGGCTGCTCATCGGCCTCGTCGCCGGCGCCTGGGTCGACCGCGCGGACCCGCGCCGCGTCATGATGCGCGCCGACGTCGTCTCGGCGGTCGGCGTCGCGAGCATCCCGGTCGCCTGGGCCCTCGGTGTGCTGACCCTCGCCCACGTCATCGCCTCCGCGCTGCTGCTCGGCTTCGCCAACGTCTTCTTCCGCACCGGCTACACGACGTTCGTCCCCCGCGTCGTCGGCCGTGACGACCTCGAGCAGGCCAACGCCCGCATCTACGGCACGGAGTCGGCGATGCAGGTGGCCGGGCCCGGCGTCGGCGGCGTCCTCGTCCAGGTCGTCGGTGCCGCGTATGCCGTCGTGCTCGACGTGCTGACCTTCGCCGTGTCGTGGGTGTGCCTGGCCCGCATGCGCACCGAGGAGCTGCTCGCCCCACCCGAGCGTCCGGAGAGGCGCGCACTGCGCGCGGAGGTCGCGGACGGCATACGCATCGTCTCTCGCGACCGCTTCCTGCGGTTCTTCATGCTCCAGGGGGCGCTCGGCAACTTCGCGATCACCGGGTATGCCGCGCTGCTCGTCCTCTTCCTCGTGCGCGACCTCGCGATGGAGCCTTCCCAGGTCGGACTGCTCATGGGGCTGGGCTTCAGCGGCGGCCTCGTCGGGGCGGCGCTGGCCCAGCGCACCTCGCGGTGGCTCGGCGACGCGGGCGCCCTGCGCTGGCTGCAGGTCCTCGGCGGCCCGCCGGCACTGCTCATCGGCCTCGCCTTCCCCGGAGCCGGCATCGCGCTCGTGCCGCTCGGGATGTTCCTCGTCGGCGCGGGCGTCGTCGGGGCCAACGTCGTGCGGGCCGCGTTCCGGGCGCGCTACACCCCGGCCGAGGTCATGGGCCGGACCTCGTCGACGATGGCCGTCCTCAACTTCGGGACGATGCCGCTCGCCGGTGTCGTCGCCGGCGCGCTCGGCGGGATCGTCGGGGTGCGCGAGACGATCCTGCTCATGGGCGCGCTCAACGCGCTCGCGTGCCTCTCGGTCTTCGTCGGGCCGTACCGCAGCGGGCGGGACCTGCCGGCTCAGCCGATGGAGATGTGGACCAGCGGGTCGATGGCGACCGCGAGGAAGAGCAACGTCACATAGGTGATGGAGAAGTGGAACAGCCGCATCGGCTTGAGCACCGTGCTCGCCGCGCCCTGCTTCGCGAGGCGCAGCAGCCGGTGCGCCTCGCCGATGAAGACGACGCCGCTCACGACCGCCGCGACGAGGTAGACCCAGCCCATGTCCGCGACCGGCACCAGCGCGAGCGAGACCGCGACCATGACCCAGCTGTAGGCGACGATCTGGCGCGCGACGGCGACAGCCCCTCGCTCGACGGGGAGCATCGGCACCTCGGCGCTCGCGTAGTCGTCCTTGAACGCCATCGACAGCGGCCAGTAGTGCGGCGGCGTCCAGAAGAAGATGACGAGGAAGAGGATGACCGCCGGCCACTGCACCGTGCCGGTCACGGCGGACCAGCCGATGAGGGTCGGCATGCAGCCGGCGACGCCGCCCCAGACGATGTTCTGCGGGGTGCGGCGCTTGAGCACCATCGTGTAGAGGACGGCATACAGCGCGACCGCCGCGAGCGACAGCACCGCCGACATCGCGTTGACGAAGACGAGGAACCAGACCGTCGAGACGACGGTGAGCGCGGCTCCGAAGAGCAGCCCGGCACGGGGCGTGATCTCGCCGGTGACCATCGGCCGGTTCCGGGTCCGTGCCATGACCGCGTCGATGTCCCGGTCGTAGACGCTGTTGAACGTGTTGGCGCCGCCCGCGCTGAGGGTCCCGCCGATGAGCGTGGCGACGACGAGCCACAGGTCGGGCACACCGCGCTGGGCCAGGAACATCACGGGAACCGTTGTCACGAGCAGCAGTTCGATGATGCGCGGTTTCGTCAGCGCAACGTAGCTGCCGACCGTCCGACGCCAGGTGGGCGCAGGGCGCGCCGACGGGGCGGTCGTGATGGGGGCGGTGGCCACGGTGTCCTTCGGGATGCGCGGGAGGAGTGGGTTCACGCCGAGTCTAACGGCTGGGACGTGCGCACTTCCACCGGTTGGGTGCGGTCTAGGGTGGGAAACGAACGTTTGACGCGCATCACATTCCACTCGACTTTGAGAGAGGGCTCCCACGTGACCACCACCCCGACGAAGGCCCGCCGCTCGACGAAGACCACGTCGAAGAGCCGCAGCCAGTCCCCCATCGCCGGCCGCTCCAGCGAGCTGGCCCTGCCGAAGGCTCGCAAGGCCAAGTGGACCGACCTCGACATCCGGGCCGTCGACACCGTCCGCACCCTCGCCGCCGACGCGGTGCAGAAGGTCGGCAACGGCCACCCCGGCACCGCGATGAGCCTCGCGCCCGCGGCATACCTGCTCTTCCAGAACGTGATGCGCCACGACCCCTCGGACCCGGCGTGGCTGGGGCGTGACCGGTTCGTCCTGTCGGCGGGCCACTCGAGCCTGACCCAGTACATCCAGCTCTACCTGTCCGACTACGGCCTGGAGCTGAACGACCTCAAGGCACTGCGCACCTGGGGCTCGAAGACGCCCGGCCACCCCGAGGTCCACCACACGACCGGCGTCGAGATCACCACCGGCCCGCTCGGCTCGGGCCTGGCCTCCGCCGTCGGGATGGCGATGGCGCAGCGCCGCCAGCGTGGCCTGCTCGACCCGGACGCCAAGCCCGGCAAGAGCCCCTTCGACCACCACATCTGGGTCATCGCCTCCGACGGCGACCTCATGGAGGGCGTGTCGGGAGAGGCCAGCTCGCTCGCCGGCCACCAGGAGCTCGGCAACCTCACCGTCATCTACGACGCCAACCAGATCTCCATCGAGGACGACACGGACATCTCCTTCTCCGAAGACGTCCCCGGCCGGTACGAGGCCTACGGCTGGGAGGTCATCGACGTCGACTGGCGCACCGGCGAGGGCCCCAAGGGTGGCCCGAACTACGTCGAGGACGTCGACGCGCTCCTCGCCGCGCTCGAGAAGAGCCGCACGTCCAAGAAGCCCACGCTCATCCAGCTGCACACCGTCATCGCCTGGCCGTCGCCGACGAAGCAGGGCACCGGCAAGTCGCACGGCTCGGCCCTCGGTGAGGAGGAGATCGCCGGACTCAAGGAGCTCCTCGGCTTCGACCCGAAGAAGACCTTCGAGGTCGACCGCGCCGTCCTCGCGCACGCGCGCAAGGTCAAGGCCCGCGGCAAGGCCGCCCACAAGGAGTGGAACAAGACGTATGCCGCGTGGCGGCGCGCCAACAAGGAGGGCGCCGCGCTGCTCGACCGGCTCCTCGACGGCAAGCTCCCCGCCGGTCTCGACAAGGCGCTGCCGACTTTCCCCGCCGACGAGAAGGGGATGGCGACCCGCGCCGCGTCCGGCAAGGTCCTCACCGCCCTCGCCCCCGTCATGCCGGAGCTGTGGGGCGGCTCGGCCGACCTCGCCGAGTCGAACAACACGACGATGGAGGGCGAGCCGTCCTTCATCCCGAAGTCGAAGCAGACCGACGCGTGGAAGGGCGGCCCCTACGGCCGGACGCTGCACTTCGGCATCCGCGAGAACGCGATGGGCATGATCCTCAACGGCATTGCGTTGGAAGGGTTGACCCGTCCCTACGGAGGCACCTTCCTCGTGTTCTCGGACTACATGCGGCCGGCCGTCCGGCTCGCGTCCATCCAGCAGCTCCCCGTGACCTATGTGTGGACGCACGACTCCATCGGTCTCGGTGAGGACGGCCCGACGCACCAGCCGATCGAGCACCTCGCCGCCCTGCGCGCCATGCCCGGTCTCGACGTCGTCCGCCCGGCGGACGCCAACGAGACCTCGGCGGCCTGGGGCGCGATCCTGCACAACGGCGTCACGGCCGCGCTCGCCCTCAGCCGGCAGGCCCTTCCGGTCATCGACCGGAAGACGCACGCCAAGGCGGACGGCGTCGCCAAGGGTGGCTACGTCCTCATCGACGGCGGCGAGTCCGGCAAGGAGAAGCCCGAGGTCATCATCGTGGCCTCCGGCTCGGAGGTGTCAGTCGCCCTCGAGGGCCGGCTGAAGCTCGAGAAGGCCGGCATCCGCACGCGCGTCGTCTCGATGCCGTGCCGTGAGTGGTTCGACAAGCAGCCCAAGGCGTACCGCGACAAGGTGCTGCCGCCGGCGACCCGCGCGCGCGTCAGCGTCGAGGCCGGTGTCGCCCAGGGCTGGCGGGAGATCGTCGGTGACGCCGGGCGCTCGATCAGCATCGAGCACTTCGGCGCCTCCGCCGACGCGAAGACCCTCTTCCGTGAGTTCGGGTTCACCCCCGAGGCCGTCGTCAAGGCGGCCAAGGAGTCCATCAAGGCAGCCAAGGCCGGAGCCAAGGTCGCTGCCGCGGTCGAAACCGCGCCGCGCAGCCGCAAGGACACCGGTACCGATGTCTCCATCAAGAGCACGCCTGCCCGCAAGAGCGCGGCGCGGGCGGGGAAGTGAGCACCCCATGACCGACAACGCCAACCTCAAGGCCCTCTCCGACGCCGGCGTCTCCATCTGGCTCGACGACCTCAGCCGGGAGGCCCTCACGAGCGGCCGCCTCCAGGATGCCGTCAAGAACGGCGGGGTCGTCGGTGTGACGACGAACCCGTCGATCTTCCAGGTCGCCCTCTCCGACGGCGAGAGCTACAACGAGCAGGTCTCGAAGCTCGCCGCCGACCGCGCCACGCTCGACGAGGCCGTCTTCGCCATGACGACCGAGGACGTCCGCAACGCGTGTGACGTGCTCATGCCCGTCTTCGAGGCGACCGACCGCACCGACGGCCGGGTCTCCATCGAGGTCGACCCGCGCCTGGCCAAGGACACCGAAGGCACCGTCGCCCAGGCCAAGCAGCTGCGTGACGGCGTCGACCGCCCGAACGCGCTCGTCAAGATCCCCGCGACCGTCGAGGGCCTGCCCGCGATCAGCCGCACCATCGCCGACGGCATCTCGGTCAACGTCACGCTGATCTTCAGCCTCGACCGCTACCGGGCCGTCATGAACGCCTACCTCACCGGCCTCGAGCAGGCCCGCGAGGCCGGCAAGGACCTCTCCCAGATCGAGTCGGTCGCGTCGTTCTTCGTCTCCCGGGTGGACACCGAGATCGACAAGCGCCTCGACGCCATCACGGGCAAGGACGCCGAGGCGGCGAAGAAGCTCAAGGGCAAGGCCGGCATCGCCAACGCGCGCCTGGCCTACCAGGCCTACGAGGAGGTCTTCTCGACCCCGCGCTGGAAGAACCTCGAGGCCGACGGCGCCAAGCCGCAGCGCCCGCTGTGGGCGTCCACGGGCGTCAAGGACCCGGCATACCCCGACACGATGTACGTCACCGAGCTCGTGGCTCCCGGGGTCGTCAACACGATGCCGCAGAAAACGCTCGACGCGGTCGCCGACCACGGCGAGATCACCGGCGACACCATCACCGGCAACTACGAGGAGGCCACCGAGGTGCTCGACGCGCTCGAGCGGCTCGGCATCTCCTACTCCGACGTCACCGCCCAGCTCGAGAAGGAGGGCATCGAGAAGTTCGAGAAGTCGTGGGGTGAGCTCCTCGACGGTGTGCAGGCAGAGCTCGACAAGGCCGCCAAGTGAGCAGCCTCGAGGTCACCGCACGCGGCGCCGCCGCGGACGCCATCGAGGCACACGTCCCCCAGCTCGTCGCCGACCGGGTCGCGAGCAGGATCTTCGCGCAGGACGCGACGCTCTGGGGCAAGGCCGCGGAGTCCGAGGCGGGCAAGCGCCTGTCCTGGGTCGGTCTCGCGCGCTCGTCGCGCCCGCTGCTCGGTGAGATCGCCGCGCTGCGGGAAGAGCTGCGTGGTGACGGCGTCTCGCGGATCGTCCTCTGCGGCATGGGCGGGTCCTCGCTCGCGCCCGAGGTCATCTGCGCGACGGCCGGCGTCGACCTCGTCGTCCTCGACTCCTCGGCTCCCGACGTCGTGCGGCGCGCCGTCGAGACCGACCTCAAGAAGACGGCTGTCGTCGTCTCGTCGAAGTCCGGCTCGACGGTCGAGACCGACTCGCAGCGCCGGGCGTTCGAGAAGGCGTTCGCCGACGCCGGCATCGACGCGACGAAGCGCATCGTCGTCGTCACCGACCCGGGCAGCCCGCTCGACCAGGAGGCGCGTGGGGCCGGTTACCGCGTCGTCAACGCCGACCCCGACGTGGGCGGCCGCTACTCCGCGCTGACCGCGTTCGGCCTCGTGCCGTCCGGTCTCGCCGGCGCCGACATCGGTGCCCTGCTCGACGACGCCGAGTCGGTGGCCGACCTCCTCGCCGAGGACGACGAGGGCAACCCCGCGCTGCGCCTCGGCGCGGCCATGGGCGGCACGAAGCCGCTGCGGGACAAGCTCGTCCTCGTCGACGCCGGCACCGAGAACGTCGGCTTCGGCGCGTGGGCCGAACAGCTCATCGCCGAGTCCACCGGCAAGGACGGCACCGGCATCCTTCCCGTCGTCGCGGACGGTGAGGCGCCGAAGCACACGTATGCCGATGCGAACCTCGTGCGCCTCGTCGCCGTGGGCGACGCGGACCTCGAGGAGAGCCCGAGCGACGACCCGCGGCTCAACCCCGACGGCACACCGCGCCACCCGGACTCGATCGCCGCCGAGCAGCCCGGCCCGGCCGACGGCGCCGATGACGGCGAGGACGACCTCGGCGACAGCGGCTCGGTCATCGAGGTCGCCGGCTCGCTCGGGGCCCAGTTCCTGCTGTGGGAGGTCGCGACGGCCGTCGCCGGCCGCCTGCTCGGCATCAACCCGTTCGACCAGCCCGACGTCGAGAGCGCCAAGGCCGCCGCCCGCGGTCTGCTCGAGGGGTCCGGAGGTGCGGCCGGGGAGCCGGCGTTCACCGACGGCTCGGTCGAGGTCCGCGCCCTCGGCGGCGACTGGCTCGGTGACGCGGCGACCCTCCCCGCCGCCGTGTCCGCCGTCCTGTCGCAGCTCGACGAGGACCACGGGTACGTCGCGGTCATGGCCTACCTCGACCGTGAGTCCGACGCCGACCTCGAGCAGGTCGCCCGCGCCCTCTTCGACCGCACCGGGCGTCCGGTGACCTTCGGCTGGGGTCCGCGGTTCCTGCACTCGACCGGTCAGTACCACAAGGGCGGCTCCCCGAACGGCGTCTTCATCCAGGTGACGGCCGAGCCGAGTGAGGACCTCGAGGTCCCGGGTCGCGACTTCACCTTCGGTGAGTTCATCGCGGCCCAGGCGGGCGGCGACGCGCAGGTGCTCGCCGAGCACGGGCGTCCGGTCCTCCGGCTGCACCTCACCACCCACGACCGCGGGCTGAGCCAGGTGCGCTCCGCCCTCTCGACGGCAGGAGCCTGATGAGCCCGGCGCGTGTCACCGCCACCCACAACCCGCTCCGCGACCCCCGGGACAAGCGCCTTCCCCGGATCGCCGGGCCATGCAGCCTCGTCCTCTTCGGTGTCACCGGCGACCTCGCGACGAAGAAGCTCATGCCGGCGATCTACGACCTCGCCAACCGAGGTCTGCTGCCGCCGGGCTTCTCGCTCATCGGCTTCGCGCGACGTGACTGGGCCGACCAGGACTTCGGCAAGATCGTCTACGAGGCCGTCAAGCAGCGCTCCCGCACGCCGTTCCGCGAGGACGTGTGGAAGTCGCTGAGCGAGGGCTTCCGGTTCGTGCCCGGCACGTTCGACGACCCGAAGGCGTTCGACCTGCTCGCCGAGACGGCGCGCGAGCTCGACGAGCAGCGCGGTACGGGCGGGAACATCGCGTTCTACCTCTCGATCCCGCCGTCGTTCTTCGCCCAGGTCTGCGAGCAGCTCAAGCGCTCCGGCCTGTCGACGGCCCCGCCCGGGTCGTGGCGCCGCGTCGTCATCGAGAAGCCGTTCGGCCACGACCTCAAGAGTGCGCGCGAGCTCAACGAGATCGTCGCCGAGGTCTTCCCGCCCGACGCCGTCTTCCGGATCGACCACTACCTCGGCAAGGAGACCGTCCAGAACCTCCTCGCCCTGCGGTTCGCCAACCAGATGTTCGAGCCGGTGTGGAACAGCCACTACGTCGACCACGTCCAGATCACCATGGCCGAGGACATCGGCATCGGTGGCCGGGCCGGCTACTACGACGGCATCGGCGCCGCCCGCGACGTCATCCAGAACCACCTGCTCCAGCTGCTCGCACTCACCGCGATGGAGGAGCCGGTCTCCTTCGACGCCGACCACCTGCGCAGCGAGAAGGAGAAGGTGCTCTCCGCCGTGCGCCTCCCCAAGGACCTCGCCAAGGGCACCGCCCGCGGCCAGTACGCCAAGGGCTGGCAGGGCGGCGAAGAGGTCATCGGCTACCTCGCCGAGGACGGCGTCGCCACGAAGTCGACGACCGAGACGTATGCCGCGGTCAAGCTCGAGATCGACACGCGCCGCTGGGCGGGCGTCCCGTTCTACCTGCGCACCGGCAAGCGCCTCGGCAAGCGGGTCACCGAGATCGCCGTCGTCTTCAAGAAGGCCCCGCACCTGCCGTTCACCGACACCGCGACCGAGGAGCTCGGCCAGAACGCCGTCGTCATCCGGGTCCAGCCGGACGAGGGCGTGACGATGCGTTTCGGCGCCAAGGTCCCCGGCGCCCAGATGGAGGTGCGCGACGTGACGATGGACTTCGGCTACGGGCGCGCCTTCACCGAGAGCTCCCCGGAGGCGTACGAGCGCCTCATCCTCGACGTGCTCCTCGGCGAGCCGCCGCTCTTCCCGCGCCACGAGGAGGTCGAGCTGTCCTGGGAGATCCTCGACCCGATCGAGCAGTTCTGGGCGCGACAGCCCGGCCGCATCGACCAGTACACGTCCGGCTCGTGGGGTCCGGCCAGCGCCGACGAGCTCATGGAACGCGACGGACGCGAATGGAGGCTCCCATGATCGTCGACCTGCCCAGCACCACGACGGCCGACGTCTCGAAGAAGCTCGTCCGGCTGCGCTCCGACACCGGGTCGATGGCACTGACCCGGGTCCTCACCCTCGTCGTGGTCGTCGACGAGTCCGGCGCGGACGAGGCCATCGAGGTCGCCAACGACGCCAGCCGCCAGCACCCGTGCCGCATCATCGTCGTCGTCACGGCGAACCGTCGCGGCGCGGCCCGGCTCGACGCGCAGATCCGCATCGGCGGCGACGCCGGCGCGAGCGAGGTCGTCGTCCTGCGGCTCTTCGGTCCGCTCGCCGCGCACGGCCGTGCCGTCGTCACGCCGCTGCTCCTCGCGGACGCGCCCATCGTCGCGTGGTGGCCGGGCGAGCCGCCCAAGAACCCCCACGAGGACCCGATCGGCGCCATCGCCCAGCGACGAGTCACCGACGTCTCGCACGCCAAGGGCACGCCGCGCGCGGTCCTCGGCAAGCTCGCCGCGGCATACAGCCCCGGCGACACCGACCTCTCCTGGTCGCGCATCACCCTCTGGCGCGCGCTGCTCACCGCGGCCCTCGACCAGGCACCGTTCGAGCCGGTGACCGAGGTCGTCGTGACCGGCGCCTCCGACTCGCCGTCGGCGCAGCTCCTCGCCGGCTGGCTGGCCAAGCGCCTGCGCTGCCCGGTCACCCTCGTGCCGTCGCGCAAGGGCAGCGGCATCATCAGCGTCCGCCTCGAGCGACCGAGCGGTCCCCTCGACCTCGTCCGCCCGCAGGACGGGACCTCGGCCGTCCTCACCCAGGCCGGCCGTCCCGACCGGTCGATCGCCCTCCCGCCGCGCAGCGACGCGGAGTGCCTCGCCGACGAGCTGCGGCGCCTGGACCCCGACGAGGTCTACCAGGACGCCCTCGGCGCGCTCGACAAGATCTCGCACAGCCGGCGCACCTCCACCGAGGCGCAGCGGGCCGGGATCGCGCCGTCCGTCGCCGAGTCCCGCGAGGACGCCGCCCGGCTCAAGCGGGAGGCCAAGGTCGGCGCGGCGTCGGCCATGGTCGAGGCCCCGATGCCGGAGAAGGTGGACGACCCGACCCAGGTCAAGAAGGCCGCCCGGCGCAAGCTCGCCAGGAAGATCGAGAAGCGGGAGGAAGTCTCATGACCGGAGTCAACGACCTCACCGACGTCCACTCCGTCGACGTCGTCGTCCACCCCGACAAGCAGGCCCTGAGCGACTCCATCGCGGCCCGCCTCGTCACCGCGATCCTCGACGCCCAGGCCGAGCGCGACGTCGTGCACCTCTCCCTCACCGGCGGCTCCCTCGGGTCCGACCTGTGGGCGAGCGTCGCGGCGCTGCCGGCGCGCGAGGCCGTCGACTGGTCCCGGGTCGAGCTGTGGTGGGGCGACGAGCGCTACCTGCCGGCCGGTGACACGGACCGCAACGACGTCCAGAACTTCGCCGCCGGGCTCGACTCCCTCCCCCTCGACCCCGCGAAGGTGCACCGGGTTGCGGGCCCGGACGAGAGTGACAGCGCGGAGGCGAGCGCGACGGCATACGGCGACGCGGTTCGCGCGAGCGACACCGACGCCTTCGACGTCATGATCCTCGGGGTGGGGCCGGACGGGCACGTCGCGTCGCTCTTCCCCGGTCACCCGGCCCAGCTCACCGACGACGCGGTCGCGGTGGCGGTGCACGACTCACCCAAGCCGCCGCCGGACCGGGTGAGCCTGACGTTCGACGCGCTGCGGCACTCGCGCGAGGTGTGGTTCATCGTCGCCGGCGCGGACAAGGCCGAGGCGGTGGCACGCGGCGTCAACGGGGCGCCGGCCGACCTCAACTCCGCGGCCCAGGTCAAGGGCGAGGAGCGCACCCTCTGGCTGGTCGACGCCGACGCCGCCAGCCAGCTCGAGCCGCGCTGATCGACCTCAGCGGATGAGGCCGCGGTCGCGCAGTGCGCCCAGCGCCTCGTCGAGGATGGCGGCTCCGTCGGTGTCGGAGCGCCGCTCCTTCACGTAGGCGAGGTGGGTCTTGTACGGCTCGGCCTTCGGCGGGGCCGGCGGGTTGTCGCGGTCCTGTCCGGCGGGGAACCCACAGCGCGGGCAGTCCCACGTGTCCGGGATCTCGACGTCGCTTTCCTGCGCGAAACTGGGCTGCGTCTCGTGCCCGTTGGAACACCAGAAGGACACGACGGTGCGCGGCGCGGCCTCACCACGCTCGGCCTCCCCCATCGGGCCAGCACCCACTCGACTCCCGCGGATCGCACTACCACCGGACATCGACATGGGGTTCTCCGATCAGCTCGCGAAGCGGTCGAGGACGCCGAGGCCCACGACGCAGGTGAACCACACGAGCGCGACGGCGATCGTGATGCGGTCGAGGTTGCGCTCGGCGACCGAGGAGCCACCGAGCGAGGTGGACATGCCGCCACCGAACATGTCGGACAGGCCACCGCCCTTGCCCTTGTGCAGCAGGATGAGCAGGGTCAGGAAGAGCCCGCCCAGGACCAGGAGGACCTGGAGGCCGATGCGTACCGCGTCCACGGTGCTCCTTCGCGTGTGGTGGCTGAGGGTGTGACGGCAGGCCCGGGGGCCCGGACGTGCGGCTACAGGATACCCGCGCGCGTCAACTGGTCGTGAGGTGGTCGCGGTAGCGGCAGATCGCCGCGAACTCGGCCGGGTCGATCGACGCGCCGCCGACGAGGGCTCCGTCGACGTCGTCCTGGGCCATGATCGCCGCGACGTTGCCGGACTTCACCGAGCCGCCGTAGAGGACCCGCACCCCGTCGGCGAGGTCGCCCGAGTAGAGCTCGGCGAGGGCGGTGCGGATGGCGCCGCACACCTCCTGCGCGTCCTCGGGCGTCGCGACCTCGCCGGTGCCGATGGCCCACACCGGTTCGTAGGCGATGACGATGCTGCTCGCCTTGTCGGCCGGCAGCCCCTCGAGCGCGGCGCGGACCTGGGTCAGGACGTGCTCGACCTGCCCGCCGGCCTGACGGACGTCCAGCCCCTCGCCGACACAGAGGATCGGGGTGAGGCCGAACTCGTAGGCCGCCGCGACCTTGGCGCGCACGATCTCGTCGGTTTCGTGGTGGTACTCGCGCCGCTCGCTGTGGCCGACGACGACGTACGTGCAGCCCAGCTTGGCGAGGAACGCACCGCTGATGTCGCCGGTGTAGGCGCCGCTCTTGTGCTGGCTCAGGTCCTGCGCGCCGTACCGCAGCTGGAGCCGGTCCCCGTCGACGAGAGTCTGCACGCTGCGCAGGTCGGTGAACGGCGGCAGCACCGCGACCTCGACGGCGCTGAAGTCGTGCTTGCCGTCCTGGAGGGTCCAGTCGAGCTTCTGCACGAGGTGGGTTGCCTGCAGGTGGTCGAGGTTCATCTTCCAGTTGCCCGCCATGAGCGGCGTGCGGCCGGTCGTCGTGGTCGCCATGTCAGTCCTTGTCGTATGCCGGTCAGCCGGTATGTGTCGTGCAGCGGCTCTGCGTGAGGTTGCCGGTTCCCCGGCCGAGTATGCCGGTGGGCCGGGTCCGTGACCCGACCCACCGGCATACGTGGTTCAGCTCGTCTCGTCGAGCACCGTCAGGCCGGGCAGGGCCTTGCCCTCGAGGTACTCGAGGCTCGCGCCACCACCGGTCGAGATGTGACCGAACTGGTCATCCGCGAAGCCGAGCTGGCGGACGGCCGCAGCCGAGTCACCGCCACCGACGACGGTGAGGGCGCCTCGCTCGGTGAGCTCCACGAGGGCCTTGGCCACGGCAGCGGTGCCCGCGGCATACGGCTCCATCTCGAACGCACCCATGGGCCCGTTCCAGAAGACGGTGCGGCAGTCGGCGAGCTTGTCCGCGAAGAGCTTCGCGGAGTCGGGGCCGATGTCGAGACCCATCCGGTCTGCGGGGATCGCGCCGGCGGGCACGACCTCGTGGTCGGCGTCGGCCGAGAACTCGGTGGCCGCGACGACGTCGACGGGCAGGACGATCTCGACGCCGCGATCCTTCGCTTGGTCGAGGTAGCCGCGGACCGTGTCGATCTGGTCCTTCTCGAGCAGTGACTTCCCGACCTCGAAGCCCTGGGCGGCGAGGAAGGTGAAGACCATGCCGCCACCGATGAGGAGCCGGTCGGCCGTCTGGATGAGGTTGTCGATCACCGCGAGCTTGTCGGAGACCTTCGCACCCCCGAGGACCACGGCATACGGACGCTCGGGGTTCTCGGTGAGCCGACGCAGGACGCCGACCTCGGTCTCGACGAGACCGCCGACGGCGGCCGGCAGCAGCCGGGCCACGTCGAAGACCGATGCCTGCTCGCGGTGCACGACGCCGAACCCGTCGGAGACGAAGACGTCGGCGAGGCCGGCGAGAGCCTCCGCGAACTCGGCGCGCTCATCGGCGGACTTCGCCGTCTCGCCGGCGTTGAACCGGAGGTTCTCGAGAAGGACGACGTCGCCGTCCTGCGCGGCGTCGACGGCAGCCCGGGCGCTCTCCCCCACCGTGTCGGTGGCGAAGGTGACGTCCGTGCCGAGCAGCTCGCCGAGCCGCGTCGCGACGGGCGCGAGCGAGTACTTCGCTTCCGGCGAGCCCTTGGGCCGCCCGAGGTGGGCGCTCACGATGACGCGAGCGCCCGCCTCGGACAGGGCCTTGATCGTCGGGACGGACGCGCGGATGCGGCCGTCGTCGGTGATCGTCGCGGTGCCGTCCTCGGCGTACTCGAGCGGCACGTTGAGGTCGGACCGAACGAGGACCCGCTTGCCGCGCAGGTCGCCGAGGTCGGAGATCGACTTCATGCTGCGGCGGCTCAGAGGGACTCGCCGACGCGGGCGGTGAGGTCGACGAGGCGGTTGGAGTAGCCCCACTCGTTGTCGTACCAGCCGACGACCTTGACCTGGTTGCCGATGACCTTGGTGAGGCCGGCGTCGAAGATGCACGAGGCCGGGTCGGTCTCGATGTCCTTGGAGACGATGTCGTCCTCGGTGTAGACGAGGATGCCCTTGAGCGGGCCCTCGGCCGCCTTCTTCATCGCCGCGTTGACCTCCTCGACCGTCGTGTCGCGGCCGACCTCGACCGTGAGGTCGGTGGCCGAGCCGGTCGGGGTCGGGACGCGCAGGGCGTAGCCGTCGAGCTTGCCCTTGAGCTCGGGCAGGACGAGGCCGATCGCCTTGGCGGCGCCGGTCGAGGTCGGCACGATGTTGAGGGCCGCGGCGCGGGCGCGGCGCAGGTCCTTGTGCGGGCCGTCCTGGAGGTTCTGGTCCTGGGTGTAGGCGTGGATGGTCGTCATGAGGCCCTTGACGATGCCGAACTCGTCGTTGAGCACCTTGGCCATCGGGCCGAGGCAGTTCGTCGTGCACGACGCGTTGGAGATGATCGTGTGCTTCGCACCGTCGTAGTCGCCGTCGTTGACGCCCATGACGATGGTGATGTCCTCGTTCTTCGCGGGCGCGGAGATGATGACCTTCTTGGCGCCGTTGTCGATGTGGACCTTGGCCTTCTCGGCGTCGGTGAAGATGCCGGTGGACTCCACGACGACGTCGACGCCGAGGTCGCCCCACTTGAGGTTGTTCGGGTCGCGCTCGGCGAAGGCCTTGAAGGTCTTGCCGTCGGCGGTGATGTCCTCGTCGGTCGAGGTGACCTCGCCGGGGAAGCGGCCGAGGATCGAGTCGTACTTGAGCAGGTGGGCCAGCGTGGCGTTGTCGGTGAGGTCGTTGACGGCGACGATCTCGATGTCGGCGCCGGAAGCGACGGCGGCGCGGTAGAAGTTGCGGCCGATGCGGCCAAAGCCATTGATGCCTACGCGGACAGTCACGAGCGAATGCCTTCCGTCTGTGGAGAGTGCGAAGGCCGTATGCCGGGCGAGGGCTCGGCAGGCGGCGTCGCGGTACGTGCCACAACCCTAGTGCGGCGCGTCACACCGTCCAGCCCGAGGTCCGCCGTACGGTCGGGTAACCGTTTTCGCAGCCCTCACCTCAGCATTATCGGGTGACCCGATACGGTCCCGCTCCACCCGAGCAGGCTTGTCGGGTGGAGCGAGAGCTCCCTCTCCTGCCACGTCGCAGACAGGCTCAGGCCGCTGCCACGGCGGCGCGAATCCACGCGACGACCTTCTCGGGCCGGTAGAGGTCGGCCCAGGTCACCCGAACCACCGTCCAGCCCAGTCGACGCAGCCGATCCTCACGACGCTTCTCGGCGAACAGCACGTCCGCCCCGCCCTCGGCATACTTGCCCTTGCCGTCGAACTCGACGATGACCTTGGTCCCCTCGACGACGAAGTCCACCCGCGCGACGAAGTCCCCGTGCTCGTCGAGGATGGTCACCTGTGGAACGAGGCGTATGCCGGCCGTGAACGCAAGGATGCCGACGCGCGTCTCTCCGACCGACTCACGGCGTCCGTCCACCATCGCGTTCATGGTGCGGCAACGACTGCTGTGCGTCCCGGCCGGGGCTCCGGCATCGAGGGTGAAGTGCACGAGGCTGCTCGCGACATCGCACGATCTGAGGTCCTGCACCGTCGTGACTGTCCCCCTCAGGGGCCGCATCCGGAAGGACTGGGTCAGCACCTCCTTGTCCAGGCTCGGGAGCATCAGGTCGACGCGTGACGGAAGCTCGGGCCAGACCGGGATGTCCCGCAGGGCCAACGCCGAGGCATGGCTGGCGACGGCGTCCGGGTACAGCAGCCGACCCGCCACGGTGAGTCGCCGGTGCCTGCGCTCCTCGGATACCTCACGGTGACCGCGCGCCCAGACACCACGGCATACGGAATCAATGTCACCGCGGGCCCGCAGGCGGGTGAGGTCATTGCGTCCGAGGCCCATCGCTCTGGCCTCGGACGTGGTGAAGAGCTGAAACTCGCTCTGTCCCAAGGGAAGTAGTTCGTCCATGGCCCGAGCGTGAACTGTTCGAGGCGGAGATTGCCACGACCGGCTGGGGCGCCTGTGGACGACGACGCGAACCCGCGGCCCCTGTGGACAACGCTTCAGCACTGAAGCAGCCGAGAACGCCGCGGGGCCCGTCCCGTGGGCTCGGGGTGGCCGCCGCACTGGGGGTGTGCGAATGGAACCTCTCGCTCGACCCGAGAAGGCTGGTCACGTCGAGCGGGACCGTATCGGGTGACCCGATAATGCTGGGGCCCACGGGACAGGAGAGGCGGGGCGCGAGTGGGCGCCGTCCCGCCGGTCAGCCCTCGAGCATGTCCGGGGTGAGGTTGGCGTCGGTGCCGGGGATGCCCAGCTCCTCGGCGCGCTTGTCGGCCATCGCGAGCAGCCGCCGGATCCGTCCGGCCACCGCGTCCTTGGTCATCGCCGGCTGCGCGAGCTGGCCGAGCTCCTCGAGAGACGCCTGCTTGTGCTCGAGCCGCAGCTGGCCGGCCTCGCGCAGGTGGTCGGGGATGTCGTCGCCGAGGATCTCGAGCGCCCTGCCCACCCGTGAGCCGGCCGCCACGGCCGCCCGGGCGGACCGGCGCAGGTTGGCGTCGTCGAAGTTCGCGAGCCGGTTGGCCGTCGCCCGCACCTCGCGGCGCATCCGGCGCTCCTCCCACGCGAGCACGGCGTCGTGGGCGCCGAGACGGGTGAGCATGGCCCCGATGGCGTCGCCGTCGCGGATGACGACCCGGTCGACCCCGCGCACCTCGCGCGCCTTGGCCTGGATGCCGAGCCGGCGGGCCGCACCGACGAGGGCCAGCGCCGCCTCCGGTCCGGGACAGGTCAGCTCGAGCGCCGACGACCGGCCGGGCTCGGTGAGCGAACCGTGGGCGAGGAACGCCCCACGCCACGCGGCCTCGGCGTCACAGATCGAGCCGGACACGACCTTGGGCGGCAGGCCGCGCACCGGCCGGCCGCGACCGTCGATGAGGCCGGTCTGGCGGGCCAGCGCCTCGCCGTCCTGGACGACGCGCACGACGTAGCGGCTGCCCTTGCGCAACCCGCCGGCCGCCAGGACGAGCACCTCCGGCGTCTGACCGTAGAGCTCGTTGATCTCACGACGCAGCCGTCGCGCCGCGTTCGCCGTGTCGAGCTCGGCCTCGACGACGATCCGCCCACCGATGATGTGCAGCCCCCCGGCGAAGCGCAGCGTGGCGGCGACCTCCGACTTGCGGCAGCAGGGCTTGGTCACGACGTGGCGGCTGAGCTCGTCCTTCACCTTCGCCGTCATAGCCATGTCGGCCATCCTGCCACGCGCCATCAGGGGCGGCGCTCCGAGCCCAGGACGTCCTGCAGTGCGGCTGCGAGCCGGAGCCGGTCGTGCTGGCCGGGCTGGCCGACGCGGGCGACCCGGTGCACGTGCAGCTCGGCGCCGAGGTCCCGGCAGGCCTCGACGAGAGCCGCCTCGTCGTCGACGACGGACGGGTCGGCAAGGACCGCGTCAAGTCGCGTCCCGGGCGCGCACTCGGCGAAGGACTGCAGGTAGTCGGTGGCCGTGAAGCCGGCCGTCTCGGTCGTCACCATCTCGAGGTTGAGCACGAGCAGCCGCCGCGCCCGCGTCACCGCCAAGGCCTCGGCGATGTCGGGGACGAGCAGGTGCGGCATGACGGAGGTGAACCACGACCCGGGGCCGAGCAGCACCCAGTCCGCCGCGCGGATCGCCGCGACGGACTCGGGGTATGCCGGTGGGTCGGCGGGCACGAGCCGCACCTCGCGCACGTCCCCCCTCGCCTTGGCGACCTGGGCCTGACCGCGGACGAGCTCGATCTCCCCGGGTCGCTGCGGGTCGACGACGTCGGCCTCGATGTCGAGCGGCACCGCGGCCATGGGCAGGACGCGGCCGCGAGCGTTGAGGAGCCGGCCGACGAGCTCGAGCCCGGCGACGGGGTCGTCGTGCAGCTCCCAGAGCGCGACGATGAGGAGGTTGCCGAGGGCGTGACCGCCGAGGGGTCCGTCACCGGCGAAGCGGTGCTGGAGGACGTCGCGCCAGGTGTGCCCCCACTCGGTCTCCTCGCAGAGCGCCGCGAGCGCCATCCGGAGGTCCCCCGGTGGGAGCACCCCGAACTCGTCGCGCAGCCGACCGGACGACCCGCCGTTGTCGGCGACGGTGACGATGGCGGAGATCTCGTCGGTGACGAAGCGCAGCGCGGCGAGGGACGCGGCGAGACCGTGCCCGCCACCGAGAGCCGCGACGACCGGGCCGCTCACTCGCGCCCCAGGTCGCGGTGGACGAGGAAGGTGTCGATGCCCTCGGTGCGCAGCCGTCCGGCGAGCGCCTCGGCCATCGCGACGGAGCGGTGCTTGCCGCCCGTGCAGCCGACGGCGATCGTCGCGTAGCGCCGCCCCTCGGCGAGGTATCCGTGCGTCACCGGCTCCATCAGGGCGGCGACGCGGTCGAGGAAGGCACTCGCATCGGGCTGGCCGAGGACGTGGGCCGAGACCTCCGGGTCCCGTCCGTCGAGGGGGCGCAGCTCCGGCACCCAGAACGGGTTCGGCAGGAAGCGCATGTCGAAGACGAAGTCGGCGTCGAGCGGCACGCCGTACTTGAACCCGAAGGACAGCAACGCGAGCCGCAGCGCCGGGCCGCGATCGGTGCCGAAGAGCGGCGCGACCTTGCGGGCCAGCTGGTGGACGTTCAGCCCGGAGGTGTCGACGACGATCTGCGCGCGCGAGCGCAGGTCGCGCAGGACCTCGCGCTCCCGCTGGATGCCGTCGAGCAGCCGGCCGTCGCCCTGCAGCGGGTGCGGCCGCCGGACGGACTCGAACCGCCGCACCAGCGCCTCGTCGGTCGCGTCGAGGAAGACGAGCTGGGGCGTCCACCCGATGGCGCGCAGGTGCTGCACCGCCTCGTCGAACTGGTCGAAGAAGTGCTGGCTGCGCACGTCGACGACGGCGGCGATGCGCAGCTCGCGCCCCTCGGAGCGGGCCTGCTTGCCGAGCTCGGCCATGTCGTCGAGCAGCTGCGGCGGCAGGTTGTCGACGACGTACCAGCCCTGGTCCTCCATGACGTTCGCCGTCGTCGAGCGACCTGCGCCGCTCATGCCGGTGACGATGACGAAGTCCGGCGCCACCGGCTCGGCGGGTTCGGCCGCCTCGACCTGGTCCTCGGACACAGTGGCCTCGCCGGGGTGTCCGGCCGCGTCAGTCATGACTCTCCTCGTCGGTGGCAGGGGCGCTCTCCTCCACGATCTCACCCGTCATGAGGTTCACGGCGGGTTCGCTCGAAGCTCCCGACAGCTCGCGCTCGATCGTCTCGGCGAGCACCGTCCCGATGCCGCGCACCTCGGTGAGCTCGGCCGCGCTCGCGGCGCGGATCCGCTTCACGGACCCGAAGTGCTTGAGCAGCGCCTTGCGCTTTGCCTCCCCGAGGCCGGGTATGCCGTCCAGAGCGGAGTTCGTCATCGCCTTGCTGCGACGCTGGCGGTGGAAGGTGATGGCGAACCGGTGCGCCTCGTCGCGCAGCCGCTGCAGCAGGTAGAGGCCCTCGCTCGTGCGCGGAAGGACGACCGGGAAGTCCTGCCCCGGCAGCCACACCTCCTCGAGCCGCTTGGCGAGACCGACCACGGCGACGTCGACGATGCCGAGGTCCTCGATGGCGCGGGCCGCGGCGTTGACCTGTGGCAGGCCACCGTCGACGACGACGAGCTGCGGCGGGTACGCGAACCGAGTCGGCCGCCCCGTCTCCTCGTCGACGCCGCGCGGCTCGTCGCGGTCCTTGAGGTAGCGGCGGAAGCGCCGAGTCAGCACCTCGTGCATCGCGGCCGTGTCGTCGATCGTCGCCGGGACCGCACCGTCGCCGGTGCCGTCCTCTGCGCCATCCCGGTCACCACGGACGATGAACCGGCGGTACTCGCCCTTGCGCGGCAGCCCGTCCTCGAAGACGACCATCGACCCGACGACCTGCGTCCCCTGGACATGGCTGATGTCGTAGCACTCGATCCGCAGGGGCGACTCGTCGAGCTCGAGCGCCTCCTGCAGCTCCTGCAGTGCGCGCGAGCGCGCGGTGAGGTCGCCGGCGCGGGCGACCTTGTGCCGGGCCAGGCTCTGGGTGGCGTTGCGCTCGACGGTCTCCATGAGGGTCCGCTTGTCCCCGCGCTGTGGCACCCGCAGGTCGACGCGACTCCCCCGCCGCCCGCTGAGCCACTGGCGCAGGGTGTCGACGTCGTCGGGCAGGACCGGCACGAGGACCTCGCGCGGCACGTCCTCTCCGTCGCCGCCCCCATAGAGCTGCTGGAGCAGGTGCCCGACCACCTCGGGGACCGACTCGGACTCCTTCTCGGCGACCCAGCCGCGCTGTCCCCGGATGCGCCCGCCCCGGACGTGGAACACCTGCACCGCGACCTCGAGCTCGTCGTCGGCGAGCGCGAACACGTCGGCGTCGGTCGCGTCGTGGAAGACGACGGCGGACTTCTCGAGGACCCGCTGGAGCGCCCCGATGTCGTCACGCAGCCGGGCCGCCTGCTCGAAGTCGAGCTCGTCCGAGGCCGCGAGCATCCGACGCTCGAGGTCCTTGACGAACCGTGAGCTCTGCCCGGCCATGAAGTCGCAGAAGTCCTCCGCGATCTGCCGGTGCGTCTGCGCGTCGACCCGGCCGACGCACGGCGCCGAGCACTTGTCGATGTACCCGAGCAGGCAGGGCCGGCCCACCTGCGACGCCCGCTTGAAGACTCCGGCCGAGCAGGTCCGCATCGGGAAGACCCGCAGGGCCTGGTCGAGGGTCTCGCGGATGGCCCACGCATGGGCGTACGGCCCGAAGTAGCGGGTCCCCTTGCGCTTGGCGCCGCGCATGACCTGCGCGCGCGGGAACTCCTCCCCCATCGTCACCGCGAGGTAGGGGTAGGACTTGTCGTCGCGGTACTTGACGTTGAACCGCGGGTCGAACTCCTTGATCCACGAGTACTCGAGCTGCAGCGCCTCGACCTCGGTCGTGACGACGGTCCACTCGACGCTCGCGCCGGTGCGCACCATCGTCGCGGTGCGCGGGTGCAGCGCGCCGACGTCCTGGAAGTACGACGACAGCCGCGACCGGAGCGACTTGGCCTTGCCGACGTAGATGACGCGGCCGTCCTTGTCGCGGAACCGGTAGACCCCCGGGTCGGTCGGGATCTCCCCCGGCCGCGGGCGGTAGGTCGACGGGTCAGCCACCCCCCAACCCTATTTCGTGGCACCGACGCCCGGGTGCGCCGCCCACGACGGTGCGCGGACGGCATACGAGAAAGCGCGCGTATGCCGGCCGCGCGCCTGCGTGCGCAGTCGCCGGACCCAGCGCGGTCAGCTCACGCTGATGCCGTCGGCGCCGACGGACACGGTCTTCGTGGGGAGCGGCTTCGTGGCCGGGCCCTTCTTCACCTCGCCGGTGGCGGCGTCGAACTCGCTGCCGTGGCACGCGCAGCTGATCGTGTTGTCCTTGACACCCGAGACGGTGCAGCCCTGGTGGGTGCAGACCGCGGAGAAGGCCTTGAAGTCTCCTTCGGTCGGCTGGGTGATGACGACCTTGGCGGAGTCGATGACCTGGCCGCCGCCGACGGGGATGTCGGCCTGCTTGACGAGGTCCTTGGCCGCGCCGGCAGCGCTCGATGCGGCATCGGAGGCGGCATCCCCGGCCTTGGAGGCCGCGTCGTTCGCCGCCTGCTCGGCGTCGGTTCCGCAGGCGGTGAGGCCGGCGCCCGCGACGGCGACGACACCCGCGGCGCGCAGTGCCTCTCGACGGCCGCAGCAGGTTGCCGCCGTCTGGTCGGTCGAGGGGGACTCGGTGGCAGGGGTTGAGGTGTCCATGGCGGTCAGTATGCCGTCGCGCGCTGAGGCGCGCCTGTGGACTTTCGCAGAGCGTTGTGTGCGGTCAGCGTGTGTAACGACTCGGCACAGAAATGCGCCAAGACGCTGAGCGAGCGGCGTTCCCGTGGCTATTGTTCGGATGCTCGCTCACCCGTTGCGAGCTCCTCGGCGATGGTGCCGCGGGAGAAGAACTTCAGGAGGAAACGTGGCTCAGCGTTCCGTCAAGACCGTCGGCGCTTCCCTGTTGGTGGCCTCGCTCGCCCTCGCCGGATGTGGCTCCCGCGGTGAGTCCGGTGACAGCGGCGGCTCCGGCGGCGAAGGTGGTGGCGGCGACAAGGTCGCCAAGATCGGCGTCATCGCCCCGCTCTCTGGTGACCTGTCCGCCCTCGGCCTCGGCATCCAGCACTCCGTCGAGCTCGCCGTCAAGCAGGCCAACGACTCCGACGCCATCCCCGGCTGGAAGCTCGAGGTCGAGCCGGTGGACGACGAGGGCAAGGCCGAGGTCGGCAAGAACGGCGCGACCAAGCTCGCCGGTGACGACGAGGTCGTCGGTGTCGTCGGCAACCTCAACTCGAGCGTGTCGCAGCAGACCCAGCCGGTCTTCGCGGCCGCGAACATCACCCAGATCTCGCCGGCGAACACCGGCCCGTCGCTGACCCGTGGCGCCGACGGCAACACCCGGCCGTACAAGACGTACTTCCGCACCTGCACCACTGACATCGCGCAGGGTGGCTTCGCGGCCCAGTTCCTCATCGACCAGGGCATCAAGACCGTCGCGACGATCCACGACAAGAAGACGTACGGCCAAGGTCTCGTCCAGTACTTCACCGAGGCGTACAAGAAGCTCGGTGGGCAGGTCGTCGCGGCCGAGACGATCAACCCGGACGAGTCGAACTACGCCCCCGTCGTCTCCGCGGTCGCCCCGAAGAAGCCGGGCGCGGTCTACTACGGCGGTGAGTACCCGCAGGCCGGTCCGCTGTCCAAGCAGATGAAGGCCGCCGGCCTCAACGTCCCGCTCATGGGCGGTGACGGCATCTACGACCCGAAGTTCATCGAGCTCGCCGGGTCGACGTCCAACGGTGACCTCGCCACGTCCGTCGGTGAGCCGACCGAGAACACCGAGGCCGGCAAGAAGTTCCTCGCCGACTACAAGGCGCAGAACTACCCCGAGCCCTCGGCGGCCTACGGCGGCTACTCGTACGACGCGGCGAACGCGATCATCGAGGCCCTCAAGGTCTCGCTCAAGGACGCGGACAGCGCCAAGGACGCGCGTCAGGCCACGGTCGACGCGGTCGGCAAGGTCTCGTTCGACGGCGTCACCGGCAAGGTGAGCTTCGACGAGTTCGGCGACACCTCCGTCAAGGTCATCACCGGCTACAAGGTCGAGGGTGGCAAGTGGGTCTCCGTGAAGTCCGGCAGCGTCGAGTGACCTGTCTCGAGCTTCAGCTCTGACGTCGTAGTTCAGACGTCGTGCAACCGGGCAGGGGCGGGCGAGAGTCCGCCCCTGCTCCGGTGTCCGCCACCCACTCCCGAAAGGACTCGCGCCGACGATGACCGCGTTCCTGCAAGCCATCATGGACGGGCTGACCCTCGGGTCGCTGTATGCGTTGATCGCGGTCGGCTACACCGTGGTCTACGGCATCGTCCAGCTCATCAACTTCGCCCACGGTGAGGTCTTCATGATCGGCGCGTTCGGCGCGCTGGCCACATGGACCGTCCTCTTCAAGGGGCAGACCGGCCTCTGGGTCCTCCCGATCATGATCCTCGGCGCGGTGATCGTCTCGGTGCTGACCGCGGTGATCATGGAGCGCATCGCGTACCGGCCACTGCGCGGGGCCCCGCGCCTCGCTCCCCTCATCACCGCCATCGGCATCTCGGTCTTCCTCCAGGAGGCCGTGCGGCTGTTCTACCCCGGCGCGAAGAGCAAGCTGACCTTCCCCGAGATCGACGTCGTCACCGGCTCCGCCATCCAGGTCGGCGGCGTGACGGTCCAGCGGGCCGCGCTCTTCACCATCGGCGCCCTCGCGCTCTCCGCGGCCCTGCTGTGGTTCTTCGTCAACCGCACCCGCCTCGGCCAGGGCATGCAGGCCGTCTCGCAGGACCCGGACACGGCCCAGCTCATGGGCATCAACGTCAACCGGATCATCGTCATCGCCTTCGCCCTCGGTGCCGCGCTCGCCGCCGTCGCCGGAGTCGCGCAGGGCCTGCTCAACAGCAACATCGACTTCCGGATGGGCTTCCTCGCCGGCCTCAAGGCCTTCACCGCGGCCGTCCTCGGTGGCATCGGCAACATCCAGGGCGCGGTCGTCGGCGGCCTCACCCTCGGCATCGCCGAGTCGATGGCGACGCAGTTCATCCCCGGCCAGTTCGGCGGCTCGGCGTGGAAGGACGTGTGGGCCTTCGCGCTCCTCATCCTCGTCCTCGTCTTCCGACCGCAGGGCCTCCTCGGCGCGAGGGTGGTGGACCGGGCATGAGCACCCACGACGACCTCACCCCCACGAACGACCTTCCCGGCGTCGACGCGCCCGCACCGGTCCGCGAGACGGACCGGCCGGCATACGACGACGACCACGAGCGCACCCCGCTGCTCGAACGCTTCCCCGGACGCGGCAGCGCCGCGGCCTGGCCCCTCGGGCTCCTCGGTGTGGCCTTGCTCGTCGGCGGCACGTTCCTCTCGTGGAGCTACACGAGCAACGTCCTCGGCGACCTGTCCGTCGACTTCTACCCCAACGGCGTGCAGATCTGCATGATCATCCTCGGGCTCGTGGCGCTCGTCATGCTGCTCGCGCACCAGGGGCCGCTGCACCGGCTCGGCGACTGGCTCGACACCGCTGCCGCGGTCCGGATCCTCGGTCTCGGCGCGCTGGCCTACATGGTCATCACGCTCGGGATCATCGCGGTCCGCTCCGGCGGTCTCATCAACGTCAACCCCGGCGGCTGGGTCTCGACGGTGGGCGCGCTGCTCATCGCGCTCTCGGGGCTCATGCTCGTCTCGCACCAGAGCAAGGACCCGCTCTTCGCGCAGACCTCGTCGTGGGTCGAGATCATCACCATCGTCGTGCTGCTCGCGGCGGTGCTCTTCGGTGCGACGTACGCGCTCGGGACGAGCACGGGTGGGGCCTTCTCGCTCTTCCTCGTGTTCGCGTTCGCCCTGGCGTGGGGGCTGGCCAAGGCCGGCTTCTTCACGTGGGTCGGGCTCATCGCGCAGAAGAACCGTCAGGTCCTCATGCTCGGTGCGTTCGCGGTGGCGTTCCTCTTCCCGTTCACCCAGGGCGGGTCGGACGAGAACATGTCCATCGCGACCCAGGTGCTGATCTTCGCGGCGACCGCGCTCGGCCTCAACATCGTCGTCGGCCTCGCCGGCCTGCTCGACCTCGGCTACATCGCCTTCCTCGGCGCGGGCGCCTACGTCGGCGCGACGATGTCGAACTCGGCGTTCGCGACGATCGGGTGGAAGCCCCCGTTCCTCGTGGTCGTCCTCATCGGCGCGTGCTTCTCGGCGGTGCTCGGCCTCATCATCGGCTCGCCGACCCTGCGCGTGTCCGGTGACTACCTCGCCATCGTCACGCTGGCGTTCGGTGAGATCTTCCGGTTCACGATGGGCAACCTCGACGGCACCAACGGGCCGGACCTCACCAACGGCCCCAACGGCATCCCGGCCATCCCGGAGCTCAACTTCTTCGGGTTCGACTTCGGGCAACCGCACGAGATCCTCGGCATCACCATCGGCCGGTTCGCGAACTACTACTTCCTGCTGCTCGTCATCGCGGCGATCATCATCCTCGTCTTCACCCGGCTCAACAACAGCCGGATCGGACGCGGCTGGGTCGCCATCCGTGAGGACGAGAAGGCGGCCGAGGCCATGGGCGTCAACGTCTTCGGGCTCAAGCTGTTCGCGTTCGCCGGCGGCGCGTTCCTTGCTGGCATGGCCGGCACCGTCAAGGCTCACCACGACGTCTCGGTGTCGCCGGACCAGTACATCTTCCTCGAGTCGGCGTTCCTGCTCGCCGCGGTCGTGCTCGGCGGTATGGGCACGGTCGCCGGCGTCCTCATCGGCGCGACGATCCTCAAGCTCCTCCCGGAGAAGCTGCGGTTCATCAACGACTACCGGCTCATGATCTTCGGGCTCGTGCTCGTGCTCATGATGCGGTTCCGTCCGGAGGGCCTCGTCGCGAGCCAGCGGCGCAAGCTCGAGTTCCACGAGGACGACGAGGACCTGGCCGAACGCATCGAAGAGGTCCATCTCGAGGAAGAGGAGGCCAAGGCATGACCGTCACCGACGAGACTCCTGCCCAGCCCACCCCGGGCTCCCCCACCCCCGCCGTCCCCGGCGGCGCCCCGGTCCTCGAGGCTCGCGGTGTGACGATGCGCTTCGGCGGCCTCACGGCCGTCAAGGACGTCGACATGACCGTGAACGAGGGCGAGATCGTCGGGCTCATCGGCCCGAACGGTGCCGGCAAGACGACGTTCTTCAACTGCCTCACCGGTCTCTACAAGCCCACCGAGGGGCAGGTGACGCTCAACGGCGAGGTGCTGCCGCCGAAGCCGCGAGCGGTCGTCGTCGCCGGCATGGCCCGGACGTTCCAGAACATCCGGCTCTTCGGCAACATGACGGCCCTCGAGAACGTCATGGTGGGGCGTTACTGCCGCACCTCGTCCATGGCGCTCACCTCGATCCTGCGCGGACCGAAGTTCCGGCGGGAGGAGGAGGCGACCCGGGCGCGCGCCCAGGAGCTCCTCGACTTCGTCGGTCTCGGCGGCTCGGCCGAGCACCTGGCCCGCAACATGCCCTATGGCGACCAGCGCCGCCTCGAGATCGCGCGGGCCCTCGCGACCGACCCGAAGCTCATCCTGCTCGACGAGCCCACGGCCGGCATGAACCCCCAGGAGACCCGCCAGGCCAGTGACCTGATCTTCCGGATCCGGGACAGCGGCCTCGCGGTCGTCGTCATCGAGCACGACATGAGGTTCATCTTCAACCTCTGCGACCGCGTGCTCTGCCTCGTCCGCGGTGAGGTCCTCGTCGAGGGCACCCCCGGGGAGGTGCAGTCCGACCCGCGCGTCATCGAGGCCTACATCGGTGGCGGCGACGATGACGACGACGCGCCGCCGCGCGACGACGACCCGACGACGGGAGCGGACGGCATACCGAACGCCCCCATGACCACGGAGGAGCAGCCGTGAGCCCCATGCTCGAGGTCCGGGACCTCGTCGTGTCCTACGGCAAGATCAAGGCCGTCAAGGGCATCAGCTTCAGCGTCGACGAGGGCGAGGTCGTCAGCCTCATCGGCACGAACGGTGCGGGCAAGACCACGACGCTGCGGACGATCTCCGGCCTGCTGCGCCCGACGAGCGGTTCGATCCGCTTCCAGGGCAAGCGGATCGACTCGGTCGCCGCGCACGAGATCGTCACCCTCGGGCTGGCGCACTCCCCCGAGGGTCGACGGATCTTCCCGCGCCTCACCGTCGAGCAGAACCTGCTCCTCGGCGCGTTCGCGCGCCGGGACAACGACGTCCGCACGGACCTGCAGGCGGCCTACGACCTCTTCCCGATCCTCGGGGAGCGCAAGTCGCAGGCGGCCGGCACGTTCTCCGGTGGTGAGCAGCAGATGCTCGCGATGGGCCGCGCCATGATGAGCCGCCCGAAGCTGCTCATGCTCGACGAGCCGTCGATGGGCCTGTCGCCGCTCATGATGAAGACGGTCATGTCGACGGTGACGACGCTGCAGGAGCAGGGCACGACGATCCTGCTCGTCGAGCAGAACGCCCAGGCCGCGCTCAAGCGGGCAACGAAGGGCTACGTCCTCGAGGTCGGGCAGATCGTCCTGTCCGGCTCGGGGCGTGAGCTGCTCGAGAGCGACGACGTCCGTAAGGCCTACCTCGGCGAAGACTGAGGCCCAGGGCCACGGCGACCGATGCATCGATGCTCGAGCGAGCCACGCATGGGTGCATCGGTCGGAAATCGATGGCTCGCTCGAGCCCGTGCGAGGTCGGTATGCCGGTCGGCTGCGGCATACCGACCTCGTTGCGGTATGCCGTCAGGCGGACTTGCGCTGCTGGCTCGTCTTGCGTGGTGACGACTTCCGGGGCTTCGCCTGGGCGGTGGCGGCTTTGGTGGAGCCGGACTTCTTGGCCGCGCCCTTCGCCGCGCCCTTCGTCGATCCACCAGGTGCCCCAGCACTCTTCGAGTTGGCACCCTTGGCACGGCTCGTCGACGCCGTGGAGGCGGCGCTCTTCTTCGCGGCGGGCTTGGCCGTCGCCGTGGTCTGAGGGGCGGACGACTTCGCCGCTGCCGCCGTCTTCTTCTTCGGGGGGCGTGAAGTCGTACGCGCGGTCTTGGCGAGGATCGGGCCGAGGAACCGGCCGGTGTGGCTGTCCGGGTTCTGGGCCACCTCCTCGGGCGTGCCCGTCGCGACGATGGTGCCGCCCTTGTTGCCGCCCTCGGGGCCGAGGTCGACGATCCAGTCGGCGCTCTTGATGACGTCGAGGTTGTGCTCGATGACGAGGACGGTGTTGCCCTTGTCGACGAGCCCCTGGAGGACACCGAGGAGCTTGCGGATGTCCTCGAAGTGCAGGCCGGTCGTCGGCTCGTCGAGGACGTAGATCGTCCGGCCGGTCGAGCGCTTCTGCAGCTCCGCGGCGAGCTTGACGCGCTGGGCCTCGCCACCGGAGAGGGTCGGCGCCGGCTGCCCGAGCCGGACGTAGCCGAGCCCGACCTCGTTGAGCGTCTTCATGTGCCGGGCGATGGCGGGCACGGCCTCGAAGAACTCGGCGGCCTCCTCGATCGGCATGTCGAGGACGTCGGCGATCGTCTTGCCCTTGAAGTGCACCTCGAGCGTCTCGCGGTTGTAGCGGGCGCCGTGGCACACCTCGCACGGGACGTAGACGTCCGGCAGGAAGTTCATCTCGATCTTGATCGTGCCGTCGCCCGAGCAGGCGTCGCAGCGACCGCCCTTGACGTTGAACGAGAACCGGCCCGGCTGGTAGCCGCGGACCTTGGCCTCGGTCGTCGTCGCGAAGAGCTTGCGGATCGCGTCGAACACACCGGTGTAGGTCGCCGGGTTCGACCGCGGGGTGCGGCCGATCGGGCTCTGGTCGACGTGGACGACCTTGTCGAGGTGCTCCAGGCCGGTGACGGTCCGGTGCCGCCCCGGCACGTGCCGGGCGCCGTTGAGCTTGTTGGCGAGGACGTTGTAGAGGATGTCGTTGACGAGGGTCGACTTGCCCGACCCGGAGACGCCGGTGACGGCGACGAGGTTGCCGAGGGGGAAGCTCGCGCTGACGTCGTGCAGGTTGTGCTCGCGCGCGCCGACGACGGTGACCTCGCGTCCCTCCTCCTGGGGCCGGCGCACGGCCGGGACCGGAATCTCCTCTCGACCGGAGAGGTACTTGCCAGTGAGTGAGGTCTCGTGGGTCAGCAGGTCGGCGACCGGGCCGGAGTGCACGACCTTGCCGCCGTGCTCGCCCGCTCCGGGGCCGATGTCGACGACCCAGTCGGCCGTCGCGATGGTGTCCTCGTCGTGCTCGACGACGATGAGGGTGTTGCCGAGGTCGCGGAGCCGGGTCAGGGTCTCGATGAGCCGGTGGTTGTCGCGCTGGTGTAGCCCGATGCTCGGCTCGTCGAGGACGTAGAGGACGCCGACGAGGCCGGAGCCGATCTGGGTGGCGAGCCGGATGCGCTGCGCCTCACCACCGGAGAGCGTGCCGGCCGGCCGGTCGAGCGAGAGGTAGTCGAGGCCGACGTCGAGGAGGAACCCGAGGCGGGCCTCGATCTCCTTGATGACCCGCTCGGCGATCTGCGCCTCGCGCACGGAGAAGTCGACGCCGTCGAGGAAGCGCGCCGACTCCGAGATCGGCAGCGCGCAGACGTCGGCGATGCTCTTGCCGCCGACGAGGACGGCGAGCGACTCCGGCCGCAGCCGGCTGCCGTTGCAGGCCGGGCAGGGCACCTCGCGCATGTAGCCCTCGTAGCGCTCCCGGCTCCAGTCGGAGTCGGTCTCGGCGTGCCGCCGCTTGACGAACGGGATCGCGCCCTCGAAGCCGGTCGTGTACGACCGCTCGCGCCCGAACCGGTTGCGGTAGCGGACGTGGACCTTGTGCTTGTGCCCGTGGAGCAGGGCCTGCTTGGCGCGCTCCGGCAGGGCCCGCCACGGCACGTCCATCCCGAACTTCATCTCGTCGGCGAGGGCCCCGACGACGCGCTGGAAGTACTCCGACGCGCCACTGCCCGACGCCCACGGCGCGATGGCGCCCTGGGCGAGCGTCAGCTCGTCGTTGGGGACGACGAGCTCGGCGTCGACCTCGAGCTCGGTGCCGAGGCCGGTGCAGACCGGGCAGGCGCCGAACGGGCTGTTGAACGAGAACGAGCGCGGCTCGATCTCGTCGATCGCGATCGGGTGGTCGTTGGGGCAGGCCATCTTCTCGGAGAACCGGCGCTCCCGCGGCAGCCCGTGCGGGTTCTCCTCGGACACCTCGTCACCCGCGCCCTCGGGCACGTCGACGAACTCGATGACGACGACGCCACCGGCGAGCCCGAGTGCGGTCTCGACCGAGTCGGTGAGCCGGCGCTTCGACGAGGCGTCGTCCTTGCCCTTGGCGACGAGGCGGTCGACGACGACGTCGATGGTGTGCTTGACCTGCTTCTCGAGCTTGGGCGGATCGGTCAGTGACACGACCTCACCGTCGACCCGGGCCCGCGCGAAGCCCTTGGACTGCAGCTCGGCGAAGAGGTCGACGTACTCGCCCTTGCGGGCGCGCACCACCGGCGCGAGCACCTGGAACCGGGTGCGCTCGGGCAGCTCGAGGAGCCGGTCGACGATCTGCTGCGGGCTCTGCCGGGTGATCGGCTCGCCACAGATCGGGCAGTGCGGCCGACCCGCCCGCGCGAAGAGCAGGCGCAGGTAGTCGTAGACCTCGGTGATCGTGCCGACGGTCGAGCGCGGGTTGCGGTTCGTCGACTTCTGGTCGATCGAGACGGCCGGCGACAGGCCCTCGATGAAGTCGACGTCGGGCTTGTCCATCTGCCCGAGGAACTGCCGCGCATACGCCGACAGGGACTCGACGTAGCGCCGCTGCCCCTCCGCGAAGATCGTGTCGAAGGCCAGCGAGGACTTGCCGGACCCCGACAGGCCCGTGAAGACGACGAGCGAGTCACGGGGCAGCTCGACGGAGACGTCCTTGAGGTTGTGCTCTCGGGCGCCTCGGACGACGAGGTGGTCGTGGCCGGCGCTGCCGGTGCGGCGGGCAGGCGAAGATGTCGCGGCAGAAGTCACGGTCCCCATGCTAGGTCGGGCCACCGACAGCCACCTCCGCCGCCGGTTCGGGGCCTAGGGTCGGACCGTGGGATCTCGGTCACGAGCCGGCCGCGCCGTCGCGGCCACGGCCCTCGCGGGGGTGCTGGCCGCCGCCTGCTCACCGGCGGCCGAGTCCCCGCCTGAGCCCACCGCCGGGGCCGGCGAGCCGCTGGCCTGGACCGCCGTCGCCCTCCCCGCCGGCCTCTCCCCCGTCACCCTCGCCACCGCCTCGCGCGCGGCCGACGGTGACACCGTCGTCGTCGGTGCCATCGCCCCCGAAGGTCAGCGGGTCCGTCCGAGGATCCTCGCCGGCCCCTCCGCAGACACCCTGCGCGAGGTCCCGGTCACCCCGCGCTCGCCCTACGGCTTCGAGGCACGGTGGTTCCAGCTCGCCGTCCGCGGCGACCGCATCGAGGCGGTGAGCGGCGCCCGCGGCGGCGCGCACGCGAACTACCGCTGGCAGACCTGGTCCGGCTCGCTCAGCGGGGTGGCCGAGCAGGAGCAGCCGTTCGGTGTCTTCGGCAGCTACGGGGCGGGAGACCTCGTGGGCGTTGCGTATGCCGGTGCGTCGCCTGTCGTGCTCGGCGCCTGGCAGAGCGAGTCCACCGGGCTCGACATCGCCACCTGGACCAAGACGGGCGACCGGTGGGCCCGGCAGCCCTCGACCGGCACGGCCCTCGGCAGCACCCCTGAGGCGCTCCTCGACGCCCGCGCCATCGTCCCCCGGGGCGAGGGCCTCCTCCTCGCTGGCTCGGTGACCGGGCTGACCGACGGCTCGGTCACGGTCACGCCCTCCACGTGGTCCTCTCCCGGGCCCAGTGGTCCCTGGACGCGGCAAGACCTCCCCCGGATGGGCGACTCCGGCATCTCCGTCGCGCAGGCCGCCACGTGCGACGCCACTGAGTGCGTCCTCGCGGGCACGACGGAGGGGAAGCTGACGATGTGGCAGCTCACGACGGACACCGCGAGCCAGCCACCCGGCATACCCCCGATCACCGTGCCCGAGAAGGCAGCACCGCCGGCACCGCTGACGGTCGGCGACGACCTCCTGCTCGTCACGGCGACCGACACGGGCAGTGTCGTGCTGCGAGGCCGCGGTGACGCGTGGACCACGACACCGGGACCGGACGGCATACCCGTCTCTGCGGTGCTGCACGACGGCGAGCTGTGGGTGGTCACGTCCGACGGCGCGGACCGCGGCGCACTGTGGCGGGCGCGCGTAACGTGACGACCGTGACCGACCTCCTCGCCGCCATCGACGACCAGACGACGCGTCTCGTCGCCGACGCCCGCGAGCTCGCCGCGCCCGGCGACCTCGGCGCGGACAGCCTGTGTGCCGGCTGGAGCCGGGACCACGTCCTGAACCACGTCGCCCGCAACGCCGATGCCCTCGTGCGGCTCGTGCGCGCCGCTGTCGACGGGACCGGCGAGACGATGTACGACTCCCCCGAGGGTCGTGACGCCGACATCGACGAGGGTGTGGGGCGACCGCTCGGCGAGGTCGTCGGCGACGTCGAGACGACGGCCGCGGCGCTCGCACCCGAGCTCGCGCGCCTCCGTGACGAGCATGCCGACATCGTCCTCGAGCGCACCCCCGGCGGGCCGACATTCACGGCCGGCATGCTGCCCTTCCTCCGACTGCGCGAGGTCGTCTACCACCACGTCGACCTCGCGAGCGACTTCGGGTTCGGCGACCTCGACGGTGCCCTGCAGGTGCTCTTCATCGAGAACGAGCTCAAGCGGCAGAAGGGCGCTCCCGTGGCGCCCTCGATGACGATCCGTAGCGACGAGGGCGACATCTGGTCCATCGGGGACGCCGACGCCCACGTCACCGGTTCGCGCGCCGGCATCCTCACCTGGCTCGCCCGCCAGGACCCGTCCGGCGTGCGGGCCGACACCCTCCCCGAGCTCACGAAGGGACTCTGAGCATGACGAACCCCGACACCGACGGCGGCAGCGGCACCGACGACTACACCGGCTCCGTCACCCCGGGCGGCGACACGGACGTACGCGAGCTCGACGATCTCGTCATCCGCAAGATCGCCGTCTCGGACATGTCGAACAACGTCTACCTGCTCACCTGCCGCCGCACCGGCGAGCAGCTGCTCATCGACGCCGCCGACGACCCCACGCGCATCGCCGCCCTTGTCCGCGAGGGCAGCGGCAGCCTCGACGCGCTCGTGACGACACATCAGCACTGGGACCACGTCCGTGCGCTGAAGGACGTCGTCGACGCGTTCCACCCTCGCACCCATGCCGGAGCCGACGACGCCGACGCCCTCCCGGTACGGCCCGACGTCCGCCTCGCCCACGGCGACACGGTCCGGTTCGGTGAGGTCGAGCTCGACGTCGTGCACCTGCGCGGACACACCCCCGGGTCGGTGGCGTTGGCGTATGCCGACCCCTCGCCGGGAGGTCGCACGCACCTCTTCACGGGCGACTCGCTTTTCCCCGGCGGCATCGGCAACACGAAGAACCCGGGCCAGAGCTTCGACTCGCTCATCGAGGACGTCACGACGCGCGTCTTCGACGTCTACGACGACGACACGTGGGTCTATCCCGGCCACGGCGACGACACCACCCTCGGCGTCGAGCGGCCACATCTCGGCGAGTGGCGCGAGCGCGGCTGGTGACCCGGGCGGCTCTACCCTGACCGGGTGAGCCGCCGCCCCTCGACCGTCCCCGCGCCGCTGCTCGTCCTCGCGGGCATCGTCTCGGTCCAGTTCGGCGGGGCGCTCGCGGCGACGCTCGTGCCCGAGATCGGCGCCGGCGGGTCGGTCGTCATGCGGCTGCTCTTCGCGACGGTCATCCTGCTCGCGATCGCGCGACCGCGCTGGCGCGGACACTCGCGTCGGGCGTGGGCCACGGTCGTCGCGTTCGGTGTCGCGCTCGGGCTGATGAACTTCGCGTTCTACGGCTCTCTCGCGCACCTCGACATCGGCGTCGCCGTGACGATCGAGTTCCTCGGACCGCTGCTGCTCGCTGCCGCCCTGTCCCGCCGCGCCCTCGACCTTGTCGCGGTGCTCGTGGCCGGCATCGGCGTGCTGCTCATCTCGGAGGCGTTCTCCGTCCCGCTCGACGAGCTCAGCTGGACCGGGCTGGGACTGGCCGCGACCGCGGGAGCCTGCTGGGCGGCATACATCATCCTCTCGGGACGCACCGGCGCCGAGTTCGACAAGCTCGAGGGCCTCGCCCTCGCCATGGTCGTGGCGACCGTGGTGACCCTGCCGTTCGGGGTGGCGTCGGTGCCGCAGTGGGACGGGTCGGTCCTCGCGCGCGGGCTCGGGATCGCGCTGCTGTCCTCGGTGCTGCCCTACTCGCTCGAGCTCGTCGCGCTGCGGCGGCTGTCGGCGCAGGTGTTCGGGATCCTGCTCAGCCTCGAGCCGGCGGTTGCCGCGTTGGCGGGGCTGCTCATCCTCGGGCAGCGGCTCCAGCCCATGCAGCTCGTCGGCATGGCCTGCGTCGTCACCGCCTCGGCGATCGTGCTCGGCCTCGGAGCGCGCAAGGACCCCGCCGAGTCGACGGGGTCCTGACGCCCGCCGGCCGTCGTGGCCGGCGTCGTTCGTGGCGTATGCCGGGTGCGCGCCTCAGCCGTGCGACGCGCCCTCGCGGGCCTCCCTGCGGGACTTCCACAGGCTGGCGATGGTCGTGATGCCGAGGATGACGACGATGGCGCCGAGCGACACGGCGATCGGGATCTCCGGGACCTTGAAGCCCTCGCCGTTGTTGAGGAACGGCAGGTTGTTCTCGTGCAGGGCGTGCAGGATGAGCTTGACGCCGATGAAGGCGAGCAGCACGGCCAGGCCGAGGCTGAGGTAGACGAGCTTCTGCAGCAGGCCGCCGATGAGGAAGTACAGCTGCCGCAGACCCATGAGGGCGAACAGGTTCGCGGTGAGGACGAGGTAGGGCTCGCGGGTCAGGCCGTAGATCGCGGGGATCGAGTCGAGCGCGAAGAGCAGGTCGGTCGTGCCGAGGGCCGCGACGACGATGAACAGCGGCGTGATGACGCGCTTGCCGTTCTCCTTCGTGATGAGCTTGGTGCTCCACTCCTTCGTCGACGGGAAGGTCCGCTCGACCCACCGCATGAAGGCGTTCTCCTCGTACTCCTCGTCGTGAGACTCCCCCTCCTTGGCGAGCTTGATGGCCGTGTAGATGAGGAACGCGCCGAAGATGTAGAAGACCCAGGCGAAGTTGTTGATCGCCGCCGCGCCCACCGCGATGAAGATGCCGCGCAGCACGATGGCGATGATGATGCCCCACATGAGGGCGGTCTGCTGGAACTTCTCCGGAACCCCGAACCTCGCCATGATGAGCAGGAAGATGAAGAGGTTGTCGATGGAGAGCGAGTACTCCGTCAGCCAGCCGGCATAGAACTCACCGGCGAGCTGGCTGCCGTGGCTCATCCAGACCCAGATGCCGAAGGCGATCGCCGCGCCCACGTAGAACGTCAGCGCCACGCTGAGCTCGCGCGTCGTCGGGCGGTGCGGCCGCCGCGCGATCATGATGACGTCGAAGATGAGGATCGCGGCGGCGATACCGATCGTGAGGTACCACTGCCACGGCTGCACGTTCATCGACGCGGTCGCGGTGGCGAGGTTGGGCAGTGCGTGCACGCGGACAACCTTTCACGGTTGGGGTCAACGGATGGCCCGGAGGTCTCTCCCACCCGGAACGAGTCGCGCTGCCGGGCCGGCTCCCCGGGCCCGGACGAGCTGGACCGTGATGACGAGGACACCGCGTGAGGTGGGGATACTCCCCTCCGCAATCGCTGATTCTGTCACGCGAACGGCACGATGGCGCAATCAGCGATTGCGGAGTGGGCCCGCCCTCCGCATGGCGCTCCGCGCATTGACTCAATCAACCACTGCGGAGTGGGCCCGCCCTCCGCTCGGCACGGCTTCGCTCGTGAGATGAACTCCTGAGTCGCGGAGTGGGCCCGCCCTCCGCTCGGACAGCCGACTTATTGCGCACAGTTCGCATGCGAGCCCCAGCGAGCATGCGAACTGTGCGCAATAAGTCGCCAGAAGCGGTCGGTGAGCCGGGCGCGGGCGAAGGCGATGGCGAAGGCGGACGGGACGGTCACCTCTCGGCATAGGGTCGAGGATGTGCTCACTCGTCGCGTGGTGCTCGCCCTTCCGGCGGCCACGCTCGCGGCGTGCAGCACCCCGGACTCCCCCGAACCAGTGCAGGAGGGCAACCCGATGCGACTCACCTATGGCGACGACCCGAGCCAGTTCGGCGAGCTCACCCGCCCCGACGGCCCGAGCAAGGGCGTCGTCGTCGTCATCCACGGCGGCTTCTGGAAGGCGGAGTACGACCTTGAGCTCGGCCGTCCCCTCGCCGCCAGCCTCGCCGAGAACGGCTGGACCGCCTGGAACATCGAGTACCGCCGCGTCGGCAACGGCGGTGGCGTCCCGCAGACCCTCGACGACATCCACGCCGCCATCGACCGGCTCGCCTCCGTCGACGGCCTCGACCTCTCCACGGTGATCACCCTCGGGCACTCCGCGGGCGGTCACCTCGCGGTGTGGGCCGCCGGGCGCGGCCGGTATGCCGCGTGGTCCGACCCCACGGTGCCCGTCACCGGAGCGGTGTCGCAGGCCGGGGTGCTCGACCTCGTCGCCGCGGACCATGAGGACCTCGGCAGCGGCGCGGCCCAGGCGTTCGTCGGGCACGCCGTCACCGACGCCGACGCCGCCGTCGACCCGCGACAGCAGGTACCGCTCGAGGTCCCCGTCCGCTGCATCCACGGCCGCAGCGACGACACCGTGCCGCTGAGCCAGTCGACGGACTACGTCGAGGCGGCGACCGCGGAGGGCGCCGACGCCACGGTCGAGCTCGTCAACGGTGACCACTTCGTCGTCATCGACACCACGAGCGAGGTCTGGGCACGCCAGCTCGAGCTCCTCGACGGCCTCGCCGCCGCGAACGGCTGACGGGCGGACCCGACGCGCCCGTCGGTGTCGCGGGCCTGGCCTGGGCCGTCAGGCCGGGACCTTCCGCTCCGCGGCGAGGTCCGGGTGCGTCAACCCCCACGTCACGAGTCGCGCGGCGCCACGACCGACGCGCACGCCCACCTGCTCGTGGACGAGGTCCGGCCCCGGCAGGTGCAGCATCGTGCGCGCCCACGAGGGCAGCAGGCCGACAGCACCCGCGGCCAACGGGGCGTACCCGAGGCGCGACACCGCATCGAGGGGCGGGTGCCGCAACAGGAAGTCGGCCGCGTCGAGCGCCGCGGCGGTCGTCTCGAGCTCGGGACGGAACGTCTCGATGACCGCGTCCAGCTCGGCCACGGTCTGCGGAGGGTTGACCACGCCGAGGCGAGCGGCGATCTCACCGGTCTGGGCTACATACGTGTCCGCCTCGGCCGATCCGAGCGGACGCACCGCGAACCGCTGGAAGCAGGTGAGGAAGCTGTCGGTCTCCGCCGCGTGGACCCACGCGAGCAGGTGCGGGTCACTCGCGGCATACGGACGACCCTGCTCGTCCTCACCGACGACGCGGCGGTGGATGCCGCGGACCCTGGCGATGAGCCGCTCGGCGTCCGGGGCGGGCGCGTACGTGGTCGTCGCGATGAAGGTGCTCGTGCGCTGCAGCCGTCCCCACGGGTCGCCACGGAAGCCCGAGTGCCCGGCCACCCCGGCCATCGCAAGCGGGTGGAGGGACTGCAGGAGCAGCGCGCGGATGCCCGCGACGAACATCGAGCCGTCACCGTGGACCCGCCAGATCGGGTCGCCCTCGCGGAACCAGCGCTCCCCCGGCGCACCCCAGATGCGCGCCGACCGCTCCACCGGGTCGGACCCGGCCACCCGCGATCGCAGGGCGTTGCCGACACCCTTGCGCACCGGCCCCAGGACCCCACTGACGACGTCGACGGCGCTCATGACGCACCGTCCGGGCGCTGCGCCCGAGGCAGCTTTGCGACGACGAGCTCGTACGAGGTGTCGACGGCCTCGAACAGCACGTCGTCGGGGATCGCGCCGGTCAGCGACAGCGTGTTCCAGCCGTGGCGACCGATGTAGGGCATGACGGTCGCGTCGTCCGGGAACTCCTCCAGCCACTCGTCGGCCTCCGCGCGCGACCCGAGCTTGACGCCGACGCCGTCGCGGCCGAGGAAGGCGAAGATCTTCTCGCCGACCTTCGCGACGTGGTCGCCCTCCCAGGGCTGGTCCGCCCAGGCGCCTGGCTTGCCGAGGGCGTGTGCCGCGAGGTCGTCCGGGGTCATCGCGCGCCCGTCTCCTCGGTGCAGGACCACCCGGCCCCATGACTGCGGCTCACTTCGTCGCCTCGGTCATCTGGCGCAGCTCCTTCTTGAGGTCCCCGATCTCGTCACGCAGCCGCGCGGCGAGCTCGAAGTGCAGGTCGGCCGCAGCCTGGTGCATCTGCGTGGACAGCTCCTGGATGAGGTTGGCGAGGTCGCCCGCGGCCATCTCGCCGAGCCGGTCCGCGCCCACCGTCACCGCGTCGGCGGCCAGCGCCCCGCGGCCACCGCGCCCACCGTCGGCCTTGCCGCGGGACACGGCCCGACCGGACCCGAGCAACGACTCGGTGTCGGCGTCCTCGCGCTCGAGCATGTCGGTGATGTCGGCGATCTTCTTGCGCAGCGGCTGCGGGTCGATGCCGCGCTCGGTGTTGTAGGCGATCTGCTTCTCGCGGCGGCGTGCGGTCTCGTCGACCGCCTCCTGCATCGAGGGGGTGACCGTGTCGGCATACATGTGCACCTGCCCGGAGACGTTGCGCGCGGCACGGCCGATCGTCTGGATGAGTGAACGCGTCGACCGGAGGAAGCCCTCCTTGTCCGCGTCGAGGATCGACACGAGCGAGACCTCGGGCAGGTCGAGACCCTCGCGCAGCAGGTTGATGCCGACGAGGACGTCGTACTCCCCCAGCCGCAGCTCGCGCAGCAGCTCGACGCGGCGGAGGGTGTCGATGTCGGAGTGCAGGTAGCGAACCCGCACACCCTTGTCGAGGAGGTAGTCGGTGAGGTCCTCGGCCATCTTCTTCGTCAGCGTCGTGACGAGGACCCGCTCGTCACGCTTGGTCCGCTCGTTGATCTCGTGGAGCAGGTCGTCGATCTGGCCCTTCGTCGGCTTGAGGACGACCTCGGGGTCGACGAGACCGGTCGGGCGGATGATCTGCTCGACGACGCCGTCGCTCTTGGCCAGCTCGTAGGCGCCCGGGGTCGCCGAGAGGTAGACCGTCTGTCCGATCCGCTCGAGGAACTCCTCCCACTTCAGCGGGCGGTTGTCCATGGCCGACGGGAGCCGGAAGCCGTGCTCGACAAGGGTGCGCTTGCGGGACATGTCACCCTCGTACATCGCACCGATCTGCGGGACGGTGACATGGGACTCGTCGATGACGAGGAGGAAGTCCTCGGGGAAGTAGTCGAGGAGGCAGTTCGGTGCCGAGCCGGGCAGGCGCCCGTCGAGGTGCATCGAGTAGTTCTCGATGCCGGAGCACGACCCGACCTGGCGCATCATCTCGATGTCGTAGGTCGTGCGCATCCGCAACCGCTGGGCCTCGAGCATCTGGCCCTGCCCCTCGAGGACCTTGAGCCGGTCGGCGAGCTCGAGCTCGATGCCGTGGATCGCGCGCTCCATCCGCTCGGGTCCCGCGACGTAGTGCGACGCGGGGAAGACGTACATCTCGCTCTCCTCGCGCACCACCTCGCCGGTGAGCGGGTGCAGCGTGTAGAGCTTGTCGATCTCGTCGCCGAAGAACTCGATGCGCACGGCGAGCTCCTCGTACATCGGGATGATCTCGACCGTGTCGCCGCGCACCCGGAACGTGCCGCGGGTGAAGGCCAGATCGTTGCGCGTGTACTGCATCTGGACGAACCGGCGCAGCAGGTCGTCGCGGTCGAGCTCGTCCCCGACGCGCAGCGGGACCATCTTGTCGACGTACTCCTGCGGCGTGCCGAGACCGTAGATGCACGACACGGACGCGACGACGATGACGTCACGGCGGGTGAGCAGCGAGTTCGTCGCGGAGTGCCGCAGCCGCTCGACCTCGTCGTTGATCGAGGAGTCCTTCTCGATGTAGGTGTCCGTCTGCGGGACATAGGCCTCGGGCTGGTAGTAGTCGTAGTAGCTGACGAAGTACTCGACCGCGTTGTGCGGGAGCAGCTCGCGGAACTCGTTGGCGAGCTGCGCGGCGAGCGTCTTGTTCGGCGCCATGACGAGCGTGGGGCGCTGCACCTGCTCGACGAGCCAGGCCGTCGTCGCCGACTTGCCGGTGCCGGTCGCGCCGAGGAGCACGACGTCCTGCTCGCCGCGGTTGATCCGCTCGGCGAGGGCCTTGATCGCCGCCGGCTGGTCACCGGCGGGCTCGAACTCCGACTCGACCCGGAAGGGTGCGACGGTGCGCTTGAGGTCGGTGGTGGGACGCATACCCACAACGGTATGCCGTGCCACCGACAGCCGCCGCCGTGGTCGCCTTGCGAGGTGGTCCAACCACCGCCCACGGGTGAGACGGGCGAGCGGACGCGGCAACCCTCGCGTTGACTGGACCGGTGGACCACGGCACCGCGACGACCCAGGGCGTGACGGCACGTCACTGGCTCATGCTCGCCGTGAGCACGCTCGCCCAGGCCGCGTCGGCCGTCGTCGTCCACGGCCCGCCCTTCCTCATCCCGGCCCTCACCGACCGAGCCACCGGCCCCGGGCTCAGCCTCCCCGAGGCCGGTCTCGTGGCCGCCGCTCCGATGGTCGGCGTGCTCCTCACCCTCGTCGCGTGGGGTCTCGTCGTCGACCGGCGCGGGGAACGGTTCGCCCTGGTCACCGGGCTCGCCGGCACGACCGTCGCGACCGCAGTGGCAGCACTCGGGGACGGACCCTGGTGGTGGTTCGGCTGGCTCGTCCTCGCCGGCGCCTTCGCCGCCTCGGCCAACGCCGCGAGCGGCCGGGTCGTCGTCGGGTGGTTCCCCGCGCACCGCCGCGGCACCGCGATGGGGATCCGGCAGATGGCTCAGCCCCTCGGCGTCGGCATCGGCGCCGCCACCCTCGCGGTCGCCGCCGAGAGATTCGGCATCCGCACGGCCATCGCCCTGCCCGCTCTCGTCGCTTTCGTCGCGCTGGTCGCCGTCGCCGTCATCGTCGCCGACCCACCGCGCCCGGACCGCGCGACCGTCGCCGTGACCAACCCGTATGCCGCGGACCGCTTCCTCGCGCGCGTGCACCTCGTCTCCGTCCTCCTCGTCGTCCCCCAGTTCCTCGTGTGGTCCTATGCACTGGCCTGGCTCGTCACCGACCGCGGCTGGAGCGCGGGTGCCGCCGGCGCGCTCGTCGCGGTGGCCCAGCTCGTCGGTGCCTTCTCCCGCATCGCGGCGGGTGCCCTGTCGGACCGGGTCGGCAGCCGGATGCGCCCGCTGCGCTGGGTCGCGCTCTGCGTGGTCGTCCTCATGCTCGGGCTCGGCCTGACGGCGACCCTCGGGTCCCCTCTCGCCGTGGCCCTCCTCGTCGCCGCGACCGGCGCCACCGTCGCCGACAACGGGCTCGCGTTCACGGCGGTCGCCGAGCGGGCCGGGCCGTTCTGGTCCGGGCGCGCGCTCGGCATCCAGAACTCCGGCCAGTACCTCGTCGCCGCCTTCGTGCCGCCCGTCGCCGGCGCGCTCATCGCCCGCAGCGGGTATGCCGTCGCGTTCGCCTCCGCGGCCGCGTTCGCCGCTGCCGCATTGCCCCTCGTGCCCGGGGACCCGCCGGGTGAGCCGACGGACATGCATTAGCCAGTCCGGCCGGACGCGAGGCTGCTCGGACAAGCACGTCGGCCGGCCACCCGCGACCCCATTGCATGTCCGTCGGTCCGCGATGGGGATGACACGATGGGACGGTGACGACGACTCTCCCGAGCCCCCGCACCCCCGACCCTCGCACCGCGCCCGTCCTGCGCTGGGGCATCCTCGCCCCGGGCGGCATCGCCCGCACGATGGCGTCGGCGCTGCGCGCCGAGACCGAGCAGGTCATCCAGGCCGTCGGCTCACGCGACCTCGCCCGAGCGCAAGGGTTCGCGGACGAGTTCGGCGCGCACACGGCATACGGCTCCTACGACGAGCTCGTCGCGGACCCGGACGTCGACATCGTCTATGTCGCCTCGCCGCACTCGGAGCACCGCGAGCACGCGCGGCTCGCGCTCGACGCCGGCAAACCCGTCCTCGTCGAGAAGGCGTTCGCGCGCAACGCCGCCGAGGCGCGCGACATCCTCGACACTGCGCGGGGCCGCGGGCTCTTCGCCATGGAGGCGATGTGGACCCGGTTCCTCCCCGGCACGGACGTCGTGCGCCAGTGCCTCGAGGACGGGCTGCTCGGTGAGGTCGAGAACGTCTTCGCCGACCACGGGCAGCCGCTGCACCCGAACGGGCCGCAGCGGCTCTGGGACCCCGAGCTCGCCGGTGGCGCGCTGCTCGACCTCGGCATCTACCCGGTGTCGTTCGCGAGCTTCGTCCTCGACGGCATCGACTCGGTGACAGCCACCGGGCGGCTCACCGAGGAAGGCGTGGACGCCGAGGAGACGATCGTCGCGACCGGCCGCAACGGCGGCACGGGCATCCTGCACGCGACGATGACCTCGCGCACCCCGACGACGGCGAGCGTCATCGGGACGGCGGGACGGCTCGACCTCGGCGACCCGGACGACCCGACCGGGCGCTGGTACGCCCCGACCGGCATCCGGTTCACGTCCCGGGACGCGCAGGACGTCGCCGTGTGGGAGCCCGAGCAGCGCACCCACGGGCTGCACTTCGAGGCGTGCGAGGCGGCGCGGTGCATCGACGCCGGGCTCACCGAGAGCCCGCTGCTCCCGGCTGCCGAGACGCTGCGGATCATGGAGGTCCTCGACGACGTCCGGTCGCAGGTGGGGGTCCGGTACCCCGGCGAGTGACGGTGACTCAGCCGTCGCCGTCGAGGCGTGCGCCGGTCACTTGCGTGTGGACCGCGTCGAACCACGGCTCCTTCGCGTCGGCGTAGTCCGAGACCCCGAGTCCCCGCCCGAGCAGCTCGTGCTTGAGTGCGGCGTACTCCTCGCGCGCCGCCTCGTCCGACCTCAGCCAGTCGCGGAACCGCAGCGCCCACTCGTAACCCGGTGAGCCGACCTCACGAACGTGGACGTGCGCCGGGCGGCCGGGGTCAGCCGTGCCGTGGAACCGCTTGGGCCACTCGGTCCCGTCCTTGCCGTTGTCGCGGTCGTTGCCCTCGACGCGCGGAAAACCCTTGCGGGACAACGCCTTGACGAAGTCCGGGTCGTCGGCGTCCGCGAGGCTCCTCACCCCGATCTGCAGGTCGATGACGTCCTTCGCGACGAGCCCCGACACCGAGGTCGAGCCGATGTGCTCGACGTCGACGGCCCGCTCCCCCAGGGCCTTCTCGATGCGCGCGACGAGCCGAGCCGCCTGTGCGGGCCAGTCCTCACGTGGCTCGGTCAGCGCGAGCCGGTCGGTGCGAGCGGCCCGTATGCCGTGGAGCAGGTTCTCGTTGAAGGGCTCCAGACGCTCCGCCCAGAGGCGCCGCACCGAGACGTCGAGCTGCTCCGGGGTGCCGTTGTTGTCGAGCCAGACGTCGGCGGCGGCGCGCCGGGCGTCGTCGTCGGCCTGGGCGGCGATGCGGGCGTGGGCGTCCTCCGGCGTCATGCCCCGGTCGCGGACGAGCCGCTCGACCCGCGTCTCGGCGTCGACCCCGACGACGAGGACGAGGTGGTAGTCGGCGCCCATGCCCTTCTCGACGATGAGCGGCATGTCGTGCACGACGATGGCGTCGTCGGGCGCGGCCGCGATGAGATCGGCGGTGCGCGCCCAGATGACCGGGTGGGTGATGCCTTCGAGGTCGGCCAGCGCCTGCGGGTCGGCGAAGACCACGCGACCCAGCGCTGGTCGGTCGAGTGCGCCGTCGGCGCCGAACACGCTGTCCCCGAACCGTTCCCGGATGGCGGCCAGGGCCGGCATACCCGGCTCGACGACCTCGCGCGCGACGGCGTCCGCGTCGACGACGACGGCGCCGAGGTCGCGCAGGGCGCGCGCGACCGTCGACTTGCCCGACCCGATCCCCCCGGTCAGCCCGACCCGCAGCACGACCTCAGGCCTCGTCGGCGAGTCGTGCGGGAAAGCCTCCGGTGGCGATCGGTCCCCAGCGCGTCGGCGTGATGCGCAGGATCGACTTGCCCTGGTCGACCATGGCCTGCCGGTACTCGTCCCAGTCGGGGTGCTCTCCGGAGATGTTGCGGAAGTACTCGACGAGCGGCTCGACCGACTCGGGCGCGTCGAGCACCTCGACGTCGCCGTCGACCTGGACCCACGCGTCGCCGAAGTCGTCCGAGAGCACGAGGACGGTGGCTCGCGGCCGGCGTCGGGCGTTCGCGGTCTTGGCGCGCTCGGGGTAGGTCGAGATGACGATCCGCCCGGCGTCGTCGACTCCGCCGGTGACGGGTGAGCCCTGCGGCCGCCCGTCCGAGCGTTCGGTGAGCAGGATCATGTGGTGTCGCGGACGGACGAACTCGAGCAGCCCGTCGAGGTCGACCTCGGTGTTCGTCGCGATGCTGCGTGCCATGACTCGACCCTAGACGCTCGGCGACAGCCGAGAGGCCCGGCTCCCCCGCAGGGGAACCGGGCCTCTCAGGTGCGCTCACGGCATACGGGCGTATGCCGCTGCGCTCAGTTGCCGGTGAGCTTCTCGCGCAGCGCGGCGAGGGCCTCGTCGGAGGCGAGGGTGCCCTCGTTCGCGGGCGCGGCCGGACGGGCAGCCGCACCCTCGTCCGAGGAGGACGAGCCGGCGGACGAGTCGCTGCTGTACGAGGTCGGGGTGTCGCCACCGGTCGCGGCCTCGGCGTCGGCCTTGGCGGCCTCCTCGACCTGCGTGCGGTGGGCCTCCCAGCGGGCGTGCGCCTCGGCGTACTGCTTCTCCCAGGCCTCGCGCTGCTTCTCGTAGCCCTCGAGCCACTCGTTGGTCTCCGGGTCGAAGCCCTCGGGGTACTTGTAGTTGCCCTGCTCGTCGTACTCGGCGGCCATGCCGTAGAGGGTCGGGTCGAACTCGGTGAGCCCGGCGCCGTCCTCGTTGGCCTGCTTGAGCGAGAGCGAGATGCGACGACGCTCGAGGTCGATGTCGATGACCTTGACGAAGATGTCCTGGCCGACGGTGACGACCTGCTCCGGCAGCTCCACGTGGCGCTCGGCGAGCTCGGAGATGTGGACGAGGCCCTCGATGCCGTCCTCGACGCGCACGAACGCACCGAACGGGACGAGCTTGGTGACCTTGCCCGGCACGACCTGGCCGATGGCGTGGGTGCGGGCGAAGTGCTGCCACGGGTCCTCCTGGGTCGCCTTCAGCGACAGGGAGACACGCTCGCGGTCCATGTCGACGTCGAGCACCTCGACGGTGACCTCGTCGCCGACCTCGACGACCTCACCCGGGTGGTCGATGTGCTTCCAGGACAGCTCGGAGACGTGGACGAGACCGTCGACGCCGCCGAGGTCCACGAACGCACCGAAGTTGACGATGGAGGACACGACGCCGGAGCGGACCTGGCCCTTCTGGAGCTCCTTGAGGAAGGTCGTGCGGACCTCGGACTGCGTCTGCTCGAGCCAGGCGCGGCGCGACAGGACCACGTTGTTGCGGTTCTTGTCGAGCTCGATGATCTTGGCCTCGATCTGCTGGCCGACGTACGGCTGCAGGTCGCGGACCCGGCGCATCTCGACGAGCGAGGCGGGGAGGAAGCCGCGCAGGCCGATGTCGAGGATGAGGCCGCCCTTGACGACCTCGATGACGGTGCCGGTGACGACGCCGTCCTCCTCCTTGACCTTCTCGATGGTGCCCCAGGCGCGCTCGTACTGGGCGCGCTTCTTGGACAGGATGAGGCGGCCTTCCTTGTCCTCCTTCTGGAGGACGAGGGCTTCGACCTCGTCGCCGACGGAGACGACCTCGTTGGGGTCGACGTCGTGCTTGATGGACAGCTCGCGCGAGGGGATGACGCCCTCGGTCTTGTAGCCGATGTCGAGCAGGACCTCGTCGCGGTCGACCTTGACGATGTGGCCTTCGACGATGTCGCCGTCGTTGAAGTCCTTGATCGTGGCGTCGATGGCGGCGAGAAGGTCTTCCTCAGAGCCGATGTCGTTGATGGCGATCTGAGGGGCGGTCGTGTCGACCGTGCTGGCAGTCATGTAGTAGGAACTCCGATGTGGACAGATGGAATCGATGGGATGGTTCTGGACGCGTCGCGTGCCTGCGCAGTGCCCGACGGGCATGCATGAACGCACACGAATGCTCGTCCAGCCTACCGAGCCTGTCTGTGCGTGGTCAAAACGGTCGTATGCCGTCCGCTCCCCTTCGTGACCTGCGCAAAGTCCCGCTGTGGGGGCGCGCGTGACGGGGTCGGTGGGGCGACGTGAGGTCGGCACCCCCGAGACCCAGTCGGCGAACCGCTCGTGGTGGGACGGTGAGGCCGCCGACTACTACGCCGAGCACGGCGCCTTCCTCGGGGACGAGGAGTTCGTCTGGGGGCCGGAGGGCTGGACCGAGGAGCAGCTCGGGCTGCTCTCCGCGACGTCCGACCAGGTGATCCTCGAGATCGGCGCCGGCGCCGGTCAGTGCGCCCGCTGGCTCACCCGCGAGGTGGGGGCGCGCGTCGTCGCGAGCGACCTCTCGGCCGGGATGCTCGCCGTCGGCCGGGACGTGAGCGAGCGGACCGGTGTCGCTCCCCCGCTGCTGCAGTGCGACGCCCTCACCCTCCCCTTCGGTGACGCGGTCTTCGACACGGTCTACACGGCATACGGTGTCGTGCCCTTCGTCGCGGACAGCGCGGCGGTGCTGCGTGAGGTGTCGCGGGTGCTTCGCCCCGGCGGGCGGTTCGTCTTCTCGACGACGCACCCGGTGCGGTGGGCCTTCCCCGACGACCCCGGCGAGGGCGGGCTCGTCGCCCGGCACGGCTACTTCGACCGCACGCCGTACGTCGAGTCGGACGGCTCGGGGCGGGCGACGTATGTCGAGCACCACCGCACGCTGGGCGACCGGGTGCGCGAGGTCGTCGCGGCGGGGCTCGTGCTCGAGGACCTCGTCGAGCCGGAGTGGCCGGCGGACAACACGGCGACGTGGGGCGGCTGGTCGCCGTTGCGCGGCGCGATCCTGCCGGGAACGGCGATCTTCGTCTGCCACAAGCCGGCCAGCTGAGGGCGGGGTGGCGCCCCGGTGGCTGGTTGCAGTCGCCGTGCAGCTCACGACCGGTGGCCCGGACGACTCCCTCCCGCTCCGCCCGAGAAGCCTTGTCGGGTCGAGTGGGCGATTATCGGGTGGCCCGATAATGCTGGGGCGCGGCGCTCGCTTCAGTGGCGCAGGGTCGCGACGTGCTCCTGCCACGCGGCGTACGTCGGCAGCAGCCCACTGTCGCGGGCCGCGGCGAGTGTCGGCGCGGCCTCGTCCTTCGGGGAGAGCGTCGGCGTGATCCCCTCGGGCAGCTCGAGCCCGAGCTCGGGGTCGAGCGGGTGGACGCCGTGCTCGCGCTCGGGGTCGTAGGCCGCGCTGCAGAGGTACATCGCCGTCGTGTCGTCCTCGAGCGCGCAGAAGGCGTGGCCGAGCCCCTCCGTGAGATAGACCGCCCGACGGTCGACGGCGTCGAGCCGCACCGCCTCGACCCGCCCGAACGTCGGCGACCCCACCCGCAGGTCGACGACGTAGTCGACGAGCGAACCGGTCACCGCCGTGACGTACTTCGCCTGCGACGGCGGGATGTCGGCGAAGTGCACACCGCGCACGGTCCCCCGCGAGGACACCGAGATGTTGGTCTGCACGATGTCCGGGCGGTGTCCGAGCTGCTCGGCGAGCCGGTCGCCGCGGAAGGACTCGAGGAAGACGCCGCGCGCGTCGGGGAACTGGCGCGGGGTGACGACGAACGCACCCTCGATCGACAGGGGGACGATGTCCATCAGAAGGCCTCCCGGCCCTGCGCGAGCAGCCCGTGGATGTAGGCCCCGTAGCCGCTCTTGACGAGGGCGTCGCCGAGGGTGCTGAACTGTGCGTCGTCGATCCAGCCCGCGCGCCAGGCGATCTCCTCGACGCAGCCGATCTTGGTGCCTTGTCGCGCTTCGATGAGGTGGACGAACTGGCTCGCGTCCATCAAGCCCTCGAACGTGCCCGTGTCGAACCACGCCGTGCCTCGCGGCAGCACCGTGACGGTGAGGTCGCCGCGCTGGAGGTAGGCGTCGTTGACGCCGGTGATCTCGAGCTCGCCGCGGTCACTGGGCGTGAGGTTGCGCGCGATGTCGATGACGTCGTTGTCGTAGAAGTAGAGGCCGGGTACGGCATAGCTCGACTTCGGCTCGGCCGGCTTCTCCTCGATCGAGATCACGCGCCCGTCGGTGTCGAACTCGACGACGCCGTATGCCGTCGGGTCGCCGACGTGGTGTGCGAAGACGTGTCCGCCGCGGACGTCGGTCAGTGCGCGCAGCGAGCGGCCGAGGCCGGTGCCGTAGAAGATGTTGTCGCCGAGCACGAGGGCGACGCTGTCGTCGCCGATGAAGTCGGCCCCGATGAGGAACGCCTGGGCGAGCCCATCGGGACTGGGCTGGACGGCATACGAGATCTCGATCCCCCACGGCGAGCCGTCCCCGAGAAGCCGCACGAACTGCTCCTGGTCCTGCGGGGTCGTGATGACGAGGATCTCGCGGATGTCCGCCATCATCAGCGTCGCGAGCGGGTAGTAGACCATCGGCTTGTCGTAGATCGGCATGAGCTGCTTGCTGATGCCGCGCGTGATCGGGTGCAGCCGCGTGCCCGAGCCTCCCGCGAGGATGATCCCCTTCATGGCGGCAACCCTAACGATCGCGGGCGGCGGCCGGACGGGGTTGGGCGTCGCTACCCTGAGGCGGTGCGCATCCTCGTCACCGGCGGAGCCGGGTTCATCGGTTCGAACTTCGTCCATCTCACCGTGGCGACGCGGCCGGACGTCGAGGTCACCGTCCTCGACGCGATGACGTATGCCGGCTCGCGCGCCTCGCTCGCGGGCGTCGACGACCGAGTGCGGCTCGTCGAGGGTGACGTGGCGGACGCTTCGGTCGTCGACCCGCTCGTGCGTGAGTCCGACGCGGTCGTGCACTTCGCGGCGGAGTCGCACAACGACAACTCCCTCGACGACCCGTGGCCGTTCGTCCAGACCAACCTCGTGGGGACTTTCACGCTGCTCGAGGCGGTGCGCCGCCACGACGTGCGCTACCACCACATCTCCACCGACGAGGTCTACGGCGACCTCGAGCTCGACGACCCGGCGCGGTTCACCGAGACGACTCCCTACAACCCGTCGTCGCCGTACTCCTCGACCAAGGCGGGGTCGGACCTGCTCGTGCGCGCGTGGGTGCGCTCGTTCGGCGTCGCCGCGACGATCTCGAACTGCTCCAACAACTACGGGCCGCGCCAGCACGTCGAGAAGTTCATCCCCCGCCAGATCACCAACGTCATCGACGGGGTGCGACCCAAGCTCTACGGCGACGGGCTCAACGTGCGCGACTGGATCCACGTCGACGACCACAACCGCGCCGTGTGGACGATCATCGACCGCGGTGCGATCGGCGAGACCTACCTCATCGGCGCCGACGGAGAGGTCGACAACAAGACCGTCGTGCGCGACATCCTCGAGCTCATGGGCCGCGGCGCCGACGACTACGACCATGTCACCGACCGCCCCGGGCACGACCGCCGCTACGCCATCGACTCGACACGGCTGCGCACCGAGCTCGGATGGACGCCGGAGTTCGGCTCGTTCCGGGACGGGCTCGCGGCGACGATCGAGTGGTACCGCGACAACGAGGACTGGTGGCGGCCGATGAAGGCGGCGACCGAGGAGAAGTACGCCGCGACGCAGACCGTGGTCGCGCGCTGATGGCGCGCTGGCTCGTCACCGGCGCTGGCGGGATGCTCGCCGCTGACCTGCTGCCCCGGCTGGAGGCAGCCGGGCACTCCGTGACGGCGCTGGGCCGGGCGGACCTCGACGTGACGTCGGCGGCTGCCTGTGCCGAGGCCGTCGAGGGTCACGACGTTGTCGCGAACCTTGCTGCGTGGACGGCGGTGGACGACGCGGAAACCGCTGAGCCGCAGGCGTTCTCGGTCAACGCCGTGGGGGCGGCTCATCTGGCACGCGCTTCGGCGGCTGTCGGTGCGCGGCTGGTCCACGTGTCGACCGACTACGTCTTCTCCGGGGACTCCGCCGAGCCCTATGGCGAGGACGACCCGGTCGGGCCGCGGACGGCATACGGACGGACGAAGGCGGCCGGCGAGTGGGCTGTGCTTGCCTCGGCACCCGACGCGCTCGTCGTCCGGACGGCCTGGCTCTACGGGGCCGGTGGGCCGAACTTCGCGACGACGATGCAGCGGCTCGCCGGTGAGCGCGAGACCCTGTCCGTCGTCGACGACCAGCGCGGACAGCCGACGTGGACCGCCGACCTCGCGGACGGGATCGTGCGACTCGTCGACGGCGGGGCGGCCGGTGGGGTGTGGCACGGGACGAGTGCCGGCGCGACGACGTGGTTCGGGTTCGCGCGCGCGGTGTTCGAGGAGCTCGGGCTGGACCCGGAACGGGTGCAGCCGACGACTTCGGACGCGTATCCGCGCCCGGCGCAGCGACCGGCGAACTCCGTTCTGTCACATGTGCGCTGGGAGCGCGCGGGCATTGCGGGCCTGCCTGACTGGCGGGACGCGCTGCGGCGTGCAGCACCGACGGTGTTGGGCACCGGAAGAAACTGACGGCGCGAGCTGGTCAGCGGCGGTGCAGGTCCGACCGGCTGCGCGTCGTCGTGTCAGCCGCGAGGTCGTCGGGGTCACCGAAGATGTCATCCGTCGAGTCGTAGGTCTCGCGGCGCCTGGCCGGAACGGTCTCACCGCGGCCCGCCATCCAGGCGACGATCCCGACGGCGAGGCTGACCAGACCGAGGGCGCCGAGAATCCACGGCAGCGTGCCGAGCATCCCGAGTCGGGAGCCGTTGGCCTTCGCGTCCTTGACGTTCTTGGCAACCGTCTCGTCGGTGAAGCCGAAGTCGAGGTCGAGAACGGTCTGCCCGGTGTCGGTCTTGCGGACCTGCTTCTCCCGCTGGTTGATGAACGACCCCGTGACAGGGTCCACCCAGATCGTCTTGTCGCTGCTGTAGGTGCCCTGGATGCCCTTGGCGATCTCGGCCGGCTCGTCCTGCGACACGGCGCGGAACTTGTAGGTCTCGAGGCCGGACACTCGCTCGGTGCCCTCGTAGGTGAGGTCCACCGCACGGCCGAGCAGCCCGTCCCAGTACGGGTAGGTCTTCTTCTCCACGTCGAACGGGAGCTTGTTGACGACCCCCTCGTGGGCCGGGGAGTTCCCGGTGTACTTCGTCTCGTTGACCGAGGTCGCCACTCGGCGGTCGGTCGCGAACCGGTCGGTCGAGGCGTTGACGAGGCGCCGCTGCGGATCCTGCGCGTCGACACAGTCGGGCGCGGTGCCGTCCGGGTCCTTGATGAGGCAGGTGAAGGTGTCGAAGACCACGACGTCACTGTCGGACTTCTCGCCGTCGGCCTTGGTGTAGCTGATGGCCTTGACCGGAGCCGCGTCACCGGTCGGCAGGACGTTGCCCATGCCGCTCAGCCTCGTCTCGGACTTGATGTCCGTCGGCGTGCGCTTGAGCTGGCCGGGCGCCCAGGTCAGGAGGAGGACCGCCGCACACAGCAGGAAGCCCGCCAGGCCGAATGCCAGCGGACCGATGAGACGACGCATTTCACTCCTTCGTGACTGGTGGTGTCGGGCAGTCCCGACCTCGGCGGCCTCCTCGAGGCGCCGGCGAGCTCTCAGGGAGCGTCGTACTGGACGACCTCGGTGTCGCTCGCCGAGGACGAGGACGAGAGAGCGGAGACCGCTGCGAAGATCGCAAAGAGGGCGAGGATGACGCCGACGACGAACGCGACCACACGGTTGACAGCGGGATTCATGGCGCGAACGTTACCACTTGGTACGCCTGCCACCAGCGCCTTCGAGCACACGGCGCGCCAGCCCCACGAGGACGAAAACCGTTGTGACGAGGGCGATGCCCCAACCGACGAGGATACTGTTGGTCGCTTCACGGTCGAGCCCGTCGACGGAGGGTCCGAGGTCCACCACGAGCGCACTGTCGGACGACCATAGGGTCGAGGCGGTTCTCGGCGGGTCCGGCGTCGTGGCGACGCCGGGGCCACGCTCGACGACGGCGTACCGGATGCCCTGGTCGGCCAGGACGCGCCACGGGTCGGCCCCACTGTCGAGAGCGGCCGTCACCTCCGCCGCGACGGGGTCCTCCCCTCGGACCCGGCCGGACGACAGCGGCAGCGAGTCGTCGAAGACGACGGGGCTGTCGACCATGCGGGGCACGAGCGAGAGCGACACCCGGCGGTCGTTCCATTCGTAGCGACGGAACTGGCCCCACGGCAGCAGGGCAACGGCGCCGTCCCCTGCCCCGGAGGCCACCCGTGCCGCCTCGCTCAGGTCCTCGGGGACCGCCACTGCCGACAGGCGCCCGCCCACTCCCCACGCGAGCGAAGGGAGCATGGCGGGCAGGGCCAACAGGGCAAGGGCCGCGAGCGGCACCAGGGCGTGGTTGCGTGAGACGAGGCGGTGGACGCCGACGCCGATGCCGACAGCGGCCACGGCGACCCACGCCGCGACGAGCTTGTGCGAGTCGCGGAGGAGCGCTCCCCCGGGGACGGCGGCCGCGACGTCCCACAGCCCGGCACGGCCCGCAAGCGCTGGGAGCACCGCGAGGGCCAGGCCGGCGCCCGCGACGCCGACAAGGGCGACGCGGCCGCGCGTCGTCCGGTCGGTGGCAACGGCGAGCGCGCCGAGGCAGAGCAGGGCAGCGGTCGCCACGGAGAGCAGGCCCGCCGCCCGTTCCGGTGGGTGGCTGGACGCATTCCACAGACCTCCGCCACCCAGGGCGGAGACGACGAGCCCGGCCGGTCCGTCGGCGCGCAGCGCGAACTCCTCGAAACCCCGGGCGTCGCCGGTCACTCGCGAAGCGAGTGCGGGGACCGCCCACACGGCCGCGCTTCCCAGAGCGGTGGCGGCGAGCGTCGCTGCCGGCCCGAGCCCGATGCGGAGGGCGACGGCGGCGAGGACCACGAGGGGGGCGACGACGACCCACGCGTTCGCGCCACCCAGGCCGGCGACGACGACCCAGGCGCAGAGCGGCAGGACGCCCGCTGACGGAACGCGAAGGAGGGCTCTGAGCGCCCACGGCAGGACGGCATACCCCAACAGAACCGGCCAGTGCCCGATGACGAGACGTTCCGCGACGAACGGGTTCCACAAGGCGGCCACCGCCGTCGTCACGGTGGGGAGCCGCCCGGCGTCCGGCCGGACGGAGAGCAGCAACGCGGCCGCTCCGGTCGCCGCGAGCAGCAGGATGCCGAACAGCACGAGCTTCTGCGCCACTCCGGCGGAGACGGCGAGGCCCAACAGTGTCACCACGAGCTCGCTCGGCACGGCCCGCGGCGCCGGAGTGCCGACACCGAGGGCGAACGGTGTGACCGTCGGGTCGGGCGACCACACGAGGTCGTAGGACTGGACGAGCCCGGGACCGAGGGCCGGTCCGAGGACGACTCCCGTCACGACGGCACCCGCGACACCGGCAGTGACGAGGGGTGGGGGCGGCGGGCGCACCGACGCAGCCTAACGAGCATGGGCCCGTGCACTGGGCGGCTACTCTTGCCTCGCCGCTGCCAACCGGTGAGCGGGCATGAAGGGGTGTGCAGGTGACAGAAGCCGTGACGGCGGTCCCCCCGGACCACGACACCTCCGACGAGGAGGGCACCGACAGTTTCGTCGTGCGCAATCCCATCCGGGTCGCCGCGCTGACCATCGTCGCCGTGACGATGGCGTTCCGGCTCACCGTCCTCAAGGACGGCTGGTTCATCACCGACGACTTCATGCTCACGACCCGAGCGCTCGAGAACGACCTCGACTGGGACTACCTCACCCGCGTCCACACGGGGCACTTCGAGCCCGTGGGTTTCGCCGTCATGTGGCTGCTCGCGCACTTCGCGCCGCTCGACTGGAACGTGACGGTCGCCCTGCTCATCGCCGGGCAGGTGGTCGTCGCGTGGCTCGTGTGGCGGCTGCTGTGCACGCTCTTCGGGCGGCGACCGCTCGTCCTCGTGCCGTTCGCGCTCTACTGTCTCACGCCGCTCACCCTGCCCGCGTTCACGTGGCTCTCCGCCGCGATCATCTGGCTCCCGCTCATGGCGATGATCGCCGGCGCCCTTCGACATCACGTTCTCTACGTCCGCCACGGGCGGGTCGCGAACGCCGTCGGCGCGACGGCGTGGCTGCTCTTCGGAGCAGTGAGCTTCGAGAAGTTCCTCGTGTACCTGCCGTATGTCGCGGTGTTCACGTTGGCACTCGTGCCCGAGACTCGCCTCCGACCCGGTCCACTCCTGCGGTTGGTCCGACGGACCTGGGTCGTCTGGGCCGGGTACGCAGTAGTTACTGCGGGTTTCGTGTGGATCTATCTCTGGTCGGCCGGCAGATCCGACACCCCGGCAACCATCGGCGCACCGACCGCTTCGACCCTCTCCTCCTTCGCCTACTTCGCGGTGCTCCGGAACTTCGTGCCCGCCGCGTTCGGCGGCCCATGGTCCTGGACCTCGGTGAGTTACGGGACTGGCTACCCCTCGTCGCCACCAGCGTTCGACTGGTTCTTCTGGGTTGTTGCGACATTGTGCGTCCTCGCAACGTTCGCCGTGCGGCGTGGCGCCGGTAGGGCTTGGGCGTCACTCGCCACGTACCTGGTTGCCTCAATGGCAACCTTGGCCGTCAGCCGAGTTCTCGTCATCGGTTCGGCTGCTGGGCTGGAACCGCGCTACATCGCGGATGCTGCGCTCCCCCTTGTCGTCGCCGTCGGATATGTGCTGATGGCACTTCCGAACGAGCAGCGGCCGTGGCACAGGTCGCCGACGTTGCTCCCCTCCGGACTGGCACGGCGCGTCGGCATCACCTCTGGATCTCTTCTTGCGACCGCTGTTTTCGTGCTCTCCCTCAACTCCTACAACGGCTATGCGCGGATTCAATCCGCCAACCCCTACCGACCATTCACTGAGAAGGCTCGGGCCTCCGTCAGTGCGCTGCCTGCGCAAGCCCAGATCTATGACGTAGCCCTGCCGGTCGACATCATTGGTCCACTCGCTCTCGAGTACAACCGCACGAGCCGGTTCTTGTCTCCGTTCGCCACGACCGCGCAGAGACGCGACATGTACGACCGGACCTACTACACGAACCCGTACTACCTCACCACCGACGGGTCCATCGTCCCCATGACGGTCGAAGGGGCCGTGTCCAAGCGCGTCCCCGGCACCAGCTGCGGCTACGTCGCTGAGGACGGCCGAATCGAGATTCCCCTGGAGAGCAGGGTGTTCGACTGGACCTGGGTGGTCCGAGTCGGATACGTGAGCGACAGCGACACGTCCGCCACCATCACGCTCGGCCTCGACTCGGTCCCGGTCCGCCTCACCCAAGGAGCCGGACAGGTCATCGTCCCGCTACAGGGGACTGCGTCCTCTGTCATCGTCCAGGATCTCCACCCATGGGCGCAGGTGTGCGTCGGCGACGTCACGGTGGGCAACCCGGCTCCGCGATGACCACTCAGCTTCGGTCCCGCCTTCGCGAGCCCTCGGTCCCGGCAGCCCCTGACCTGGAGCCGCGCCGCTTCCCCATGCTCGATGCCTTGAGAGCAGTCGGAGCGTTGATGGTGGTGCTCACCCACGTCGGGTTCCAGAGCGGCACCACGACGACGAGCGCCTTCGGTCCTCTCCTGGCCCGCCTCGACGTCGGGGTTGCGGTCTTCTTCGTGATCTCGGGGTTCTTGCTCTTTCGGCCACATGCGGTTGCTCACCTCGCCCGCACTCGCCGTCCACGGACAAGGAGCTACTTCCTGCACCGCGCCCTCCGCATCCTGCCCGTCGCTTGGCTCGCGACCGGCCTCGCCGCGGTCCTCGCGCCGACCAAGGGCGCACCACTGAGCGCCTATCTCGAGCACGCCACCCTCATCCACATCTACGTCTCCGAGCAGTTCCTGGTGGGGCTCACCCAGATGTGGAGCCTGGCAACCGAGGTGGCCTTCTATGTCGCGCTTCCGGTGATTGCGCTTGTGCTCTGCCGCGGACGGCGCGACGCGGCCTGGGTGTGGCGAGTCATGGGCATCTGTGCCGTCGCTGTCCTGGCCTCTCCCATCTGGATGGCCGTGAACCACGACCAGCCCCAAGCGCGCCTCTGGCTGCCGGGGTTCCTCGGATGGTTCGCACTGGGGATGCTGCTTGCCGCGTGGCAAGTGGGTCGCGAGCTCGGCCTGCTGAGACCGTCCGCGGCCGAGGCGATCGCGGCCCGACCGGGAACGGCATGGGCGCTTGCCGCCGCCGTCCTGGTCATCGCGACCTCCCCCGTGGCAGGCCCCTACGGGCTCGAGGAGCCGACGGCTGCGGAGGCAGCCTTCAAGAGCCTCGCTTACGGCCTCGTGGGCTTTTTCATCGTCGTTCCCGCCATTGTTCCCAGCCGGTCCACCACCGTGGGCATTCTCTTGGGCGGGCCGGTGGCAAAGTATCTGGGGTCGATCTCGTACGGAGTCTTCGCCTACCACGTCATCGTGTTGGCGCTGATCGACGAGCACACCGGCCTGGGAGTCTTCACCGGCCATTTCTGGGAACGACTGGGCCTGACCCTCGTACTGACGATCCCCCTGGCGTCGGCGAGCTTCTACTGGCTCGAGCGGCCCGTCATGCGTTGGGGTCGTCGGCGTGTCTCGCGTGGGTCGAAGGTCGTCTCTGCCTCCTGACTCCCCACGCGAGAGCACTCGTGGCGCCCACCCCCACCAGAACAGCAGCCTGGACGATCCAGGAGTCCAGGTTGGCGCGGCCCCCGGGCCACGGCTCGACGGCCACGATGGAGGCAGCCACCACTGGGAGCGCACCAAGGCCGATCGCGGTCGCGCGCCGCGCGGACCCAGGGCCAGCAGAAATCACCATCCACAGGCCGATCGACACGGCGGACACGATGGGGAACCACGCCAGTCCCGAGGCGACGATCCCGAGAACTGCGGCGTGGCGCGGGGCCACCGCGGGGGGAGGACCAGCCCATCGCGCCACGCGTCGCCTCGTCCGGAGAAGGACCGCGGTCGAGAGCAGTAGCCCCAAGGTCAGAGTGGCCCCCAGTATCAGCAGCCATCGGTACGTCCGGTCGGGGCTGAACTCGGCACGAACCTGGGCTGGAGCGCCCCCTGGCACGACCCATCCCTGCATCCAACCGTTGATGCGAACGGGCTGGAGCTGCACCCCATCCAGTGTGGCCCGCCAGCCGGTGTTGTAGTTCTGCGGGACACTGACGACCGAAGCCTCCGTCCGGTGAGGCAGAGCGAGCGTCAGTCGTGCCGCTGAGGGACGCTGCGCCTCGAGCTTGGTGGGCACCGACGGCGACTGCGGCGCCGCGGCTGCCGTCAAGCTGAGAGTGTCCGGGACGAACTCCGCACTCGCCTTGGCAGACACGTCGCTCACTCCACCGGGCAGTGCCACCTCGCCCGTGTCACACGTCCGCCAGGTCAACGGCCGGTCCTCGAGGAGGTCGCTCAAGGTCCCACGGACCTCGGTGGGATGCGTTCTACCGGCCACGGTCAGGGACGGCCCGTAGCCACAGGGAGCGCCAGTGGCCAACCCGCCGTTCAGCGGACCGATTGGTCCATTGGCGCCCAGGACCCGGAGTTCGGAGAAACCCACGGGGACGTACGTCGAGACTCCGCTGCCGGGTTCGAGGTTCGTGAGCGCATAGGTCGCTCCGAAGTCGATGCGCACGGTCGCGGACTCTCGTGCCTCGAACTCCAGGACGCCGTCCTCACCCACCTCACCACGGACTCTGGAGCCGTCGTCGAAGGTGAGTGTGACCACCTTGGGCGCGGACGCCGCCACCGAGGACGATCGGATGAACTGCAAGCCCGCGATGTCACTGGACTGTGCCAGCGTGACCGTCATCGAAGGAGAGAAGTCCGAGCGGGACGCTACCCATGCCGTCGTCTCGTCACCGTCGAAGACAGCATCCGGTCGGGCCAGAACGCCCGAGACGAGGCGCGAGCTGGCGGTCGCACTCGCACCCGGGCGGGCCAACAGGGCCTCCACCGCGCTTCCGGGGCGAACGCGGACTGTGCCCGACATGCGGTAGCGGCCGGACTCCGGGAGAGTCAGGCGGCGCACCAGCGCCGAAGGGCCTTCGGGCGCCTGCTCCCACGACGGCGAGCACAACGTCCGACCCTCGAGAACGAGACAGCCCTCCCTCCCCGGCAGCCCTGCAGCGAGCAGGATGTCGTCTGGCTGCTGCGTGGGGACCGGCAGCTGCAACAGTTCCTGCGCGTCCACACCGGTCAAGTCCAGCTCGGCAATGGAAAAGGCGTTGTTGGCCTCTCCCTCGACGGACAGGAGCTCGATCTGCACGAAACGTGTCTCGCCGGGAGGCAAGGTCACCGTGATGGGTCCGAGAGCGCCGCCGGTCGGCACAATCCTCTCCCCTGATTCGCTGGTCACGCGAACCGTTTTCGGCACCCCGAACACCGGAGGGTCGTCCGAGAAGGTGATCACGGCCTGCGCCACGACAGCGGGTTTCTCAAGTTCGACCCGCAGCCACTCGCCCACGCCTCCGTCGGCGTTCCCTGAGATCCAGCGAGTGGTGAAGTCTCCGTCCAAGGCCGCCGCTGGTCGTGTCGAGGGACCTGCTCGCAAGGTCGCATCGACGTCCGATGCCGAGGTTGAAGCCGTCACGCTGCGGATGCCGTCCCACGCGGTCGTCGTCTGCGCGGCCAAAGGGTCCGCGACGTAGTCGGTGACGCGACGGTCCTGTCGCGGCGACTCATCGGCCCCGAGAACTGGTGAAGTGTTGTCCGTGACCTCACCGAAGTTCACCTCACGACGGCGAAGTCCGTCCGTGAGGACATAGCGACCGGGGGTTTCGACGCCTGCCGCACTCGCATCCGACCCGAGAACGAACGTCGACGCCCCGACCTCGCGCTGGATTCGTGGGATGTCCTCAGGCCCGCCGAAGGCCCGGCCGACCTCGGACCACGGCGTCAAGCTCGCCGACACCGCCCCGGGAACGCGATACACGTCGACCAGCTGGCGCCGGAGCTGGGTCCGGTACCCCACCGTGGTGTCAGCGTTCTCCAGGGGGTCGGCCATGAGGGGACCGAAGCTGGTCTCCACGCTCAAACCTGAAGCCCAGAGCGCAGCGTGGACGGCCTGCGCGGGATCACCCTGCGCTTGCGGCCGCAGATCGTTGCGCACGACAACGAACCCGATTCCGGCCATGGCCAGCGTCGTACTGAGCCCAGGGGTCGCCCGGCCGGAACCAATGGACTCGTTCAGACTGTCGAGGAAGCGCGTGGCACCGGCGGAGCCGAGGGGGACTGCGTCCCGCAGGACGAGCGGTCGCTTCATCAGCGCCTGGAGCGGGTCGTCTTTCGTCGATCCCCAGGCGAAGTCAGCGAAGGAGCTGGACGGCAGAACCAACACGTTGCCCGTGCCCGGCTGTCGATCGAGCCACGTCGCTGTTTGGCGCCAGTACTCCGGGATCGCAGAGTACGCCTGGTCTCGCGCCAGTCCAGCCGCGATGCTTGGCGCCGTTGCCGACACGACGACTGCGACGACCACGAGCCGACTGAGGGACCGGAGACCGTGATGGGCCCGGCTCCGGGACTCGAGGCGAGTCAGCACCACCGCCACGCCGAGCAGCAGCGGGATACGCAGGACAACGTCGAACTTGTGCGCGTTCCGCAGCGCTGCCAACGGACCGTCCAGCGCGTCGGCGACCCCGTCGGCGAGCACAGAGGCGAACGGTCCCGTCCAGGCCAGCGTCATGAGGCCAAGGCCCACGATCACCGCCAGAGCAAGGAAGGCACTCTCTCCCGTGCGCAGGATGCCTACGCCGACAAGACCCGTCGACGCCACCAGAGAGGTGACGACGATGAGGACGGGAAGAGTGACGTAGGCCCAGCCACCGGGCCACTCCGGTCCCAGCGGCGTGGCCAGGAACCCGAGCCACGCACTGGTCCCCCGCAGCGCCTCGAACGGACTGGCCGTCGAGGACGTGACCCCGGCGCTCTCGATCCAGTCGACGAAGGGGGGGCTGTACCGACCGAGCAGGACGAGCGGACCGAGCCACCATGCGATCGCGACCGCCGAGGCCGCCAGCCACGTGGCGAACGCACCGAGGGTCCGCCAGGACCACCGGCGGGTCAGGAACCACAGCGTCGGCAGGACGAGCACCGCTCCGGTGGCCACGGCATTCACGCCGCCACACATCGCCACAGCCGCCGCGGACAGTCCGATCCGCCAGAGCCACGAGCGCTCTCGCCGGTCGACGAGCGGCCACAGCACCCACGGCGCGAGCGCCATGGGCCAGACCTCGACCGACGTGATCGTCAGCTCGCTCGCGATCCGTGGGCACAGCGCGTACAGCAGTGCGGCCGCGAGCCGGGACCAGGGCCCACCGATCCGCATACCCTGCGCGAGCTTCCAGAACCCGACGAACGCGACGCAGAGCAGCAGCGACCACCACAGCCGCTGGACCACCCACGCCGGGAGCCCGGCCGACAGCAGGACGCCATGGAACGGCCCCATCGGCCACAGGTAGCCGTAGGCCTGGTTCTGCAGCTGACCGAAGGCGCTCTGCGGGTCCCACAGGTGCAGTGAGTCCGCGAGGAAGGACCAGGGCGACACCGTGAGGTCGAGCTTGGTGTCCGCGACCACCTGCCCCGGTTGCTGCCGGAAGGCGAGGCCGGTCAGGAGCAGGCACACCGCGGCGAGACGCGCCCGCCACACCCACCGTTCCTCGCGCGCGGACTCGTCCGTCACCCGCACTTGCGCACCACGATCACGGCGTTCCACGAGGCGACCTCGCGCAGGCCCGGGACGTGCACGACCCACCTCGCCCACGAGGGGTGGTAGCGGGGAAGGACCTCGACGACCTCCACGGCACCCTCCCGCTCGCGCAGGCGCAGCCAACGCATCATGCGGGACACCGAGCAGGCGAACAGGTTCACTCCGTAGTCGTTCTTGGGACGACGACCGTGGCGACCGGCATACCGGTCCGCGGCCCGGCGACCACCGAGGTAATGCCACGGCGCCGTCTCGTGACCGCCCCACGGTGAGAGCCACGGAGTCCACGACAGGACCACCACGCCGCCGGACCGGGTCACCCGCAGCATCTCGTCGGCCATGAGCTCCGGGTCCGGCACGTGCTCGAGCACGTTGCTCGAGTACGCGACGTCGACCGACGCGTCCGCGACCGGCAACCGAAGGCCTGAGCCGCGCACGACGTTCGCACCGACGCTGCCCCGCGCGGTGAGCTCGCCCGCGTCGGGCTCGAGGCCGGCATACCGCGCACCCGCCGCCGTGAACGCGTCGGCGAAGTACCCCGGCCCGCCACCGATGTCGAGGACGCTCGCGCCGCTCAGGTCGACCCATCGGCGCGCCTCCTCGACGGAGTCCGCCGCGAGAAGCCCGTAGAAGCGGTCGGGATCGGTCTGCTCGACACGGAAGGCGCGGAACAGGCCGACCGACCTGCGCAAAGACCCACGAGGCGCCGTCGGCGGCAGCGTCGTCGGGATCCTCACGAGGGCACCTTATTTGTGGGGTAGTGTCCCAAGCCAACCACCCCCTGATCCTGATCCGCCGCGTGAGGTCGTCATTGCGTATTGCCTTCCTCTCCTGGCGGGACTCGACCCATCCCGAAGGCGGTGGCGCCGAGCACTACATCGAGACGATCGGTGAGCTGCTCACCGGGCGCGGGCACGAGGTCACGATCTACTGCGCGGCCCATCCGGGTGCGAACCCGCACGAGGTACGCCGGGGCGTCACCTACCGCCGTCAGGGCGGCCGCTTCGGCGTGTACCCGCGCAACCTCGCCGCGCTGCGACGCGACGAGCGCAAGCACGGTTCCTACGACGCCGTCGTCGACGTGCAGAACGGCGTCCCGTTCTTCTCGACCCTGGCCACACGCAGCCCCGTGGTCCTGCTGTGCCACCACGTCCACCGCGAGCAGTGGCCCATCGTCTTCGGGCCGCTCGTCAGCCGCATCGGCTGGTTCGTCGAGTCGCAGATCAGTCCGCGCTTCTACCGCGGCCGGCCGTACGTCGCCGTCTCGGACGAGACGCGGCGTGAGCTGGCCGAGCTCGGTGTCGACGCCGACGACGTCACCGTCGTCCACAACGGCACCGACGTGCCACGCGCGCTCGGCGTCGAGCGGGCCCCCGACCCCACGCTCGTCGTGCTGGGGAGACTCGTCCCGCACAAGCGGGTCGAGCACGCCATCGACGTCCTCGCCCGGCTTCGCCCGGACTTCCCGCACCTCTCCCTGCGTGTTGTCGGGCACGGGTGGTGGCACGACCGCATCGCCGAGCACGCCGAGCGGTCGGGTGTGAGCGACGCCGTCCACCTCCTCGGGTTCGTCGACGAGGACACGAAGCACGTCGAGCTCGCCCGCTCGTGGGTCGGTCTCGCGCCGAGCGTGAAGGAGGGCTGGGGCCTGTGCGTCGTCGAGGCAGCCAGCCACGGGGTCCCGACCGTCGCCTACTCCCACGCGGGCGGGTTGTCCGACAGCATCGTCGACGGGCGCACCGGGCTTCTCGTCAGGGACCTCGACGAGATGACGCGGGCCGTGCGCCGGCTCCTGGTGGACGAGCCGCTGCGCTCCACGATGGCCCGGGCCGCCACCGCGCATGCCGCGGCCTACACCTGGCCGGCCGCCACCGACTCGTGGGAGGACCTGCTGCAGCACCTGAGCTCGTCCGACGACGCGCGCATGACGACCGCGCCATGAGCGCGCGATGACCGGATCACGGACCCGACGGCGCACCGCCATCGGGGCGGGAGCCGTCGCCGCCGGAAGCATGGTTGCGAACGTCCTCGGCTACGTCCTCTTCCTCGTCCTCAACCGTGAGCTCGCCCCGGACGACCTCGGCGCGGTCGCCTCGCTCCTCGGTCTCGTGGTCATCCTCGGGGTGGCCGCCCTGTCGGTCCAGCTCGTCGCCGCATGGCGTGTGGCCACCGGCCGCCCCGACTCCGGCCCGAGCTCGCTGCGCACGGGCGCGATCGTCGGCGCCGGCGTTGCACTGCTCATGGCGGTCCTCAGCCCCGTCGTCGCGGGCGTCCTCCACCTCGGCGGCATCCTTCCCGCGCTCCTCGTGGCGGCCACGACCCTGCCCACCTGCGTCACGTTCGCCGTGCAGGGGGTCCTCCAGGGCGCTCACCGCTTCCTCCCGCTGGCCGTCCTCTACGTCGCGGGAAGCCTGGCCCGCACGGCGGGAGGTGTCCTCGCCGCCGCGGCCGGGTGGGGCGTCACCGGCGTCATGCTCCTCACCACGGCGGGTGCCTGGGTCGTGGCCCTGGCGGCCCTCGCGCTCGTCCGCGCGGACGTGCCCGAAGCGCTCCGTCACGCCCGACCGCACCAGGTGCGCAGGGTCGTCGTGGGCATGGCGGGCACGTCCGCCCTCCTCGTCGCCTCGACGATCGACACCTTGGTCGCCCGGCACGTCCTCTCCCCCACCGACTCGGGCACGTATGCCGTCCTCAGCCTGTTCACCAAGGCCGCCTTCTGGGGCCCGGCCTTCCTCGCGACCGTCCTCTATCCGGGGATGTCGCGAGCCAGAGGCCACCGGCCGCTCCTGCTTGCCCTGGGCGGCACGGGCGCCGTCGTCGCCGTCGGCATCGCCCTCTCGACGTGGCTCCGGGCACCCCTGATCCGCATCGCCGCCGGGACGGCATACGAACACGCCGCCTCTCTCGTGCCGGTCTTCACGACGCTCGGTGGCGCGTGGGCCCTGGTCCAGGTCCTCGTCTACTGGGGCGCCGCTCGCGGGCGGCACCACGTCGGTTACCTCGTCTGGGCCGCCGTCGGCGTGGCCACGCTGCTCGTCGTCACGACGCGGCACGGCAGCGTGGACGAGGTCGTGTGGACGTTCGTGGCCGCGGCTGTCGTGGTCGCGGCCGCGGGTGCGGTGCTGACGAGCGTGGGGACGCCTGCGACGCCCGCCCCGTCAGCGGTTCCGCGGGCCGCGTCTCAGTGAGCGGCTTCGTGCCAGCTGCGGCCGACGCCGACGGACACGTCGAGCGGGACGTCCATCTCGATCGCGCCGCCCATCTCGCGCCGCACGAGCGCCTCGACGTCCTCGCGTTCACCCTTCGCGATCTCGAGGACGAGCTCGTCGTGGACCTGGAGCAGCATGTGTGACTTCGCACCGGCGTCCCGCAGCGCCCCGTCGACGCCGCGCATGGCGAGCTTGATGATGTCGGCGGCCGACCCCTGGATGGGCGCGTTGAGCGCCATCCGCTCGGCCATGTCACGTCGCTGCCGGTTGCTCGAGTTGAGGTCCGGCAGGTAGCGGCGGCGGCCGAGCATCGTCTCGGTGTAGCCCGTCCCGCGCGCCTGCGCGACGACCTCGCGCAGGTAGTCCCGTACCCCGCCGAACCGCTTGAAGTACTCGTCCATGAGCGCCTGCGCCTCGCCGGTCGAGATCGTCAGCTGCTTCGACAAGCCGAACGCCGACAATCCGTACGCGAGGCCGTAGCTCATCGCCTTGACCTTGCTGCGCATCTCGGCCGTCACGTCCTCCGGCGCCACGGAGAACACGCGGGCACCGACGAACCGGTGCAGGTCCTCCCCCGTCCGGAACGCCTCGATGAGCCCCGCGTCGCCGGAGAGGTGCGCCATGATCCGCATCTCGATCTGGCTGTAGTCGGCGCTCATCAGCGACTCGTATGCCGTCCCGTCACCTCCCGCGCCCGCGCGCCCGACGACGAACGCCTCACGGATGCGCCGTCCCTCCTCGGTGCGGATCGGCACGTTCTGCAGGTTCGGGTCCGTCGACGACAGCCGCCCGGTCGCGGCGATGGTCTGGAGGTAGGTCGTGTGGATGCGCTGGTCCTCGGCGACGGACTTCTGCAGGCCCTCGACCGTCACCCGCAGCCGGGCTGCGTCGCGGTGCCGGAGCAGCGCCTCGAGGAACGGGTGCTCGGTCTTGGCGTAGAGGTCGTTGAGCGCGTCGGCGTCGGTCGTGTAGCCCGTCTTTGTCCGCCGCGTCTTCGGCAGCCCGAGCGTCTCGAAGAGGACGACCTGGAGCTGCTTCGGTGAGCCGAGGTTGATCTCCTCACCTCCGATGGCGTCCCACGCGTCCTGCTGGGCCTCGCGCACCTTCGCGGCGAAGTCGGCCTCGAGCGCGCTGAGCGCGTCCTCGTCGACGCCGATGCCGGTGCGCTCCATCGTCGCGAGGATGTCGACGAGCGGCAGCTCGAGGTCGCGCAGCAGCTCGGTGCCGCCGGTCGCCCCGAGCTGCTCCCCGAGCGGGCCGGACAGGTCGAGCACGGCGCGCGCCCGCACCATGGCGTCCTGGCCGATCACCTCGTCCTCGGTGACGAGGTCGAGCATCCCCTGCCCGCCGGGCTGCTCCTCGGCCTTGAGCTCGCGCCCGAGGTGGCGCACGACGAGGTCGGCGAGGTCGAAGCTGCGCTGGTCCGGCTTGACGAGGTACGCGGCGAGCGCGGTGTCCATCGTGACGCCACGCACCGGCATACCCCGCGCGGCGAGCGCGTGCATCGGCCCCTTGGCGTCGTGCATGACCTTGGGCCGGCTCTCGTCGGCGAGCCAGTCGGCGAGCGCCTTCTCGCCGGCCTCATCGAGCTCGGTCACGTCGACGTATGCCGCCGCGTCGCCGGCCGTCGCGAGCGCAACGGCGCTCACGTCGCCGGTGCCGCGTCCCCAGGTGCCGACGACGTGCAGGCCCGTCGGCGCGGCGTCCTGGCCGCCGGTGTGCTCCTCGAGCCACGGCCCGACCTCGGCCGACGACAGCACGGAGGCGTCGAGGTCGAACCCGCCCTCGGCCTCGTCCGGCGCAGCGTCGAAGGTCTCGAAGAGCCGGTCGCGCAGCACCCGGAACTCGAGACCGTCGAAGACCTTGTGCACCTCCTCGCGGTCCCACGTGGACCGCTCGAGGTCGGCGATCGTCACTGGCAGGGACAGGTCGCGCACGAGCTGGTTGAGGCGGCGGTTGCGCAGGACGCCGCTGAGGTGCTCGCGCAGGTTCTCGCCGGCCTTGCCCTTGATCTCGTCGGCGTGGGCGACGACGCCCTCGAGGTCGCCGTACTGCCCGAGCCACTTCGCGGCCGTCTTGGGCCCGACGCCGGGCACGCCGGGCAGGTTGTCACTGGACTCGCCGACGAGGGCGGCGAGGTCGCTGTAGCGCTCGGGAGCCACGAGGTACTTGTCCTCGACGGCCTGCGGCGTCATCCGCCACACCTCGGAGACGCCACGCACCGGGTAGAGCAGGGTGACCTTGTCGGTGACGAGCTGGAAGGCGTCGCGGTCGCCGGTGCAGATGAGCACCTCCATGTCCTCCGCCTCGGCCATCGTCGTCAGGGTGGCGATGACGTCGTCGGCCTCGAACCCGTCGACCTCGACGTGCTTGATGCGCAGCGCGTCGAGGACCTCGCGCACGAGCGCGACCTGGCCCTGGAACTCGCTCGGCGTCGCGGAGCGGGTCGCCTTGTACTCGGCGTACTCCTCGGACCGGAACGTCTGGCGCGACACGTCGAACGCGACGGCGACGTGCGTCGGCTGCTCGTCGCGCAGGACGTTGATGAGCATCGAGGTGAAGCCGTAGACCCCGTTGGTGTGCTGGCCGGTGCTCGTCGAGAAGTTCTCCGCCGGCAGCGCGAAGAACGCGCGGTAGGCGAGCGAATGACCGTCGAGGAGGAGAAGGCGACTCACGCCAGCCACCCTATGACCCGCCCCCGACACCGCGACACCGTGACCTCGCGGACATCGGCGACCGGACGGCATACCCCGCATGACACAGTGACGCCATGACTGCCCACGACCTCGCCCCCGACACCGACGTCCTGCCGTTCGTCGAGCAGATGAACGAGCTCAACCCGAACTCGCTCATGCGCCGCATGGGCATCGAGGTCACCGAGGCGACGCCGACGCGGATCGTCGCGACGATGCCGGTCGAGGGCAACACCCAGCCCTACGGCCTGCTCCACGGCGGCGCGTCCGTCGTCCTTGCCGAGACGCTGGGCTCGATCGGGTCGGCGATCCACGCCGGAGTCGACCGGATCGTCGTCGGCACGGACATCAACGCCACCCACCACCGCGCGGCGCGCTCCGGTCTCGTCACCGGGGTGGCGACGCCCGTCTCGCTCGGCCGGACGCTGTGCTCGTGGGAGATCGTCGTGACCGACGAGGACGGCAAGCGCGTGTGCACCTCCCGCATCACCTGCCTCATCCGCGACGCCGCACCCGGCGCCTGAGCGAGGTCAGCTCGCGCGGGAGGCGACAGCCCGCAGTGACCGGCGGCGGCGGATGAGCTGGTCGACGGCCGAACCCGTCCGCGCGGTGGCCTGCTTCGGAGTGAGCCGGCGGCGCAGCTGGGTCGTGCCGACGACGCGGCGCACGAGGACCGAGCTGAACCCGAGGCGCGCGAAGAAGCGGTTCGCCTCGCGGCTCTGCGTGGGGACGTTGGAGACGACGACGTCGGAGCCGACGCGCTCGGCGAGGGCCGTGACCGTGGAGAGCAGGGCGCGCGCGACGCCGTGGCGACGCGCCTCGGGCTCGACGAAGAGCAGCTCGATCGCGACCTCGGGCTCGGGCTGGAGACCGAACGGGTTCTCGCTCGTCACGACATAGCCAACCGCGCGACCGTCGAGGCGGGCCAGGTGGGCCGTGAGCTCGTCACGGTCCAATGCGGCCTCGAGGCGTCCGTCGTCGGCGAACCGGGTCGCGACCTCGAGCGGGACACCGGAGTCGACCCGCGAGGCCAGCCAGAGGCCGACGAGCTCGGGCAGGTCCGCCTTCTCGACGGGGGCCACCTCGACATTGCTGCGCCCCACGGCGCCTCCTTCGACCTCACAGCCCCCTGCTCGGTTGACGTGCCGACACTACGGGGCCTGCCCGGTGCGCGGAAGGACTTCGCGGGAAATGATCGGTGAATCATAAAGTTTGCGCGTGGACGCACCCTTCATCGGCTTCGGCACCGCCGTCAACGTCGTCACCGTCGTCGTGGGAGCGCTGCTCGGTATGGCAGTGGGTCACCGGCTCCCGGACCGCACCCGCTCGGTCGTCACCGACTGCCTCGGACTCGTGACGCTGCTCATGGCGGGGCTGTCGGCCGTGAGCGTCACCGATGCCGCGCTCGCCGATGCGACCGGGACCGGCGCTCCGGTGCTCATCGTCCTCGGGTCGCTGCTCATCGGGTCCATCGCCGGGTCGCTCCTGCGGATCGGCGACCGGCTCGAGGGCCTCGCGGCCACGATCGAGGCGTGGTTCTCACGCCGGTCGCCCGCACTGGCCGACCACGACGACGCCGCCGGCCCCACGGCGCGCGAGAAGTTCATCGAGGGCTGGCTGTCCGCCTCGCTGCTCTTCTGCGTCGGGCCCCTGACGATCCTCGGCTCGCTCTCGGACGGTCTCGGTCGGGGTGTCGACCAGCTCATGCTCAAGTCGGTGCTCGACGGGTTCGCCGCGCTGGCCTTCGCGTCGAGCTTCGGCGTCGGGGTGCTGCTGTCGGCGGTGTCCGTCGCGGTGGTCCAGGGCGCACTCACCCTCGTCGGGGTGCTGCTCGGGTCGATCCTGCCGGAGGCACACATCCTCGCGCTCACCGCCACCGGCGGGTTGCTGCTCGCCGGCATCGGCTTGAGGCTGCTGCGGATCAAGGACGTGCCGGTGGCGGACATGCTGCCCGCCCTCGTCGTCGCTCCCCTGCTCACCCAGGTCGTCGTCGCCCTGCGGTGAGCACGGTCTCCCCCACCTGCCGGGGGAGTCCCAGCATTATCGGGTCACCCGATACCGTCCCACTCCACCCGAGAAGGCTTGTCGGGTCGAGCAGGCGATTATCGGGTCACCCGATAATGCTGAGGCGGCGCGGAGGCGGGGGAACCTGCCGGTCGGGCCGTCGAAGCGACCGTGGTCAGGCCTTCTCCATGCCGGCGACGACGGCCTCGGCGACCTCGCGCATCCCCATGCGGCGGTCCATCGCGGTCTTCTGGATCCAGCGGAACGCCTCGGACTCGGTGATCTTGAGCTTGGCCATGAGGACGCCCTTGGCGCGGTCGACGGCCTTGCGGGTCTCGAGGCGCTCGCCGAGGTCGGCGACCTCGGACTCGAGCGTCTTGAGCTCGCTCCAGCGAGACATCGCGATGTCGATGGCGGGCACGACGTCGGTGGCGGTGAACGGCTTGACGATGTAGGCCATGACGCCGGCGTCGCGGGCGCGCTCGACGAGCTCGGTCTGGCTGAACGCGGTGAGCATGACGACCGGGCAGATGCGCTCCTTGCCGATCTGCTCGGCGGCGGAGATGCCGTCGAGGACAGGCATTTTCACGTCCATGATGACGAGGTCCGGGCGCAGCGCGGTCGCCATCTCGACGGCCTGCTCGCCGTTGCTGGCCTGCCCGACGACGTCGTAGCCGGCCTCACCGAGCATCTCGGCGAGGTCGAGGCGGATGATCGCCTCGTCCTCGGCGACGAGGATGCGCTTGGCCGTGCGGCTCTCGGGCATGTCGGGGGTCTCGCTGGACGTCTGCTCGCTCACGGGGCCAGCCTAGGCCAGCAGAGCCGCCGCGAGGGCCACAGGGTTTGGTGCCGAGGGCGGGACTTGAACCCGCACGCCCTTGCGGGCAAAGCATTTTGAGTGCTCCGTGTCTGCCATTCCACCACCCCGGCGAGGGCGCACCCAGTGTAATGCGCTGCGGGGTGCTCGCCGGTTCAGGCGTCCTCGACGACGACCTCGGCGACGTCCTCGTATGCCGGTGCGACGCGGTTCTTCGCGTCGCCGATGCGGTGCACGCGCAGCGCGTTCGTCGAGCCCGGGATGCCGGGCGGCGAGCCGGCGACGATGACGACGAGGTCGCCCTCCTCGACCCGACCGCAGGCGAGCAGCTCCTCGTCGACCTGCATCGCGAACTGGTCGGTGTGCCGCGCCGGCGGGGTGAGGAACGTCTCGACGCCCCACGTCAGCGCGAGCTGGCTGCGCGTCCACTGGAACGGCGTGAACGCGAGCATCGGGATGCGCGGCCGGACGCGGGCGAGCCGCCGGGCGGAGTCACCGCTGACGGTGAACGTGATGAGGTACTTGCAGCCGATCAGCGCGCCGATCTCGGCCGCGGCCGCGGTGACGGCACCGCCCTTGGTGCGTGGCTTGGTGTCGAGCGGGCGGATCCGGCTCAGGCCCTGCTCCTCGGTGTTCTCGATGATCCGGGCCATCGTGCTCACGGCCTCGATGGGGTGCGCGCCGACACTGGTCTCACCGGAGAGCATGAGCGCGTCGGCGCCGTCGAGGACGGCGTTCGCCGCATCGCTCGCCTCGGCGCGCGTCGGGCGGCTGTTGGTGATCATCGACTCGAGCACCTGGGTCGCGACGATGACCGGCTTGGCGTTGCGGCGCCCGAGCTCGCAGGCCCGCTTCTGCACGAGCGGCACCGTCTCGAGCGGCATCTCGACGCCGAGGTCGCCGCGGGCCACCATGAGCCCGTCGAACGCGCGGATGATCTCGTCGAGGTTGTCGACGGCCTGCGGCTTCTCGATCTTGGCGATGACCGGGAGGCGAATCCCCTTCTCGTCCATGATCTTGTGCACCGGCTCGATGTCGGCGGCGCTGCGCACGAACGACAGCGCGATCATGTCGACCCGCAGGTCGAGGGCCCAGCGCAGGTCCTCCTCGTCCTTCTCGGACAGGGCCGGAACGCTCATCGCGGCACCGGGCACGTTGATGCCCTTGTTGTTGCTGAGGACGCCGCCCTCGACGACCTCGCAGACGATGTCCGTGCCGTCGGAGGAGACGACGCGCAGGTTGAGCTTGCCGTCGTCGATGAGGATCGTGTCGCCCGCGGACACGTCGGCCGGCAGACCGGCATACGTCGTCCCGACGATCTCCTTGGTGCCCTCGACCTCGCGGTTGGTGATGGTGAACCGGGCGCCCTCCTCGAGCAGGACCGAACCGTCCTTGAACCGGCCGGTGCGGATCTTCGGGCCCTGGAGGTCGGCGAGGATGCCGACGGCGTGACCGGTCTCGTCGCTCGCCCGGCGCACGTCGAGGTAGACCCGCGCGTGGTCCTCGTGCTCGCCGTGGGAGAGGTTGAATCGGGCGACATCCATCCCGGCCGCGACGAGGGCGCGCAGCTGTTCGGGGGTGGAGGTCGCCGGGCCGAGGGTGCAGACGATCTTGGCGCGACGCATGGGCGCAACCCTATCGATGCAACCGGTTACATGGTGACGCGGCTCACACCGTGAGAGACCGTATGCCGCGTGCGCGCGGCGCGCACGCGGCATACCTCCGTCTGTGGTCCCGTTGACGCAGCTCAGACCATGAGCGGACGGTCGGTCGGGTTGACCGGGCGCGGCAGCCGCGACGGCTCACCCGACAGCCACGCGTCGACGTGGTGCGCCGCCGCGCGACCCTCGGCGATGGCCCAGACGATGAGCGACTGCCCCCGGCCGGCGTCGCCGGCGACGAAGACACCGGGCACGGAGGACATGTAGTCCTGACCGCGCTTGACGTTCGAGCGCTCGTCGAGCTCGACACCGAGCTGGGTGACGAGGGACTCGGTCTGCGGACCGAGGAAGCCCATGGCGAGCAGCACGAGCTGCGCGGGCAGGACCCGCTCGGAGCCCTCGACGGACTCGAAGCCGCTCTCGCCGCGGACGACCTCGTGCAGCCGCAGGCCGGTGACCGCACCGGACTCGTCGCGCTGCACCTCCTGGGTCGAGACGGCATACAACCGCTCGCCGCCCTCCTCGTGAGCGGAGGCGACCCGGTAGATCATCGGGTAGGTCGGCCACGGGTGGGCGTCGGCGCGCTCCTCCCCCGGCTGCGGCATGATCTCGAGGCTCGTCACTGAGCGGGCCCCCTGGCGGTGCGCGGTGCCGATGCAGTCGGCGCCGGTGTCGCCGCCGCCGATGACGATGACGTCCTTGTCCTGGGCGTGGATCTGGCCGTCGACGCTCTCGCCTATGGCGACGCGGTTGGCGGCGGGCAGGTAGTCCATCGCCTGGTGCACGCCGTCGCCCTCGCGGCCGTCGACGGGCAGGTCGCGCGCCACGGTGGCACCCATCGCGATGACGACGGCGTCGTAGCGGGCCCGCAGCTGCTCCCACGTGACGTCGACGCCGACGTCCACCGAGTTGCGGAAGCGGGTCCCCTCGGCCTGCATCTGCTGCAGGCGGCGGTCGAGGACCGACTTCTCCATCTTGAACTCGGGGATGCCGTAGCGCAGCAGGCCACCCGGGCGGTCAGCCCGCTCGTAGACCGCGACCGTGTGACCGGCGCGGGTGAGCTGCTGGGCGGCAGCGAGGCCCGCCGGACCGGAGCCGACGACGGCGACGGTCTTGCCGGAGAGGCGCTCCGGCGGCTTGGGTGCGACACCGCCGTCGGCGAACGCCTTCTCGATCGTCGTGACCTCGACCTGCTTGATCGTCACGGCCGGCTGGTTGATGCCGAGGACGCACGCGGTCTCGCACGGCGCCGGACACAGGCGGCCGGTGAACTCGGGGAAGTTGTTCGTCGCGTGCAGCCGCTCGATGGCCTGGCGCCAGTCACCGCGCCACGCGAGGTCGTTCCACTCTGGGATGAGGTTCCCGAGGGGACAACCGCTGTGGCAGAACGGGATTCCGCAGTCCATGCAGCGACCGGCCTGGCGCTGGAGCTGCCCGAGCTCCTGCTCCTCGTAGACCTCGCGCCAGTCCTTGATGCGGACGGGCACGGGTCGGCGGGCCGGGAGCTCGCGCTCGCGGGTCTTGAGAAAGCCCTGGGGGTCAGCCACGGGAGGCCTCCATGATCCGGTCCCAGACCTGCGTGCCGTCGAGGTCGAGACCTTCGGCCTCGGCTGCGGCGCGGACGTCGAGGACGCGCTGGTAGTCGCGGGGAAGGATGAGCGAGAACCGCGCCCGGGCGGTGTCCCACTCGTCGAGGAGCCGCGCGGCGACGGTCGAGCCGGTGTGCTCACGGTGGCGCTCGAGGAGGTCGTGCAGGACGGCCTCGTCGCTCTCGCGCAGCCCGGAGACGTCGACGAGCTCGCGGTTGACCCGCTCGCCGTCGAGGTCGAGGACGTAGGCGACGCCACCGGACATGCCCGCGGCGACGTTGCGCCCGGTCGGTCCGAGGATGGCGACGGTCCCGCCGGTCATGTACTCGAGGCCGTGGTCACCCACGCCCTCGACGACGGCGGTGATGCCGGAGTTGCGGACACAGAACCGCTCGCCGACCCGGCCGCGCAGGAAGATCTCACCGGACGTCGCGCCGTAGCCGATGACGTTGCCGGCGACGACGTTGTCCTCGGCCGTGAGCGGCGAGGACGGGTCGGGTGCGACGACGATGCGGCCACCCGACAGGCCCTTGCCGACGTAGTCGTTGGCGTCGCCGACGAGACGCAGCGTCACACCCTTGGGGACGAACGCGCCGAAGCTCTGGCCGGCCGAGCCGCGCAGGGTGAGGTCGATCGTGCCGTCGGGCAGCCCGTCGGCGTGGACCTTGGTCACCTCGTGGCCGAGCATCGTGCCGACGGTGCGGTTGACGTTGCGGACCGTGAACTCGCCCGTGACCGGGGTGCCGTCGTCGATGGCCTCGCGGGCCACGGCGATGAGCTGGTGGTCGAGCGCCTTCTCGAGGCCGTGGTCCTGGCTGATCGTGTGCCGCTTGCCCGAGCCGTCGGGACTGTCGACCTCGGCGAGGATCGGCGCGAGGTCGAGACCGGCGGCCTTCCAGTGCGCGACGGCCTTGGTCGTGTCGAGGGAACGGATCTGGCCGATCGCCTCCTCGATGCTCCGGTAGCCCAGGGCGGCGAGGTGCTCGCGGACCTCCTCGGCGACATACTCGAAGAAGGTCTCGACGAACTCCGGCTTGCCCGTGTAGCGCGAGCGCAGCTCGGGGTTCTGGGTGGCGATGCCGACGGGGCAGGTGTCGAGGTGGCACACCCGCATGAGGATGCAGCCGCTGACGACGAGCGGGGCCGTCGCGAACCCGAACTCCTCGGCACCGAGCAGGGCCGCGATGACGACGTCCCGCCCGGTCTTGATCTGCCCGTCGACCTGGACGACGATCCGGTCGCGCAGCCCGTTGAGGACGAGCGTCTGCTGGGTCTCGGCGAGGCCGAGCTCCCACGGACCGCCGGCGTGCTTGAGGCTCGTCAGCGGAGAGGCGCCGGTGCCGCCGTCGTGGCCGGAGATGAGGACGACGTCCGCGTGCGCCTTGGAGACGCCCGCCGCGACCGTGCCGACCCCGACCTCGGAGACGAGCTTGACGTGGACGCGCGCGCTCGGGTTCGCGTTCTTGAGGTCGTGGATGAGCTGGGCGAGGTCCTCGATCGAGTAGATGTCGTGGTGCGGCGGCGGGCTGATGAGGCCGACACCGGGCGTGCTGTGCCGGGTGCGGGCCACCCACGGGTAGACCTTGGGTCCTGGCAGCTGGCCGCCCTCCCCCGGCTTGGCGCCCTGGGCCATCTTGATCTGGATGTCGTCGGCGTGGGTGAGGTAGACGCTCGTGACGCCGAAGCGGCCGGACGCGACCTGCTTGATCGCCGAGCGCCGCTCGGGGTCGAGCAGGCGCTCGAGGTCCTCACCGCCCTCGCCCGTGTTGGACCGGCCGCCGAGGCGGTTCATCGCGACGGCGAGCGTCTCGTGCGCCTCCTGGCTGATCGACCCGTAGCTCATCGCACCGGTGTTGAAGCGCTTGACGATCTCGCTCACCGGCTCGACCTCGTCGATCGAGATCGGCTCTCGCGGGTTCTCCCCGCCGAGCTCGAAGAGCCCGCGGAGGGTCATGAGCCGCTCGGACTGCTCGTCGACGCGCTGGGTGTACTGCTTGAAGATGTCGTAGCGCCGCTGCCGGGTCGCGTGCTGGAGCCGGAAGACGGTGTCGGGGTCGAAGAGGTGCGGCTCGCCCTCCCGGCGCCACTGGTACTCGCCGCCGACGCGCAGCTTGCGGTGGGCGAGGATGACGCCGTCGGTGGGGTATGCCGAGTCGTGCCGGGCCGCGGTCTCCTTGGCGATGACGTCGAGGCCGATGCCGCCGAGCTGCGAGACGGTGCCGGTGAAGTACTCGTCGACGAGCTCCTGCGACAGGCCGAGCGCCTCGAAGACCTGGGCGCCGCGGTAGGACGCGACGGTCGAGATGCCCATCTTGGACATGACCTTGAGGACGCCCTTGCCGAGCGCCTTGATGAGGTTCTTGACGGCCTGCTCCGCGGTGACGCCGGTGACGGCGCCGGTGCGGACCATGTCCTCGACGGTCTCCATCGCGAGGTAGGGGTTGATCGCGGCCGCGCCGTAGCCGATGAGCAGGGCGACGTGGTGCACCTCGCGGACGTCGCCGGCCTCGACGAGGAGACCGACGGTGTTGCGGGTCTTCTCGCGGATGAGGTGGTGGTGGACGGCCGAGGTGAGGAGCAGCGACGGGATCGGCGCGTGGTCGCGGTCGGAGTCGCGGTCGGAGAGCACGACGAACCGGGCGCCGCGCGCGATGGCGTCGCTCACCTCGGCGCGGATCTCGTCGAGGCGTCGGCGCAGGGCGGCCTCACCCTCGTCGACGAGGTAGGTGCCGCGCACGACGTGGGTCGCGTAGCCGGGCAGGTCGCCGTCGGCGTTGATGTGGACGATTTTGGCGAGCTCGTCGTTGTCGATGACCGGGAAAGGCAGGACGACCTGACGGGCGTGCACCGGAGTTGCCTCGAGCATGTTGCCCTCGGGCCCGATGACCGTGCCGAGCGAGGTGACGAGCTCCTCGCGGATGGCGTCGAGCGGCGGGTTCGTCACCTGCGCGAAGATCTGGGTGAAGTAGTCGAAGAGCAGCCGCGGCTTGTCCGAGAGGACGGCGACGGGGGTGTCGGTGCCCATCGAGCCGAGTGCCTCGCCACCGGTGCGAGCCATCGGCGCGAGGATGATCTTGAGCTCCTCCTCGGTGTAGCCGAAGGTGCGCTGGCGGCGCGCGACCGACGCTGGGGTGTGGTCGATGTGCTCGCGCTCGGGCAGCTCGTCGAGGGTGATGAGGCCGGCGTGCAGCCACTCCTCGTAGGGGTGCTCGGCGGCGAGCTCGGACTTGACCTCGTCGTCGCTGACGATGCGCCCCGACGCCGTGTCGATGAGGAACATCCGGCCGGGCTGGAGGCGCCCGCGGCGGACCACCTTGTCGGGCTCGAGCTCGAGGACGCCGGCCTCGGACGCGAGGACGACGAGGCCGTCCTCGGTGACCCAGTAGCGCCCGGGGCGCAGGCCGTTGCGGTCGAGCACCGCGCCGATGAGGGTGCCGTCGGTGAAGGCGACACACGCCGGGCCGTCCCACGGCTCCATGAACGTCGAGTGGAACTCGTAGAACGCCTTGCGGGCGGGGTCCATCTCCTCGTGGTTCTCCCAGGCCTCCGGGATCATCATGAGGACGGCGTGCGGGAGCGAGCGGCCCGCGAGGTGGATCAGCTCGAGGACCTCGTCGAAGCTCGCCGAGTCGGACGCGTCGGGCGTGCAGATCGGGAAGAGCCGCTCGAGGTCGCCGCCGAACGCGTCGGAGACGAGCTGGCTCTCACGGGCGCGCATCCAGTTGCGGTTGCCCTTGACGGTGTTGATCTCCCCGTTGTGGGCCATGAGCCGGTAGGGGTGCGCGAGCGGCCAGCTCGGGAAGGTGTTCGTCGAGAAGCGCGAGTGCACGAGCGCGAGCTCGGTCGCGAACCGCTCGTCGGACAGGTCGGGGAAGAACGGCTCGAGCTGCCCGGTCGTGAGCATGCCCTTGTAGACGATGGTGCGCGCCGACAGCGACGGGAAGTAGACCTCGGCCTCGCGCTCGGCCCGCTTGCGCAGACAGAAGGCGAGCCGGTCGAGCTCGATCCCGCTCACGGCACCGCCGGGCGCCGCGACGAAGAGCTGGCGGAAGACCGGCATACAGGCTCGGGCCATCTCGCCGACGAGGTCGGGGGTGACCGGCACGTCGCGCCAGGCGAGGACCTCGAGGCCCTCCTCCGCGGCGATGGCGCCGATGCGCTCCTCGGCGGCCGCGCGCTCGGCGTCGTCCTGGGGCAGGTAGGCCATGCCCGCGGCATACGACCCGGCCGGCGGCAGCTCGACGTCGAGGACGCCGCGGAAGAACTCGTCCGGGACCTGCGTGAGGATGCCCGCACCGTCGCCGACGAGCGGGTCCGCCCCGGTGGCGCCGCGGTGCTCGAGGTTGCGCAGCGCCGTCAGCGCGTGGTCGACGATGTCGTGACCGGCCGTGCCGCGCATCGTGGCGACCATGGCGACGCCGCAGGCGTCGTGCTCGTTCGACCGGCGGTAGAGGCCGACGTCGGCCGGGTGGGCGGAGAAGCGCGTCGGAGACATGGCGGCGGGTCACCGTCCTCGGGGAGGTCAGGTCCGGACGTCGCCCTCGCCGGCTCGGGCGAAGGGCGGCTCCGGCTCAGGGAGGGCATCGGACGCGGACAGCGGTGGCCACGTGTGGATGGATGCTAGCCCACAGTCATCTTGCAATGCGAGCGGATGAATCTCACATCGTGGATGGTTGCGGGGCCGGGTCCTCCGTGTCCGCGGCCGCGTCCTCGGGCGTCCTCCGGGCGCGTCGGCCGGTGTACCAGACGATGGCTAGCCCGAGGAGGAAGACGAGGATGCTCGTCCACACGTTGAGGCGCTGCCCGAGGATGAGCTCGGCCTCGTCGGTGCGCATCTTCTCGATGATGATCCGCCCGATCGGGTAGCCCGCGACGTACAACCCGAAGAGCTGACCGCGCGCGAGCCGGAAGCGCCGCTCGATGAGCAGGAGCGCGACCGCGAGGAGCAGGACGAAGACCGACTCGTAGAGGAAGGTCGGTTGGTAGGTGCCGAGCACGACGGCGTTGCCCTCCGCATCGCGCACGGCCCGACCGGCGCCCTGGTCCCACTCGTGGATGACGAGGCCCCACGGCTTGTCCGTCGGCGCGCCGTAGAGCTCGTTGTTGAACCAGTTGCCCCAGCGGCCGATGCCCTGCGCGACGGCGACACCCGGCGCAGCGGCGTCCGCGAAGTCGAGGAACCTCACCCCGGCGCGGCGGCACCCGATCCAGGCGCCGAGCGCGCCGAGGGCGATGGCGCCCCAGATGCCCAGGCCGCCCTGCCAGATCTTGAGCGCGTCGACCGGGTTGCCGTCCGGCCCCCAGTACGGGTCGGGCGTCGTGATGACGTGGTAGAGCCGGCCGCCGATGATCCCGGCGACGACCGCGTATGCCGCGACGTCGAGCACCTGCCCCGGCTCACCTCCGCGCGTGCGCATCCTGCGGTCGGTGATCCACACGGCGACGACGATGCCGAGGAGGATGCACAGCGCGTACCCGCGGATCGGGAACGGGCCGAGGTTGATCGCTCCCGTCGTCGGGCTCGGGATGTCGGCCGGGAGCGCCGCGAGGGCCAGCGTGGTCATGGGGACCATCATGGCCTCCGTCCTTGTGAGCCCACCGGGCGCCCGCCACTGCCACGCCGGCCGCTGCTGCGCCCGACGGTCACGACTGCCGGCGCTCCCGCACCCCGCGGGCGAGGTCCCGGGCCAGCTCGCGCACCGCCTCGAGCCGGGCCTCGACGTCACCGTCCTGCCCGTCGCCCGTGAGGGCACGCACGAAGGCGGTGCCGACGATGACACCGTCGGCGTACTCGGCGAGCTCGGCGGCCTGGTCGCCGTTCGAGACCCCGAGGCCGACGCACACGGGCAGCTCGGTCAGCGCGCGAGTTCGCTCGACGAGGTCGCGCGCCGCGGGACCGACGCTGGCGCGCTCGCCCGTGACCCCCATCGTCGACGCGGCGTAGACGAAGCCGCGGCTCGCGGCCGTGACCCGGGACAGCCGCTCTGGGGTCGAGCTGGGCGCCACGAGGAAAACGCGGTCGAGTCCCTCGCGGTCGCTCGCCGCGATCCAGTCGGCAGCCTCGTCCGGGATGAGGTCGGGGGTGATGAGCCCGGCACCACCCGCGGCGGCGAGCTCGGCGGCATACCGGTCGACGCCACGCCGCAGGATGAGGTTCCAGTAGCTCATGACGAGCGGTGGCGCGCCGGCGTCGCGCACCGCGCGCGCCGCGCGGAAGCCGTCGACGACGTGGGTGCCGGCTCGCAGCGCCGCCTCGGTGGCGCGCTGGATGACCGGGCCGTCGATGACCGGATCGGAGTAGGGCAACCCGATCTCGACGATGTCGACACCGGACTCGACCATGGCGACCATGGCGCGGATCGAGGTCTCGACGTCGGGGAAGCCCACGGGCAGGTAGCCGACGAGGGCAGCGCGACCCTCGGCGCGGCAGCGCTCGATGACCGAGGCGACACCCCGGTCGGTGTCGCCGGTGCCCGGCTCTGCGGAGGCCGTCACCTCGGTGCTCACAGCTGGGTCCTCCCGTCACCGGTCGCGCCCGGGTCGTCGGACTCACCGGGCGGGACGATCTCGTCGTCCTCGACGACGTCGTCGACGAGCCCGAACCACTCGGCGGCGGTGTGCATGTCCTTGTCCCCACGCCCGGAGAGGTTGACGAGGATGATCGCGTCGGGGCCGAGCTCGCGCCCGAGGTGCAGCGCACCGGCGAGGCCGTGGGCGGACTCGAGCGCCGGGATGATGCCTTCGGTGCGGCAGAGGAGGGCGAACGCCTCCATCGCCTCGTCGTCGGTGGCGTAGACGTACTCCGCGCGGCCGGTGTCGCGCAGGTACGAGTGCTCCGGGCCGACGCTGGGGTAGTCGAGGCCGGCCGACACCGAGTGCGACTCGACGGTCTGGCCGTCCTCGTCCTGCATGAGGTAGCTCATCGCCCCGTGGAGGACGCCGGGCGTCGCCGACGCGAAGCGTGCCGCGTGCCGCCCCTCGAGGCCCTCTCCCCCGGCCTCGACGCCGACGAGGCGCACGCCCTCGTCCTCGATGAAGCGGTGGAAGATGCCCATGGCGTTGGACCCGCCCCCGACACAGGCGACGACGACGTCGGGCAGGCGGCCGGTGTGCTCGAGGACCTGCTCGCGCGCCTCCACGCCGATGATGCGGTGGAAGTCGCGCACCATCTCCGGGAACGGGTGCGGACCCGTCACGGTGCCGATGAGGTAGTGCGTCGTGTCGACGGCGGCGACCCAGTCGCGCAGGGCCTCGTTGATGGCGTCCTTGAGGGTGGCGCTGCCGTGGTCGACGGGGACGACCTCGGCGCCGAGCATCCGCATGCGGGCGACGTTGAGCGCCTGACGCTCGGTGTCGACCTTGCCCATGTAGACGGTGCAGTCCAGGCCCATGAGTGCCGCGGCCGTCGCCGTGGCGACTCCGTGCTGGCCGGCGCCGGTCTCGGCGATCACGCGGGTCTTGCCCATCCGCTTGGTGAGGAGGGCTTGGGCGAGAACGTTGTTGATCTTGTGCGAGCCGGTGTGGTTGAGGTCCTCGCGCTTGAGGATGATGCGGGCGCCGCCGGCGTGCTCGGCGAATCGCGGCACCTCGGTGATGATGCTGGGCCGGCCGGTGTAGGTGCGGTGCAGCCGGTCGAGCTCGTCGAGGAACGTCGGGTCCGCCATCGCCGAGCGTCGGGCCTCGTCGAGCTCGTCGAGGGCCGGGATCAGCGCCTCGGGGACGTAACGTCCGCCGAAGTCGCCGAAACGTCCGGCCGTCATCGCTGCGGGGCGCGCGAGACGCCCTGTGCCGCAGACGTGCCCGCCTCGACGATGGCGCGCACTGCGGCGGCCGGGTCGTCACCGCGGACGAGCGCCTCCCCGACGAGCACCGCGTCGGCGCCCTGGGCGGCATACATCGCGGCGTCCTCGGGACCGGAGATGCCCGACTCGGCCACCCGGACGACCCCCGGCGGGATGAGCGGGGCGAGACGGGAGAACGTGTCGGCGTGCACCTCGAGCGTCTTGAGGTTGCGCGCGTTGACGCCGATGACCCGGGCGCCGGCGTCGACCGCGCGCTGGGTCTCGCCCTCGTCGTGGACCTCGACGAGGGCCGTCATGCCGAGGTCCTGGGCGAGGGTGTGCATCCGGACGAGCTCGTCGTCGGTGAGCGACGCGACGATGAGCAGGATGAGGTCGGCGCCGTGGGCGCGTGCCTCCCACAGCTGGTAGTCGGTGACCATGAAGTCCTTGCGCAGCACCGGGATCGAGACGGCGTCGCGCACGGCGTCGAGGTCGTCGAGCGAGCCCGAGAAGCGGCGTTGCTCGGTGAGGACGCTGATGGCGGTGGCTCCGGCCTCGGCATACGTGGCGGCGAGGGCTGCGGGGTCGGCGATGTCCGCGAGGGCACCCTTGCTCGGGCTGGCCCGCTTGACCTCGGCGATGAGCGAGAGGCCGTCAGCGCGCAGCCGCTCCTCGGCGTCGATCGGGGCCCCCCGCTCGGCGACGCGGCGCTCGAGCTCGGACTGGGCGACGCGCTCCTGGCGCGCGGCGAGGTCCTCACGCACACCGGCGACGATGGCGTCGAGCACGGTGGTCATGGGGCTCAGGCCGAGTTGGTGTCGCGGCGGGCGACCTGGCCGTCGACGCCGTAACCGGCGAGGGCGAGCACCTTGCCGACGACGAGACCGAGGATGACGACGACGACGCCGCCGATGAAGAGCGGCACGTTCGGGAACGCCACCGCGATCGACATGATGAGTGACCCGAGCAGGACGATGCCGACGAGCGCCCAGGCGGCGGTACTGCTGCCGTGGTGGTCCTCGTGCTGCTCGGCCATGGGTGCCTCCGGTGTGGTGTCGGTGCGGGTCTCGTGGGGTGCCCGCTGCGTGCGTGCGTGCAGGTCAGGGCTCGCTCGTCATTGTGTCAGGTTCGCGGGCCGCGGTGGACATCGGTCTCGTCGCCGTCGGCGCGTATGCCGGCGTCGTCGGCCCGTGCGTCAGTGTCGTCGGCGCGTATGCCGGTCTCGTCCGCGTGTGCGTGGGTCTTGTCCGCGTGTGCGTCGGTCTCGTCGGTCGGGTCCTCCCCCGCGGTGAGCTGGTCCCAGGTGCTCGCCCCGCGGGCTGCCCTGGCGCGCTCGGCGTCCTCGGCTCCCGTGGGTGAGGCCGGGGCGTCGTAGCGCGACGACAGCCCGGCGGGTCGGTCGGCCACCGCGAACGCCAGCGTGAGCAGGGCGGTGCCCGACAGCACGAAACCCAGCGCGGCGACCCACGGCCACAGCCCGAGGGTCGCGCTCGTCTCGAGCGATCCGCTCCGGCCGGCAGCGGCCGCGGCGATGGGACCGAGCACCCCTTCGGGGTCGGTGACGACCCGACCGATGCTCAGCAGGCCGGCGAGGACGGCCAGCCCGGTCAGCACGAGTGCCACGACCCGCGCCTTGCGACCCGCGGCAGCCGAGGCAACCGCCCCGGCGGCGACGACGAGCGCGATGCCGACGACCCCCGTCGCGGACTCCGATCCGGTCGCGCTCACGGCCTGGCGACCGAGCACGGCATCATTGACCGTCCCCGCGACCCAGGTGCGCGACGCGGTCACGACGACGACGAGCGCACCGAGCGCGACGAGGAGGACGAGGACACCCCGGCGGCGCAGCAGGGTCATACGCCCATCCCCGTCGTCGTGCGCAGTGCCGATCCGGTGGCGACGGCACGCAGGACGGCTGTCGCCTTGGCGATGCACTCCTCGTGCTCGGTGCGCGGGACCGAGTCCGCGACGATGCCGGCACCGGCCTGCACGTGGGCGGTCCCACTGTCGATGAGCGCAGTGCGGATGGCGATGGCCATGTCGAGGTCGCCATGGAAGTCGAGGTAGCCGACCACCCCGCCGTAGACGCCCCGCCGCGACGGCTCGTAGCCCTCGATGAGCGAGAGCGCCCGCGGCTTCGGCGCCCCCGAGAGCGTCCCCGCCGGGAAGGTCGACACGAGCACGTCGTAGGCCGCGACATCGTCCCGCAGCTCGCCGACGACGGTCGACTCGAGGTGCATGACGTGGCTGTAGCGGCGCACGTCCATGAACTCGACGACGTCGACGGTGCCGGGCCGGCTGATCCGGCCGATGTCGTTGCGGCCGAGGTCGACGAGCATGACGTGCTCGGAGCGCTCCTTGGGGTCGTCGAGGAGGTCGTCGGCGAGCCGGACGTCGTCCTCGGGACTCTTGCCGCGCGGACGGGAGCCGGCGATGGGGTGGGTGATGGCCTGGGTGCCGGTCACCTTGACGAGCGCCTCCGGTGAGCTGCCGACGACGTCGTATGCCGTCCCGTCCGGTCGCGTGAACCGGAACAGGTACATGTAGGGGCTCGGGTTGCCGGCCCGCAGCGCCCGGTAGACGTCGAGGGCGTCGGCCGGGCAGGGCATCGAGAACCGTTGCGAGAGAACGACCTGGAAGACCTCGCCGGCGCGGATGTCCTCCTTGGCACTCTCGACCATGGCTTCGTACTCGTCGCGGGTGAGGTTGCTCGTGACCTCCGTGAGTGCCTCGTCGACCGCGGCTGCGTCGACGACGGCCACCGTGCTCTCGGCCGAGGCGCCGAGATCGCGCGTCATCGCGTCGAGGCGGTCGACGGCGTCCGCCCACGCCTCCTCGACCCGCTCGTCGGTGGCGTCGTAGTTCACGGCGTTGGCGATGAGCAGGACGGAGCCGTCGCTGTGGTCGAGGACGGCGAGGTCGGTCGCGAGCATCATCGCGATCTCGGGGACGCCGAGGACGTCCGGCGCCACCTGCGGCACCTTCTCCCAGCGCCGCACGGCGTCGTAGGAGATCATCCCCACCATGCCGCCGGTGAGGGGCGGGAGGCCGGGCACGGGGTCGGTGGCCAGAGCGGCCACGGTGTCCCGCAGTGCCTCGGTGGCGGGGCCCGTCGTGGGCACGCCGACCGGCGGCTCGCCGATCCAGTGCGCCTCACCGCCGGACTCGGTGAGGGTGGCCCGGCTGGCGGCCCCGATGATCGAGTAGCGCGACCACACGCCGCCGTGCTCGGCGGACTCGAGGAGGAAGGTCCCGGGCCGGTTCTGCGCGAGCTTGCGGTAGAGCCCCACCGGTGTCTCGGCGTCGGCCATGAGCCGGCGGACGACGGGGATGACGCGGCGGTCCTGCGCGAGAACCGAGAACACGTCGAGCGACGGCCACGTCGTCCCGAAGGACAGGTCCGGGCTCGGCTGCGCGGCGTCAGAGGACATCATCACGGCGCCTCGGGCCCGACGGTCGCACCGAGGTCCCCGGCGTCGAAGCAGGTGCGGTCGCCGGTGTGGCAGGCCGCACCGACCTGGTGCACCCGCACGAGCAGCGCGTCACCGTCGCAGTCGGCGGCGACCGAGCGGACGAGCTGGGCGTGACCCGAGGTGTCGCCCTTGCGCCAGTACTCCTCGCGGCTGCGCGACCAGAAGGTCACCCGCCCCTCGGTCAGGGTGCGTCGCAGCGCCTCGGCGTCCATCCAGCCGAGCATGAGGACCTCGCCGGTGTCGTGCTGCTGGACGATGGCGGCAACGAGGCCGCGGTCGTCGAAGCTCAGCCGGTCGGCGATGCTGGGGTCGAGGTCGGGCACACGGGCCATTGTGCCGCGCACCTGTCTGGGCGCGAGGATGGGTCCATGTCTCCCGCTCTTCCCGGTATGCCGTCCGGCTCGCTCGCGCACGCCGAGCGGCTCGCGCTCTGCGACACCTTCGCGTCGGTCGGGCCGGACGCACCGACCCTGTGCACCCCGTGGACCACCCGGGACCTCGCCGCCCACCTCGTCGTCCGCGAGCAGCGACCCGACCTCGCAGCCGGGATCGTCGTACCGTTCCTCGCCGACCGCACCGAACGAGCGCAGTCCCGGGTCGCGTCCCGGCCATGGGGCGAACTCGTCGAGACCGTGCGGACGGGTCCCCCCGTGTGGCACCCGACCCGGCTGGGTCCCGTGGACGAGGTCGTCAACCTCGCCGAGATGGTCGTGCACCACGAGGACGTCCTGCGCGGCGACGGCGCACCCGGCCCGAGGAGGACACCGTCCGCCGAGCTCGAGGCGGCCGTGTGGGGACTGCTGTCCCGCATGGGTCGGCTGCTCTTCCGACGGGTCGAGGACGGCGTCGAGCTGCATGCACCCGGCCGCGACCCGCTCACCGTGCGCGGCGGCGAGGCGACCGTCCGCGTGACGGGCGCGCCGCTGGAAGTCCTGCTCACGGCATACGGACGACGCGGGGTCGCCGACGTCGAGGTGAGCGGACCCGACGAGGCGGTGGCGCGCTTCGCCACCGCCCACCTCGGTCTCTAGGCGGCTCGCTCAGCGGACGGGTATGCCGTCCGCGGCCAGCGCGCTCTTGACCTCGCCGATGCGCACCTCACCGAAGTGGAAGATGCTCGCGGCGAGGACGGCATCGGCGCCCGCGCGCACGGCCGGCGGGAAGTCGGCCGCGGCGCCGGCACCACCGCTCGCGATGACCGGGATCGACACCTCCGGCCGCACCCGCTCGATGAGCTCGAGGTCGAAGCCGGTCTTGGTGCCGTCGGCGTCCATCGAGTTGAGCAGGATCTCGCCGGCCCCCAGCGTGGCTGCACGGGCGCACCACTCGATGGCGTCGAGACCGGTGCCGGTGCGGCCACCGTGGGTCGTCACCTCGAAATCGCTTGTGGGAGAACCATCCTCGGCCCGGCGACGGCGCACGTCCGCCGACAGCACGAGCACCTGGGACCCGAACCGGTCGGCGGTCTCGGCAATGAGCTCGGGCCGCGCGATGGCGGCGGTGTTGACGCCGACCTTGTCCGCCCCGCTGCGCAGGAGCCGGTCGACGTCGTCGACGGTCCGCACTCCCCCGCCGACGGTGAGCGGGATGAAGACCTGCTCGGCGGTGCGGCGCACGACGTCATAGGTCGTCGCCCGGTCACCGCTGCTCGCGGTGACGTCGAGGAAGGTGATCTCGTCGGCGCCCTGCTCGCCGTAGGAGCGGGCGAGCTCGACGGGGTCGCCCGCGTCACGCAGGTTCTCGAAGTTCACGCCCTTGACGACCCGCCCCGCGTCGACGTCCAGGCAGGGGATGACTCGGATGGCGACGCTCACCACGAAAGCATATCGACCCGCCGATAATGGTCCGTATGCCGTCCGCCCGCCCGACCGCGCAGGTCACCGCCCGTGTCGCGGCCCGGTCCCGGCGGGAGGCACGGATCCGGCGCGACCGGCTCATGGCCCGGCTCGTCTTCATCCTCCAGTGCGGACTCGGCGCCGCGCTCGCGTGGTGGGTCGCGTCGTCGCTGCCCGGGCACGACCAGCCGTTCTTCGCCCCGGTGACGGCGATCATCACGCTCGGCATGTCCTACGGTCAGCGCGTCCGCCGGGCCGTCGAGGTCATGGTCGGTGTCGCGGTCGGAGTCCTCGTCGGGGACGTGTTCGTGCACGTCTTCGGCACCGGCGTCATCCAGGTGCTCGTCGTCGTCCTCATCGCCATGGGGGTGGCCTCGCTCGTTGGCGCCGGCATCCTCATCACCATCCAGGCGGGCGTGCAGGCCGCGATCGTCACGACCCTCGTCGCGGCACCGGGCCAGGCGTTCACGCGCTGGGTCGACGCCGTGGTGGGCGGTGTGGTCGCGCTGACGATCAGCGTCCTCGCGCCGGCCACCGGCCTGCACCGCCCCCGGCAGCGGGCCGCCGCGACCGTGCAGGAGGTCGCCGACATCCTGCGTGACACCGCAGCGGCCCTGCGCGCGTCCGACGTCGACCTCGGCGTCCGCACCCTCGATCGGGCCCGCCGCAGCGAGCGCCTGCTCGACGACCTGCGCTCGATCGCCGCCGAGGGCGTAGCGGTTGTGCGCCTCTCCCCCTTCCGGCGCCGTCACCTCCCGGGCGTCCAGGAGATCTCCAGCCTGCTCGACCCGCTCGACCGCGCCATCCGGAACCTGCGCGTCCTCGTCCGGCGCGCCTCGGTGAGCATCCGACGCGGCGAGACCGTCCCACCGGCATACGTCGCCCTCATCGACGACCTCGCCACGAGCTGCGATGACATCGCACGGCAGCTGCACGAGCGACGGGAGCCGGTGGCCGCCCGTCCCGGACTCGAGGCGCTCGGTGAGCGCAGTACCGTGCTCGACCGTCGGTCGAGCCTGTCCGGTGAGGTGATCCGCGCCCAGGTGCGTTCGATGATCGTCGACCTCCTCGCCCTCACCGGGCTCGAGATCGACGAGGCGCGGGCGCTCGTGCCGGTGTCACCGAACCCGACGGGTGCGCCGTCGACGGCCGAGGGTACCGGGGACCCCACGAGGGACGGGGCCGCCGGGGACGGCGTCGGGACGGAGCGACCCGAGTCGTAGGGTGACGCGCGTGCACACGGGCCCCACGGAGGACATGGACGACCGCGGCTCGGTCGACGTCCTCGCCGACCGGGTCCGCGAGCTCGTCGAGGCCCGCGGTCCGGGCGCCGGGCCGGTCACCGTCGTCGCGGTCGACGGACCCAGCGGCTCGGGCAAGACCACCCTCGCCGGCGAGCTCTCGCGCCGGCTCGGTGCCGAGCTGCTGCACGTGGACGACATGCACCAGGGCTGGACCGGTCTCTGCGAGACGACCCGCATCGCACGGCGCTCGCTCGTCGACGCGTGGCGCGGTGGCGAGCGGCCGGCATACCCCACGTGGGACTGGACCCGCGACGTGCGCGGAGCGGACCACCCGGCACCGACCCCCGATCTCGTCGTCCTCGAGGGCGTCGGGTCGTTCGCCATCGCCGGTGACGACGCGGCGGCCCGGGTCTGGGTCGAGGCGCCGACCGAGGAGCGCAAGCGGCGCGCCCTGACCCGTGACGGGGAGCTCTTCGCGGCGCACTGGGACGAGTGGGCCGACCAGGAAGCCGGGCTGTGGGCCACCGAGCCGGGCCGCGACGCCGCCGACCTCGTGCACGACACCGGCAGCGGCTCGGACGTCCTGCGCGAGGTGCCCGGCCACGATCTCGGAGCGCTCACCCGCCCGCCGATGTGGCTCGTCGTCCTCGGTGTCGTCGCGGTGTCGCTCAACATGCGGCTGCTCATGACCGGCCTGCCACCGCTGCTGCCGCGGCTGCGCGAGGACCTCGGGCTGTCGTCGGTGTGGCTCGGCGTCCTCACGACCCTCCCGGTGCTCTGCATGGGACTGCTCGCGCCCGCCTCCGCACGTCTCGGGCTGCGCCTCGGGGTGGCACGGTCCATCTCCCTCGCCATGGTCGCCGTCGTCATCGGCAACCTTGCGCGCTTCTGGGGGCACGAGGTCGTGGCGCTCTACCTGGGAACCCTCTGTGCCGGCGCCGGGATCGCCCTCGCCGGCACGCTGCTGCCCGGGATGGTGAAGCGCTCCTTCCCGCCGGGGCGCGCGGGGCTCGCGACCGGGCTGCAGATGTTCGCGATGATGGGCGGCGCAGGAGTGGCCGCGGCTGTCGCCGTCCCTCTCGCCGACGCCCTCGGCGACTGGACACGCTCCCTCGGCTTCTGGGGGCTGGTCGCCGTCATCGGCTTGCTCCTCTGGCTGCCGCTCGACCGGCGCATGCACGTGCGGGGCGACCACGACCAGCACCCACCGGACGCGAGCCACCGCCTCCCGTGGCGCAGCACGACCGCGTGGTTCGTCGCGGCGTTCCTCGCCCTGCAGTCGTGGCAGTTCTACTCGACCCTCGCGTGGCTGTCGCCAACCTATGTCGGGCACGGCTGGGACGCGCGCGACGCGGGGCTGCTGCTGTCGGTCTTCACCGGGGCACAGTTCGTGTCCGGGCTCGTCGGGCCGGCGCTCACCGACCGCGTCGGGGACTGGCGCGTGGTCCTGTTGGCTGCAGGCGCCTGCGGCCTCGTCGGCCAGAGCGGGGTGTGGCTCGCCGCCGATGCCGCGCCGTGGCTGTGGGCGGTGCTGCTCGGCATCGCCCAGGGCGCGTCCTTCGCGGTCGGTCTCGTCCTGCTCGTCCGGTATGCCGTGTCGCCGGCCGCCGCTGCCCGCTTCACCGCGATGGCCTTCCTCGTCTCCTACACGATCGCCTCGCTCGGGCCGATGACGATGGGTGCCGTCCGGGACGCGACCGGGGACTACTCGGCGATCTGGATGGTGCTGGCGATGCTCATGCTCGGGCAGCTGACAGCGGCGTCGCTGCTGCGCCCGAACCGTCCGCTCGTCACGTGACGAGGGTCGTGCCGTTGGGCCGAAGACCGACCAGGGCGCGGTCCAATGTGGCGAGTCGCCCTCCGTGGGCGACAGCGAGCGAGACGAGGTAGACGTCGGTGACCTGCCGGTGGCCCGAGACGTCGGCGAGGTCCACCTCGGCATACGGCACGTCGTCGGGCCAGAACACGCATCTCGGGTGGGACCGCCAGTGGTCGAGCAGACCCGTCAGTGTCGCCGGTGACTCCCCGATCCGCAGGACGAAGCGCGCCAAGGCCCCTTCGACGATGGGGCTGGTCGCGAAGGATCCGGGCTCCTGCCCGAACCAGCGCAGAGCCGCCTCGTGGTGCTCATGCTCGCCGAAGCTCAGCGCAATGAGGACATTGGCGTCAAGCAGGTGCGTCCTCACTCGTCGTCCAGCGCCTGTGCCACATCCTCGGACGTGATCCGGCGCCCGACGTGGATCACGGGAACCCCGGTCGTCGCGTCGACGTCGATCCGCACCGGCTCGTCGAGCTGGGCCAAACCGCGCACCGTCAGGTCTGCGAGCACAGCAGACAACGACTGGCCCCGCTGACGGGCCAGCTCACGAGCTCGACGATGGACGCCGGAGGGCAGGTCGACGGTGGTGCGCATGGGTGCATCATATCTGCATCAGTGGTGATGCAGACAGGTTCCGGCTCAGGTGCGGCGGGAGTGGGCGACGAGCTGGGCCAGGCGCCGGGCCTCGTCGCGCGAGGAGGGGCCGTCGGCCCGCTGGATCGCCATGACGGCCACCTGCTCGGTGTCGACGAGATGGATGCTCGCCCACGCCTCACCCTCGTCGAAGGTGACCTCCGTGATATCGGCCCACGGGATGTGTCGCGACCCGGCGAGGTTGCGCACCGTCAATCCCGTGTCGCCGGGGACCGCGCGAATGCTCGCCCAGCGCCAGAGCGCGGCGGCCAGCCCGACCCCGATGCCGGCCATGAGGCCCCGATCGGCGAGCGTCCACTCGCCGTTGAGGTGCCGGCCGCGCAGGAAGTAGCCGAGGACACCGAAGAGCGCCAGCGCGACGACGCCGAGCACGAGCGCCATGGTGCGGCCCCGGCGGGACGTGAACGGGGCACGGGACGGCGCGTCGGAGCCCACGGTGGTCACAACCGGCACGCGGAGATGTCGGTGACGAGGATGGCGCGGGCACCGAGCTCCCAGAGCTCGTCCATGACCTGGTTCGTGCCGGACCGCGGAACCATCGCTCGCACGGCCTTCCAGTCCGGGTTCTGCAGGTTCGAGACCGTCGGCGACTCCAGGCCCGGCGTCAGGGCGCACGCGGCGTCGACGACCGAGACGGGCACGTCGTAGTCGAGCATGACGTAGTGCCGCGCGGTGACGACTCCGAGCAGCCGGCGACGCAGCACCTCGATCGCGGCGTCCTGGTCGCTGCCGTCGCGGCGGATGAGGACCGCCTCGCTGCGCAGGATCGGGTCGCCGAAGACCTCGAGGCCCTGGCTGCGTAGCGTCGCGCCGGTCTCGACGACGTCGGCGATGACGTCCGCGACACCGAGGGTGATCGCGGTCTCGACGGCGCCGTCGAGACGCACGACCTCGGCCTGGACACCGTGGTCGGCGAGGTGCTTCTCGACGAGCCCGGGATAGCTCGTCGCCACCCGGCGACCGGCGATCTCGGGGACGGACGCCACGGAACCGGGGCGGCCGGCATACCGGAACGTCGAGGACCCGAAGCCGAGGGTCATGACCTCGGTCGCGGCGCTGCCGGAGTCGAGGAGCAGGTCGCGGCCGGTGATGCCGCAGTCGACGGTGCCGGAGCCGACGTAGACGGCGATGTCGCGCGGGCGCAGGTAGAACAGCTCGACCCCGGACGCCTCGTCGGTGACGACGAGCTCCTTGGAGTCGCGGCGGGTCCGGTAGCCCGCCTCGCGCAGCATCTCGGCGGCTGCGTCGGCGAGGGAACCCTTGTTGGGCACGGCAATTCGCAACATGAGTGGCCTTGCGGTCAGAGGTGGGCGTAGACGTCGTCGAGGGTGATGCCCTTGGCGACCATGAGGACCTGGAGGTGGTAGAGCAGCTGCGAGATCTCCTCGGCCGTGCGCTCGTCACCCTCGTGCTCGGCCGCCATCCACACCTCGGCGGCCTCTTCGACGACCTTCTTGCCGATGGCATGCACGCCGGCGTCGAGCTGCGCGACGGTGCCCGAGCCCGCAGGCCGGGTCACGGCCTTCTCGGAGAGCTCGGCGAAGAGGGCGTCGAAGGTCTTCACGCGCCAATCGTACGAGGGGCGACTGTGCGCAACGTGACAGCGGTCGCGACGGCGGCCAGTACCGCCTCGGCGCCCTTGTCCTCGCTCGACCCGGGTAGCCCGGCGCGGTCGAGCGCCTGCTCCTCGGTGTCGCAGGTGAGGACTCCGAACCCGACCGGCACCCCGGTGCGGGTGCTGACGTCGGTGAGGCCGTGGGTCACGCCGCTGCACACGTAGTCGAAGTGCGGTGTGCCACCGCGGATGACCACACCCAGGGCGACGAGCGCGTCGTGGGTCGGAGCGAGCCGGGCGGCGGCGACGGACAGCTCGACGGTGCCGGGGACGCGGAGGACCGGGGCATCGGGGAGCCCACTCGCGGCCAGCGCGCGGGTGGCGCCGTCGATGAGCCCGCTCATGACGACGTCGTGCCACGAGGCGGCGATGACGGCGACGCGCAGTCCGGTGCCGTCGACGGTGACCTCGGGGGCGCCGGCCTTCATGCGCTCACCTCGTGCGTGCTGCGACGGGGCTCGTCGCTCGCGTCGAGGACGAGGTCGTGGCCGAGCCGGTCGCGCTTCGCGCGCAGGTATGCCGCGTTCGTCGCCACCGGGGCCACCTGGTGGCGCTCGACGCCGGACACGGCGATGCCGGCGGCGCGGACGCCCTCGACCTTGGCGGGGTTGTTCGTCATGAGCCGAACGTCGCTGACCCCGAGGTCGTGCAGGATCGCGGTCGCCGCGGCGTAGTCGCGCGCGTCGACGGGCAGCCCCAGGGCCTCCTGCGCGGCGACGGTGTCCGCACCGGTGTCCTGGACGGCATACGCGGCGATCTTGTCGGCGAGGCCGACACCCCGGCCCTCGTGGCCGCGGACGTAGACCACGACGCCACCTTCGCGGGCGATGCGCGCCTGCGCCCGGCGCAGCTGTGGACCGCAGTCGCAGCGGGCCGAGCCGAGGACGTCGCCGGTGAGGCACTCGCTGTGCAGTCGGGCCAGCACGGGTCCGGCGTCGGCGAGCAGCCCGCGCGGGCTGACGAGCGCGAGGTGCTCGTCGCCGGTGAGGGCGTCGCGGTAGGCGTGCACGGTGAACGTGCCGTCCGCCGTCGGCAGCGTCGTCGTGGCGTGCCGGAGCACCCGGTCGTGACGCTGGCGGTGGGCGACGAGCTGCTCGATCGTGACGACCGGCAGGTCGTGCGCGGCACCGAGCTCGAGGACGGCGGGCGTGCGCATCATCGTGCCGTCGTCGTGGGTGAGCTCGGCGATCGCGCCGACGGGCTCGAGACCGGCGAGGCGACACAGGTCGACGGCCGCCTCGGTGTGCCCGCGGCGAGCCAGCACTCCCCCGGAGCGCGCCCGCAGCGGAACGACGTGGCCGGGGCGGACGAGGTCCGTCGCGGTCGTCGCCGGGTCGGCGAGGGTGCGGACCGTGTGGGCACGGTCCGCGGCGCTGATCCCCGTGCTGACGCCTGTCGCGGCGTCGACGGTGACCGTGTATGCCGTCCGCAGCCGGTCCTCGTTCTCCCGCACCATCGGCGGCAGGTCGAGGCGGTCGGCGAGCTCGGCCGGGACCGGGGCGCAGACGTACCCCGAGGAGTGCCGGATGGTCCAGGCCATCCACGCGTCCGTCAGGGTCTGCGCGGCGAGGACGACATCGCCCTCGTTCTCGCGGTCCTCGTCGTCGAGGACGAGGACGGGGCGCCCGGCGCGCAGGGCGTCGAGGGCATCGTCGACCGTCGACAGCGCACCCGGTGCCGTCGTGGGCGTGGATGGCGTCGCCGGGGCGGTCACGAGATCGCCTCCGTCAGCTCGGGCTGGGGGTCCTTCTCCTCGCGAGAGGCCTTGAGCCACACCGTGAAGCCGTAGAGGACGAGGGCGCCATACACGGCATACAGGATCGCGGACGGGTAGAACTTGCTGTGCCACAGCAGCGGCACGCCGACGAGGTCGACGGCGATCCACATGAGCCAGAAGTCGTTCCAGCCGCGGGCCATCGCGTAGGTCGCGAGCATCGAGCCGACGAAGATCCACGCGTCGCACCAGAAGTACCAGCGAGGCGCAGGCCAGTTCGTGCCGATTGTCGCGAAGAGCCACTGACCGATGACGACCCCGGCGACCCAGACGCCGACGTAGGCCGCCCGCTCGCGCATCGTCGCCCAGCGCGGGGTGATGGCGTGCTCGTCGCCGCCGCGGGCGTTGCGGTGCTGCTGCCAACGCCACCAGCCGTAGACGCTCGTGAGGATGAAGAACACCTGCCGCCCGGCCTGCCCGTAGAGCGTCTGGTTCTGCGGGTTGGTGAACGCGACACCGAAGAAGACGGTGAAGAGCAGGACGTTGCCGATGATGCCGACCGGCCAGGCCCAGACGCGGCGACGCATGCCGCCGATGGCGGAGGCGAAGCCGAAGGCGTTGCCGATGATCTCGCGCCAGAGGATGTGCGAGCTGCCGATCGTCAGCTGGGCCTCGAAGAGACGCTCGAGCCAGTTCATGCGGGGACCTCCGTTGTGGGTGTGGCGTGGGACGCCGTGGCAGGGATGGCGGGTGCTGCGTGGGTGGTGTGGGTGGCGAGCAGGCGCTCGACGTACTTCGCGAGCACGTCGACCTCGACGTTGACGCTGTCGCCGACGGCGCGGTGACCGAGGGTCGTCAGCTCGAGCGTCGTTGGGATGAGCGAGACCTCGAAGGTGGTGTCGGCGACCGCGGACACGGTGAGGCTTACCCCGTCGAGCGTGATCGACCCCTTCTCGACGACGTAGGGAGCCAGGGCGGGTGGCAGCGTGAAGGTGACGACCTCCCAGCGGTCGCCGGGCCGGCGGGCGAGGACGGTGCTCGTGCCGTCGACGTGACCCTGGACCACGTGCCCACCGAAGCGGCCGTTCAGCGCCATGGCCCGCTCGAGGTTGACCGGGCTGCCGGGGCCGAGGTCGCCGATGCCGGTGCGGGACAACGTCTCCGCCATGACGTCGACGCTGAACCAGCCCTCGTCGGCGTCGTGCTCGACGACGGTGAGGCAGACGCCGTTGACGGCGATGGACGCGCCGTGCGTCGTGTCGCTGACGACGAGTGGCCCCCGCAGGGTGAGCCGCGCCGACTCCTCGGCGTGGTCGATCCGCTCGACGCGGCCGAGCTCCTCAACGATTCCGGTGAACATCAGGTGTCTGCCTCCAGGTCCGTGGGGTGATGGCCGGGTGTGGGGATGGTCGCGGTGATGCGGATGTCCTGGCCGACGAAGGCCATGTCCGCCGGCTCGAGCCGCAGGATGTCGGCCATGGTCGTGATGCCGAGGTCGCTCACCGACGGGCGTCCGCGCCCGAGGAACGCCGGCGCGACGTAGGCCACGACCTCGTCGACGAGCCCGTCGGCGAGGAACGCGGCGGCCAGCGTCGGCCCGCCCTCGAGCCAGACGTGGTGAACGTCCCGCCGTGCCAGCTCGGCAAGGGCGTCCTGGGCCCTGCGGGTCCGCAGGTGCAGTGTTGGAGCTGCGTCGTCGAGGACGCGGGCAGTCGTCGGCAGGTCGCGTTGGCCCAGCACGACCCGCAGCGGCTGGCGGTCGTGGAGCGTGCCGTCGGGGCGGCGAGCCGTGAGGTGCGGGTCGTCCGTGAGCGCGGTGCCGGTACCGACGAGGATCGCTCCGCAGCGGGCGCGGCGCTCGTGCACGTCGGCGCGGGCCTCGGGGCCGGTGATCCACTGGCTCGTTCCGTCGGCCGCGGCGCTGCGCCCGTCGAGCGTGCTGGCGAGCTTCCACGTCACCCAGGGGCGACCGGTCCGGACGCTGTGCAGCCAGGTGCGGTTGAGCGCCGTCGCCTCGTCCTCGAGGACCCCGCCCTCGACGGCGACACCCTGCTCACCCAGCCACGTCGCGCCCCCGGCGGCCGCGACGTTCGGGTCGCTCACGGCATACACGACGCGCGTGACGCCGGCAGCCGCGAGGGCGCGGGAGCAGGGCCCGGTGCGGCCGCCGTGGTGGCAGGGCTCGAGCGTGACGTATGCCGTGGCGCCGGACGCGCGGTCACCTGCGGCCGCGAGGGCGGCGGCTTCCGCGTGGGGTGTGCCGGCACCGTCGTGCCAGCCCTCGGCGACGAGCTCACCATCAGCGCCGACGAGGACGCAGCCGACACGGGGGTTGGCGTCGGCCTCCGGCCCGCGCTCGGCGAGCGTGAGGGCACGGCGCATCCACTCGATGTCGCTCGTGCGCTGATCCTGCATGTCCCGTTCCTCGTGCTCCAGACCTGTCGGTCGAGCTCCGGGGGACGTGCGGTGCGGCTCGGCGTCGTCGGTGGTCGGGCGGGCCGATGGGACCGTGCCGTCGTGCGACGCGACCCTCTCGCGAGGGTCCCGCTGTCACGTGCTGCCTACCATCCGGACTTTCACCGTCGGTCCAGGAGTTCCACCTGGTCAACCGGCCGCTGGCTGCGGCCGGGTCGCGGACTGTCACCGCCGGTTCGGAATTGCACCGACCCCGGAGCACGTCGGCGCCCAGTATGCCGCAGGGTCACCGAGCGCTGCTGCCCCGTCCACCGTGACCTCCCCCACTGCGACTTATTGCCCGTTCCGGTCGCGCCAAACCCCACTGATTGCCCGTTCCGGTCGCGCCCGACTCCACTGATTGCCCGTTCCGGTCGCGCCAAACCCCACTGATTGCCCGTTCCGGTCAGCCCCGGCGCACGGAACCGGCAATCAGTCGGGAGTCAGTCGATGGTGATGCCGAAGACCGAGAGCAGGCCCGGTGCGGCGTCGAGGTCGACTCGGGCACCGGTGAGCCGGTTGTCGCGCGGGTCGAGGGCGAGGCCCCGGGTGCCACGCAGATCGGCCTCACGCAGGTCGGTGCCGCTGAACCGCGCCCCGGAGAGGTCGCTCCCGCCGAGGTCCGCGCGACGCAGCTCGGCCTCGGTAAAGTCGACGTCGACGAGCTGGCAGTCGCGGAAGGTGAACCCGGTGAGGTCCATGCCTGCGAAAGTCGCCCCGTCGAGGCGACACCGTTCGAACCGGATCGGCTGTGCCAGAAGCGAACCCGCTCCGGTCGCCGTCCAGTTGAGGGCCAGCAGCTTGCACCCGACGAAGGTGCAGTCGACGAACCGGGTGTCGGTGAGGACCGTCATCGACAGGTTGCAGGCCGTGAAGGTGCACTCTTCGAACGTGCAGCCCACGATCTTCGTGCGCTCCCACGTGAGCCCCTCCAGCTCTGCGCCGACGACCTCACGACCACGCAGCACCTCGCCGGGATCAAGCGAGTCCAGCGTCGACGGCTCCATTGTCAGTGCGCGTGCGCCGTTGCGAGAGAACGCAGCTCGTCCACGGCGACCGCGGCGACCTCCGCGCCATACACCGCCGAACCAGCGACGAAGACGTCAGCCCCCGCCTCGGCGCACTGCTCGATCGTCGACGCCGACACTCCCCCGTCGACCTGGACCCAGACGTCGCCGCCGTGCCGCCGTACGGCCTCGCGGACCTCGCGCACCTTGGGCAGCTGGTCGGCCATGAACGACTGTCCGCCGAAGCCCGGCTCGACGGTCATGACGAGCACCATGTCGAGGTCCGGCAGCAGGTCCTCGTACGGCTTCCACGGCGTCCCCGGCTTGATCGCCATCCCCGCGCGGGCACCGGCCGACCGCAGCGTCCGTGCCAGGCTGCGCGGGTCGCGAGCCGCCTCGACGTGGAAGGTCACCGACTGCGCCCCGGCCTCGGCGTAGCCGGGCGCCCACCGGTCGGGGTCGGTGATCATGAGGTGGCAGTCGAGCGGGATCGGCGACACCTTGAGCAGGGACTCGACGACCGGCAGCCCGAGGGTGAGGTTCGGGACGAAGTGGTTGTCCATGACGTCGACGTGCGCCCAGTCCGCGTTCGAGATCGCGTCGAGCTCGGTCTGGAGGTTGGCGAAGTCGGCGGAGAGGATCGACGGGGAGATCTGCACGAGCCGAACCCTATCCAGCCGCGGAACCCGCGACGACCGTCAGCCCTTCTTGCGCAGCAGCGTCAGGAACATCGCGTCGGTGCCGTGCACGTGCGGCCACAGCTGTACCGCTGGCCCGTCACCGAGGTCGTGCAGCTCCCCACCCGACGCATCCCGGAAGAACGGCCGGGCGTCGATGACCTCGATGTCGTCTCGCTTCTTGAGGACGTCGCGCACGACGAACGTCGTCTCGGCCGGGTGCGGGCTGCACGTCGCGTAGCCGACCACCCCACCGGGCGCCACAGCGTCGATGGCCGACCGCAGCAGGTCGCGCTGCAGCGGCCCGAGCTGGGCGAGGTCACCGGGCTGGCGCCGCCACCGCGCCTCCGGACGGCGTCGAAGCGCGCCGAGACCGGTGCAGGGAGCATCGACGAGGACGCGCCCGTATGCCGCGGGCTCGGCGTCGCCGACCTCGCGACCGTCCGCGGTCCGCACCTCGACGGAGACGCCGGAAGCCTTGGCGCGCAACGTGATCGGCTCCAGGGTCGAGCGAACCAAGTCCGCACGGTGATCGCTCACCTCGACCGCGACGAGGTCGGCGCCGGCCTCGAGCGCGAGTGCGCCGAGGACGCCGCTCTTGCCGCCCGGCCCCGCGCACAGGTCGAGCCAACGCCGCGGCACGCCGTCAGCGACCGGCACGGCGGCCAGAGCGAGCGCGAGCAGCTGGGAGCCCTCGTCCTGAACGGCGGCACGACGCTCGCGCACGGCGGTCACCCCGCTGGGGTCACCACCGGAGAGCACCGCACCGATCGGCGAGGTCTCGCTCGCGGACGCGCCGGCCTGGACGAGCTCGTCGACCGACGCGAGACCGGGCCGGGCCACGAGGCTCACCCGGGCCGGGGTGTTGTCGGCCTCCAGGAGGGTGCGCAGCTCGGTGTCGACGGCCTCGGCGGTCGCCCGTCCGTGTCCGATGAGGGCTCCGCGCAGTGCGGTGACGACCCACTCCGGGTGGGAGTACTCGACCGCGAGCGCGGCGGCTCCCCCACCCTCCGGCACGACGCGCGCGAGCCACTCGTCTCGTGTCGCCTCACTGACCCGACGCATCACCGCGTTGACGAAGCCGCTGGCCCCGGCACCACTCACGGTGCGCGCGAGCCCCACGGTCTGGTCGGCAGCCGCGTGGACCGGCACCCGCATGCCGAGGAGCTGGTGGGCGCCGAGACGCAGGACGTCGAGCACACCGGTGTCGATGCGTGAGGTCGGCCGGTCCGCCGCGGCCGCGATAACGGCGTCGTAGAACCCCTGCATCCGCAGGGTGCCGAATCCCAGCTCGGTCGCGAACGCCGCGTCCCGGGTGTCGAGCCGGTGCCGTCGGATGATCGCGGGGAACTCGAGGTTGGCGTAGCCGCCCTCCGCGACGGCCCGCAGGAGCGTGTATGCCGCGAAGCGCGCCGGTTCCGCGCGCTTCGCGCGTTCGCTCGGCTTCTGCCGCGAGCGCTGCTGGCGCTGGGGTGGACCGCCACCCTGCCGCCCGCTGCTCTGCTGTCGATCGCCCTGCCGTCGACCGCCCTGCGGCGCGCCACCCCGTTGCTCGTCGCGCGGCCGCCGGGGTCGCGACCGGTCGGGTCGACCGGCACCTTGCGAGCGCGATTCGCTCATGACGTCACCTCACTGCCGGCGAAGACCTCGCCGGGCTCGATGCGCACACCGCGGGCCCAGTCCGCCGCCGGCATGGCCCTCTTGCCGTGTGGCCGGACCTCACCGAGGGTGACCACTCCGGAGGCGGTACCGACGTGGACGGCCCGCTTCGTCGCGACGATCTCCCCCGGAGCCGGCACCTTCTCGCCCGACGGCACCGCGTCGGCCGCCGCCACGGTCACCGGCCCTATCCCGAGCCGCTCGCCACGGAAGGTCGTCCACGCGCCCGGGGCCGGAGTGCACCCACGGACGTGACGGTCGACGGCATACGCCGGCACCGTCCACGTCACCTCGGCGTCCGCGCTCGTGAGCTTCGCGGCGTGCGAGACGCCCTCGCTCGGCTGTGGGACCGGGGTGAGCCGTCCTGCCTCGAGACCGTCCATCGTCGCGACGAGCAGGCCGGCTCCGGCGTCGGCGAGCCGGTCGAGGAGGGTGCCGGCGGTGTCGTCGGGACGGATCGTCTCGGTCATCACGCCGAGGACGGGGCCGGTGTCGAGCCCCTCCTCGATGACGAAGGTGCTCGCTCCCGTCGTCTCGTCGCCGGCCATGATGGCGCGCTGGACGGGCGCCGCGCCTCGCCACGCGGGCAGCACGGAGAAGTGCAGGTTGACCCAGCCGTGCGCGGGGATGTCGAGGACCTCTCGCGGGAGGAGCGCGCCGTACGCGACGACCGGGCAGGCGTCGGGCCCGAGCTCGCGCAGCCGCGCCTGGAACTCGGGGTCGCGCGGACTCGCGGGGGTGAGGACCTCGATGCCGCGTTCCAGGGCGACAGCCTTGACCGGCGAGGGCTGGAGCGTGCGGCCGCGACCCGACCGGGCGTCAGGTCGAGTGACGACCGCCACCACCTCGTGGTCGGAGGCGATCAGCGCCTCGAGTGACGGGACGGCGGTCTCTGGGGTTCCCGCGAACACCAGCCTCATCGGGTCGGGTCCACGCGGTCTCGGCTCGTCACGCGGGCCAGTCTACGAAGGGCCGCTCCGGCTACGACTCGCAGGCGACGCCGTCCTTGTCCCGGTCGAGCCCAGCGCGATAACCGGGCTCACCGGCATACAAGGGTGCCGCGCCCGCGGCACGGGCCTCCGCGCACGACCCGTAGTAGACGTCGTTCTCCTCGGGAGGTGGTGCCGGTGCAGTCGTACGAGGTCGCGGGGCCGTCGTCCGCGGTGGCACCGGGGTCCGTGGTGGTGACGTGGAGCGCGGCACCGACTGCAGGGGCACGGGCGCCGTTGGGCGAGCCGCTGGGGTGGCTGTCACAGTCGCCGTCACGGTCGCCGTCAACGTCGGGGCGGGCTCGGTGCTTGTGGCCGTCGCCGTCACGGTGGTGGCGGGTGTCGACTCCGTGTCGTCGCCGAGGACGGCCGAGCAGGTGGCCAGCAGACCGAGGAGGACGAGTCCGAGGCACCCGCACCCGAGTGCCGCCTCGCGCTTGCCCCGTCGGGTGCCTCCCATCGCCGGGTCGTGCCCGAACAGGCCTGGCGGGCCGGCCGTCGATGCACCCTCCTCGTCCAACCAGAAGTTCCATCCAGCCGGGGCGGTGGGCCACGCGGGATCAGGCGCCCAGCCCTTCGGCGGTATCCATCCCGACGGCGGCACCGGCCAACCGGGAGCAGGGTTGAAGCGATCGGCCATCGGACCCCCTGGTCCACGCACGTCCGGAGCGTCGTTGCTCCGACCCCCACCCTAGGACCGCGCGCCGAGTCTCGCCTGTCGAGTGCCAACCGCGTCGAGATCGGGAGATACGCCCGGGATGCCGTTCGGGAACCGGCGTGTCACCCGATCTCGAGAGCCGGGGGCTCTAAACCTCAACCAGCGGGGTCGCGAGGATCGAGCCGGGCCGTCACCGTCGCCGTCTCCTTGCCGGCCGAGCGGCGAGCGCGCATCGCAGCCACCTCGGCGGCCAGTGCCCCACCGTCCGCGAGCGGGGCCGTCAGCACCACCCGTTCGACGCCCTCGTCGCGCGGCAGTGGCCCGAGCACCTGCACCGAGTCGCCCAGCCTCATCGACTCGACCGCCGCGCGCAGCGCGTCGCGCGGGCCGGTGAGCGCCGCGACCCGGGCCGTGGGCGGCAGGGACAGGCCCCGGCGCTCCGCCAGCTCACGCTCGGCGAACCACGCCGGGTCCCACCGCACGAGCGCCTCGACGGCAGGGACGGTGGCGTGGGTCGGCGCGCCGGCGAGCACCGCGACACCGCCGTCGGCTGCGCCACGGGTCAGCCCCAGCGCACCGCACCAGCGGCGCAACGCCTCCTCGGAGGCGTCGAGCGAGGGCCGGTCGAGCAGCGCCCACGCATCGAGAAGGAGGCACGCGGCATACCCACCCTCGGCCACCGGCTCGGCGCCGGGAGTCGAGATGACGAGCCGCGGGCGGTCGTCGACCGCGTCGACGACCGAGCCGGCACCCGAGGTCGTGACCGGCACCCCCGGGAAGGCGCGGCCCAGCTCCTCGGCGGTCCGGCGCGCGCCGACCACGGAGGAGCGCAGCCGCGTCGAGCCGCAGTGGGGGCACTCGAACCTCGTCTCCACCGCCCCACACCAGCGGCACGTCGGCGGGTGCCCCGGACCCGTCAGCGCCAGTGGCCCCGAGCACACCCGGCAGCGCGCCGGGCGACGGCACTCCAGGCACGACAGTGACGGCAGGTAGCCCCGTCGTGGCACCTGCACCAACACCGGTCCGCGCGTGAGCGCATCCTTGGCCACCTGCCACGCGAGGCTCGGCAGGTGAGCTCGCGCGGCCGCGGGGTCGCGAGCCAGGTCGGCTCCCTCACCGGCGATCCGGACACGAGCAACGTTGCGGCGCAACAGGTTTCGCGACGCTTCGAGCGGGACCACCACCCCGTCATCGACCCACTGGGCCAGCGCCGCCGTCCGCGTGAACCCTGCGCTCAGCAGCGCCGCACCCTCGATGCCCGCGCGGGTGCGCAGGACCTCGCGGACGTGGGGGTAGGGCGCGCGCATCTCGTCGTGGAGGTCGTCGCCGTCGTCCCACCACGCGACGAGTCCGAGGTCACGGACCGGGGCAAACGCCGCCGCGCGGGTCCCGACGACGACGCGCACGTGCCCCCGCAACACCTTGAGGTATGCCGTGTAACGCGCCTGTGGTCCTTGGTCGGCCGTGAGCCGCGCGTGGCGACCCTTCCCGAGCCGCTCGGTGAGGGCCGCGTCGACTCGGGCCACGTCCCGGCCGTCGGGCACGACGATGACGCTGCCCCGGTCGCCCTCGAGTGCGGCTGCGGCCGCGTCGGCGAGCAGTCGGGGCCAGTCCGCCGTCGGGTCCGTCGTCGGCGCCGCCAGCAGTGACGCCGCCGGCGCCTCCCCCGAACCCACGCGCGCCACGAAGGCCGGCCCACCGGCATACGGCTCCCACGCGGCCGACTCCCCCGCCTCGGGGAGCGGGTCCACCGCGGGTGCGTCGGCCGGCAGGGCCTTCTCGGCAGCCGCATGCCGGGGCGGCACCGCGAGGCGCAGCACGTCCCCGACGGCGCCGCCGTACCGTCGGGCCACCGCGCGAGCGGTCTCGAGCACCTCCGGCGTGAGCACCGGCTCCGGCGAGACGAGGCGGCGGATCGTCGCGAGGCGACCCTCGTGGTCGGGCTCGGCGGCCCGGCTGACGACGAACCCGTCGAGGTCCTGACCGGCGAAGCGCACCTTGACGCGGACCCCCGGCACGACCTCGTCGGACATGGACGCGGGCACGAGGTACTCGAAGGGTCGGTCGAGGTGCGCGAGCCCGGTGTCGACGAGGACACTCGCCACGGGGTCGGTCTCAGCGATGGGCTCGCCGCCGGACTTCGGCTTCGGGCGCGCGCGAGCGGACGGCTGGATCAGCTCCAGCTGGGTCCCCTCGTCCGATGCGCTCACCCGCCCGAAACTAGACGACCGGGCGGACAGGCCCGTGCTCGAGGTGCTGCAGGAGCAGGTCGGCCATCTCTTGGGGGCGCTCGACCGACGGCAGGTGCCCGGCCCACGGCAGCTCGACGAGCAGCGAACTCTCGATCCGACTCGCGAGCAGGGCCGCGGCCTCACGGAAGTGGGGAGCGTCGTGGGCACCGGAGAACACGACCGTGGGAATCCAGATCGCCGTCGCGTCGACCTCGACGCGCGCCGGCTGGGGCGGCGGTTCGAGGGCCTCGGCCGCCAGCTGGACCTCGAAGGCTCGCCGCTGCATCCGCGCGATGTCCGCGCGGGCCTCCGCGTCAGCCTCGGGACCGACCCACGTGTCGACGTTGAGGGCGACCGCGCCGTCGACGTCACCGGCCGCGAGCAGCTCGTCCTCACGCTCGCCAAACTCGATGACGACCTGGTCGGTGACCTGAAGGCCGCGGTAGGCCGGGCACACCAGGGCCAACGAGCGGACGCGGTCCGGGTGTCGCGACGCGATCTCGAGGGCGACCCGGCCGCCCAGCGAGGCACCCACGAGGGTCGCCTGTCCGATGCCGAGGACGTCGAGGAGGCGGAGCACGTCGTCGGCCTCGGAGTACTCCCCTGCCACCAGTGGCGTGTCGCCGAAGCCGCGCAGGTCGGGCGCCACGACGCGGCGGCGGGCGCTCAGCGCCGGCAGGAGAGGCGCCCACATGCCGCGATCGGCGACACCGGCGTGCAGTAGGACGACGGCGGCCCCGCTCCCCACGTCGTCGTGGGCGAGGAGCGGGGCCGCCGCGTGAGTGCTCAAACTCAGCCCTTGACGGCGCGCTGGAGATCCTCGACGCGGTCGGTGCGCTCCCACGTGAAGGCGTTCTCGACGCCGTCCGCGTGCGTCCGGCCGAAGTGACCGTAGGCCGCGGTGGGCTTGTAGATCGGGCGCAGCAGGTCGAGCTGGTCGACGATCGCGGCCGGGCGCAGGTCGAACACCGACGAGATGGCGTCCTGGATCTTGTCCAGCGGCGCCGTCTCGGTGCCGAACGTCTCGACGTAGAGGCCGACCGGCTGCGCCTTGCCGATGGCGTAGGCGACCTGGACCTCGCAGCGGCGGGCGAGTCCGGCGGCGACGATGTTCTTGGCGACCCAGCGCATCGAATACGCGGCGGAGCGGTCGACCTTCGACGGGTCCTTGCCGGAGAAGGCGCCACCACCGTGGCGGGCCATGCCGCCGTAGGTGTCGACGATGATCTTGCGACCGGTGAGGCCGGCGTCGCCCATGGGGCCGCCGATGACGAAGGTGCCCGTCGGGTTGATGAGCGTGCGGTGCTTCGAGGTGTCGAGCTCGGTACCCGCATCGGCGAGCTCCGCGAGGACCGGCGCGATGACGTGCTGCTCGATGTCCGGCGTGAGCAGGCCGTCGAGGGAGACGCCATCCGCGTGCTGCGTCGACAGGACGACGGTGTCGAGGGCGACGGCCTTGTCCCCCTCGTAGGAGATCGTCACCTGGGTCTTGCCATCGGGACGCAGGTAGGGCAGCTCCTCGCTCTTGCGCACGGCGGTGAGCCGCTCCGCGAGCCGGTGGGCGAGGTGGATCGGCAGCGGCATGAGCTCGGCGGTGTCGTCCGCCGCGTAGCCGAACATGAGGCCCTGGTCGCCGGCGCCCTGCTTGTCGAGCGGGTCGACACCGCCGGTGCGGTTCTCGTATGCCGTGTCGACACCTTGCGCGATGTCCGGGCTCTGCTGGCCGATCGAGACCTCGACGCCGCACGAGGCGCCGTCGAAGCCCTTGGTCGAGGAGTCGTAGCCGATGCCGAGAACGGTGTCACGCACGATCTTCGGGATCTCGACGTAGGCCTCGGTCGTCACCTCACCGGCGACGTGCACGAGCCCCGTGGTCACCATCGTCTCGACGGCGACCCGGGCGCGCGGGTCCTGCTCGAGCATGGCGTCGAGGATCGAGTCCGAGATCTGGTCACAGATCTTGTCCGGGTGTCCTTCGGTGACGGACTCGGACGTGAACAGGCGTGCAGCCACGTGGACTCTCCTTCAGGACGACATGGTGAGCGTGCCCCCGAATGCGGGGCGGTCGGCCAAATCTAAGGCATGCCCGGTCGGGCCGGGCCGCCCGCCCACGCTCTGGCGGGCGAGCCTCAGAGCAGGGTGGTGACGACGTCCCAGACGGCGTCGGCGACCGCGGCCTTCGTGGCCGGGCCGACCTCGACGACGTCGTCACTGCCGCGGCGCAGCACGGTGACGGTGTTGTCGTCGGCCCCGAACGTCTTGTCGGCACCGACCTCGTTGACGACGAGGACGTCGCAGCCCTTGCGGTCGAGCTTGGCGCGGCCGTGGTCAAGGACGGAGCCGTTCTCGTCCCCGGTCTCGGCGGCGAACCCGACGATGACCGGAGCCGTGCCGCTCCCGCGCGAGCTCACGAGGTCGGCGAGGATGTCGGGGTTGCGCACGAGCGTGATCGTCGGCGCGGAGTCGTCCTCGCCGCCGTCGGCGCGGGCCTCGTGGGTCTTCTTGATCTTCGTCGGCGCGTATGTCTCGGGACGGAAGTCCGCGACCGCGGCGGCCATGACGACGGCGTCGGCATCGTCGGCGACGGCCTCGCGCACGGCGTCGCGCAGCTGGAGCGCGGTCTCGACGGGCACGATGTCGACGCCGGACACCTCGGTCGGCGCCGTCGTGACGAGCGTGACGCGGGCACCCCGTGCGGCAGCAGCGGCGGCGAGGGCGTGCCCCTGCTTGCCGGAGCTGCGGTTGCCGAGGTAGCGCACCGGGTCGAGCGGCTCGCGGGTCCCACCGGCGCTCACGACGACGTGCCGCCCGCGCAGGTCCTGGTCCCCACTTTCCCGCCCCATGAGGTCCTGATCCCCACTTTCCCGCCCCATGGCGGAACCTTGAGCGAGGTGCGACTTCCTTTCCCCTCCCTCACTCAACTTTCCCTCATGGGGCGGGAAAGTTGAGGCGGCGGGGGTTGAGGCGGCGCGGGCGAGCTCACGCTCGCACACGGCATACAGGTCCTCGGGCTCGGGGAGCCGCCCAGGCCCGGTGTCCTTGCCGGTGAGCCGGCCGCTCGCGGGCGGCACGACGTGCACGCCGCGCTCAGTGAGGGTCGCGACGTTGGCCTGCGTGGCCGGGTGGTCCCACATCTCGGTGTGCATCGCCGGGGCGAGCACGACAGGACATCGCGCCGTGAGCAGGACGTTGGTGAGCAGGTCGTCGGCCTGGCCGGTGGCCGCCTTCGCGAGCAGGTCAGCGGTGGCCGGCGCGACGACGACGAGGTCGGCCTCCTGGCCGAGCCGGACGTGCGGCACCTCGTGGACGTTGCTCCACACGTCGGTGCTGACCGGCTTGCCCGAGAGGGCGGCCCACGTCGGGGCACCGACGAAGTTCAGCGCCGCCGCGGTCGGGACGACGGTGACGTCGTGCCCGTTCTCGGTGAGCAGGCGCAGCAGCGAGCAGGCCTTGTAGGCCGCGATGCCGCCCGCCACACCGAGGACGACGCGCACGAGGTGCTCAGTCCTCGGTCTTCTCGGAGGTCAGCAGGTCGCCGTTGATCTCGCGCAGCGCGATGGACAGCGGCTTCTCGTGGACCTCGGCGTCGACGAGCGGGCCGACGTACTCGAGCAGGCCCTCCTGGAGCTGGGCGTAGTACGCGTTGATCTGGCGGGCCCGCTTGGCGGAGTAGAGCACGAGGGCGTACTTGCTGTCGGCCTTGGTGAGGAGCTCGTCGATCGGCGGGTTGGTGATGCCGATGGGGTTGGCCTTGGTGCCGGACACAGGGATCAGTCTCGTTTCGTCAGAGTCGGGGTGCGCATCAATGATACGAGTTCGTCGGCGGCCCTCTGCACGTCGTCGTTGACGATGGTGACGTCGAACTCCTCGGCGGCGGCGAGCTCGGCGCGCGCGGTCGTCAGCCGGACCTCCCGCTCCTCGGGTGTCTCGGTGCCGCGGCCGACGAGCCGGCGGACGAGCTCGTCCCAGCTCGGCGGCGCGAGGAAGACGAACAGCGCGTCCGGCATGGTCTCGCGGACCTGCCGCGCCCCCTGCAGGTCGATCTCGAGCAGCGCCGGCCGACCGGCCGCCAGGGCCGCCTCGACAGGAGCGCGCGGTGTGCCGTACTGCGCCCGCCCGTGGACCGTCGCCCACTCGAGGAGCTCGCCGTGGTCGACCATGCGACCGAACTCCTCGTTGCTCACGAAGTGGTAGTGCGTGCCGTCGACCTCTCCGGGTCGCGGCCGGCGCGTCGTCGCGGAGACGGACAGCCAGACGTCGGGGTGGTGCTCCCGGACGTACGCCGCGACCGTGCCCTTGCCGACGGCGGTCGGGCCGGCGAGGACGGTGAGCCGGGAGGCCCCGCTCACGCCTTGCCGAAGCGGTCGAGCAGGGCGGTGATCTGGTTCTGTCCGAGGCCGCGGACGCGGCGGCTCTCGCTGATGCCGATCTCCTCCATGAGGGCGCGTGCCTTGACCCGCCCGACGCCGGGCATGGACTCGAGCAGCGCGGAGACCCGCATCTTGCCGATCACGTCGTTCTGCTTCCCTTCGGTGATGACCTCGCCGAGGTTGCCCTGGGCGTACTTGAGGCGGTTCTTGACGGCGGCGCGCTCCCTCCGCGCCTGCGCTGCCTTCTCCAGCGCGGCCGACCGTTGCTCCGGGGTGAGAGGGGGCAGTGCCATGTCGAACGTCCTTCGTATGGTGCGTCGGCGCTGCTTCTCAACGCCTTTCTCGCGATTTAACCACGTCAGGCCCGGTTCACTCCGAGTCGGGCGCCGCCACGAGACGGCGACGTTCCGGTATGCCGGTCAGCGCAGCAGCGCTGCCAGTTCCTCGCTCGTGCGGGTCGCCTTCGCACGCAAGGCCGTGGGGTCGGGTCCGGCCGCGAGCACCTCGCGCGAGCTGGCGGGCAGGACGTTGCCGAGGGCGTCGCCGAAGACCCGCTTGAGGTCGTCGCCGGTCGCGCCCTGGGCCCCGACACCGGGCGCGAGGAGCGGGCCACCGACGTCGGCGAGGTCGAGGCCGAGGTCCTGCACGGCGCTGCCGACGGTCGCGCCGACGACGAGGCCGGTGCTGCCCAGCTCACCGGCGGCGACGGCGTCGGCGTTCTCGGTCGCGGCGCCGCGGACCATCGACCCGGCGACGCTCACGTCGTCGAGGCGGGCGTGCTGGACGCTCGGGCCCTCCGGGTTCGAGGTGAGCGCGAGGACGAAGACGCCGCGACCGTTCGCGCTCGCGACGTCGAGCGCCGGCCGCAGCGACTCGAAACCCAGGTAGGGGCTCAGCGTGACAGCCTCGGGCGCGGCAACGGCATACGGACCGAGGAACGCCTCGGCATAGGCGGCCATCGTCGAGCCGATGTCGCCGCGCTTGGCGTCGAGGAGCACGAGGGTCCCGCGGGACTGCAGCTCGGTGATGGCCGCCTCGAGCACCGCGATGCCGCCCGAGCCGAAGACCTCGAAGAACGCCGACTGCGGCTTGACGATGCCGACGTGGCCGCCGAACGCCTCGACGCAGGCTTGGGTGAACGTGCGCAGGCCGTCGAGGTCGTAGGTGAGGCCCCACGACTCGACGAGGGCGCGGTGCGGGTCGATGCCGGCGCAGAGCGGGCCGTGCGCGTCCATGGCGGTGCGCAGCCGCACACCGAAGGGCGCAGGGGTCTCGCGGGCGTTGTCTGTCACGGGATGACCATCCTGTCGTGGGCGATGCCGACCAGGCCGGTGACGCAGTCGACGCCGTGCGCGGCGACCGCGGTCTCGAGCTCGCCGATGACCCGCTGCGGAGCCGTCGGGTCGTTGAAGGTGGCCGTGCCGACCTGGACCATCGTCGCGCCGGCGGCGATGAGCTCGAGGGCGTCGCGCCCGGTGCGCACTCCCCCGACGCCGATGAGCGGCACGGTCTGGAAGCGGCCGGCCCGCATCGCCTGGGTGACCTGCCAGAGGGCACGGACCGCGACCGGGCGGATCGACGGGCCGGAGAGGCCACCGGTGATCCCCCCGAGGTGCGGCCGCAGCGTGTCGGTGTCGATGACCATGCCGAGGAGGGTGTTGATCATCGTCAGGCCGGTCGCGCCCGCCTTCACCGCGGCGTCGGCGATGCTGACGATGTCGGTCACGTCGGGCGTGAGCTTCGCGAACATCGGCACGTCGCGCGGCAGCTGCTCGCGGACGAGGGCAATGACCTTGGCCGACGACAGCGGGTCGCACGCGAAGACGAGGCCGCGGTTGGCGACGTTGGGGCAGGAGATGTTGACCTCGACTCCGACGACGCAGTCGAAGGCGTCGCTGTCGGCGAGCACCCTGGCGACGTCGGCGAACTCGCCCGCGGTGTTGCCCGCGATCGAGACGAGGACGCGGGCACCGACGGACTTCAGCCAGGGCAGGTCCTGCTCGACGAACGCGCGGATCCCCGGTCCCTGCAGGCCGATCGAGTTGAGCATGCCGGAGGCGGTCTCGGCCATGCGTGGGGTGCCGCGACCGGAGCGCGGCTCCATCATCACGGTCTTGGTGACGAACGCGCCGAGCTGCGAGACGTCGAAGAAGCGGTGCAGCTCACGGCCGTTGGCCGCGCAGCCGGACGCCGTCATGACCGGGTTGGGCAGGACGCGTCCCGCGCCGATCGGGACGGAGAGGTCGACCCTGGGGCTGCCGGCCATCAGTGACCACCCGCCTGCGGTGCGCCGACCGCGTCGGCGGGCACGCCGCATACGCCGTCGTGGAACGCCTCCCAGCGCACCCGGTCACCGCGGAAGACGGGACCCTCGACGCAGGAGCGGACCATCTTGGTCACACCGGCCTTGTCGCGCACCGGCATGACGCAGGTCATGCAGACCCCGACGCCGCACGCCATGGCCTCCTCGACCGCGACCTGAGCGACGGCACCGTGCTCGGCCGCGACCCGGGTCACCGACTGGAGCATGCCCATCGGGCCGCACGCGTAGGCGACGGGGGCACCGGTGCGGCGGAACACCTCGGGCAGCACGTCGCTGACCCAGCCGCGGTGGCCGGCCGAGCCGTCGTCGGTCGTCACGGTGACGCCGTCCGCGGCGCGCCGCGCCTCGACGACGCCGAAGAGCCGGTCCTCGGACCCCGCGCCGAGCACCATCTCGACGGGGCAGCCGCGCTCGCGCAGCACCTCGGCGAGCCAGAAGAGCGGCGCCGACCCGTAGCCGCCGCCGACGAGGATGCACGGCACCGGCTCGGTCGGCAGCGGGAACGCCCGGCCCAGCGGGGCGACGACGTCGACGGCGTCGTGGGCGCGCAGCTCGGTGAGCCACTGGGTGCCCGGCCCCTTGGCCGCGATGACGAGGTCGAGCGTGCCGCCGTAGGTGCCCGACGGGGAGACCTTGTGGATCGAGAACGACCGCCGGAGAAGGTTGCCCGTCGTTGGCCCGCCGACGGCCAGGGCGGCGAACTGGCCCGGGCGGGCGAGCTCGGCCACGCCGGGCGCGACGATCGTGAGGTGGTGGTAGGCGCCGGCGCGGCGGATGGCGATGACCTCGCCGTCGACGCGCAGGACGCCGTCGCGCGCCGACGTCTGCGCGCTGACAGTGGCGCCGCTCGTGGTCGGGGTGGGCGGGGTCACCGCTGCTCCCCGGTCCCGACCTGCATGAGGTCGAGGTTGCGCGCGTGCTCCTGGAGCGAGGTCACCGTGAGGTCACCGGCCCGCAGCGCCTCGATCGCCTGCACGGCAGCGGCGAACTCCTGCACCGTCGTGATGAGCGGGACGTCGGCGGTGTTGGCCGCGGCGCGGATCGCGTAGCCGTCGGCGCGGGCACTCTGCCCGGTCGGCGTGTTGATGACCATCGCGATCTCGCCGTCGAGGATGAGGTCGCCGATCGTGCGGTCGTCGCTCGCCTCCGCATCCCCCTCGCGCTCGGTGATCTTGCGGATCACCTCAGCGGGAATCCCGTTGCGCCGCAACACATCCGCGGTGCCCGACGTCGCGACGACGGTGAAGCCGAGGTCGACGAGCCGGCCGACCGGGAAGAGCATCGCGCGCTTGTCGCGGTTCGCGACCGAGACGAAGACCGTGCCGCTCTCGGGCAGCCCGCCGTATGCCGCGAGCTGGCTCTTGCCGAAGGCTCGCCCGAACGTCGTGTCGATGCCCATGACCTCACCGGTCGAGCGCATCTCCGGGCCGAGGAGGCTGTCGACCGTCGTGCCGTCGACGGTGCGGAACCGGTGGAATGGAAGCACCGCCTCCTTGACCGAGATCGGCGCGTGCGGGGGCAGCAGCCCGCCGTCGCCGGTCGGGGGGAGCACGCCCTCTTCGCGCAGCTGGGCGATGCTCGCGCCGAGCATGACCCGGCTCGCGGCGTTGGCGAGCGCCACCCCGGTCGCCTTCGCGACGAAGGGCACGGTCCGCGACGCGCGCGGGTTCGCCTCGAGGACGTAGAGGATGTCCTGGGCCAGCGCGAACTGGACGTTCATCAGACCGACGACGCCGATGCCCTCGGCGAGCCGGCGCGCGGACTCGCGGACGAGCTCGATCTCGGCGCCCCCGAGGGTGGCCGGCGGGAGCGCGCAGGCGCTGTCGCCGGAGTGGATGCCGGCCTCCTCGATGTGCTCCATGACGCCGCCGAGGTACATCTCCGTCCCGTCGTAGAGCACGTCGACGTCGATCTCGATCGCGTCGTCGAGGAAGCGGTCGACGAGCACCGGGTGCTCCGGTGACGCGGTCGTCGCGCGCTCGACGTAGGTGACGAGCGTGTCGTCGTCGTAGACGATCTCCATGCCGCGGCCGCCGAGGACGTAGGACGGTCGGACGAGGACGGGGTAGCCGATCTCGCGGGCGACCTCGAGTGCCTCCTCGACGCTGTATGCCGTCCCGTGCCGGGGAGCCGGCAGCTTCGCCTCCGCGAGGACTCGCCCGAAGGCGCCGCGGTCCTCGGCCAGGTCGATCGCCTCCGGGCTCGTGCCGACGATCGGGACACCGGCGGCCTTGAGGTCGCGCGCGAGCCCGAGCGGGGTCTGCCCGCCGAGCTGGACGATGACGCCGGCGATGGGACCGGCCTGCTTCTCGGCGTGGTAGACCTCGAGGACGTCCTCGAGCGTCAGCGGCTCGAAGTAGAGACGGCTGCTCGTGTCGTAGTCGGTTGAGACCGTCTCGGGGTTGCAGTTGACCATGACGGTGTCGTAGCCGGCGTCGCGCAGCGCGAAGCTGGCGTGGACGCAGGAGTAGTCGAACTCGACGCCCTGGCCGATCCGGTTCGGGCCGCTGCCGAGGATGATGACGGCCTCGCGCTCGCGCGGCGCGACCTCGCTCTCCTCGTCGTAGGCGCTGTAGTGGTAGGGCGTCGCGGCCGCGAACTCCGCCGCGCACGTGTCGACGGTCTTGAAGACCGGGCGGATCCCGAGGGCGTGACGGACACCGCGGACGACACTCTCCGGCATACCGCGGATCTCGCTCAGCTGGGCGTCGCTGAAGCCGTGACGCTTCGCGAGCCGCAGCAGGTCCGGGGTGAGCTCGGGCGCCTCCGCGAGCTGTGTCGCGAGCTCGTTGAGCAGCTGGATCTGGTCGAGGAACCACGGGTCGATGCCCGTCGCCGCGTGCGTCTCCTCGACGGTCGCGCCACCGCGCAGCGCCTGCTGGACGGTGACGATGCGGCCGTCGGTGGGGCGGGTCGCGACCTGGAGCAGCTCGAGCGCCTCGTCGCGGGTCGGGGCCTCTCCGCGCCAGTGGAACGAGGACTCCTTGCGCTCGATGGAGCGCAGCGCCTTCTGCAGCGACTCGGTGAAGCTGCGGCCGATCGACATGGCCTCGCCGACGGACTTCATCGTCGTCGTGAGGGTGTCGTCGGCGGCCGGGAACTTCTCGAACGCGAACCGCGGCACCTTGACGACGACGTAGTCGAGGGTCGGCTCGAAGCTCGCCGGGGTCTCGCGCGTGATGTCGTTCGGCACCTCGTCGAGGGTGTAGCCGATGGCCATCTTCGCGGCGATCTTGGCGATCGGGAAGCCGGTCGCCTTGCTCGCCAGCGCCGAGCTGCGCGAGACGCGCGGGTTCATCTCGATGACGATCATCCGGCCGTCGCGGGGGTTGACGGCGAACTGGATGTTGCAGCCGCCGGTGTCGACGCCGACCTCGCGGATGACTTTGATGCCGATGTCGCGCAGCCGCTGGTACTCGCGGTCGGTGAGGGTGAGCGCCGGCGCGACGGTGATCGAGTCGCCGGTGTGCACCCCCATCGGGTCGAGGTTCTCGATGGAGCAGACGACGACGACGTTGTCGGCGTGGTCGCGCATCACCTCGAGCTCGTACTCCTTCCAGCCGAGGATCGACTCCTCGAGGAGCACCTCGGTCGTCGGGCTGGCCTGGAGGCCCGCGCCGGCCATGCGGCGCAGCTCGGCCTCGTCGTGGGCGAAGCCCGAGCCGAGGCCGCCCATGGTGAACGACGGGCGCACGACGACGGGGTAGCCGAGCTCCGCGGCACCGGCGAGCACCTCGTCCATCGTGTGGCAGATGACCGAGCGCGCGCTCTCGGCGCCGCAGCGCTCGACGACGCCCTTGAAGAGCTGGCGGTCCTCACCGAGCTGGATCGCCTCGACGTTGGCGCCTATGAGCGGGCAGTTGTACTTCTCGAGGACGCCCGCCTCGTGCAACGCGATCGCGCAGTTGAGGGCCGTCTGGCCGCCGAGCGTCGCGAGCACCGCGTCGGGGCGCTCCTTCTCGATGATCTTCTCGACGACCTCGGGGGTGATCGGCTCGACGTAGGTCGCGTCGGCGAACTCCGGGTCGGTCATGATCGTCGCCGGGTTCGAGTTCACGAGGACGACGCGCACGCCCTCCTCGCGCAGGACGCGGCACGCCTGGGTGCCCGAGTAGTCGAACTCGCAGGCCTGCCCGATGACGATCGGACCGGACCCGATGACGAGGACGCTCGTGATGTCGTCGCGCTTGGGCATAACCATCCCTTCCCTGCCTCACAGGACAGGACTTAAAGAGAGCCAAGTGATGGGGCCAAGACTACCCGGAGCGTCCTTGCCCCATCCCGGCGCCTCACCGCACTCCGAGCCGCCGGAACCCCCGTCCCGCGACAACAGTGAGGGCCACTGCCCAAAGTAGCCCGGCAGCCGCAAAACCAGTGTCATGGGTCGTGACCGCTCCTGGGAGATCTCGTCCCCACGTCGTCTCACTCAGCGCTCGCCACCCTGGCCCCAATGGATGTGCGAGGAGCAGCCATGGGCTCTGGCCCACGCTGGTGACAACGGCGAGGAGGCTCGCTGCCAAAACCGCCAGCGCGACGCCGGCGCGAAAGGCCGAGCGCCACGCCACGATCCAAGCAGCGGCGACGACGGTTGCGCCGACCACAACAACCGGCCCCGCCAGGCCCACTCTTATGACCAGCGGATCAGGAGGAACGACTGCTGCATGACCGGCGAAAACCAACCTTGCCGCGATGTCCACCAAGGCGAACAGCCCAGTGAGCAGGGCCGTGATTGTCCACGCAGCCATGCCGCACGCGATCGCCACCCCGCACTGGATCATCGCAGTCCTTTGCGGCCTCACTCCAAGTGCGAGTCGCTCTGCCGTATACCCCGAGTCCTCGTCCCCTCCCACGAGGACGACGACAAGGACGACAGCAACGGCCGTGCCGACGGCCGTGCCAACCGACGCACCGTGGAAGATCCCCCACCATCCAAGGCTGACCGGATCGCCATTGACCAGGACGGGCGTGAGCACAGTCGCCAAGCCGCTGGCGACGGTGAGCGCGAAGACTCCGCCCCTGACCCCAGCGGGGAATCGACGCGTGGTTGCCACGAGACCGTGGAGACGCGACCGCCTAATCACAGCGCTGCACCCCCACTTTCACGACCATCCACTGACGTCTGGGGTGAGTCATGCATGCAAAGAACACCTGCCCGCGAGCCCTGATCATCACCTCGGCTGAGGCGACATTGGCTGAGCTGACCATTTCCAGGGGAGCAGTGGCCGTTCGTTGAGCAAAGTTTTCCGGAAGCCCACCCAACACAGCCGACGCCTGGCCACGAACAGTCAGAGAGTCCGCGGCGAGCCAGTCCCCTTGCGCTGCCAGGTCGAGGAATCGGGCTAGCGTCGCGGTGGCGCTTGTGCCGCGGGCCTCCTGCACGCCCGTGGAATACCGGGCCCACACTGGCAAGCGTTCGAGGAACACCGGGCTTGCGGCGATCACGACCACCGGGACGAGAGCCGCCCATGGTGCGACCCGCCTACTGCGGCTGGAGGGTTCGGAACCTGAACTCCGTCCGCTCCCCCGGTCTTGATGCGGAGTCCTTTCTCGAAGAGCAAGTGGACGCGCCCGAAGGACGGCGAGCGTCGAGAGCGCCACCATCGCCAGCACCGCCGCCGAAATGCCGCTCTCGACCGGGGACGAGTAGGCACGTGGCGACATGACCAGCGGCGCTGCGGTCGGTGACAGTGCGAGCACGAGATCACGGCCCGAGAGTCTTGGGCCGAAGTAGACAAGCACCGGGAACACGACCATTGGCACAACCCATATCAGTGCGGTGGTCCGCGAGCGTCCCCAACCAACCGCCGTGCCCAGACACACGGAGACAAAGCCCGTGCAAAGGAAGAGGGCGAACTCGGCCAGATCCAGACTGCCGGCCCCGCGCCCTGCAGCCACCGTGACCGCCACGACAGGCACGACCACTACGACAAAGGTGTTCAACGCCACCACGAGGGCCATCGCCACGAAGATTTTGACTCGACGCGGCCGTGCTGACACCCCCGCAAGGTGGAGATTCGCCTCCAGCTCGGCCGCGAAACAGTTGCCCCACACTGAAGCAGCCATGAGTCCAGCACCCACGGCCCCGGACAGCCACAGCCACGAGGGCACAGAGGCCAACGTCGTGCCGACGTCCTCACCTCGCGTCGCTGTCGCTCCGACGGCAGCCGCCATGGAGAGGAGCGCATACACCCATGTCCCAACATCGCGAAGGACGATGCGAAATCCGGCCGTCATGAGCTGCCCTCTCCGAGAGCACGGAAGTACAGGTCTTCCAGCGTGACGACCTCCCCGAGTTCCTCGCGCGAACCTTGGGCCAGCACCTTGCCATCTCCGAGCAACAGGAACTGAGTCATGACCTGCTGCACCTCATAGAGGGCGTGGCTCGAGACGATGACAGTCGCCCCCGAAGCACGCAACTCACCAATGAGGTTTCTGAGCCATCGAATACCCACGGGATCGAGGCCGTTGCTTGGCTCGTCGAGCACGATGAGCTCTTTGGGTTTCACCAGTAGCCGCGCAAGCCCGAGGCGCTGACGCATACCTTGGCTGAATCGTCCGACTGGCAGCGAGCCAACGTCCCCCAAACCAACACGTGCCAGAGCTTGTCGACAGTCAACCAGGTTGACCCCATCAGCGAGGGCCGCGACAAGATTGTCCACGGCGCTGAGCCGCCCAAACAAGCGTGGCTCCTCCAACATCCCGACAACGCCCGGTGTTGGACTTCCAACCTTCACTTCGTGGTCACGCCACGTGACCGTGCCCGTGTCCAGCGATGTCGTTGCGAGGATGCATCGCAAAAGCGTGGTCTTGCCCGAGCCGTTCGCACCCACGAGGCCCAGGCATTCACCAGATGGCAGCTTCAGGTCCACTGGACCCAGTGAGAAGCCCGACGCATGCTGCTTGCGCAGGTGGTGAATCGTCAGTCCAGCTAGATCTTTCGCCACACCACGCGTCCCACCGGGGAAGTCGTCACGAGTTCACCTGAACCCGTGAAGATGGCGGAGACAGTCTCCGGGATAACCGCACGAATTCTGCCGCTCGTATCCACCACGGCCGTTGACGAACCACTCGGAGTCGCAGTTGAGATCGCCACCTCGTCCGAGCGGACGCTGACGGTCGGCCATGAGTAGGGCGGCAGAGGTCGCTGCCACAGGACGCCTCCACTCCCATTCACCGAGGTGAGGGTACCTGCCTCCTGAATGCCTCTGTCTCCGAACACGATGGTGTCCCCGCCAAACTGGCACTGGAGGCCGGAGACAGAGTCCGGCAACTTTGCTCTCGATCCCTTCCAGATGAGGACATCGTCCTCGACCCAGCTCCGACCATCGGCCGAGATGCAGGCCCGTTGAGCACCGGAGTCGCGCACTTTCCATCCATCTGCGGTGAGAGACGCGAACCAGAGGGTCTGCGAGGTCTGGGCATTGTCGCTCAACGAGATCAGCGTTCCGCTGCGTCCATCAGCTGACAAGCTGTGCCATCCCACGACTGGCGAGGGAAACTTCACGCGGTCGGCAATGCTGTCGTCGCGCCACATCTGTAGTTCGGCGGCACCACGTGCGTCTGAGACCAGACGAAGCGAATTGACACCATCACTGCCAAGAATGATGTTGCTGCCTGTGCCTGGCTTCGTCCACGGCTCGGGAAGTGCCACCGTTCGTCCCAAGCGATCTGGCTTGGGGTCCGGCGAAAAATCCTCCAAGTCGCCGCTGAGCACCGCATTGGGGCACTCGCCCACGCAGACAACTTCGACCGGTGAACGGTTGAGCGCCGCAGTGTCGTCCCACGCCACGGACCCGGAGCGAGCAACGCCGCGGTAGCCACGTTGCGACGAGATGATCGCACCACTTGCGTCCGCGCGGATGACGCGATTGGCGGGATCGGTCCACGTCATGTCGACCTTGGTGCTGGGTACCGCAGCGTCTTCACGACCCGTGAGGAAGTAGACGAGCACCGCCAGCGCGAATACCCCGCTCACACCCGCCACCAGCAGGCGAGACGTCAGCATGTGAGGGTGCAACGTGGCCCTCTCGTGTGCGGACTGGGCATCAGTAGTTGTACAGGTGGTAGATATCGCACTTTGCCCGATAGGCGAAGACCGCGTCCATGTCTGCCTTGCTGATCACCGCGTGTGTGGAGGTTCGTCCGACAGTCACGGCGACGGATCGCGTTCCCCATTGCCCGCGATCCAGTCCGGAGACCGACCCCTGGTACAGGGACGTCCCATCCCTGGTGATGGAGAAGGTAAACCTGTTGTCCCCGCCCATTCCACTCCCCGACACAGGCAATCCGCCAACCAGTGTCCACTTCTTCGTCGTCGACGTGGGATAGGTGAAGTCGTGCTCCGCCGAGGAGACGTAGGTGTTGCCGGCTGCGGTGCCCGAACACGATTTGACAGGAGTACTGTCACCCATTGCCCAAGGTGCGCACAGCAGCAGAGTCGCCGTTGCACCAACTGCCAGTACGGGGGGGAAAGAGAGCCTCATCGCCCGATGGTGGCAGGTTTCACCCTAATGAGCAATAGCTCGATCGGACATTCTCGACGAGGCCTCGAGCAGGTCGACGAACCTGTCGAAGAGGTATGCCGCGTCGTGCGGTCCCGCTGCTGCCTCCGGGTGGTACTGCACCGAGAAGGCGAGGAGATCGCCTGCGGCAGAACGTAGTTCGAGCCCTTCGACGACGTCGTCGTTGAGGCACACGTGCGAGACGCGCGCCGAGCCGAACTCGGTCTCGGTGTCTTTGTCGAGAGGCGCATCGACGGCGAAGCCGTGGTTGTGTGCGGTGACCTCGACCTTGCCGGTGGTCCGGTCCATGACGGGCTGGTTGATGCCGCGGTGGCCGTACTTGAGCTTGTAGGTGCCGAACCCGAGGGCCCGGCCGAAGAGCTGGTTGCCGAAGCAGATGCCGAAGTACGGCATGCCGGCCCGCAGCGCCTCCTGCAGGACGCCGACGGCGTGATCGGCCGTCGCGGGGTCACCCGGGCCGTTGCTGAAGAAGACCGCGTCGGCGCCGGTGGCGCGGACCTGCTCGAACGTCGCGTCGGCCGGGAGGACGTGCACCTCGATGCCGCGCTCGGCCATGAGCTGCGGGGTCATCGCCTTGATGCCGAGGTCGAGGGCGGCCACGGTGAACCGCTTCTCCCCCACCGCATCCACGACATACGTCTCGTCGGTGCTCACGTCGTCGGCGAGGTCGGCACCCTTCATGAGGGGCGCGGAGGTGACCCGCTCGAGGAGCTGCGCGACCGGCATACCGGCCTCCTCCCCGGAGAAGATGCCGACGCGCATGGCGCCGCGCTCGCGCAGGTGGCGGGTCAGGGCGCGGGTGTCGATGCCGCAGATACCGACGACGCCCTGAGCCTCGAGCTCGTCCTCGAGGGTGCGGCGCGACCGCCAGCTCGACGGCCGGACTGCCGGGTCGCGCACGACGTAACCGGACACCCAGATGCGGCTCGACTCGTCGTCCTCGTCGTTCCAGCCGGTGTTGCCGATGTGCGGCGCGGTCATGATGACGACCTGGCGGTGGTAGCTCGGGTCGGTGAGCGTCTCCTGGTAGCCGGTCATCGCGGTGCAGAACACGGCCTCGCCGACGGTGGAGCCGCGGGCGCCGTAGGCCTGGCCGGTGAAGGTGCGCCCGTCCTCGAGGACGAGGACGGCGGGCTCGCGGGTCTGCATCGTCGTGGTCATGCGGTCTCTCCGTCGCGGGCCGTGACCCTGCCACGCAGGATCGTCGTGTGGACGGCGCCGGTGAGGCTCATGCCGTCCCAAGGATTGTTGCGGGACAACGACTTCGACGCCGTCGCGTCCACAGTGCGGGTGGCCTCGGTGTCGACGAGGACGAGGTTCGCGGGGGCGCCGGCCTCGACGGCACGGCCGTGGTCGGTGAGCCCGGCGATGCGCGCCGGCGCGACCGACATGCGCTCGACGAGGGTCGCGAGGTCCATGGCGCCACTGCGCACCATCGTGTCGTGGACGACAGCGAAGGCGGTCTCGAGGCCGAGCATGCCGAAGGCCGCGTCGACGAAGGCGTGCTCCTTGTCGTGCCGGGCGTGCGGCGCGTGGTCGGTCGCGACCGCGTCGATGGTGCCGTCGGCGAGCGCCGCGCGCACCGCCTCGACGTCCTCGCTCGGGCGCAGCGGCGGGTTGACCTTGAACGTCGGGTCGTAGGTCGCCAGCCGGTCCTGGGTGAGCAGCAGGTGGTGCGGGGTGACCTCCGCGGTGAGGTCGATGCCACGGGACTTGGCCCAGCGGACCACCTCGACGCCCTCAGCGGTGCTGACGTGGGCGACATGGACGCGGGAGCCGGTGTGCTGCGCGAGCTGGGCGTCGCGGGCGATGACGCTCGACTCGGCGACGGCGGGCCAGCCGGGCAGGCCGAGACGGCCGCTCAGCTCGCCCTCGTGGCAGCAGGCGCTCGCCCCCGCGAGAGCGGGGTCCTGCGCATGCTGGCTCACGACGCCGCCGAACGCGCGGACGTACTCGAGCGCCCGGCGCATGACCCGTGAGTCGTGGACGCAGCGGCCGTCGTCGGAGAAGACGCGGACGGTGGCGCGGGAGCGGTGCATGAGGGCGAGCTCGGCCAGCTCCTCGCCGGCGAGGCCCTTGGTCACCGCGCCGATGGGTTGGACGTCGACGAGCCCGGCGGCGCGCCCGAGGTCGAGGACCCGCTCGGCGGCCTCCGCCGTGTCGGTGACGGGGTTGGTGTTCGCCATGGCCAGGACGGCGGTGAAGCCACCGACGGCCGCAGCGGCGGCACCCGTCGCGATCGTCTCGGCGTCCTCGCGCCCGGGCTCGCGCAGGTGGGTGTGCAGGTCGACGAGGCCGGGCAGCAGGGTGAGCCCGCCCGCGTCGATGCGCTCGGCGTCCTTGGGTGCGTCGAGGCCCGTGCCGAGCTCGCTGATGGTTCCGTCGGTGACGAGGACGTCGGTCGTCGTGCCGTCGGCGAGCGTCGCGCCGGTGATGAGCAGGGTCGGGGTGCTCATGCCGCACTCCCCTCGCTCGTCGCGCCCGACTCCGTGGGCGACTCCTCCCCGGCGAGCAGGTGGTAGAGCACGCTCATCCGCACCGCCACACCGGCGCTCACCTGGTCGAGCACGAGGCTCTGGGCGGCGTCGGCGGCGTCGGCACTGATCTCGAGTCCGCGGTTCATGGGTCCGGGGTGGCAGATGACGATCTCCGGGTTGGCGTCGCAGAGGCGGTTCAGGCGGTCGCGGGTGAGGCCGTAGCCGACGGTGTACTCGCGGGCCGTCGGGAAGAAGCCGCCGCTCATCCGCTCCTTCTGCACGCGCAGCATCATCAGCGCGTCCACCGGCCGTGCCGCCTCGCCCGACCCCTTGCCGCCCAGGACGGCGTCGAGGTCGTGGCTCAGGGTGAACCCCTCGGCCGCGGACCAGGCTCCGATGCCGCTCGGCATGAGGGTCGGCGGGGCGACGAGGGTGACGTCGGCGCCGAGCCGGCGCAGCGAGATGAGGTTCGAGCGGACGACGCGCGAGTGGGTGAGGTCGCCGACGATGGCGACGTGCTTGCCCTCGAGGGAGCCGAGCCGTTGCTCCATCGTGTAGGCGTCGAGCAGCGCCTGCGTCGGGTGCTCGTGCGTCCCGTCACCGGCGTTGATGACGTGGGCGTCAACCCAGCCGGCGACCTGGTGCGCCGCGCCGGATGCGCCGTGCCGGATGACGAGCGCGTCGACCCCCATGGCGTCGATCGTCCGGACCGTGTCGCGCAGGCTCTCGCCCTTGGACGCCGACGACCCCTTGCCGGTGATGTTGATCGTGTCGGCGCTCATCCACTTGCCTGCGATCTCGAACGAGCTCCGCGTGCGGGTGGAGTCCTCGAAGAAGAGGTTGATGATCGTGCGCCCGCGCAGGGTCGGGATCTTCTTGACCTCGCGCCGCTGGACGTCCTGCATCTGCGTGGCCGTGTCGAGGATCGTGCGGATCGCACCGGCGTCGAGGTCGGCCATGGAGAGCAGGTGCCGCGGCATCGCCGCGGCACCGGACGGCATACGACCGCCGTTGCCCCTCATCGGGCACCCCCGGCGATCGTCACGGAGTCGGCTTCGTCGGTCTCGGCGAGGCGCACCCGCACGGTCTCTGACTGGGCGGTGGGCAGGTTCTTGCCGACATGGTCGGCGCGGATCGGCAGCTCACGGTGGCCGCGGTCGACGAGGACGGCGAGGCGCACGGCAGCGGGTCGGCCGTGGTCGGCGAGCGCGTCGAGGGCCGCGCGCACCGTGCGCCCGCTGTAGAGGACGTCGTCGACGAGGACGACGGTCTTGCCGTCGACGCCGGAGTCGGGGATCTGCGTCGGCATCGGCGCGCGCGTGGGCTGGCGGCGCAGGTCGTCGCGGTACATCGTGATGTCGAGGGCCCCACACGGGATGTCGCTGCCCTCGACCTCGGCGATGAGCGCGGCGAGGCGCTTGGCGAGCGGAACGCCGCGTGACGGGATGCCGAGCAGGACGATGTCGTCGGCGCCCTTGTTGGCCTCGAGGATCTCGTGCGCGATGCGGCGCAGCACCCGGGAGATGTCGGCGGCTCCGAGGACCTGTCGTCCGTTCGAGGAGCCTTCGGGCGCAGCACTGTCAGGACACATCAGTGTCGTGACCTCCTTCCCTGCCTCACGGGACAGGTCGTTAAAGGATGTCGGTCAGCCCAACTCTAGCGGGCCCGCCAACGGGGTCCCGAACCCGCCCCGCCGAGACGAGGAAGCCGGCGTCCCACACCACGAGACACATAAGCAGTCGCTATGTCCATCTAAACATGACGTGATGTAATTGCGGCGTTGTCACCACCCACCGCGACGCCGAAGGAGGCAGCGTGCACCCCGAGCCCAGCTCCACCGCAACCATCACCCCCACGCAGGCGTGCGCGACCTCGCCGGCCCCGCTCTTCCCGCCGCGTGACGCCGACGCCGACACCTACCGTGCCTGGCTCGCCCGGGCCGCGTGGCCCGAGGTCGTCTTCGGCGCGCGCGTCCCGTCCGCCACGGGCTGAGTCGCGCTCGTTCGTCCGTATGCCGTCCGCGCGCCCACGCGGCCGGCTCGCCTGGTCGTCCGCTCGCAGGTGCCGCCGGACCGACGGACGTGCAATTGCACCCCGCCCGCCGGGCATCGCTGTCTGAACTGGGTACGGGCGGGCCGGCCCAGGTCGCTATTGCATGTCGGTGGGTCCGCCAGCTCTGGGGGCGACCCCAGTCGCGACAGTCCAGTCAGGGGCCGTCCCACGGGTTGACGACGGCGATGCCGGTCCCGTCGAAGTCCGTGACGTTCCGTGTCGCCAGCGGCACGTCGTACCGGCGGCACACCGCCGCGATCCACGCATCACTCGTCCTGATCGGGCGACCGGCACGTCTCCGGTCGGCCCGAATCTGGGCGAAGTGTGGCGCCGCCCGGTCATCGACTGGCGCCACGCGCCCCTCGTAGCTCATGAGGGCGAGGTCGACCTTCTCACCGACCACGTCGCGTCGCCGCCCGGGCGGCAAGCCGAACACTCCCTGCCACAGCTCCCCGGCCGTGATCACGGTGATGTGGCTGTCGCGCCACGACAGCGCGTCGATCCATGCGATCACTCGTGGATCGGGTGCCGGACGCATCGTCTCGGAGACGACGTTGGTGTCGAGGATGATCACGAGAAGTCGGGCACGCGATGGTCGTCGAAGTCCTCGCGTGGCGGTAGCTCGAGATCGACTCCACCTGTACGAGCTCGGAACTCAGCCATGACCTCGCCGAGCGTCGGCTCTCGCTCCGGACCGTCGCCCTCGGCCACGGCCTCGTCGAGGATCGCTCGCACCTCCGCCTCCATGGACCGACCGTTGCGCGCAGCCCGCACCTGGAGGCGGCGCTTCACGTCGTCGTCGACCTTGCGGATCGTCAGTGTCCCCATGCGCCATCACCTCGCTGTCAGAGTGACAGCAATGCTAGCACTCGCGGTGCATGGCGATCCTGCGCCCGTGGCGCATGAGCCCGATCCGCTCCTCGGTCGCTCGCAGCGGCGCCATCCAGGCCGGCTCCGACGCGACCTCGGTGAACCCGTGCCGGGCATAGAACGGCGCGTTCCACGGCACGTCGGCATACGTCCGCAGGGTTACCGACTCCCCACCGCGGGAGGCGACCTCACGGCATACGGCATCGAGCAGTGCCGACCCAAGACCGCGGCGACCGTGGGCCGGGTCGACGACGAGCTGCTCGAGGTGCCAGTGCCCCTCGATCACCAGCACGTGCGCAAACCCCACGACCGGGTCGCCGGTCACGAGCAGGAATCCAGGTTGGGCCGCCCGCCACTCCCCCGTCGCCGGCGGCGGCCAGTCCAGCGGCCCAAAGACCGTCTCGGAGAGCGCGTCCCCGGACGCCTCGACGGCCGCCAACCCGGGCAGGTCGGCGGCCGTTGCGAAGCGGATCGAGCCCATCAGAGCGAGGAGATCACGCCAGGGTCGGCTTGACCTCGGCAAGGCGGGCGAGGAGCCCGTTGACGAACTTCGGGCTGTCGTCGGTCGACAGCTCGGTCGCGAGCGCGACCGCCTCTGAGATCGCAACGCCCTCGGGCACGTCCTGCCCGAACAGCACCTCGAACGCACCAAGCCGCAGGATGGCGCGGTCGACGGCGGGCATCCGCTCGAGCGACCAGCCCTGCGAGTACGTCGTGAGCAGGTCGTTGATCTGCGTCCAGTTCTCGACGACGCCCGTGACGAGGTCGGCCGTGAACTCCGACAGCGGCGCCTCGGTCACCGGTGCCGCGAGCCGCTCACGCAGCAGCTCGCTCGCGTTGACGCCCCGCTGCTCGGCCTCGAAGAGCAGGTCGACGGCGCGTTTGCGCGCCTTGGTGCGTGCAGCCATGCGGCGGCCGCCGCGTCAGTTGACGCGGCCGAGGTAGGACCCGTCGCGGGTGTCCACCTTGACCTTGTCGCCGGTGTTGAGGAAGAGCGGGACGCCGATCTCGGCACCGGTCTCGAGGGTCGCCGGCTTCGTGCCGCCGGTGGAGCGGTCGCCCTGCAGGCCCGGCTCGGTGTACTGGATCTCGAGGACGACCGACGCGGGCAGCTCGATGAAGAGAACGTTGCCGTCGTGGCGGGCGACGGTCGCCTCCTGGTTCTCGAGCATGAACTTCGCCGCGTCCCCGACGATCTGCGGCGTCACCGCGATCTGGTCATAGGTGTCGGGGTCCATGAACACGAAGTCGGTGCCGTCGTTGTAGAGGTAGGTCATGTTGCGCTTGTCGACGTTGGCCGTCTCGACCTTGACGCCCGCGTTGAAGGTCTTGTCGACGACCTTGCCGGAGAGGACGTTCTTGAGCTTGGTCCGCACGAAGGCCGGGCCCTTGCCGGGCTTGACGTGCTGGAACTCGACGACGGTCCAGAGCTGGCCCTCGAGGTTGAGGACGAGGCCGTTCTTGAGGTCGTTGGTCGATGCCACGAGTGAGGTCACTTTCCGCTGTGGTGGAGACGAGGCGTGCGTATGCCGTCCACGCGCCTCGCGAGTCGCCGGCGCCTGGGTGCCGGGCTGGGGATCGCGGGCGAGTCTATCCGTGGGCGTGCCGCTCCCCCGAATCACCCACGACGGCGCGAGGCTCAGAGGAACTGCGCGGGGTCGAACTCGTCGATGGGGATGACCCGGATGCGCGGCAGTCGCGACGTGAACGCCTTGACGTCGAACTCGAGGTCGAACATCTCGAGCCCGTCGGACTCCAGTGCGGCGAACCCGCTGTTGCGGAACTCGCGGAAAGCCATCAGCCCGACCCGCCGGTCGTCCTGCTCGAGCAGCGCCTCGACCTCGTCGAGGAAGTCGCCGTCGTGGCTGACGAGCATGACGTCGGCGTCCCGCCGGGCGATGGCGCGCAAGGTCCGCTGGATGGCGACGTCGACGACCTTGATGTCGGGGTCACCCGAGAGCGGTACCGGCTCGAACCCGAGCGCCTTGAGCGCCTGGATGAACGGCATCGGCATGCCCTGGGTCGCGTTGAGGAAGAACAGGCCGCGCACGTCCTGCTCCCAGCGGTCCTTGGCGAAGGCGAGGAGCCGGTCCCAGCGGGGGCGCTCCTCCGGCTGGGGCCGGCGGCCGAGGATCGAGGTGCCGAGGGTCGCGTCGATGTTCTCGCCGTCGACGAGAACGTAGGTGAGCACCGGCTCGTCGGTCGTGTCGTCGTCGGCCATGGCCGCGAGTCTAGGGCGGTCCCGGCCGCCGCGGCCTCAGACGCCGATGGTGAGGTTCGCCGTGTAGCCCGAGGTGACGTCGCCCGTCACGGTCGCGAGCTGGTGGACGGCGCCGTCGTCCCGGAAGACTATGTCCGAGCTGAGGCTCGTGCCGGCGAGGTTCGCGACGCTCTGCTCGTAGCCGGGCGTCGCGTACACCGCCTCGCAGACCGCTTGTGGGAGCGCGAGCTGCGAGGTCTTGACGATCTGCCCGCTGCTCGTCGCCTCGTCGGTCGACCGGTAGACCTCGAAGTGGATGTGCGGCCACCGTCCGCTGTAGGCCGCGGGGAAGATCGTCGTGAAGGTCGCCGTCCCGTCGTCGCTCGTGGGCTGCACACCGCGCAGGTAATTCTCGTCCTCGACGCCCCGGGAGTACATCGAGTAGTTGCCGTCCCGGTCGCAGTGCCACAGGTAGACCGCAGCACCCGGCATCGCGGCATACCCGTTGGCGCTGTCAGTGACGGTGAGGTTCACGGTGAGCGGCACGCCTTCGGCGCGCGTCGTCGACGTGCCGAAGGACGAGGTGAGGTCCGACCGGACGATGCCGGAGTCGTCGAGGACGTTGACGCCGTTGCTCCCGTCGCCCGGGAAGGGGCCGCCGGTCTCGTCGGGGATCTCGGTGCTCACGGTGGAGCCGGACCCCGTGGCAGTCGGGGACGTCGGTGTCCCCGTTGAGGTGCCGGTCGTGGCACCGGTGGTGCCGGGGTTGCTGGTGCCGGTGCCGGAGCAGCCGGCGAAGGCGGCGAGGCCGACGCCGCCGAGCAGCCCGAGGGCCCGCCGCCGGCCCAGCAGCGTGGCGACGTCGAACTCGAGGCCGCGGTCATGGTCGGGGTGGGGATGGTCGGCGTGGGGCTGGTCGGAGGTCGTCATGACAGAACCATCCACCCGGCAGCGCGCCCTTCGCCATGAGTGCGCTGTCCACCCGCTGTGGACCCCGAAAGGGCAGACTGCGAAGCATGAAGGCGAAGTCTCTCCTCGGCGCCGCCGTCGTCGGCGTGGCCGGCGTCGCGGTGCGCGACCTCACCCAGAAGAAGCAGTCACTCAAGCGCAACTTCCCCGTCATCGCGCACGCCCGCTACTTCCTCGAGAAGATCGGTCCCGAGCTGCGGCAGTACATCATCTCGAGCAACGACGCCGAACGGCCGTTCTCGCGCGACCAGCGCTCCTGGGTCTATGCGTCGGCGAAGCTCGAGAACAACTACACCGGCTTCGGCACCGACAACGACGTCGAGAACACCGAGGGCTACGTCGTCATCAAGCACCGCACCTTCGCCGGTCCGGCCCCGTCGACCGCGGTCGCCCACGGCGCGGACGACGACGTGTGGCTCCCCGGTGCGAAGGTCCTCGGCGGACCGCGCGGGCGCCGGCAGGCGTTCCGCCCGAACTCGATCGTCAACATCTCGGGCATGAGCTTCGGATCCCTCTCGGGGCCGGCGATCGAAGGCCTCAACAAGGGAGCGAAGCTCGCCGGTGCCCTGCACAACACCGGCGAGGGCGCCCTCTCCGACCACCACCGCCACGGCGGCGACATCGTCTTCCAGATCGGCACGGCCTACTTCGGCTGCCGTGACGAGCAGGGGCGCTTCGACATGGCCCGACTCAAGGACCTCGTGCAGAGCGCACCGGTGCGTGCCATCGAGGTGAAGCTGAGCCAGGGCGCCAAGCCCGGGCTCGGCGGACTGCTGCCCGCCGCGAAGATCACCGAGGAGATCAGCCGCATCCGCGGCATACCGATGGGTGTGGACTGCGCCAGCCCGTCGCGGCATGCCGAGTTCCACGACGTCGACAGCATGCTCGACTTCGTCGAGCGGGTCGCCGACGAGACCGGGCTGCCCGTCGGCATCAAGTCCGCCGTCGGGGAGCCGGAGTTCTGGGACGAGCTCGCCAACCGCATGCAGGACCGTTCTCGCGGCGTCGACTTCATTACCATCGACGGCGGCGAGGGCGGCACCGGTGCGGCGCCGCTCGTCTTCACCGACACCGTGGCGCTGCCCTTCCGCATCGCGTTCGCGCGGGTCTACTGCACCTTCGCACGGGCCGGCCTCACCGACGACATCACCTTCATCGGCAGCGGCAAGCTGGGGTTGCCCGACAACGCGCTCGTCGCCCTGGCGCTCGGGGCCGACCTGCTCAACGTCGCTCGCGAGCCGATGATGGCGCTCGGCTGCATCCAGGCGCAGAAGTGCCACACCGACCGTTGCCCCACGGGCGTCGCCACCCAGGACCGCTGGCTCGCGCACGGCCTCGACCCCGAGCTGAAGTCGGTGCGGGTCGCGAACTACCTACGCACCCTGCGCCGCGACCTGCTCAAGGTGTCCGAAGCGTGCGGGGTCGCACACCCCGGACTCATCGACGCCGACTGCGTCGAGTTCCTCGACGGCAACCGCACGGGCACGCCGCTGCGCGACGTCTACTCCTACGAGCCCGGCTGGGGCGCGCTCAGCGCGAGCTGCTCGGTCGAGATCACGGACCTCATGCAGGCGCCACCTGCGCACTCATGACCCAGCGCCACTTGGCGATCTGGCGGTCCCGGACGAAGCCGAACTGCGTGAAGAGCTCCTCCGGCCCGGTGTGGAAGTAGGCATCCCCGCTGCGGCTTCCGGTCGACGCTCTGCTCGGGGTAGGCCTCGACGGCGCCTCCCCCGGCACGCGCGATCTCGGCCAACGCCCCCTCGACCGCGGCGCGGGCGACACCCTCTCCCCGTCGCTTGCTCGCGGTGAAGATGCACCCGATCCGCCACGACGGCTCCGGCGCTTCGGCCGCGTCGTACTTCTTGCGGTTCTTGATGTTCGGCAGCTCCGACGGCGACCCGAACTGGCACCAGCCGATGCACTCCTGCCCGTCGAAGACGAGCACCTGATGCACCGTGCCGGCGTCGACGTGGGCGCGTTTTGCGTCCCGGTTCGCCGCGGGCGAGCCCTGGAAGCCGTCGGCGTGGAAGCCGATGCACCAGCAGCCGCCCCACACACCGTTGTGCGCCTCGACGAGCGAGGCGAAGGCATCCCACGTGTCCGCCGTGAGCAGCCGGGTCGTGTAGGCCATGGTGCCGACGCTAGACCCGAACGCCGTCACGCGGGGCGAGTCAGCCCGAGATGGCGGCGTATGCCGCGCGCACCCAGTCCTCGTCCGGTCCCTCGAGCCGCACGGGTCGGGCGATGTCCTCGAGGACGACGAAGCGGAGCATCGACCCGCGGGTCTTCTTGTCGCGGCGCATGGCCGTCTCGAGCTCGGCCCACCGCCCGGACGCATAGCTCGTCGGCAACCCCACCGAGGTGAGCACCTCCCGGTGCCGGTCGACGAGGGAACGGTCGAGAACGCCTGCGGCGCAGGCCAGCTCGGCTGCATAGACCATGCCGATGGCGACCGCCTCACCGTGGCGCATCGTGAACTGCTCGACCTGCTCGACAGCGTGCCCGAAGGTGTGGCCGTAGTTGAGGATCTCGCGCAGTGACGACTCGCGCAGGTCCGCGGCGACGACGTCGGCCTTGACCCGGATCGCACGCTCGATGAGCTCGACCGTGTGCGGACCGTCCGCACGCGCGGCGGCAGCGGGGTCGGAGGCGACGAGGTCGAGGATCACGGGGTCGACGATGAAGCCGGCCTTGACGACCTCGGCGAGCCCGGCGACCCAGTCGGCCTGTGGCAGCGTCGCGAGCACGTCGGTGTCGCAGAGCACGACCCGCGGCTCGTGGAAGGAGCCTACGAGGTTCTTGCCCTCGGCCGTGTTGATGCCGGTCTTGCCACCGACGGCGGCGTCGACCATGCCGAGCAACGTCGTCGGCACTTGGATCACGGGCACGCCCCGCAGCCACGTCGCCGCGACGAAGCCGGCAAGGTCGGTGACCGTGCCTCCCCCGACGCCGACGACGACATCCGTCCGGGTGAAGCCGTGCTGTCCGAGCAGCGACCACAGGTCCGCGGCGACCGCAGCGGTCTTGGCCGGCTCCGCGTCCGGCACGCTCGCGGCATACGCCTCGACCCCGACGTCGCGCAGCGCGGCGGTGACTCGCTCCCCCAAGGCGCGCATCGACTCCGGGTGGACGACGAGCGCGCGCTGCACGCCGTTGCCGATGAACTCTGAAACCCTTGTGGCACAAGCGGGTTCGATGACGACGTCATAGACGTCGCCGACCTTGACGACGCTCACTGCTCACGCTCCCCGAGCAGCCCGGCGACCTCGTCGACGACGTCCTCGACGCCGCGCCCGGCAGTGTCGACGCGGTGCGTCGCCACGGCTTCGTAGGTCGGTCGGCGCTCGTTCATGAGCTTCGTCCATGCCGCGCGCGGGTTGATCGCGAGCAGCGGCCGGCTCGCATCGAACCCAACCCGCTTGGCAGCGTCCGCGATGCCGACGTCGAGAAACACGACGTCGACACCGGCCAGCACCGACTGCGTCTGTGGGTCCATGGGCGCGCCGCCGCCGAGCGCCACGACACCGCGCTCCTCAGCCACTGCCCGGGCCACCTCGGCACGCTCCAGCGCCCGGAACGCCGGCTCCCCCTCGACGACGAAGATGTCCGAGATCGTGCGCCCCCGGTCGGCCTCGACGGCGGCGTCGGTGTCGTGGAAGGCCACGCCGAGCCGCCCGGCGAGCGCCTCGCCGATGGTGGTCTTGCCGGCGCCGGGCGGGCCGATGAGGACGACGACCGGGCCCGCGCCGGACACGCTGCTGCCGTGGGTGCCGTCGGTGCCGCCGGTGCCGCCGCGCGCGTCAGGGCTCACCACGAGCGCATCGCCTCCGGGATCGAGTCGAGGTAGGCCGCGTGGTTGCGGCGGGTCTCCTCGACCGAGTCGCCGCCGAACTTCTCGAGGCACGCCTCGGCGAGGACGAGCGCGACCATGGCCTCCGCAACGACGCCCGCCGCCGGAACCGCCGAGACGTCCGAACGCTGGTGGATCGCCTTCGCCGCCTCGTCACCGGTGGTGTCGATGGTGTCGAGGGCGCGCGGTACGGTCGAGATCGGCTTCATCGCGGCGCGCACGCGCAGCACGTCACCGGTCGACATACCGCCCTCGGTGCCACCGGCCCGGCCCGAGCGCCGCCGAATCGTGCCGGACGCGTCGCGCTCCATCTCGTCGTGCGCCGCCGAGCCGCGTCGCGCCGCCGTGCGGAAGCCGTCGCCGATCTCGACGCCCTTGATGGCCTGGATGCCCATGAGGGCACCGGCGAGCCGCGAGTCGAGCCGGCGGTCCCAGTGGACGTGCGAGCCCAGACCGGGCGGCAGCCCGTAGGCGAGCACCTCGACGACCCCACCGAGGGTGTCGCCGTCCTTCTTCGTCGCGTCGACCTCGGCGACCATCGCGGCCGAGCCGGCGGCGTCGAGGGTGCGCACCGGGTCCGCGTCGATCGCGGCGACGTCGTCGGGCGTCGGCAGCGGGGCGTCCTCGGCCACGCCGACCGGCCCCATCGACACCGTGTGCGACACGAGCCGGATGCCGTATGCCTGCTCGAGCAGCCGCGCGGCCACCTCACCGAGCGCAACCCGCGCCGCGGTCTCGCGGGCGGAGGCACGCTCGAGCACCGGCCGGGCGTCATCGAAACCGTACTTCTGCATGCCGACGAGGTCGGCATGCCCCGGACGGGGCCGGGTGAGCGGCTTGTTGCGGGCGATCTCCTTCTCGGCGTTGACATCGTTCGACGCCGCGAGCGCTTCGTCGGACACCGGTTCGGCCGACATCACGGTCTGCCACTTGGGCCACTCGGTGTTGCCGATGCGGATGGCGACGGGCGAGCCCATGGTCACGCCGTGCCGGACGCCGCCGAGGAACTCGACCTCGTCCTGCTCGAACTTCATCCGCGCGCCGCGGCCGTGGCCGAGCCGGCGCCGCGCGAGGGCCGCGGCGACGTCGTCGCGGGTCACCTCGACGCCGGCCGGGAGGCCCTCGATCGTCGCGAGGAGGGCCGGGCCGTGGGACTCACCTGCGGTCAACCAGCGGAGCATGCGCAGATCCTCCCACGGTGCCGGACGCGCCCGGGCACCCTGCTCGCGACGCGGGCGGCACCCACGCCGCCCACGTCGCGAGCAGGGAGAGTAGGGCAGGTGTCAGGCGAGCGGGTTCTCCGGCGCGTCGACGCCGAAGGTCTTCGCGAGGTCCGCGAGCACGACGTACGCGCCCTGGACACTGACCGAGGTCATCCAGGTGCCGTCGTCGACCTGGACGACCTTGGGCGCGAGCGGCGCCCAGAGCGGGTTCGCCGCGAACTGCTCGCGGGTCTTCGTGCCCTTGTCGTCCTCGGCGTCGTAGGTCGTGACGAAGATCTTGTCCGCGTCGGCGTCCTTGATCTTCTCCTCGCTGATCTCGGCGGCGAAGTCGTCGACGTCCTGCGACGGCGGCCGGGCGAGTCCGGCGTCCTCGAGGATGATCCCGGTGAACGACGCCTTCTGGTAGAGGCGCGTCGGGCCGTCGAGGAACCGCACGACGGAGATCGTCGGGTTGCCGGCCTTGGCGTTGACGGCCTTCCCGACCTCGGCCGCGGCCTTCTCGTAGTCCCCGAGGATCTGCGCGGCGAGGTCCTCCTTGCCGAGGGCCTTGCCGAACATCGTCATGTTGTCCTTCCACTGCGCACCGGTCGTCTCCGACATGACGGTGGGCGCGATCTTGGACAGCTGCGGGTAGATCTTCTCGTGGCGCACCTTGGCGCTGATGATGAGGTCGGGCTGGAGCGCCGCGATCTGCTCGAGGTTCGGCTCGGCGAGCGTCCCGACGGACTTCGCGTCCTTCGCGTATGCCGTCCGCGCGTCACCGAGGTAGTCCGGCAGCGTCTCGCCGAGCCCGCGGTACTGCGTGAACCCGACGAGCTGCGCCTGCAGCGCGAGGGTCGCCTCGGCATACGAGTTGTCGAGGGCGAGCACACGCACCGGCTGCTTCTTGATCTCGGTCGTGCCCATCGCGTGGGTGATCGTGCGCGGCCAGGTGCCGCCCTCGCCACTCGCGCCGCCGGACGCGGCCGGCTCGTCGGCGGACCCTCCGGAGCCACATGCGGTGAGGCCGAGGAGGAGGGAGATGAGGAGGGCCGCGAGGGCCGTGGCGCGCGAGCGCATCCGGTGATCCTTTCGAGGTGCTGGCTTGGTAGCGTGCACCCTACATGCAAGGTAAGCCTCACCTTACGCGCCCGCTGCTCCTCGGCAGCGGGCTGCTTGTGCTCGCGGTCCTGGCGAGCCTCGCGTTCGGCGCCGAAGCGCTCTCGGCGCAGCAGGTCTGGCACGCCCTCGTCGCGCCCAGCGGCACCGACGCCGACGTCATCGTCCGCGACCTGCGCCTCCCGCGCACCGAGCTCGGGCTCCTCGTGGGCGCCAGCCTCGGCGTCGCCGGGGCTCTCATGCAGACGCTGACCCGCAACCCGCTCGCCGAGCCCGGGCTCTTCGGGGTCAGCGCCGGGGCGGCCCTCGCGGTCGTCGTCGGCATCCGGCTCGGGCTGGCGGGCACGGTCGCCTCGTCCGTGTGGTGGGCGCTTCTGGGTGCCGTGCTCGCGACGGCGCTCATCTTCGTCGCGGCGAGCCGGCTCGGCCGTGCGGGGCTGGCGCCGGTGACGCTGGCCGTGCTCGGTGTCGCGGTGTCCGCTGGTCTGGCGGCGATCACGTCGGCCTTCGTGCTCCTCGACACCCGCACGCTTGACGGCTACCGCTTCTGGGCGGTCGGGTCCCTGTCCGGCCGCGGTGACGGTGTCGCCGGCCAGGTGCTGCCGTTCCTCGCCGTCGGGGCGGTCCTCACCGTCCTCGCGGCGCGAGACCTCGACCACTTCGTCCTCGGTGACGACCTCGCCCGCGGCTTGGGCGTCTCCCTGACGCGCCTGCGGCTGCTCGGCGTGGTCGCCATCGGTGTCCTCACGGCCGCGGGAGTGGCTGCGTGTGGCCCGATCGCGTTCGTCGGCCTGCTGACGGCGCATGCGGGACGCGTCCTCGTCGGCAGCCGCCACCTCCTGCTCCTCCCCCTGTGTGCCCTGCTCGGCGCGAGCGCGCTGCTGCTCGCCGACGTCGCCGGGCGCCTCGTCACCGGCAACGGCGAGCTCCAGGCCGGAGTCGTGCTGGGGCTCGTCGGCGGACCCCTCTTCGTCGCCCTCATCGCCCGCCGCAGGATCGCACTGTGACGGACACGCGGTCGCGAGCTCGGGGCCAGGCACCGACACCCGCACGAGCCGGAGCGTCCACGCCGCCAACCGCGCGACCGGCGCGCACCGAACGCCACCACGCCGGGGCGATCCTCGCGGGAACCGTCCTGCTCGTCGCCGTGTTCGTCCTCTCGCTCTCCGTCGGCACCACCGCGCTCCCCCTCTCCGACGTCCTCGCCTCGCTCCTCGGCGGCAGCGGCGGGCCGGCCGACTTCGTCGTGCGCGAGCTGCGGCTGCCGCGCGCCGTGGCCGGGATCTGCGTGGGTGCGGCCCTCGCGGTCGCCGGCGCCCTCACCCAGACCGTGACCCGCAACCCATTGGCCTCGCCCGACATCATCGGGGTGACGAGTGGCGCCAGCCTCGGCGCGGTCGCCGTCATCGTCTTCGGCGGGAGCGCCGGCGGCGCCTCCGGAGCCGTGGCGTCGGTGGGCGTACCCGCGGCCGCGATGGCCGGCGGCGCGATCGCCTCGCTGCTCGTCGCCCTCGTGGCGCGCGCCGGCGAACGCGTCGTCCTCGTCGGCGTCGGGGTGACCGCGATGTGCCAGTCCGCCGTGACGTGGCTCCTCGTCAGCGGCGACGTCACCGACGCGGGCCGTGCGGCCACCTGGCTCGCCGGGTCGCTGAGCGGCCGCGTGTGGACCGATGTCGCGCCGGTCGTGGTGGCGATCGTCGCCCTCACCCCCGCGACCTGGCTCCTCACCCGCGAGCTCGCCGTGCTCGTCCTCGGCGACGACGTGGCGACCGGCCTCGGCGCGAACCCGTCGCGAACCCGGTGGGTCGCGCTCGGCGCGAGCACCGTGCTGGCCGGGCTCGCCACGGCAGCGGCAGGCCCGGTCGCGTTCGTGGGGTTGTGCGCGCCGGCACTCGCCGTCCGGATCGCCCGGGTGGAGCGCCCACCGCTCGTGCTCAGTGCCCTCGTCGGGGCGGTGCTCGTCTCGGGCTCGGACCTCGTGGCGCGCAACCTCTTCGGCTGGCTCGGCCTCGGCCCCACGGAGCTGCCGGTCGGCATCGTCACCGGGATCATCGGCGCGGTCTACCTCGTCGTCCTCCTGCACCGCCGGGCCGGCCGCAGCACCTGAACCGGCCCCGCTGCACGATTCGTGCGATGGTCCGTCCCGACCTCTTGACAGCGGACCGCGCGCCTGCGAGACGCTGCCGTATGACCACTCTCGACAAGACCTTCACCGGCACCCTCGTCACGAGCGAAGCCCCAGGCGGCTGGACCTACCTCGTCACCGACTGGAGCGCGCAGTTCTTCGGGACCCGCGGGCTGGTCAAGGTCGCCGGCACGGTCGACGACCACCCGTTCCGCGGCTCGTTCATGGCGCTCGGTGACGGGACGCACAAGCTCGCCGTCACCAAGGCGGTCCGTGACGCGATCGGCAAGGGAACCGGCGACGAGGTCACCGTGCACCTCACCGAGCGCATCGACCCGCCCACACGCGACGCTCGCCGCTAGTCTGGCCGCGTGACGACGCAGACGCCCGAGACCTCATCCTTCGCCACGTCCGCACGGATGCTCGCCGCCTCCTACATGGGCGCGCTCGTCGTGATGGGCGTCGTGCTGTTGTTCGTCCTGGGGACCGAGACCATGCCGCCGACGTGGTTCGTCGTCGGCGTGCTCGCCGCGGGTGTCGTCGCTCACTTCCTCATCGGGGCCGTCGGCTATCGACCCCAGCCGCTCGAGCCCGGGATGGCCGAGGACGAGGCGGTCGCCGAGGGGCGCGTGCGCTACCAGAGCTCCATGACCCTGCGGTTCGCCATCGCGGAGGTCATCGCGATCCTCTCGCTCGTGCTCGCCTTCGTCGTGCAGGGCAGCTGGTGGATGTATGCCCTCGGCGCCGTCGTCTCCTTCATCCTCATGGCGATGCACGTGTGGCCCGGCTCCGGTCCCGTGGGCAAGTCCGCCGACGCGCTCGAGTCGAAGGGTCAGCCCTCCTACCTGCGCGAACAGTTCGGCTACGCCGTGAGCGGCCCGATCCTGCCGACCTGAGCCCGATCGTGCCGACCTGCCCGGAGGGCCGAACGGTCCCTCAGGTCCCGAGCATCCCGGCGAGGACGGCGTCGGTCCAGTCCAGAGCGACGAACACGCCTGCGCACATGAACGGCCCGAACGCCATCGCGCTCGACCGTCCCGCGCGCCCGGTGAGCAGCAGCACCGTGGCACCGATCCCGCCGAGGACGAACGCGGCCATCGTGCCGACGACGACGTGTCCCACCGAGAGCCACCCGAGCAGCAGCCCGATGAGGGGTGCCAACTGCACGTCACCGCCGCCGAAGCCCCCACCCGGCAGGAACGCGAGCACGGCATACCCGACGAACAACACGACGGCACACAGGACGGCCGTCAGCAGCCGGCCCCACTCCCCCGTGGCGATGCTCGGGGGCACGAGCAACAGCAGCGCGGCGGGCAGCGCCGGCCGGGTCAGCCCGACGGGCAGGCGATGCACGTCGAGGTCGATCCAGACCAGACAGACGGAGAGCCAGGCGAAGAGCAGGTATGCCGGCAGCGCGGCATACGCTCCGGCGTCACCGACGCTGCGCGTCGCCCACAGGGCGAGCGCGACGAGGAGCGGCACGACCCACCAGGAGCGCGGCGGGTCGTGGTCGGCCTCGTCCTCGGGGATCCGGTAGCCGGCGGTCGCGAGCTCGCGCGACGTGGCCAGCCCGGCCACGACCGCCCCGGCGGCGATGAGCAGCACCACCCACGACGGCCAGCCGCCGACCGTCACGAGCCGACCTGCTCGCGCGCAGCCGCGAGCATGACCTCCACGGGGGGCTCATGGCCGGTGAAGAGGCGGAACTGCTCGGCCGCCTGGTGCACGAGCATGTCGAGTCCCGACACGACGGCACCTCCCGCCGTCGTCACGGCGCGCGCCAGCGGTGTGGGCCAGTCCGCGTAGACGACGTCGAGGAGCGTCGTGCCGGACAGGTCCGCGCACTGGGCCGACTCGGCGACGACCTCGCTCGCCGCGGGGGCGAGGGCCGAGACGACGAGTGCAGGACGTGCGTCGGCCCACGTACCCAACGGCACGTGCCGGGCACGGACGTCGTGTCGCGCCAGCAGGTCCACGACCTCGGCCGCGGCCTGCGCATTGCGGGCGGCGACGACGACGTCGCGCACCCCGAGCTCGACGACGGCGAGGGCGGCCGAGCGTGCCGTCGCACCGGACCCGAGGACCACCGCCGAGCCCCCGTGCCCGACGTGCTCGACCGCGCGGACGATCCCGGTGACGTCGGTGTTGTGTGCGTCCCAGCCGCCGTCTCCGCGACGGACGAGCGTGTTGACCGCCCCGGCGTCGCGCGCCACGTCGGACACCGTGGTGGCGACCTCGAAGGCCACCTCCTTGAGCGGCATCGTCAGGCTCAGGCCGCGCCACGTCTCGTCGAGCCCGGCAACGACCGAACCCAGCTCGGCCTCGGTGACCTCACGCAGACCGTAGGACCACTCGGACAGCCCGAGCGCGGCATACGCCGCGGAGTGCAGGACGGGTGAGAGCGAGTGCGCGACCGGCGAGCCGAGGACCGCCGCCCTCAGCACCGGTCCCGGTTCTCCCGACACCACTGGTTGAACTCCTCGACGTTGCGCTGGTGCTCGGCGGCGGTCGTCGCGAACTTCGTCTCGCCCGTGTCGGGGTTGACGGCGACGAAGAAGAACCACGGGCCTTCCTCGGGGTTCGCGGCGGCCTCGATCGAGGCGGCGCCCGGGTTGTTGATCGGGCCCGGCGGCAGCCCCTTGACCTTGTAGGTGTTGTAGGGGCTGTCGGAGTTGCGCTGCTCGCTCGTCGTCCCGGCGCGACCACGCTTCTGCACGGCGTAGTGCACGGTCGAGTCCATCTGCAGCATGCCGACGGTCGGGCCGTTCGGGTCGTTCAGGCGGTTCTCGATGACCTGGGCCACCTTGGCGCGGTCACCCTCGCCGTTCACCTCGCCCTCGACGATGGAGGCGACGGTCAGGATGCGCTCGTAGTCGTCCGGCTGGACGCCCGCCTTCTCGAGCTCCTTGATCGTCATCGCGATCATCTGTCGCAGCTGCTCTGCGGCGGGCACGTCCTTGTCGAACTCGTAGGCCGACGGGAAGAGCCAACCCTCGACCTTGCCGTCCGCGGCGGAAGGAAGTCCGAGTGCCTCGGGGTCCTTGAGGGCGGCCTCGTAGTCGGCGACCGGGATCGTCGTGGCCTTGCTGAGCCGCGGGATGATCTCGCTGACCCAGAGACCCTCGGGGATCACGGCGCGCGCGACGGTGCGGTTGTCCGGGTTGGCGAGGAAGCCGAAGGCCTCGCTGGCCTTCATCTCCTTCTTCAACGTGTAGGTGCCGGGCTGGATCTTGGCGCTGAGCTCGGGGTCGGCGGCTGAGGCCTCGAGGTAGGCCGAGCGGGTCTTGACGACGCCCGCGTCGCGGAGCGCGGTGGCGATGGCCTCGCCGCTGTCGCTCTGCTTGACCGTCACCACGACCTCGCCCGACCCCGGGCCGGGGAAGTCCTCGGCCTCGGAGCCACCGCCGACAAGGGAGGACACCAGCGGTCGGAGGACGGTGAACGCCGTCACCGTCGCGACACCCACGAGGGCGACGGCGATGACGAGCGTGACGAGGCGGCGGCCGCCCCTGCGGCGCTCACGCTGACGACGACGCCGACGGCTCGGCTCCTGCGGTGGAGGTTCCCCGAAGATCGTCGTGTCGAGGTGGTCCTGGGTCACCGTTGTCCGTCCTTCGTCCGCGGCTTGCGCCGTTTCTGGCCTACCGGCTCACCCGGTGGGCGCCCGGTGCCGCGTTCGGCATCGAGAGCGCCCTGGAGGATGAGGACCGCCGCCGCTTGGTCGACGACGGCTCGTTGCCTGCGACCGGACACTCCGCTGTCGCGCAGCGCCCGGTGCGCGTCGACACTCGTGAGGCGTTCGTCGACGAGACGGACGCTCACGGGTGCGACCCGGCGAGCCAACTCCGCAGCATACGCGCGGGCGGCCGCCGCGCTGGGACCTTCACCCCCATCGAGGGAGCGTGGCAGCCCGACGACGACCTCGACGGCCTCGGTCCGGCGGGCCAGCGCGACGATCTCGGCGATGTCGTCCTCGGCGCTCGTGTCGTCCTGATCGGTGCTGCCGGCCTCACCGACGGTGCGTATGCCGTCCGCGGCCTCCCAGCGTCGCTCCACCGTCGCGTGGGGCGTGGCGAGGAGCCCCGAGGGGTCGCTGAGGGCCACGCCGACGCGCACCGCGCCGACATCGACCCCCAGTCGGATCCCGGGGCGCATCGTCAACCGGCCAGCTCCCCCACGCGCCACTCGACGGCGTTGAGGGCCTCGCCCGTCTTGGAGAGGTCCTGGCCACCGCCCTGGGCGATGTCGTCCTTGCCGCCGCCGCCACCACCGAGGGTCTGGGCGGCGATGCGCACGAGCTCGCCGGCCTTGATGCCTCGGTCGCGGGCGGACTGGTTGGTCGCGATGACGACGACGGGACGACCCTTGGCGCCACCGGTGACGGCGACGACGGCGGGTGCTGCCTCGCCGAGCTTCTGTCGGGCGTCGAGGACCATCGCGCGCACGTCGTCGGCGGCCGCGTCGGCGCCCGCGTCGTGCCGGACGAGGCGGACGCCGCCGACATCCTTGGCCTGGTCGCTGAGCGAGCCGGCCGCCGCGAGGACCGCCTGCTTGCGCGAACGCTCGAGCTCTCGCTCGGCGTCCTTGAGCCGGGTCACCATGGCGCCGATGCGGTCGGTCAGCTCACCCGCCGGGGCGCCGACGAGGCCCGAGAGCTCGGCGACGATGGCGCGCTCACGCGCGAGGTAACGCAGGGCGTCCATACCGACGAAGGCCTCGACGCGGCGCACACCAGACCCGACCGACGACTCGCCCGTGAGGGTGAGCGCGCCGATCTGGGAGGAGTGGCCGACGTGGGTGCCACCGCAGAGCTCGCGCGACCACGGGCCGCCGATCTCGACGACACGGACGTCCTCGCCATAGGTCTCGCCGAAGAGTGCGAGGGCACCGATCTCGCGGGCGCGGGCCAGTGACATCCAGTCGGCCGACACCGGCAGGTCCTGACGCACCGCGAGGTTCGCGACCTCCTCGATCTCGCTGCGGGTCTCCGGTGACAGCGCCTGCCCCCACGCGAAGTCGAGACGCAGGTAGCCGGGCTTGTTGTAGGAACCCGACTGCAGGGCCGACGGGCCGAGCACCTCGCGCAGCGCCGCGTGGACGACGTGCGTGCCGGAGTGCGCCTGGCACGCCTGGAGCCGCCACTCGGGGTTCACCTCGGCGAGCACCGGCGTGTCGGCGCGCAGCGGCCCATGGACGACCTCGACGGTGTGCGCGATGAGGCCCTTGACCGGGCGCTGCACGTCGACGACCTTGAGGTGCACGCCGTCGGCGGTGATCACACCCTCGTCGGCGATCTGGCCACCGGACTCCGCATAGAACGGCGTCCGGTCGAGGACGACCTGGGCGCGCTGGCCCGGCTCGACCTCCTCGACACGCTCGCCGTCGACGACGAGGCCGAGGACGTTGGCCTCGCTCGTCAGTTGCTGCCACGCCAGGAAGTCGGTCTCGTCGGCGGCGCGCAGCTCCTTCCACACCTCGGTGTTGGCGTGGCCGGACTTCTTGGCGCGCGCGTCGGCCTTGGCCCGGTCACGCTGCTCCTGCATGAGCCGGGTGAAGCCCTCGCGGTCGACCTCGAGGCCCTGCTCCCCCGCCATCTCGAGGGTGAGGTCGATGGGGAAGCCGTAGGTGTCGTGCAGCTGGAACGCCTGGTCGCCGGCGAGCGTCGTGCCGCCCTCGGACTTCGTGCGCGCCACGGCCGTGTCGAGGATCGTCGTGCCCGCGGCGAGGGTGCGCCGGAAGGCCTCCTCCTCGGCGTACGCGATCGAGCTGATCCGGTCGAAGCCGGTCTCGAGCTCGGGGTAGGACTGCTTCATCCGCTCCATCGACACGGGCAGCAGCTCCGGCAGCGCTGGCTCCTCGAAACCGAGGAGACGCATCGCACGCACGGCGCGGCGCAGCATACGACGCAGGACGTAGCCGCGACCCTCGTTGCCGGGAGTGACGCCGTCGCCGATGAGGATGAGCGAGGAGCGGACGTGGTCGGCGACGACGCGCAGGTGCACGTCGTCGGGGTGCGACTGCTCCGCCGAATGGCCGGAGTTCGCTCCGTAGGTCTTGCCGGTGAGTGCGGCCGCCTTCTCCAGGACGGGGTAGACCTCGTCGATCTCGTAGAGGTTGTCGACGCCCTGGAGCACCGAGGCGATCCGCTCCAGCCCCATGCCGGTGTCGACGTTCTGCGCGGGCAGCGGCCCGACGATGTCGAAGTCGACCTTGGAGCGCACGTCCGACAGCTCGTACTGCATGAAGACGAGGTTCCAGATCTCCATGTAGCGGTCCTCGTCGACGGCGGGCCCACCCTCACGGCCGTACTCGGGGCCGCGGTCGTAGAAGATCTCGCTGCACGGGCCGCCGGGGCCGTCGACGCCCATGTGCCAGTAGTTGTCGGCCTTGCCGCGGCGCACGATCCGCTCGAGCGGGACGCCGGTGTACTCGGCCCAGAGCCGCTCGGCCTCGTCGTCGTCCTCGTAGACCGTGGCCCAGAGCCGGTTCGGGTCGAGGCCGTAACCGCCGAGGTCCTGCGGGGTCGTGAGCAGCTCCCACGCGAGGACGATGGCGTCCTTCTTGAAGTAGTCGCCGAAGGAGAAGTTGCCGTTCATCTGGAAGAACGTGCCGTGTCGCGAGGTCTTGCCGACCTCCTCGATGTCACCGGTGCGCACGCACTTCTGGACACTCGTCGCGCGGTCCCACGGCGGGGTCTCCTGCCCGAGGAAGTACGGCTTGAACGGGACCATGCCGGCGTTGACGAAGAGCAGGTTCGGGTCGTCGTGGATGAGCGGCGCGGAGGGCACGACGGCGTGGCCGTTCTTCTCGAAGAAGGACAGCCAGCGGCGGCGGATCTCGGCGGTTTCCATGGGGTTCTCGTCCTGGGGTCGGTTCGTCACGTCGGGCGTCGGCGCCCGCGCGTTCCGGGCACCGGTCGATCCTACGGGGCGCCCGTATGCCGTCGCGCCCGCCTTTCCCATGGGTCCCCGTCGTGCCCCCGACTCCCCACTGATTGCCAGTTCCCGGCAGCAGGTCCCCCGACTGATTGCCGATTCCGTGCGCCTCTCCCCCGACTGATTGCCGCTTCCCGGCAGCGGGGGTATGCCGTGGCCTCACCGACCACTCCCGTCCCACCACTGATTGCCGATTCCGTTCACCCCCGACCGCCACTGTCAGACCCATCGTATAAGCGCGAGTTCGCTTGCAGCAGAAGACAATTCACCACCACAAACCCTTGCCTCGAACTGGTGTTCGTGTATCATGGGAGCATGACCACCAGCACCGGCACCGACGCCCACCAGGGGCGTTGTGCCGCGCTGGCCGAGGCCGC
>NZ_PVTI01000004.1 GCF_003002895.1 Knoellia remsis | reverse complement strand
CTCGGCTACCTGCCGCTGCCCGGCGAAGCCGCCTCCGCCCTGTTCCAGGTCATCAACCAGCGCTACCTGAAGACCTCGATCGTGATCACCACCAACCGGCCCGTCGGCGCCTGGGGCGAGATCCTCGGCGACACCACCGTCGCCGCCGCCATGCTCGACCGACTCCTCCACCGCTCCGTCGTCGTCACCCTCGACGGCGCCTCCTACCGGCTCCGCAACCACCACGCCGCCGCCGGCGAACTCCGCCGCGTCACCACCGGCACGAACCTGCACTAACCTGACCCCGCGACCTGGGGAACTTCGATGAGCAACTCTGGGGAAATTCGCTGAGCGCCGTCATTGCGGAACGCAACCGCCTCGGCCTTGCGTCGGAAGGTCTTACGACGCTGCCGCCCCTCGGGATCTCGGTAGTTGACGACGTAACGAGGGCTGCCGTCGTCGGATGGTCTCCCAGAACTAATGCTTGCCATGGCAGCCCTCGGCAGCGTCGGACCGGGTGACCAAACATGCTGATGAGCATCTGCTCGCTGGTGGCGATGGAGTCGATTCCGGGTCAGGCTGATGGCCTGTCGGGATCACTGATTCTCCTCGAGTCGCACCGTCCAATTGATCACGGTTGCTGCCCGCCAGCGCAGGTGCTTGCCGACACGGAAGCCGGCCGGGCCGTAACCTGTCGTCCGCCAGGAGTAGATGGTCTGCTTGGTCACGCCAAGGTAGGAAGCGACATCGTCGATGTCCCACAGCTCTTGGGCCTCGACCAGCCTGGGTGCCCGGCTTCCGCGGTCTCCGCGCCGCCGCGGCCCAAAGATTCCCGGTTCCATAGCCGGCACGTTCGAGTTCGTTGCCATCATCAAGCCCCTCCTCGCGGCGTTGACGGACAGTTGGTCTACGGGCACCTATGTCCGACGGCGGCATGGGAGCGATCACGTCGGAGGAAACGATGTGGCAGCAAGATGACTCGGGCATCGCGGCGGTGGTTGCCCAACTGTGCGATGCCAGGCTGGTGGCTCGGGCAACCGACCCGGGCCGCGACCTACCCGAAGAGTCCCCTGAGGACCGTGTGGCAGGAGATGGCGCTACCCAAATTTGTACCGGATTTGTAACAGACGAGCGGCTACCAACAGCAAACGCCGCCGAACGACCAAAAGGTCGCTCGGCGGCGTTTGTGCAGGTCAGCGGCTGTTCTTTGCGGTCGTTCGGCGTTGCTGAATGACCGCAGCCGGAGGCCCGGTTAGATGTCGAAGTACATCTCGAACTCGTGCGGGTGCGGGCGGAAGCGGATCGGGTCGACCTCGTTCTTGCGCTTCCACTCGATCCACGTCTCGATGAGGTCCTTGGTGAAGACGTCACCCTCGAGCAGGAACTCGTGGTCCTCCTCGAGCGCGTCCAGCACCGCCGGGAGCGAGCCCGGGACCTGGGCGATGGCGTCGTGCTCCTCCGGCGGCAGCTCGTAGAGGTCCTTGTCCACCGGCTCCGGCGGCTCGATGCGGTTCTTGATCCCGTCGAGGCCGGCCATGAGCTGCGCCGCGAACGCGAGGTACGGGTTGCACGACGGGTCCGGGATGCGGAACTCGATGCGCTTGGCCTTCGGCGAGTCACCCGCGATCGGGATGCGCACGCACGCCGAGCGGTTGCGGGCCGAGTAGACGAGGTTGACCGGCGCCTCGTACCCCGGCACGAGGCGGTGGTAGGAGTTCACCGTCGGGTTCGTGAACGCGAGCACCGCCGGGGCGTGCTTGAGCAGGCCGCCGATGTACCAGCGCGCGATGTCCGACAGGCCGCCGTAACCGCGCTCGTCGTAGAACAGCGGCTCGCCGTCCTTCCACAGCGACTGGTGCGTGTGCATGCCCGAGCCGTTGTCACCGAAGATCGGCTTCGGCATGAACGTCGCCGTCTTGCCGCCCTGCCACACCGTGTTCTTGACGACGTACTTGAACTTCATCATGTCGTCGCCCGACAGGAGCAGCGTGTTGAAGCGGTAGTTGATCTCCTGCTGGCCCGCGGTGCCGACCTCGTGGTGGCTGCGCTCGACCTTGATGCCGACCTCGGCGAGGTTGAGGCAGATCTTGTCGCGCACGTCGGCGAAGTGGTCCACCGGCGGGACGGGGAAGTAGCCGCCCTTGTAGCGCGTCTTGTAGCCCTTGTTGCCGCCCTCCTCCTCGCGACCGGTGTTCCACGCGGCCTCGACGGAGTCGATGAAGTAATAACCGGCGTTCGCCTTGGTCTCGAAGCGGACGTCGTCGAAGACGTAGAACTCGGCCTCGGCGCCGAAGTACGCGGTGTCGGCGATGCCGGTCGACTTGAGGTACGCCTCGGCCTTCGCGGCGATGTTGCGCGGGTCGCGGCTGTAGGGCTCGTCGGTGAACGGGTCGACGATGGAGAAGTTCATGACGAGCGTCTTCTCGTCACGGAACGGGTCGAGGTAGGCCGTGCTGGGGTCCGGGATGAGCTTCATGTCGGACTCGTGGATCGCCTGGAACCCGCGGATCGACGAGCCGTCGAACGCCTGGCCCTGCGTGAAGAAGTCCTCGTCGACCGTCTCGGCCGGCACGTTGAAGTGCTGCATGATGCCGGGCAGGTCGCAGAAGCGGATGTCGACGAACTTGACGTCCTCGTCCTTGATGAAGGACAGGACCTCGTCAGCGGAGCTGAACACGTGGCCTCCTAGCCATGGGGGAATGCGGGCCGGCGCCCGAGCATGGGCATGACCCTAGGAGGGGGCGGTTTCTGCGCCATGACTCGAATGTTTCGCCGGTGTTACACCCTGCCAGAGCCCGCGGTGACCCCGCGGAACCGTCCACGGTGACGCCGCATACAGTCACTGCCTGTGAGTGGTTCCGTTCCCGATGAGGGCTCGTATGCCGGTGAGCAGCTCGGCATGCCGGCTTCCGGTCCCGGGTCCATGGCGCCGCTGTGGCGGCGCGCCGTGGGTCTGCTGGTCGACTGGGTCATCGTGCAGGTCCTTGCCGTCGCCGCCTTCGGGGCGCAGCTCGGGGCCGGGGGAGCGCAGGCCTTCGTTCCGCTCGGAATCCTCGCGGTCCTCAACATCCTCTGCGTCACGGCGTTCGCGGCGACGCCCGGCCACGCACTCATGGGCCTGCAGGTGCTCCAGCTCCGACGCGGCGCGTTCCCGCTCCAGGTCGTCATCCGGACGCTGCTGCTCTGCCTGTTCGTCCCGGCTGTCCTGACGGACCGCACCGGCCGCGGCTTCCATGACGCCGCGGCCGGCACGGTCATCGTGCGACGCTGAGGCTCAGCTGACGTCGTCGTCGACCCAGTCGAGGGTCTTGCTGACGGCCTTCTTCCAGTTGCGGTAGAGCCGCTCGCGCTCGTCCTCGTCCATCTGCGGGGTCCAGCGCTTGTCCTCGACCCAGTTGTCGATGATGTCCTGCTCGCTCTCCCAGTACCCGACAGCCAGCCCCGCGGCATACGCAGCACCAAGGGCGGTCGTCTCGGCGACCTTGGGACGGACGACGTCGACGCCGAGCAGGTCGGCCTGGAACTGCATGAGCGTCTCGTTGACGACCATGCCGCCGTCGACCTTGAGCTCGGTGAGCGGGACGCCGGAGTCGGCGTTCATCGCGTCGAGGACCTCGCGGGTCTGGAACGCGGTCGCCTCGAGCACTGCCCGGGCGATGTGGCCCTTGTTGACGTAGCGCGTCATGCCGACGAGGGCACCACGGGCATCACTGCGCCAGTGCGGTGCGAACAGGCCCGAGAAGGCGGGCACGAAGTACGTGCCGCCGTTGTCCTCGACGCTGAGCGCGAGCTTCTCGATCTCGGGGGCGCTGCCGATGAGGCCGAGGTTGTCGCGCACCCACTGCACGAGCGAGCCGGTGACGGCGATGGAGCCCTCGAGGGCGTAGACCGGCGCGTTGTCGCCGATCTTGTAGCAGACCGTCGTGAGCAGGCCGTTCTCGCTCGGCACCTGCTCCTCACCGGTGTTGAGGAGCATGAAGTTGCCGGTGCCGTAGGTGTTCTTCGCCATGCCCTTCTCGAGGCATGCCTGGCCGAAGGTCGCCGCCTGCTGGTCGCCGAGGATGCCGGCGACCGGGGTGCCGTTGAGCACGCCGGGCTTGGCCTCCCCGTAGACCTCGGACGAGGACTTGATCTCCGGCAGCATCGACATCGGGATGCCCATGTCGGCCGCGATGGACTCGTCCCACTGCAGGGTCGACAGGTCCATGAGCATCGTGCGGCTCGCGTTGGTCACGTCCGTGACGTGCACTCCGTCGTTCTCCGCGCCGCCGGTGAGGTTCCACAGGACCCACGTGTCGGTGTTGCCGAAGAGCAGCTCGCCCTTCTCCGCCTTCTCGCGGGCGCCGTCGACGTTGTCGAGGATCCACTTCACCTTGGGGCCGGAGAAGTAGGTCGCCAGCGGGAGGCCGACCTTCGCCTTGTACTTGTCCGTGCCGTCGTCACCGGCCAGCTCGTCGACGATCTTCTGGGTGCGGGTGTCCTGCCAGACGATGGCGTTGTAGACCGGCTGGCCGTTCGACTTGTCCCACACGACCGCGGTCTCGCGCTGGTTGGTGATGCCGATGCCGGCGATGTTCTTGCTGTTGAGGTTGGCCTTGGCGAGGGCGCCGCCGATGACCTTGCGCGTGTTCTCCCAGATCTCGATCGGGTCGTGCTCGACCCAGCCGGCCTTGGGGAAGATCTGCTCGTGCTCGACCTGGTCGACGGCGACGACGCTGCCGGCCTTGTCGAAGATCATCGCGCGGGTGCTGGTCGTGCCCTGGTCGATGGCGAGGATGTAGGTCTTGGGTGCCATGGTGCTGCAGCTCCTGGAGTCTCGAGAGTGAGTGGTGCGAGTTCAGCTGGGGGAGAGGCGCTTTCAGCTCAGACGTAGTCGACGAGGTTGGCGACGATGCCAGCGAGGACGCCGCCGATGATCGGGCCGACGACCGGCACCCACGAGTACCCCCAGTTGCTGCCGCCCTTGTTCCTGATGGGCAGGACGGCGTGGGCGATGCGCGGTGAGAGGTCACGTGCCGGGTTGATGGCGTAGCCGGTCGGCCCACCCAGGCTCGCGCCGATGCCGACGACGAGGAGGGCGACCGCGAGCGGTCCGAGCCCCGAGGGCGTCTTGCCGAAGGCGATGACGACGAAGACGAGGACGAACGTGCCGATGACCTCGGTCATGACGTTCCAGAACGGGCTGGCGATACCCGGGCTCGTCGAGAAGACGGCGAGCTTGGCGTCCGGGTCGGAGTCCGGGTCGTCGAAGTGCTTGCGGTAGGCGAGCCAGCACAGGACCGCGCCGATGAAGGCGCCGAGGAACTGCGCGAGCAGGTAGGCGACGATCTGGCCCGCGGACAGGTCCGCGCCCGAGGCGAGCAGGCCCAAGGTGACAGCCGGGTTGAGGTGCGCGCCCGACTTGTACGCGGCATACACACCGGCGAAGACGCCGATGCCCCAGCCGAAGTTCACGAGGAGGAAGCCTCCGTCGAAGCCCTTGGTCTTCGCGAGCGCCACATTGGCGACGACGCCGGTACCGAGGAGCAGAAGAAGGGCCGTGCCGATCGTCTCGTGCAGGAAGATCGTTCCGAAGTCCAGGCTGTCCACCCGTACCCCTTTCGTGTCGAGCAGGGGCCCGCACGGCTTCTTCGTGCAGGCCACTCCGCCTGAGGTGCGCACCCGACCCTAGTCGTAGAGTCGACCCTGACAACGGGGCACGACGGGCCATTTCCGCAGTGGTCCCCGTCGTCCCGACGCGCGACGCAGGAGGATCAGCGATGGCGAACCCACCGAAGCTGGACGGGGCCTACCGGAGCAAGGCGTGGGAGCGCCTGCGGGACAACCAGTTCGACGTGCTCGTCATCGGTGGCGGGGTCACCGGCGCTGGTGTGGCCCTCGACGCCGCGACCCGGGGGCTCTCGGTGGCGCTGGTCGAGCAGCGTGACTTCGCCTCGGGCACGTCGTCGCGCTCGTCGAAGCTGTTCCACGGCGGACTGCGCTACCTCGAGCAGATGAACTTCGCCCTCGTGCGTGAGGCGCTCAAGGAGCGCGAGCTCATGCTCACCTCGATCGCGCCGCACCTCGTCAAGCCGGTGTCGTTCCTCTACCCGCTGACCCACCGCGTGTGGGAGCGGCCCTACGTCACCGCCGGGCTCACCCTCTACGACTCCATGGGTGGCGCGCGGTCCGTCCCGCGGCACAAGCAGCTCACCCGCAGCGGGGCGCTGCGCATGGCCCCGGGCATCAAGCGCTCGGCCCTCACCGGTGCGCTGCTCTACTACGACGCCCAGGCCGACGACGCCCGGCACACGCTCACCGTGGTGCGCACCGCGGCGGCATACGGCGCGACGGTCCTCAGCTCCGCGCGGGTGACCGGGCTGAAGCGCGCGGGGGAGCGCATCGTCGGCGCGACGATCGAGGACGTCGAGACCGGGGACACGGTCGACGTCTCCGCGTCGGTCGTCATCAACTGCACCGGCGTGTGGACCGACGAGATCCAGACCCTCGCGGGCGGTCGCGGCCGCTTCCACGTGCGGGCGTCGAAGGGTGTGCACATCGTCGTGCCGCGCGACCGGATCAACTCCGAGACCGGCATCATCCTGCGCACCGAGAAGTCCGTCCTCTTCGTCATCCCCTGGGGCACGCACTGGATCGTCGGCACGACCGACACCGACTGGGAGCTCGACAAGGCCCACCCGGCGGCGAGCGAGGCGGACATCGACTACATCCTCGAGCACGTCAACACCGTCCTGACCGTGCCGCTGACGCACGACGACATCCAGGGCGTCTATGCCGGCCTGCGCCCGCTGCTCTCCGGCGAGAGCGACTCGACGAGCCAGCTCTCCCGGGAGCACGCCGTCGCCCGCCCGCAGCCGGGGCTCTACTCGATCGCCGGCGGCAAGTACACGACCTACCGGGTCATGGCCGAGGATGCGGTCGACGCTGCGGGGGAGGACCTCGGTGGGGACCTTGCGAGCAGCGTGACCGAGCACATCCCGCTCGTGGGTGCGCAGGGCTACCACGCCCTCGTCAACCAGGTCGAGCGTCTTGCCCGCAAGCGCTCCCTGCCGGTCTGGCGGATCACCCACCTGCTCGACCGCTACGGCTCGATGCTCGACGAGGTGCTCGCGCTGGCCGACGACGACCCGAGCCTGCTCGAGCCGCTGCCGGGCGCGGAGGAGTACCTCAAGGTCGAGGTCGTCTATGGCGTCACGCACGAGGGTGCCCTGCACCTCGACGACCTGCTCACCCGTCGTACGCGGATCTCCATCGAGACACCGGACCGCGGCGTCGCCAGCGCGGAGGCCGCGGCACGGCTCGTTGCCCCGCACCTCGGCTGGGACGACGAGCGGATCGCGACCGAGGTGGCGGCCTACACCGCGCGGGTCGAGGCCGAGCGCGAGTCGCAGAAGGAGCAGAACGACCAGGAGGCCAACGCCGAGCGCATCGCCGCCAAGGACGTGCGCAACCTCGCGGTCGGGCGCGCCCTCACCTGACCGGCCGGCTGGTCGGGCCCCGCCCAACCCGGCTCGCGAGCCGACCTCGCGCTTCGCGAGCCGGATCGATCCAGCGTACGAAGGAGCGCGCGGCTCGCGAGCCGTCGTGGGTCCTCGTATGCCGTCCGCGCGCCGTCCCGGGAGCGTCCGGTCAGGGACGAGCGCGGGGTTGGGTCAGATGCTCCGGGCGCCGGTGGCCGCGGTGAAGCCGCCCAGGCCGATGTAGGTCAGCCCGATCGCGACGCGGCCCTTGCGCGAGCCCTTCTCGACCCCGCGACGAGCCCGACGCGCGACGATGCGCGCGTGGATGGCACCCGCCAGCGCGCCGTAGCTCATGTCGAAGAGCAGCCCGATCGTCACGAACACCGCCCCGAGCACGAGGATCTGGCTCGTCATCGAGCCCCGCGCGGGATCGAGGAACTGCGGGAAGAACGCGAGGAAGAAGAGCGCCACCTTGGGGTTCGCGATCCCGACGAGGTAGCCCTGGCGCAGGCTCGCCCAGTCGCTGCGTACTGCCCGCACGACGGGCTGTGGAACGTCCTCGCTGTCGCCACCCCGGCGGCGCATGACACCGATGCCGAGCCAGACGAGATAGGCGGCGCCGACATACCGGATGACCGACAGGGCGAGCGCGGACGTCGCGAGGACCGCGGTCAGCCCGAGCGCCGTCGCGACGACGAACGTCGCCGTCGCGGACTCGACGCCGATCGCCGACATGACACCGACGCGCCGCCCACCGGACACGCCCCGGGCCACGAGGAACAGCATGGCCGGACCCGGCATGAGGATGAGGAGGAGGGACGCCACGGCGAAGGCGGCAAGGGTGGGCGCGGACGGCATACGAGAACGCTAGCGGCGACCACCCACACCAGGTGAGCGGATATCGCGAACCGGCCGCGGCACCGCACGTCCTGCCCAATCCGGTTCGCGAACCACGCGCTGCTTCGCAGTCCGGATCGATCCGGTCTGCGAACGACTCGGTGGTTCGCGAACCGCTGTGTGCACGGTCGGGTCACCGACCGCTCCGGGTCACTTCCCGCGCATCGCGCGGCGGTCGACCCGGGCCTTCGTCGGGTCCATGCCCGCCGGGACACCGGTGCGCAGCCCACCGAGGGACTTCAGGCGCTTGTTGACGACCGACGTCTCGTCCTTGGTGAGGACCGGGCGCATGCGCGTCAGCTTGCTGCTGATCTTGCTGACCTTGACCTCGTCCTCACCATCGCCGACGACCCACAGGTGCACGGGCACACCCGGGGCGACGCGGGTGACCTTCTTCTCCTCGGCCCTGAGCAGCTTCTGCACGCGCTGCTTCGGGCCCTCACCGATGAGCACGACGCCGGGCCGCCCCAGCGCCCGGAACACCATGGCCGCGCCGGAGAGGTCGCTCGGCTTCGACGCCCGGTTCGCGTCCACGGCGACCGGCTCGGTCGAGGCGTACCAGCCACGGCGGCCCATGCTCTGCAGCGCGGCACCGGCGGCTCCGGCCTGCCCCTCGAGGACGCCGTACATCGCCTTGTTGCCGCGACGGTTCATGACGAACACCGCGGCGAGCAGGGCGGACGGGATCGCGACGAGGAGCAGGTACCAGCGCCACAGCCCACCGAGGAGGAACCCCAGCCCGGCGATGACGACGAACGTCACGACCGCCGCGAGCAGCATGTAGAGCCCGATGCGCGGGTCGAGCTGCTTGATGGCGCGGTAGCCCTGGCGGATCTCGGCCAGGCGGCCCGGCTTCTTCTCGGTGGTGTCGGACACGTCTGTGGGTGCTTCCTGAGGTCGGTGGTCCCGGCGAGCGCGCGGGTGCCGGCGAGGTGCCAGCACCAAGGGCGTATGCCGGTGGGTCAGACCCTCAGGATACGGCGCGTGCCGGGCGGGCCACCAACGCGGCGGCCTCCTGGCGGGCCGGGTCGTTCGCGGCCTCGGCGAGGTGCGACAGGTGCTCGGGGATCTCGCGGCCCCACTTGCGCATGGCCGTCGCCCAGAGACGACCCGCGCGGTAGGACGAGCGGACGAGCGGTCCCGCCATGACGCCCTTGAACCCGATCTCCTCGGCGAACTCGCTCCAGTGCACGAACTCCTCGGGCTTGACCCACCGGTCGATCGGGTGGTGCAGCTTCGAGGGTCGGAGGTACTGCGTGATCGTGAGGATGTCGCAGCCGGCGTCGTGCAGGTCGCGGATGGCCTGCTCGACCTCGTGGTCCTCCTCGCCCATGCCGAGGATGAGGTTGGACTTCGTGACCAGCTCGGCCTTGCGGGCCATGGTGAGCACTTTGAGTGACTTGTCGTAGGTGAAGGCCGGGCGGATCTCCTTGAAGATGCGCGGCACCGTCTCGAGGTTGTGTGCGAACACCTCGGGGCGGGCGTCGAAGACCTGGCCGACGAGCTCGGGCTTGGCGCCGAAGTCCGGCGGGAGGATCTCGACGCCGGTGTTGGGGTTCTTCGCGTGGATCTGGCGGATCGTCTCGGCGTAGAGCCAGGCCGCGCCGTCCGGCTGGTCGTCGCGGGCGACGCCGGTCACGGTCGAGTAGCGCAGCCCCATCTGGGCGACCGACTCGGCGACGCGGCGCGGCTCGTCGAGGTCCAGCGCGTTCGGGCGACCAGACGTGATGTCGCAGAAGTCGCAGCGGCGGGTGCAGATGTCGCCGCCGATGAGGAAGGTCGCCTCGCGGTCCTCCCAGCACTCGAAGATGTTGGGACAGCCGGCTTCCTGACAGACGGTGTGCAGCCCCTCGGTCTTCACCATGGAGTGCAGCGCGGTGTACTCCGGCCCCATCTTGGCGGTGGTCCGGATCCACTCCGGCTTGCGCTCGATCGGGGTCTGCGCGTTGCGCGCCTCGACGCGCAGGAGACGACGTCCTTCGGGTGCGACAGTCACGCACTCAAGGGTACGCCCGCTCGTGTGGCCTCCCTCACGGACCTCCGCGCGCCAGCGCCTGTGGACAACCGCCCGGCCGGATTCTGCGTCTGCGCCACACTCCAGTCATGGCAGTGCACCAGCTCTCGACGACGCGCGTCCCGTGGCACGGGTTCATGATCGAGACCGCCTCGGACGGGCGCGAGCTCTTCCTATGGCGGCAGAACCTCGCCTGGCGGCCGCGGTGGATCATGGGCGTCGCGGGCGTCATCGGGGAGCTCATCGGCGCGGGCACCCGACCCGTGGCCGCAGTGCCGTTCGAGTCGCGCGAGAGTCGCCAGGAGCGAGCCCTGTCCCACCTCCTCGTGCATGCCGTGCTCATCGTCGGGGCACCGGTTCCGGCGCTCGTGGAGATCCTCCTCGCGGCCCTTGCCGCGCCCGCCTGGTGGCTCGCGCAGCGACTGCGCGGACGCGGCCCGGTCATCCACCTCTATGAGTGGGGGCGGCACGTCGAGACACGCACCGACGTCACCCCGGACGATCTCGATGACCTGTTGCGGTCGATCCGGGACGGGGGCTACGACCGGGTCGACGAGGACTTCTCCGACCTTCTCGTGCGCAGGCCGGGGCGCACCGTCCGCCGCCGTCGTCGGTGAGGTGTGCGCGCCTGCCAAGAAGCGTTCGTATGCCGTCCGCGCGGGTGCGCGGACGGCATACGGTCCGCGGTCAGGCGCCGGCCTCGTCGTCGACGCGGGGCAGCAGCCAGCGCAGGATGTCGCCGACCGTGACGACGCCGACGACGCGGCCGTCCTCACGGACGACCGCGAGCTGCTCGCTCGCGTCACGCATCGCCGCGAACGCCTCGTAGGCGAGGGTCGTGGGGGAGAGCGCCATGGCCTCGCGCGCGAACTGCCGGGCGGGTGCGCCACGGTCCGCGAGCAGCGTGTCGCGCACGTGCACGACGCCGACGTCGTCCCCGCTGTCGACGAGGACGCGCAGGTGGCCCGTACGGGTTGCGGCGGCCTGGACGTCGGCGACCACGGCGTCCGCCGGGACCGCGGTCGGAGATCCGCCACGGCCCTCGAGCAGGTCGCCGACGCGCAGGCTCTCGAGCTCCAGCGCGCCGTGCAGCTGGGCGCGGTAGGAGGCGTCGAGCGCGCCGACGTTGATCGAGTCCTCGACGAGCTGGCGGAGCGTGTCCGCGTCGCGGCCGCCCGCGGCTGCCCGGTCCACGGGGGTGACGCCGGAGCGGGCGACGAGGCGGTTGGCCACGGCGTTGACCCACGTGAGCAGGCCGCGGATGGGCCGGATGTACGCCCGCGCCGGCAGGCCGATCGCCACGGCGGCGCGCTCGGGGTGGGCGATCGCCCACGACTTCGGCGCCATCTCGCCGACGACGAGGTGGAGGAACGTCACGAGCAGCAGGGACAGCACGAACGCACTGACACCGCTCACGTGGTCGGGGATGCCCCAGCTCTCGAACAGCAGGTCGAGGACCTTGTCGACCGCGGGCTTGGTGATGGCACCGAGCGCGAACGTGCAGGCCGTGATGCCGAGCTGGGCGCCGGCGAGCATGATCGTCAGCTCGTGCGACGAGCGCAGCGCGGCCCGGGCCGCCCGGCTCGTGACGGCGGCCTCCTCGAGACGGTGCCGGCGCGCCCCGAGCAGGGCGAACTCGATGATGACGAAGAAGGCGCTCAGCGCGATGAGCGCGACGGTCGCGGCGGTGACCACCCAGGGGTTGCTCATGACCGCTCCTCCTGCGTGGCGTCGGAGTCGACGTCAGCGCCGGTGTCCGTGTCGGGGTGCGGGTCGGTGCCGTCGTCCGCGTCCTCGAGCAGCCGGACGCGCAGGAGCGACGGGACATGACGTTCGACCTCGAGGACCTCGATCTCGAGAGCCCGTCGCACGGGGTCGCCCTCGACGAGGTCGCCGGGGTCGTCGGGCAGCTCGACCCGGGTGATGGTGCCGACCTCGGGCAGCTCCCCGAGCCGGGCGATGAGCAGGCCGGCCATCGTCTCGTGGTCGCCACGGGGGAGGACGTGGCCGATGGCGCGTTCCGCCTCGTCGACGGGGACGTCGCCGTCCATGGTCCAGACGTTCGTGCCGGACTCGTGGACGACCTCCTGCGCCTCGGGGTCGTGTTCGTCGGTGATCTCGCCGACGACCTCCTCGGCCAGGTCCTCGGTGGTGACGATGCCGGCGAAGCCGCCGTACTCGTCGATGACGCACGCAAGCTCGGTACCCGCGTCGCGCATCGCCGCGAACAGCTCCGGCAGCGGCATGAGGGCCGGGACGACGAGCGGCGGCCGCATGATGTCGCTCACCGGGCGGGACCCCTGCGCCTGCAGGACGTCGACGAGCTCCACGACGCCGACGACGTCGTCGCGACCCGACACGACCGGGTAGCGCGTGTGACCCTCGGCCATGAGCCGGCGGACGTCTTCGACGTCGGTGTCCTCGCGGACGGCGCCGACGCGCGAGCGCGGAACCATCGCGTGCTCCACGTCGCGCTCGGGGAACTCGAGGATCCGCGCGAGCGTGAAGGACAGCTCGCTCGGCAGGTCGCCGCTCTCGCGCGAGTCCGCGACGATCGACTCGAGGTCGCGCGCGGTGGCCGAGGTCTCGACGTCCTCGACCGGGTCGATGCGCAGGGCACGGAGCAGCAGGTTCGCCGACTTGTCGAAGACGACGATGAGCCAGCCGAAGACGGTGAGATAGATGAGGGTCGAGCGAGCGAGCTTGCGCGCCAACGGTTCCGGGCTCGCGATGGCGAGGTTCTTGGGGTAGAGCTCGCCGAAGATCATCTGCACGACGGTGGACAGGGTCAGGGCGCCGACGGTGCCGGCGGTGATGCCGACAGCCGTGGGGACACCCACCCCGCCGAGCAGCGCACCGATGGACTCGCCGACGAGGGGCTCGGCGACGTAGCCGACGAGCAGGCCGGTGACCGTGATGCCGAGCTGTGCGCCGGACAGCATGAACGAGGTCCGCTGCGTGACCGAGAGGGCGCGCTTGGCCGCGCCGTCACCGGCCGCCGCCGCAGCGCGAAGGCGCGTGCGGTCGACCGACATGTAGGCGAACTCCTGCGCCACGAAGTAGCCGTTCGCCGCGATGATCAGCGCGATCGCGAGCAGTCCCAGCAGCAGGGTGAGGACGGTGGTCGCCATCAGCGCTCACCCCCGAGCGGGGTGGGATGGTGACTGGGGTCGTCGTCGGTGGGTTCGTCAGGGGGCGTGGTGGGTTCCACGGGTGCGGCTCCGCCTCAGGGGTTCGGTGGGGTCACTGTCGTGTACGAACCTGTACGACCGGGGAGCCGCCGAAGTTCCGGACGCCGCCGCCGAGGTGAGGGCTGGTGGCTGCGGGGTCAGCCGAGAACGTCGGTGAGGTGCTTCTCGGCATACGGCAGGAGGTCCTGCACGGTCACGGTGCGGCCGGCCTCGAGGCTGATCGACGAGACCCCCGCGTCGGCGATGCCGCAGGCGACGATGTTGTCGGCCCACGAGAGGTCGGCGTCGCAGTTGAGGGCGAAGCCGTGCATCGTCGTGCGCCGGCTCACCCGCACCCCGATGGCGCCGAGCTTGCGGTCCGGGCCGCGGTCGTCCGCGAGCACCCACACCCCGCTGCGTCCCTCGACACGCACCGTCTCGACGCCGAACTCGCGCGTCATCCGCATCATCGCCTCCTCGAGGCGGCGCACGTGCGCGACGACGTCGATGGGCACTTCGGGCAGCGCGACGATGGGGTAGCCGACGAGCTGGCCCGGCCCGTGCCAGGTGATCTTGCCGCCGCGGTCGACATCGATGACCGGGGTGCCGTCGAACGGCCGCTCGTGCGGCTGCGTGCGCTTGCCGGCGGTGTAGACGGCCGCGTGCTCGAGAAGCAGCGTGGTGTCCGGCACCCGCCCCTCGACGACGTCGTCGTGCACCTCGCGCTGGCGCGCCCAGCCCGCCTCGTAGTCGACGAAGTCGGGCGCGAAGCCCACGTGCTCGAACCGCATGGCCCTACGGTATGCCGTCCTCCGGTATGCCGTGCGCGCGCCTCGGGCGTCACCGCTCCCGCCTAGGGTGGGTGGCGTGCCGCACGGACAGAGTGGGTCAGGGGGCGTGGGCAGACCACGCGCGGTGCTGCTGGCTGCGCTCCTCGTCGTGCTGGCCTGGCTCGCCGTCGGCGGGATCGGGGGGCCGGCGGTCGGCCGGCTCTCCGAGGTGCAGAAGAACGACAACGCCTCCTTCCTCCCCGCGGACTCGGAGTCGACGGCGGTCCTCGACGCCGTCGCCCGGTTCGAGGACGAGGAGAGCGTGCCGCTCATCATCGTGGCCGAGAAGCCGGCCGGCGAGCGGCTCACCGAACGCGACCTCGGCGCCCTCGCGGGGCTCGCTCGGGAGATCCCGACGGTTCCGCTGCCCGAGATGGACGCGACGGTGGGGGAGTACCTCGTCGAGGGAGCCCAGATCGTGCCCGTCCCGAGCGAGGACGGACAGGCGGCGCTGCTCGTGGTGCCGCTCTCCGAACGCGCGTCGTCGACGGTGGTTGCCGAGCGGGCGCCACTGTTCGCCGCGGCCGAGGAGCTGCGCACCGAGGCGCGCCTCGCCGTCGACGGCACGGGGATGACCTCGCACGTCGGCGGTCCGGGTGGGCTGATCTCCGACTTCGAGGCAGCCTTCGCCGGCATCGACGGCATCCTCCTGCTCGTCGCGCTCGCGGTGGTCCTCGTCATCCTGCTCGTCGTGTACCGCAGCCCGATCTTGCCGATCGCGGTCCTCTTCAGCTCGGTCCTCGGCCTCAGCCTCGCCGCGCTGGTCATCCGGCCGCTCGCGGAGCGCGGCACGATCGAGCTGTCCGGCCAGTCGCAGGGAATCATGTTCATCCTCGTCGTCGGCGCCGCGACGGACTATGCCCTGCTGCTCGTCAGCCGGTTCAAGGAGGAGCTGCACGACGAGGCCTCGACGTGGGTCGCGCTGAAACGCGCATGGCGCGGTGCCGTCGAGCCCATCTCGGCGTCGGCGGCGACCGTCATCCTGGGGCTGCTGTGCCTGCTGCTCGCGAGCCTGCAGAACACCGCCGGTCTCGGCCCGGTCGGTGCCATCGGCATCGCCGGCGCCCTCCTCGCCTCGCTCACCTTCCTCCCTGCCGTGCTCTTGGTCTTCGGCCGGGCGGCGTTCTGGCCGTTCGCTCCTCGCGTCGACCACGCCCACGGTGAGGACACCGTCGGCACGAGGTCGCTCTGGGGTCGGGTCTCCGGCCTCGTCGGCCGGCACCCGCGCCGGACGTGGGTGGTCACGTTGGCCGTCCTGCTCGCCGCCGCCGCGTTCGCCCCGACGTTCCGTGCCGAGGGCGTGACCATCAAGGACACCTTCCTCGAGCCGACGGACTCGGTGCAGGCGCAGGAGGCCATCGAGCGGCACTTCGCGGCCGGTGCCGGTAGCCCGGTGCAGGTCGTCGTGCCGCAGGCGCAGGCCGATGCCGCCCTCGCCGTCCTCGAGGCGGACCCGGGCATCGAGAGTGCGTATGCCGGTGTCTCGCCTCCCGTGCCGGGCCAGCCCGTGCCCGAGCCTCCGGTCGTCGACGGGAGGGTGCTGCTGCAGGGCACGAGCACCGCCGCGACGGACAGTCAGGAGGCCGAGGACACCGTGCGCCGCCTCCGGGCGGACCTCGACGCGGTGAGCCCGGACGCGCTCGTCGGCGGCCAGGCGGCGATCAACCTCGACGTCCTCGAGGCGAGCGGGCGAGACCTGCGGGTCATCGTCCCGGTCATCCTCGTCGTGATCTTCCTCGTGCTGTGCGTCCTGCTGCGCTCGATCGTCGCGCCGTTCCTGCTCGTCGTCGCCAACGTCGTCTCCTTCGCCGCAACGATCGGGGTCGCGTCCCTCGTCTTCGACCACGTGCTCGGCTTCGGCGGCAGCGACCCGGCGATCCCGCTCTACGGGTTCGTCTTCCTCGTCGCGCTCGGCATCGACTACTCGATCTTCCTCATGACGAGGGTGCGCGAGGAGTCGGTCCACCGCGGGACCAGGCCCGGCATCCTCGTCGGCCTGGCTGTGACCGGAGGAGTCATCACGAGCGCCGGCATCGTTCTCGCGGCGACGTTCTCGGCATTGACGGTGCTGCCGCTCGTCTTCCTCGTGCAGGTCGCCTTCATCGTCGCGTTCGGCGTCATCCTCGACACGTTCGTCGTGCGTAGTCTGCTCGTCCCCGCCCTCGCCCACGACATCGGGCCAGCCGTCTGGTGGCCCTCGAGACTGGCCAGGGGCGCTGCCGCCCCGGGTCGCCACCGCAGGGAGAGGCCGACATGACCGACACCCGACCGACTCAGGCCAATGACCCGAAGTCCGTGCTGCAGCGCTACTTCCGTTCGATCCGTGACGCTGTCCTGTGGAAGCTCGAGGGGCTGAGCGAGCACGACCTGCGCCGGCCGCTCACCGCCACGGGCACGAACCTCCTCGGCGTCGTCAAGCACCTCGCGGGCACGGAGGCCGGCTACTTCGGCGACTGCCTCGGCCGCCCCGTCCCGGACATGCCGGGGTGGTATGTCGCCCTGGTCGCCGAGGAGCTCGAGGACAACGGCGACATGTGGGCCACGCCCGAGGAGTCGAGCGAGGAGATCCTCGCCCTCTACCGGCGGGTGGGGGAGCACTCCGACGCCGTCATCGACGAGCTCGGTCTCGACGCCACGGGCACGGTGCCGTGGTGGGGAGAGCGTGGACGGGACGTGCCACTGCACCTGCTGCTCGTGCACATGATCGCCGAGACAAACCGGCACGCCGGTCACCTCGACATCGTGCGCGAGCTCATCGACGAGTCCGCCGGTCTGCGCGACGGCGTGTCCAACCTGCCCGACGGCGACGCCCGGTGGTGGGCGGACTATCGGACCCGCGTGCAGGCTGCAGCCGACGAGTTTGCCTGAGCCACAGTCGTTCTCGGCAGGTGGCGCGGACTCACGGGTTGGTGAGTCGTCGCGGCTCGATCCGCTCCTCGACGGCCACGTCGCCCTCGCGGCTCACGATGAACGCGGCCTTGCCGTCGCGCTCGCTCACCGCCTCGACGAGCTCGGTACCGCGGTAGACCAGGCCCACCCCGTCGTCGGTGCAGTGCGTCGTCGGCAGGGTGCCGTTCGCGACGAGCTCGTGCACGAGCGGGCGCCGCCGCTCCTCGGAGTCGTAGTGGACGCCGTTGCCGTAGGGGAGCAGGCCGAGTCCGTTCGTCACCGCCCGCAGCTCCGGACCGAAGGAGTCGGTCGTCCCGCCGACGTACCAGCAGATCGACCCGGCGGAGACACCGGACAGCACCACGCCGGCCTCCCACGCGGCCCGCAGCGCCGGCCCGAGGTCGTGCACCTGCCACACGGCGAGCAGGTTCGCGACCGAGCCGCCCTGGACCCAGACGACGTCCTGGTCGAGGAGGAGTGCGGGCACGTCCTCGTGGTTCGGCATGGGGAAGAGGTCGAGCGTCTCGATGGCGAAGCCCGCGAGTCGGCCCGCCTGCCGCACGTGGTCGTTGAAGTAGCGCTGGTCACCGCCCGCCGTCCCGACGAAGAGCACTCGTGGCGTCCGACCGGTGACTCCGGAGAGCTCCACGGCGTGGTGCACGAGTGCGTCGAGCTCGAGGAAGGTGCGGGTTCCGGGACGGTAGCCGCCGGAGGTCGCGAGGATGGTGGGGGCGTCTGCAGGCATGCCGGCGACTCTACGTGTCGAGCCAGCGGGAACGCGCGGACCTTTCCGACCGTTGAGGATCCTGCGCCGACCGTCGGGGACCAGGCGCGAACCGTCTCGGAGGGAGACTGCATGACGTTCGGGCAGCAGGTCGACCGGCTCGTGGAGCTGGGCTATCCATCGCTGGCAGGGTTGGGGGAGAAGGGATTTCGCGACACGCTCGAGCCGCTGCGTGACACCGCGACCACCCTCGACGAGGTGAGCGGGGACGACGAACCGGGGCGCGCGGCATACGTGCTCGTCGTGACGCGAGCGCTCGTCGACCCCTACGACACGGTGCCGCTGCTGCGGCTCGCGAACGGACGCAGGCCCGGTGTCGTGGACCGCAACCACGCGCCCGGGGACCTCGCGACCTACGACCCGCTGGACGACCTCGCGGTCCCGGACGCACCGGCATACCTGCTCGTCGACGTCGACCGCGGCGAGGAGTTCCTCGGCGTTCGACCCGAGGAGGCGCTGCCGGTGATCCGCTCGCGCGGGCGGACGCCGCTCACCATCGACGAGGGCATCGCCGTCGTGACGCAGGTGCCGCGGCTGCTCGATAAGAACCGGTGCTTCATGCTCTCCGGCTCGCGACGCGGTGACCGTCGCGTCCCGGCGATGTGGATCAGCGAGCGGGCGCCGAAGCTCGGCTGGTGCTGGGACGGCAACCCGCACACGTGGCTCGGCGTCGCCTCCGCGGGGAGCCGCCGCACCTGAGCCTGTGGAAAAGTCCGCGGCGACTTTCGCGATCCTTGCCAGAGTGGCTGCATGGACGAGTCAGGGAGCACGAGCGCCCGGTATGCCGGCCGCCACCGGGTCGAGGACCATCGCGCACCGGAGGTGCCCGGCTTCGACGTCGTCGAGCCGCTGGGCCAGGGGGGATCCGGGTCGGTCTGGTCGGCGACGGACGCCCACGGGGACATGGTCGCCATCAAGGTGGTTGCTGCCGCCGACGCGGAGGCGGCGCTGGTCGAGCTCGCGGTGCTCGGACGGATCGAGGAGCCGCATCTCGTGCGGATGCGCGAGGCGGTCGCGCTGGCCGGCGGTGAGGTCGCGCTCGTCCTCGACCTGCTGCCAGGGGGGTCGCTCGGCGCGGCCGTGCGGGCGCGGGGACATCTCTCACCCGGCGAGACGGTGACGGTGCTGAGCCCCGTGGCCTCGGTGCTCGGTCGGCTCCACGGGATGGGTGTCGTCCACGGGGACGTCGCCCCCGGCAACGTCCTGCTCGACCTCGAGGGCCGGCCCTTCCTCGCCGACCTCGGCGTCGCCCGCATCGCCGGGACGGTGACCGGAGAGGTGCGCGGCACGGACGGGTTCGTCGCGCCCGAGGTGCTCATGGGATCGGCGCCGACCCCTGCCGCCGACGTGTTCGCGATGGGGGCCCTGGCCTGGTTCTGTCTCACGGGGGAGGCTCCGGAGCCGGCGGGGATCCGGAGGCCGCTGCGAGAGCGGCTTCCCGACCTCCCTGAGGCGCTCGCCGACGCGATTGAGGGGGCACTGCGCACGCGCGTTGACGATCGTCCCGACGCGGACGCCCTCGCCCTGGCCATCTTCGAGTCGGCGGAGCCGACGCCGCTCGAGCTCGTCCGCGGAGGCGACGACGTCAGCCTCCTCACCCGCCGGATCCGCGCGGCGGCACGGGCCGCGGCGGGCGAGACGCCGGCGACCGCTGCCGGACCGTCGCGCCGGGCAGCGTTGTGGCGCCCCACGCTCCGGGTGCCGCGCGCACGGCTGTCCCTGGCGGCCGGGTGGGTGCGGCCGTCGCTGCGGTGGCTGGGGGCCGTCGCGGCGGTGCTGCTCACCGTCGTCGCCGTCGGTGCCGGGTCGGCCGCCTGGTCGGGCGCCCAGGAGCGCACCGGCCGTACGGAGGCGTCCCCGGCCTCGGCCGGAGGGCCCGCCGTGAACGCCGCGGAGACCACCACGCCGTCGGACATCCGGCTGGCCCCCGAGGCTCCGCGGAAGGACCCGGTCGCCCTCGTGCGTGCCTTGGCCGACGCCCGGGCACGGGCCTGGTCGCGCGGGATCGCAGCCGGGCTGGTCGAGGTGGACGCGCCCCGCTCACCCGCCCTGGCCCGGGACACCGAGGTGCTGGCCGGGGTGCAGCGTGCCGGGCAGCGCTACGTCGGGCTGCGGTTCACCGTGCAGGAGGCGCGCGTCGTGGGGGAGAACAAGGGTGTCGTCACGGTGCGGGCGCGCATCGACACGGGCGAGCACATCGTGCGCTCGGCGGCGGGTGACCAGCGCCGCCCGGCGGTGGCCGCGGACCCGGTGCTGCTCGACCTCGTCCGCACCGACAGCGGGTGGCGGGTCCACGACGTGCGTGCAGTGTCGTCGTGACGGCTGACGTCCTGACGGCCTGACGATCCAGGCCCCCGGCTGCTCAGGCGTCGAGGAGCCAGCGCACGGCCTCGGGCAAGGTGGAGTGCTCGAAGTCGAACCCGTTCTCGCGCAGCCGGGCCGGCAGGGCACGCTGGCTCGCAACGATGTCGTCGGCCATCTCGCCCACGACGGCACGCAGCGCGAGCCGGGGCGCCGGCAGCACCGCGGGACGGTGCAGCTGCCGACCGATCTCGGCGGCGATGTCACGCTGCCGGGCGGGCTCGGGCCCGGTGAGGTTGACCGGTCCGTCGAGCTCGGAGTCGAGCACGTGCCGCATGGCGCGGACGTGGTCCTCGAGCGTGATCCACGACCAGTACTGCTCGCCGTCGCCGAGGGGTCCGGCGAGGCCGAACCTCGCAAGGCGGAGCAGCGGCTTCATGGCGTCGCCCTCGGGTGAGAGCACGATGCCGGTGCGCAGGTGCGCCACCCGGGACCCGGCCGCACGTGCGGGTTCTGCCGCGCCCTCCCAGGCCCGGACGAGGTCCGCGAGGAAGCCACTGCCCCCGGAGCTGTCCTCGGTCAGCACCTCGTCGCCGCGGTCGCCGTAGTAGCCCACGGCCGAGCCGGCGAGGAACGGCATACGGGATCCGGTGGCCGCGACCGCCTCGGCGATCGCGGTGGTCGTGTCGGTGCGGGAGCGGATGAGCTCGGCCCGCACCTCGGGGTTCCACCGCTTGTCCCCGAGGCCCGCGCCGGCGAGGTTGACGACGGCATCGGCGCCCTCGAGGACGACGGGGTCGAGCCGTCGGGTCGAGGGGTCCCACTGCACCTGGCCGGGCGCCTCGGGTGGGCGGCGGACGAGCCGGACGACGGTGTGGCCGTCACGTTCGAGGGAACGACACAGCGCACCGCCGATCAGTCCGGAGGATCCGGCGACGACGATGCGCTGTGTCATGGGTGTCAGGCTCCCGTGGGCGCTGCCCTGTGTCAGAGCCCGAGGTCGGCCTCGAAGTTGCCCTCCTCGAGCCGCTCCTTGACCGTGGAGAGGAACCGCGCGGCGTCGGCGCCGTCGACGATCCGGTGGTCGTAGGAGAGGGCGAGGTAGACCATCGAGCGGATGGCGATCGTCTCGCCGCCGTCGGCGTCGGTGACGACGACCGGCCGCTTCACGACCGCACCCGTGCCGAGGATCGCGACCTGCGGCTGGTTGATGATCGGGGTGTCGAAGAGCGCGCCGCGCGACCCGGTGTTCGTGATGGTGAACGTGCCACCGGCGAGGTCGTCGGGCGTGATCTTGTTGGTGCGCGTGCGCTCGGCGACGTCGGCGATCGCCCGGGCGAGGCCGGCGATGTTGAGGTTGCCGGCGTTCTTGACGACCGGGACGATGAGGCCCTTCTCGGTGTCGACGGCCATCCCGACGTTCTCGGTGCCGTGGTAGACGACGTTGTCGTCCTCGATGCTCGCGTTGACCGTCGGATGCACCTTGAGTGCCTCGACCGCGGCGAGGGTGAAGAACGGCAGGAAGCTGAGCTTCGTGCCCTCGCGACGGGCGAAGTCTCCCTTGGCGCGGTCGCGCAGGCGGGAGATCTTCGTGACGTCGACCTCGACGACCGTCGTGAGCTGCGCCGACGTCTGCAGCGACTCGACCATGCGCTTGGCGATCATCTTGCGCAGGCGGGTCATCGGCTGCGTCGTACCGCGCAGGTTCGTGTCCTCAGCAGCGGCCGCGGGCTTCGCGGCGGCAGCCGGGGTGGCTGCGCCACCGGACGCGGCGGCCGGAGCCTCCGCGGCGGGAGCGGGAGCCTTCGCGGCCTCGGCGGCGGCGAGGACGTCCTGCTTGCGGATGCGCCCGCCGACCCCGGTGCCCTTGACGGACGCGAGGTCGATGCCGTTCTCGGCGGCGAGTTTGCGCACGAGCGGTGTGACGTAGGCCGACGCGTCCTGCGGCTCGGCCGCGCTTGGCGTCTGCTGCTTCGGCTGCTCGGACTGCTGGGCGGCTGGAGCCTGCTGCTGCGACTGCTGCGGGGCCGGTGCGGTGGCCTGCGCGGTCTGACCGGAGGACTGCTGCGTCGTCTCGGCTGGAGCCTGCTGCTGCTTCGGCTCCTTCTGCTCCGGCTGCTCCTGTGCGGGCTCCTCCTGCTCGGCGTCCGGCGCCTTCTCGGGCTCGGACTGCTCGGTGGACGGCTCGGCCGGGACCTCGGGGGCCGGCTCGCTGGGCTGGGTCTCCTCGCCACTGGCGGCCTGCGACTGCGATCCGCCCTGGGCGCCGGAGTCGTCCGAGCCACCGGCGTCGGAACCACCTGCGTCGCCACCAACCACGGCGAGGTCGGCGCCGACCTCCACGGTCTCGTCCTCCTGGACGAGGATCTTCGTGAGCGTGCCCGCGACCGGGGAGGGGATCTCGGTGTCGACCTTGTCGGTTGAGACCTCGAGGAGGGGCTCGTCGACGGCGACCTCGTCGCCCTCGGCCTTGAGCCAGCGGGTGATCGTGCCCTCGGTGACCGACTCACCGAGCGCCGGCATGGTCACCTTCGTGCCACCGCCGGAACTACCGGTCGAGCCGCCGGTCGAGCCGCCTGAGCCACCGGAGGATGCGGGCGCGCTCTGCTCCTGCGGCGCGGCCTGCTGCTCGGACTGCTGGGACTGCTCGGACTGCTGAGCCTGCGCGGGGGCCTGCGTGCCCTCGTCGGCGCGGGCGGCGGCCTCGGGCGACGCCTGCTGCGGCTCGTCCGTCTGCGGAGAGGCGGGGTCCTGGCCGCCCTCGTCGCCGGCCTCGGTCACCGCGTTGCGGTCCTGCGCGGAGTCGACGGCGTCGCCGTCGTTCTCGCCGGACGAGCCGGAGTCGGACGAACCGGCGTCGGTGGACTGCGCGGCGGCGTCGGAACCCTCGCTCGACGCGCCGCCGGAGGAGTCTCCCTCACCAGCGGGGCCGTCGCCGATGACGGCGAGGTCGGCGCCGACCTCGACGGTCTCGTCCTCCTCGGCGAGGATCTCCTGGAGGGTGCCGGCCACGGGAGAGGGGATCTCGGTGTCGACCTTGTCGGTCGAGACCTCGAGCAGCGGCTCGTCGACCTCGACCTGGTCGCCGACGTTCTTCAGCCACCGGGTGACGGTGCCCTCGGTCACGGACTCGCCGAGGGCGGGCATGGTCACACGTTCGGACATGGTGTCAGTTCTCCTTATCGACGGTGGCGTACGTCAACTCTAGTTGTGCGACTGCTGGTCTAGCTGTGAGCATGCAGGGGTTTGCCGGCGAGCGCCAGATGCGCCTCACCGAGAGCCTCGTTCTGGGTGGGGTGGGCGTGGATGAGCGGTGCGACGTCGTCGGGGTGGGCCTCCCAGCCGACGATGAGCTGCGCCTCGCCGATCTGCTCACCCATCCGGGCGCCGACCATGTGCACACCGACGACGGGACCGTCCTTGACGCGCACGAGCTTGACGAAACCTTGCGTCTGCAGGATCTGGGACTTGCCGTTGCCGCCGAGGTTGTACTCGTAGGTCTCGACCTCGCCGTGGGCCTCGCGGGCCTGGGCCTCGGTGAGGCCGACCGAGGCGATCTCGGGGTTGCTGTAGGTCACCCGCGGGATGGACGAGTCCGGGATGACGGCGGGTGCGAGCCCGGCGATCTCCTCGGCGACGAAGATGCCCTGCTGGAAGCCGCGGTGTGCGAGCTGGAGGCCGGGCACGATGTCTCCCACGGCATACACGCCCTCGACCCCGGTGTGCAGGCGCTCGTCGGTCGTGACGAAGCCGCGCTCGAGGGTGACCCCGGCGTCCTCGTAGCCGAGCCCCTCCGTGACGGGGCCGCGACCGACGGCGACGAGCAGCAGGTCGGCCTCGATGGTCGAGCCGTCCTCGAGCGAGACGGTGACGACGTCGCCGTCCTGCGTCGCGCCGGCGAACGCCACGCCGGTGCGGGCGGTGATGCCGCGCTTGCGGAAGGCCCGCTCGAGCACCTTGGACACCGCCTCGTCCTCGGCGGCCACGAGCCGGGGCAGTGCCTCGACGACGGTCACCTCGGAGCCGAACGAGCGGAACACCGACGCGAACTCGACGCCGATGACGCCGCCACCGAGGACGACGACGCGCTCGGGCACGGTGTCCAGGGCGAGGGCCTGCTCGCTCGTCATGATGCGGCCGCCGATCTCGAGGCCGGGCAGCGTCTTCGGCTGTGAGCCCGTCGCGAGGACGACGTTGCGGCCGGTGAGGCGGCGCCCGTCGACCTCGACGGTGGAGCGGTCGAGGAGTCGGCCGGAGCCTTCGACGAGCTCGACCTTGTGGGCCTTGGCCAGGCCGAGCAGGCCCTTGTGGAGGCGGGCGATGACGCCGTCCTTGTAGCCGTTGACGCCGGCCATGTCGATCGACTCCAGCGTCGTGTTGACGCCGAGCTGCGAGCCCTCGCGGGCGGTGTCGGCGACCTCGGCCGCGTGCAGGAGAGCCTTGGTCGGGATGCAGCCGACGTGCAGGCAGGTGCCTCCGAGCTTGGCCTTCTCGACGAGGGCCACCGTCATGCCGAGCTCGGCGGCGCGGAAGGCGCAGGCGTAGCCGCCGCTCCCACCCCCGAGGATGACGACGTCGTAGGTGTCCTCGGCGGTGTCCGGCATCTGCGCTCCTGGTCGGTGGCTGGCGGGGCACGGGTCGGCGGGTCTCGCTGCGGCCGTGCCGGTGAGGCCATCCTGTCACTGCACCGTGGCGGGCGTCACAGCAGGTGTGCCCGGTCGATGCGACGCGCGCCGGCGGGGACAGGCGAGAGGCTCGTATGCCGCGCGCATTCGGCTGATTCCCGGTCACCTCCCAGCCGCCGCACCTATCGTGGCGTCATGGCGTGGTGGAGACGGAAGCCCCGAGAGGGTGCCGCGACGGGCGCCGCGCCCGTCTCCAAGGACGACGTCAAGCGGGTGCGCACCCACTTCCGCGAGTTCGCCGCGAGCCGCCGGGGAGTGGAGGCCTACGTCGAGCCCGCGACGAACGTCACCGCGACGACGGTCATCCTCATCGCGCACGACGGCGAGTGGACGCGTCGTGCCGTGCCGTCGCGCGAGGACGGGTTCCGGCTCGCGACCGAGCTGCGGCTCCCGACCTACGACGTCAACCAGACCGGCTACCCGCAGCGCATGCGCGACTGGAACGCCCGCCAGCGCGGTCCGAGAACCCCTCGGGAATAGGGAGTCCCGCGCGGACGGGAGCGGGAGTGGGACCGGCTCAGCCCTGCGTGGGTCCGCCGACGACGACGGACAAACCCGGTGGCCGCGCGCCGTTGCGCGTGTCAGAGTGGCAGGACAGACCGAGAGCCCAGGAGGCCCCGTGACCGACTCGAAGAGCTCCCGCCCGACCCCGAGCGAGGACATGAAGAAGAAGTTCCGCGAGGCGCTGGACAAGAAGAACTCCCACGGCGGCACCGACGTCTCGGACCACTCGGCGAGGTCCAAGGTCGACCACGACCACGGCCCGGAGACGACCGGCCGCGACCAGATGTTCCGTCGCAAGTCCGGCTGAACCACCCACGTGCTGAACCACCCACGTGCTGAACCACCCACGTGCTGAACTACCCACTTATTGCGCTTTGTGCACCGTTGCGCGGTCGGTGACCGTCGCCGGAAGGGTGCACAAAGCGCAATAAGTGGCAGGGGGGCTGGTCAGCTGCCGTGGTTCTCGATGAGGTTCACGAGGGTCGCGACGCCGTAGCCGGTGCCGCCCTTGGGGGTGGCGCCGTCCGGGCCCTTCTCGTTGAACGCCGGCCCGGCGATGTCGACGTGCGCCCACGGGATGCCTTCGCCGACGAACTCCTGGAGGAAGATCGCAGCCGTGAGCATGCCGCCCCACCGCTCGGCCGTGTGCGCGAGGTCGGCGACCGTCGAGTCGAGGCCGGCGCGCAGCTCCTTCGGGAGCGGCATCGCCCACGAGGCCTCGCCCGCAGCGGTCCCCGCGTCCACGACGCGGCTGCGGAAGTCGTCGTCGTTGCCCATGACACCGGCGACCCGGCTGCCGAGGGCCACGACGGCGGCACCGGTGAGCGTCGCCACGTCGACGATGACGTCGGGCCCGGCCTCCGAGGCGAGGCAGAGGCCGTCGCCGAGGACCATGCGTCCTTCGGCGTCGGTGTTGATGATCTCGACGGTCGTGCCGTTGCGCATCGTCACGACGTCGCCGGGGCGCTGCGCCGTGCCGCTCGGCATGTTCTCGGCGAGGCAGAGGTAGCCGGTGACGGCGACCGGGCCACCGAGCTCGGCGGCGGCGATGACGGCTGCCGCGACGGCGGCCGCGCCGGCCATGTCGCACTTCATCGTCACCATGCTCCCGGCCGGCTTGATGCACAGGCCGCCGGAGTCGAAGGTGATGCCCTTGCCGACGAGGGCGACCGAGCCGCCCTTGCTGCCGCGACCGGACGGGACATAGCTCATCGTCACGATGCGCGGCGGGTTGGCGGAGCCCTGGCCGACGCCGACGATGCCGCCGAACCCGCCCTTGGCGAGCGCCTTCTCGTCGAGGACGCTGACGGTGACCTTGCCCGACGATGCGGCCGCGGCCTTCTTGACCCGGTCGACGAAGAGCTGTGGCGTGAGCTGGTTCGGCGGGGTGTTGACGAGGTCGCGGGCGAGGTCGCGCGCGGACCCGATGACGCCGGCGCGCTCGACGGCGCGCTTGACCGCGGCGCCCTGGCCGATGCTCGACACGACCGTGATCTTCGGACCGTCGCCCGGGGCAGCCTTCCTTGATGAGGCCTTGCCCTTGGCGGTCTTCGTCGTGCCCGATGCGCGCGTGGAGCCGGCGTCGAAGGTGTAGCACCCGGCATACGCGCCGTCCGCGACCGCGGCGAGCGCCGCCTCGTCGGAGGCGGGGAGGGCGACGGCGACGGCCTTCTTCGACGCGACCGAGCGCAGCGCCGTACCGGCGCCGGCACGCAACACGTCCGGCGTGATATCGGCGGCCGGGCCGAGGCCGGTCACGACGACCGCGGTTGCGGCCACCTCGGGCACGGCGACGACGCGGACCACCTCACCGGCCTCGCCCTTGGCCTCGAGGTCGGCAAGGACGGTGGCGAGGTGCTTCGCGGCGGCTCCGGGGAGACCGTGTCCGTCGGCGAGGGCGGCGCCGTCGTCGGTCGACACGGCGCCGACGACGAGGGCGTCGGCGCGCAGGGTCGCGGCGTCGCGGGTGGTGAGGCTGAGGGTGGGCACGAGAGCTCCTGTGAGTGTGCGCGGCGGGCGAGGTCATCGCCCCTTCGCACCGCACCCTAGCCGCGACGCGCGCGCCCACCACAGCGCGATAGCGTGCGGCCATGACCGATCTGCTGCGTTCACCCGTCCACGACCGGCACGTCGCCCTCGGCGCGAAGATGGCCGACTTCGGCGGGTGGGAGATGCCGATCGAGTACCCCGGCGGCGGTGTCGTCGCCGAGCACACGAGTGTCCGTGAGCGGGTGGGCCTCTTCGACGTGAGTCACCTCGGCAAGGCCCGCGTCACGCGCGTCTCCGGCGAGGTCAGCGCCGTCGACTTCGTCAACGCGTGCCTGACCAACGACCTGCGCCGCATCGGTCCCGGCCAGGCGCAGTACACCCTGTGCTGCCAGGACGACGGCGGTGTCGTCGACGACCTCATCGCCTATGTCCGCAGCGACGACGACGTCTTCCTCATCCCCAACGCCGCCAACACCGCCGCGGTCGTCGACCTGCTGCGCGCCGCCGCTCCCGAGGGCATCGAGGTCGAGAACCTCCACGACGCGTATGCCGTGTTCGCGGTCCAGGGTCCGCGCAGCGACGAGGTGCTCACCGCCCTCGGGCTGCCGGTCGACCACGACTACATGAGCTTCGTCGAGACCGAGTGGCAGGGCCAGCCCGTCATCGTGTGCCGCACCGGCTACACGGGGGAGCGCGGCTACGAGCTCGTGCCCGCCTGGGACGCGGCCGGCTCGCTGTGGGACGCCCTCGCGTCCGCGGTCGCCGACCAGGGCGGTATGCCGGCCGGTCTCGGCGCGCGCGACACGCTGCGGACCGAGATGGGCTATCCCTTGCACGGCAACGACCTCAGCACCGAGATCACGCCGGTCATGGCCGCGGCCGCGTGGGCCGTCGGCTGGGACAAGGAGACCTTCTGGGGCAAGGACGCGCTCACCGAGCAGCGCGCGGCGAAGACGTCCCGCCTGAACCGCGGTCTCGTCGTCACCGGGCGCGGCATCCCGCGAGCGCACTGCTCCGTGCTCAAGGACGGCGAGGTCGTCGGCGAGGTGACCTCGGGGACGTTCAGCCCGACGCGCAAGCAGGGCATCGCCCTCGCCCAGCTCGAGGGCTCCGTCGCGGTCGGCGACGAGGTCGTCATCGACGTCCGGGGTCGTGAAGTGCCCGCGACGGTGACGAAGCCCCCGTTCGTCGAGGTGGGCGTGCGCGATGCCTGAGCGCCGCGACAACGGCGACCACACCTACCGCGCCACGATCGCGTGGGAGGGGTCCACGGGCGGCGGCTACACGGCATACACGCGGGACCACGAGGGAGCAGTGCCCCCGGCGGCGAATCCCGTTGCCCTGAGCGCTGATCCGCACTTCCGTGGTGACGCCGGGAGGGCCAACCCCGAGCAGCTGCTCGTCCTCGCCGCGAGCTCCTGCCAGATGCTGTCCTTCCTGCACGTGGCCGCGACCGCGGGTCTCGACGTGCTCGACTACACCGACGACGCCGGGGCGGATCCCGCGCCGCTGAGAGTGACTGTGGATGGTGCGAGGCGAGACGATCGCCTGACAAGGGGATGCGATTGCTGCCGGGTGAGGGGTTGCGCGTCCGCGAGGTTTGGTCCATAATCCTCCCCGTCCCACCCGTGTGGTTGGGGGTCCACGCGCGAGGCAATGGGGCACAGACGGTGGGCTGTATAGAGGGTCTGCCATGTCTGAGTCGTGGTTCTCCTGGAGTCCGAAGCTGATCGCTGAGGGGTCGGCGTCGGGGTGGTTTCGTCCGTGGGTGCGGGTGGTCGCGGTGGTGTCCGCGGCGGCGCTCGGTGTTGGGGTTGCTCCCGCGATGGCGGCGGAGCCTGCGACGGTGGCTCCGGCTGAGACGGCACCTGCGGCGCCTGAGGGTGAGCCGTTGGTGGCTGAGGACGTGATCTCGGCGCAGCTGACGGCGCGGGTGCGTGGCGCGCGGGTGGAGGTGCTGAAGGCGCGCTCGGAGGTCGAGTCGACGTTTGTGAACCCGGACGGGTCGTTCTCGACGGAGCAGTTCGGGGCGCCGGTGCGGGTGCGGGACAAGGCTGGCAAGGACGGGTGGCGTGATGTCGACCTGACCTTGACCGAGTTCAGTGATGGCACGGTCGGGCCGAAGGTTCACCCGCAGGGTTTGCGACTGGCGGGGAAGACGAGCGGGGAGGGGATGCTGGCCTCACTCGCGGACCGGGAGGGCCGCGGGGTTGAGCTGCGTTGGGGTCAGGCGTTGCCGAAGCCGCAGCTGTCGGGCACGGAGGCGACCTACCCCAACATCAGCGCCGGTACGGATCTGGTGCAGGAGGTGACCCGGACCGGGGTTGAGCAGTTCCTGCTGCTCAAGGACCGCACCGCGGCCGACGCCGCTGCAGCCGCAGCAAAGGATGGCAAGTACCTGGTGCGTATGCCTGTCCGGACCAAGGGCCTGGTGGCGCGTGATCGCGCCGATGGGGGCTTGGACTTCGTGGACGCCAAGGGCCGCGCGGTCCAGACGATCCCGGCGCCGCGAGCGTGGGACGCCAAGAAGGATCCCGGCTCGGGGCTCCCGGCCTCGGAGATCCCTGTCGGGATGCGGTTCGAGGCGGCCGATGCCAAACGCAACCGTGGTGACCTGGTGCTGTCGGTCGACGCGTCCTGGCTGGCATCTCCCGAGCGCACGTTCCCGATCACGATCGACCCGATCACCACGCAAGCGGCATACTCGGACACGTGGATCCAGCAGGACTGGACCGCAGCCCAGGCCGGCTCGACCGAGCTGCGGGCCGGGTACAACGGGACAGCGATCGCCCGCTCGCTGCTGTCGTTCAACACCGACGCGTACAAGGGTGCCGACGTCACGTCGGCGACGCTGTCGCTGTGGGAGTACCACTCCTGGTCCTGCTCGGCGCGTCAGCTGAACGTGTTGTCCTCGAACGCCTTCACGACGTCCACGACGTGGGCGAACCAGCCCACCGCTGGCGGGGTGTATGGCTCGGTGAACGTCGCGAAGGGGTTCTCCTCCTCGTGCGCGGATGGGTGGATCAGTGTCTCGGTCACGAGCCTGGTCGATGCGTGGACTGCGACCGGTGGTGTGCGGGCTCTGCAGCTGCGCGCCGCCTCGGAGAGCGACGTCTACGGGTGGAAGAGATTCAACTCCGCCAACGCCGCCTCCAACGTGCCGAAGCTGTCGGTCACCTACAACCGGTACCCGAACACCCCGGGCACCGCGACCCACTCGCCCGGCACGTCGTCGTCGACCTCGACTGCTGGGTGGTCGACGTCGGCGACCCCGACGTTGAAGGCGGTTGTCTCCGACCCTGACGGCGGCACGGTCAAGGGCCTGTTCAGTGTGTACCTCAACGGCACGGGTACTCCGGTCATCGACAAGGCGGCTGGTTCCAGCGTCACCTCGGGCGGCACGTCCCAGTACGTCGTCCCTGCCGGGAAGCTCACCAACGGCTCGCGCTACGTCGTGCGGGTCTACGGCAACGACGGGTCGTTGACGTCGAAGGCGTGGTCGAACTACGACAACTTCGTCGTCGACACGACCGCGCCTGCGGTCCCGGGCGTGGGGTCATCGACCTCGCCAGAGAACCAGTGGTCCGACATTGTGGACGCCGCCGGGAAGCTCGCGTTCACCGCGACCTCGAGCGCGTCCGACACCGCGAAGGTGCAGTACTCCCTGGACACCGCCACCTACGCCAGCAGCGTGACCGCATCCGCGAACCAGGCGGTCGCGATCTCGCTGGCCAAGCCAGCAGAGGGCAAGCACACCCTGTACGTGCGGTCCATGGACAAGGCCGGGAACGTGTCCGCCGGGAAGGCCTACGTCTTCTATGTGGGGTCCGGGGTCGCAATCGGGCAGCCCGTGGAGAACCACGTCACGGCACGCCGCGTCCCGTTGCAGCTCCTCATCGACTCGTCGCAGGTTTCCGCGCTGGGGACACACAAGTTCCAGTACCGACGCGGCGTCACCGCCGCCTGGACCGATATTCCACTGGCGGACGTGACGGACACTGCCGGGGCCACGCGCTCGTCGTGGCCGGCAACGGCGTCCCCGACCACGGCAATGTCGTACTGGGACGCCGCCACCACCCTCGCCGGTGGCGGGGTGGTCGAAATCCGAGCACTGTTCGCGAACGGGTCCAGCACTGACCCGAACACCGTCACCGTGGACGTGAACGCTGGCCAGGCCGGGGACGCCACCGCGGGCCCGGGCAGCGTGAACCTGCTCACCGGTGCCCTGTCGCTGTCGGACACGGACGCGACCCTGTTCGGAGCCAGCATCGGCCGCACCTACGGGTCCCGGTCTCTGACGGCCGGTACCGACAACGGCCAGGCCGGCGGCTTCGGCGCCGAGTGGTCGCTGTCCGGGGCGTCGGAGTACACCGACACCAACTGGGTCGCCGTCCTCAAGACCAGCGCCACCTCCCTCGAGGTTCAGGACGAAGAGGGCGAGGTCATCGCCTACACCGCCGGCCCGAACGGCACCTGGGTGCCCGAGCCCGGCTTCGCAGACCTGACCCTGACCGGGTCGTTCACCGGGTCGTTCACCCTGAAGGACTCTGACGGGAACGTCACCACCTTCGCCAAACCGACCGGTGGCACACCACCGGCGGACACGTGGCCAGTCGCCTCCAGCACCCCGACCGGTCAGGGCGCCACGGCCCGCTACGGCTACACCCTCGACCCCGCCGGCAAGCTCCGCCTCAGCCGGGTCGCGGCACCGAACCCTGCCCTGACGGACACGGCCTTGCAGGCCTGCGCGAACCCCGCGACCGACCTCACCCAGGCCGCGTCCCGTGGCTGCCGCACCCTCGAGCTGACCTGGGGCGTGCCGGACTCGGGCGGCTACACCGGGCAGCGGATCACGAAGATCACCGCGTACACGTGGGACCCCGCTGCTGCCTCGGGTGCGGGCGCGATGACCGGCACAGTCGAGGCCACCTACGGCTACGACAGCACCGGCCGCCTCATCACGGCCACCGACCCCAAGCCGGGTCTCACCACGGGCGGGAAAGCGCTAACCACGACCTACGGCTACGACAGCAACAACCTGCTCACCACGCTCACCCCGCCCGGTGAGCAGCCCTGGACGTTCGACTACGCGACGGGCTCGGTGGTCGCTGGCCCGGCCTGGGACCGGACCCTGCCCACCAGCAAGGGACGCCTGGTGAAGGTGTCCCGGCCGACCCTGGCACCGGGCACCACCAGCACCGTGAACGGGACCGCGACCACCGCCATCGTGTACGGGGTGCCCACGACGACCGCGGCCCGCGGCCCGGTCAACGTCGACGCCGCAGCCGCGGCGACCTGGGCCCAGAGCGTCGCGGCCGTAGAGGGCACCGCCGTCTTCGACGCTGACGCTGCGGCGCAGCCGTCGAACGACTACTGGGCCGGCGACGACGAGACCACCCGCTCGTGGGGCAAGGCTGCCGTCACGTACATGGACGTCAACGGCCGCGAGGTCAACCAGCTCACCCGTGACGGGCTCCTCGACGCGACTGTCTACGACGTCCTGGGCAACGAGGTCCTGTCCATCGACGGCGGCAACCGCGCCCTGGCACTCGGCCAAGGCACCGACGCAGGCGCCAAGCTCGCCGAGCTCGGCCTCGACGGCCTGAGCACCGACGCGCGCGCCCAAGCCCTCGCCACGGTCACCGCGTACGAGAAGTCCCCCACCACCGGCGCCTCCCGCACTCTGTGGACCCAGGGGCCGCTGCGCACCGTCGTCACCTCGACCGGTGCCGAAGCACAACACCGACCCACGACCCGCAGTACCTACGACGCGGGCCGACCCACCGACGCGGCCACCTCTGACCTGGTCACCAGCACAGTCACCGGTGGCCTCGGGCTCGAGGACGACCCCGCCACGACCGTCCTGGACAACGCCCGGAGCACCACCACGAGCTACGACTGGGCCCTCGGGCTGCCCCTGGCCGTGACGACCGACCCCAGCTCGGCTGCCGGGGACGAGATCACCGTCCGCACCAAGTACGACGCCAAGGGCCGCATTACCCACCAGCAGCAGCCGTCGGACGCGGCCGGCACCGGCGCAGGGACGCGCACCACGTCCTACTGGGACGACAACACCGGCGCCTGCACCGGGCGTCCCGAGTGGGGTGACCTGCCCTGTCAGGTCGGCTACGCCGGCGCCATCACCGGCTCCTCATCCAATACCTCCCTGCCGGTCACCACGACCGAGTACAACCGAGTTGGCGCCGCCGCGGTCGTCACCGAGACCGCCAACGGGGCGTCCCGGAAGACCACGACCGTCTTCGACGAGGCCGACCGCGCCACAACGGTCACGACCAGCAGCAGCGGCCTGGGCGCGAACCCTGCCGCCCAGACCCTCAGCTACGACCCCGACACCGGAGCTCTGGACTCAACCAGCGGCGGCGGGAAGACGATCAGCACGATCACCGACACGCTCGGCCGCAACATGGCCTACACCGACGCCTCCGGTCTGAAGTCCGTGACTGAGTACGACAGCCTCGGCCGCCCGGTGAAGGTGACCGAGTCCGACGTCCTGGCTGGTGGGCTGACGCGCTCCTTCGCGACCACAACGGCCTATGACGCCGCCACCGGGCGGCAGACATCGCAGACCGACGCCCAAGGCGGGCAGGTCACGCTCGGCTACGACACCGCCGGTAACACCACCTCCCAGACCATGGGTGCGGCCGCCGCGGGAGGCCTGAAAGCCACCTCCCGCTACGACACCTCCGGCGCAGAGGTCGAACGGGTGTGGACCATGACCGGCCTGGCCGACCCGGTCCTGTCCGAGCTCGCCGTGGAGAACATCCATGGCCAGCAGGTCGACCACACTATGATGCCCGGCGGTCACCGCACCTACCGCTACGACGGCACCGGCAGGCTCACCTCCACCGTTCAGCTCGACGGCGACCAGTGCACCGTGCGCGCCTACCGGTTCGACGCCAACTCCAACCGCACCGGCTTCTCCAGCACCACCGCAGCCGCAACCGCCGACGGCAACGGAGACCTCACCGTCTGCGCTGCCCCGAGCACCCCGGCCGGGACCGCCACGTTCGACAGCGGAGACCGGCTCACCAGCAGCGGATACACCTACGACGCGTTCGGGCGCACGACCCGCCTCCCGCTCAGTGACGGACAGGTCGCCCGGGTCAGCTACCACTCCAACGACCTCGTCGCGACCCAAACCAGCTACGCGACTGCGGCCGACGCGGACGCGAACAACGGTGCCGGGCAGAACCCCACCGCCTCCTCCACATACACGCTCGACGTGACTGGGCAACGGATCGCGACCCGCACCGCCCAGGAAGCCGACCCCGACACCGGAGCCCTGATCACCCGAACCAAGACGCTGCGCTACGCCAGCACCGCAGATGCCCCAGACTGGACCGACGAAGGCGACGGCACCATCACCCGCAACATCGTCGGACCCACCGGCGACCTCGCCGCGACCGCCACCATCGACAAGACCGGTGCCGCCGCCGACGCCCTCGCCTGGCAGATCAGCGACCTGCACGGAGACATCGCCGCCACCCTCCCCGCCACCGACACCGAACCACTCCAGGTGTCCCGGCCCGACGAGTACGGCGTCACCACCAGCGACAGCAGCCCCCGCTACGGGTGGCTCGGCGCCAAACAACGCGCCGGCGACACCCCCGGCGGCCTCCTCCTCATGGGAGTGCGGCTCTACAACCCCAACACCGGACGCTTCCTCAGCACCGACCCCGTCTACGGAGGCAACGCCAACACCTACACCTACCCCAACGACCCCATCAACGCGTTCGACCTCGACGGCCGGGCCATGATCCACCGCGATGGGGGTGGTGGAGCGGGCGGTGGAGGCGGCGCTGCTATGGCCCTAGGCATGCTCTCCGCGAAAGCAATTGGGAAATTGCTTTCCAAGTGGAAAGCGAAGGGGGTTAAGGGCAAAAAGCTAAAGAGTGGTGGCCGGCAGTACGCTATGCCAAAGAAGGGAATCCGCGTCGCACTCGGGCATTTCAATAACTTGACTCAAGGGCGCAAAATCACGTACATGGCCAACGGGTCGCGGAAGGCAAAGTTGAAGGATGGCACCTGGGTGACGTTGAATCCGAATTCCAGAACGGGACCTCCGACTATCTATGTCAATAGGGGTGGCAAAACTGATAAGTTCAGGTTCTAACATGGGCGAGTTCGTCGACACCGGGCCGCTGCCATTGGATGAGTTCAAACGGCTGGACAGAGCCCAGTTTCCGGGCGTGCAGTGGGAGATCGTTCTCGAGGACTTCCCCAGCGATACCGAACTCACGGCCCTTTGGGACCTTATAGCTGTGGGCGGCGAAGTTGAAGCCTATGTGGACGCGGTCGGCAGCAAAACTGTCAAGTCGAAACTCGAACTGAAAGATTTGCTGGGCGAGTATGCTGGGTTCGTGACAGTCCTTGGCAACTTCGATCAGGACTACTTTGCAGTCTTCCCGTATGTGGATTATTGGCTTATCGGGAGACGCGACAAGAAGCCTGCCCCTCCTCTTGCCGGTCTATCCAAGGAGGAAGCCCTTCAGGAGGCGGCTAGCTTCGATAGTTGGGGTGCCCGGAATATTCGCCTAGGCGTGGAACACTATCTGTCCTGACCGAGTCTGTCCTATCCCTGATGGCCATCGGCAGAAGGAGCCCGGATCCCGTTCGTTCTCAGCGGCGGATGACCCAGTGCCGCCTCAAGTCCGCCGATGACACGAAAGTGATTCGCTACCCCGAGCCGGTCACAATGGCGCAGAGCCCGAGCCGGACACGGAGCGAGCTCGCAGTGGATGGTTGCCGAGTTGGTTCGCACCGGATCGACGGTTGAATGGGCCATCGACCGAAGTCTGTAGGCTCGTCTTCGAGTCGAACGTGCTGGGTCGCGCCGACCATTGAGGAGATGACATGAGCGAAGCCTGGACCTGGACGTTCGAGGACGCCGATGGTGGCGAGGTCACTGGTGAGCCGACGACGAGCACCGCCTTCCCGACCCAGTCCGACGCCGAGAACTGGTTCGGCGAGACGTGGCGTGAGCTCGCCGATGCCGGTGTCGCCGCGGTGACGCTGCACCGTGACGGCGACAAGGTCTACGGGCCGATGTCGCTCGACGCGCCGACCTGACCGGGGGAGTGCGCGCTGCTCAGCCGGGGTACTCGCCGCGGGCCACGAGCGGCCGCGGCATCCGGGTGCGTCGCATCTGGAACGCACGCATCGCGGTGTAGAACCCGTCCCCGCGCCCGACCGCGTCGTCGCCGTACTTCTCGACGAGGCGCTTCTTGATGCGCCGCCACAGCAGGAACGTGTCGAGGACGGCCGCGGCGATGAGCCCGTAGACGAGCGAGAAGACGACGAGCATCGCCCACGGCGTCCGGACGAAGGACAGGGCGAGGACGATGAGCATGACCGGCAGCATGAACTCGGCGACGTTCCACCGGGCGTCGACGTAGTCGCGGATGAACCGCTTGGCGGGGCCCTTGTCCCGCGGCGGCAGGTGCGTCTCGTCGCCCGTGCGCATCGCCTCGCGCTGCTTCATGATCTGCTCGCGGCGCTTCTCGCGGTCCTGGCGCCGCGCGGCCTTGCGGTCGGTCACGACGAGCGGCCGCTTGCGCGCCGCCTCCTGGTCGCGCCGCTTCGGCGTGGGGCGGTTCTTGGCGCCCTCGCGGTGGGTCTCGTTGACCTGCTCCGCGAGCTCTTCGTTGGTGGTCTTGCTGCGTCCGAACACCGACCGAGTGTATGCCGCCCCGCTGGGGACCCGGCGCGCGTCACCGGCCGTGGGCCGCTGGGTAGGGTCGGAACGTGAGCGAACCCGCTGTCCCCGCGTCCCTGTCCGACCTGCGCGAGACCGTCCGTGGTCTCATGCCGCAGCTGCGCGCCGACCTCGAGGCGCTGACCCGCATCCCGAGCGTGTCGCTGCCGGCGTTCGACCAGAGCCATGTCGACGCCTCCGCCGAGGCGACGGCCGAGCTGCTACGCGCCGAAGGGCTCGATGTCGAGATCGTCCGCGAAGGTGGCGCCCCTGCCGTCATCGCGCACATCGACGGGCCGGAGGGCGCGCCGACGGTCATGCTCTACGCGCACCACGACGTCCAGCCGCCGGGTGACGAGGCCGACTGGGAGAGTGCGCCGTTCGAGCCGACCGAGCGTGACGGGCGGCTCTACGGCCGCGGCGCGGCCGACGACAAGGCCGGGATCATGGCGCACATCGCGGCGCTGCGTGCCCACCGCGGCAACCTGCCGGTCGGTGTCACGGTCTTCGTCGAGGGTGAGGAGGAGGTCGGCTCCGACTCGCTCATGACGATCCTCGAGCGGCACGGCGACAAGCTCGCCGCCGACGCGATCGTCCTCGCCGACTCGACGAACTGGGAGATCGGCACGCCGGCCCTGACGACGACCCTGCGCGGGCTGATCCGTGTCGTCGTCACGGTGTCGACACTCGACCACGGCATCCACTCCGGCATGTTCGGCGGCGCCGTCCCCGACGCGGTCACCGCCCTCGTCCGGCTCATCTCGACCCTTCACGACGAGGACGGCAACGTCACCGTCGCGGGCCTGAAGTCCGGCGAGGCGGCCGACCTCGACTTCTCCGAGGAGCGGCTGCGCGAGGAGTCCGGCCTGCTCGACGGGGTCTCGACGATCGGCTCGGGCTCGCTTCTCTCGCGGATGTGGACCAAGCCGTCGCTCACGACGATCGGCATCAACGCACCGAGCGTCGAGAAGTCCTCGAACACCCTCGTGCCGACCGCGTCGGCGAAGCTGTCGATGCGCATCGCCCCCGACGAGAACCCGCAGGACGCCTTCGCCGCCCTCGAGAAGCACCTGCTCGACAACGCGCCGTGGGGTGCCAGGGTCGAGGTCAGCCTCGACGACCAGGGCGCCGGCTTCGCCGCCGACGTCGACGGCCCGATCTACGACGAGGCCCGTGCGGCCTTCGCCGACGCGTGGGGCACCGAGCCGGTCGACATCGGCGTCGGCGGCTCCATCCCGTTCGTCGCCGCCTTCGCCGAGCGCTTCCCCGACGCCGCGATCCTCGTCACCGGTGTCGAGGACCCCGACACGCGCGCCCACGGCGCGAACGAGTCGCTGCACCTCGGCGAGTTCGAGAACGTCTGCGTCGCCGAGGCGGCCCTGTTTGCCCGCCTCGGCGCCCGGGCATCGGAGCCGGCATGAGCGAGAAGGCGAGCGACGACACCCAGCAGGGCACCTACGTCGAGGACGAGTTCACCCGCGACACGGCATACATCGAGGACCGCATCACCGACGGTGGTGAGCAGTGGCCGGTCGAGGCCGGCCGCTACCGGCTCGTCGTCGCCCGCGCCTGCCCGTGGGCGAACCGCGCGATCATCGTGCGCCGGCTCCTCGGGCTCGAGGACGCCATCTCGATGGGCATCTGCGGGCCGACCCACGACGCGAACAGCTGGACCTTCGACCTCGACCCGGGCGAGGTCGACCCGGTGCTGGGCATCCCGCGGCTCAAGGACGCCTACGAGAAGCGGTTCCCCGGCTACCCCAAGGGGATCACCGTGCCGGCCATCGTCGACGTGCCGAGCGGGGGAGTCGTGACGAACAACTTCCCGCAGATCACCCTCGACCTCTCGACGCAGTGGACCCGGTTCCACCGTGACGGCGCGCCGGACCTCTACCCCGAGGAGCTGCGGGCCGAGATCGACGAGGTCAACGAGCGCGTCTACACCGAGGTCAACAACGGCGTGTACCGCTGCGGGTTCGCCGGGACGCAAGCCGCCTACGACGCGGCATACGAACGGCTCTTCACCGCGCTCGACTGGCTCGAGGAGCGCCTCGCCGACCAGCGCTACCTCGTCGGCGACACGATCACCGAGGCCGACGTGCGGCTCTTCACGACGCTCGCGCGCTTCGACGCGGTCTACCACGGCCACTTCAAGTGCAACCGGTCCAAGCTGTCCGAGATGCCGGTGCTGTGGGCCTACGCGCGCGACCTCTTCACGACGCCGGGCTTCGGGGACACGACCGACTTCGCCCAGATCAAGAGCCACTACTACGAGGTCCACCGCGACATCAACCCGACCGGCGTCGTGCCCCTCGGGCCGGACCTCACGAACTGGGCGGAGCCGCACGGGCGGGAGGCGCTCGGTGGCCGGCCGTTCGGTGACGGCACGCCTCCCGGCCCGCCCCCGGAGGGGGAGCGGGTCGACCCGGCGAACAACCCGCTCGTCGGCGCCGACGGCCTGGTCCGCGTCTGACCTTCGCTAGGCCCGCGGACGCGGGCTCCGCAGCGGCAGTCGCCCTCAGGACCCTCCGCGGCTGGGACCAACCCGCTCGACAGATCGATGGCCTATAGGTACGTGTCCTACGTACCTATAGGCCATCGATGTGAAACCAGAGAACCCCCGAGGAGCAGGCGCCGCGGGGCCCCGTCGCGGGCTCAGTCCTTGCTGGTCTCGCCGGGGAGGGCAAGCATCTGGTCGAGCGCTCGGCGGGCGTCGGCGGCGACCTGCTCGTCGACGCGGATCGGGTTGACGACGCGCTCCTCGACGAGCGACTCGAGCGCCCACACGAGGTGCGGCAGGTCGATGCGGTTCATCGTCGAGCAGTAGCAGACGTTCTTCTCGAGGAAGGCGATCCGCTGCTTGGGGAACTCCTTGGCGAGCCGCTGCACGAGGTTGAGCTCGGTGCCGACCGCCCACGCCGTGCCGTCGGGCGCGGCCGCGATGGTCTTGATGATCTTCTCGGTCGACCCGACCTCGTCGGCAAGCTCGACGACCTCGTGACGGCACTCGGGGTGGACGATGACCCTCACGTCGGGGATCTCGCGCCGGGCCGCCTCGACCGCCTCGACGGTGAACCGCCCGTGCACCGAGCAGTGCCCGCGCCACAGGATCATCCGGGCGTCGCGCAGCTGCTCCACCGTGAGCCCGCCCATCGGCTTGTGCGGGTCCCACACGACGCAGTCGTCGAGTGCGCCGCCGAGGTCGCGCGCCCACGTGTTGCGCCCGAGGTGCTGGTCGGGGAGGAAGAGCACCTTGCCCTCGCCGCCGACCCCGCCGTGCTCGTCGAGCGCCCACGTCAACGCCGTCTTCGCGTTGGAGGACGTGCAGATCGTGCCGCCGTGCCGGCCGGTGAACGCCTTGATCGCGGCCGAGGAGTTCATGTATGTCACCGGGACCGTGACGTCCGCGACGCCGGCCTCGGTGAGCTGCTCCCAGCAGTCCTCGACCTGGGCGATCGCGGCCATGTCGGCCATCGAGCACCCGGCGGCGAGGTCGGGGAGGATGACGGTCTGGTCGTCGCTGGTGAGGATGTCGGCGGACTCGGCCATGAAGTGCACGCCGCAGAAGACGATCCACGGCGCCTCGGGCCGCGCGGCCGCCTCCTTGGCGAGCTTGAAGGAGTCGCCGGTGACGTCGGCGAACTCGATGACCTCGTCGCGCTGGTAGTGGTGCCCGAGGACGAAGACCTTGTCGCCGAGCGCCGCCTTGGCCGCACGGGCACGCGCGACGAGGTCGGGGTCGGAGGGCGCGGGCAGGTCGCCCGGGCACTCGACCCCGCGCTCGGTGCGCAGGTCGCGGCCCTGGCCGAGGACGAGGAGGGGGAGCGGTGCGGCTGGCGTCGTCGTCACGGTTCGATCGTAGGCCGTGACCGACCGTCCGTATGCCGGCCGCTCACCCTGCGCTCCTGCGTTGCGTCTGCGTGGATGGTCAGGTTCTCGACCATCCACGCAGACGCACGCAGCCCCGAGGCCGGGGTCGGCTCACTGCTGCAGGGTGTCCGTGGTGCCCTCGTAGAGCCCGATGCGGTTCCCGTCCGGGTCGTCGAAGATGGCCCACCAGCTCGTCTCCGAGATCGGCTGCTTGTCCATGACGACGGTGGCGCCCTTCTCGGTGGCCTTCGCGAGCGTCTCCTCGATCGAGTCGACCTCGACGTAGGACCGGGGCTGGGTGAAGTCGCCCTCGCGCGGAGCGAGGCCGCCGCCGCTGATCTTGTTGGGGGCCTGCCACATGGGGTAGCCCTCGAAGCCGGGGATCTCGGCGATCTGCCAGCCGAAGAGGGTGGAGTAGAAGTCGGTGGCTCGCTCCAGGTCGCTGACCGGGATGTCCACGTGGGTGATGTCGCCGTGCGGCATGACGGGTCCTCTCGGGAGGGTGCGGGCCGCACCGGGCGGCGGGCCCGGTCCACACTCTCCTCCCGAGGTCCGACACCGCGCCAGAGTGAGAACCTCTCGGATCAGGTGCGGGGGATCTCCATGTGCTGGTAGTCCTTCAGCGTCGTCCAGTGACCGCCCCAGTCGAAGCCGCGGCTCGTGAACGCCTCGACCTCGGCGCTGCCGTCGACGAGCATCCCCGGGCGGACGTCGGTGCGGTCGAGGAACTCGGCACCGGCCGGCGGTAGGACGAGGGTGCCCTTGACGTAGGGGTTCTCGATCGTGTTGATGTCGATGGCCTTGCCGTAGGAGTGCACCGAGTAGCGCGTGCCGCCGGTGATGGCGCGGCAGTTGAAGGCCGAGGTGTTGTCGGCGGCCATCGACGCGTCGTCGTCGCCGCCGTAGTTCTCGATGAGCTCCATCCGGCGGATCGGGAACCCCTCGCGGTAGAGCACTCGGAAGGCGTTGATGGTGTCGCGGGCGATGTCCTCGTGAACCATGAGCTGTCCGACGTGGTCCTCGCCGTCGAAGCCGCGATAGGTCATGTCGATGATCCGCAGGTCCTCGATCGGCACGGGGCAGCCCGGCTTCCACGAGACGCCGATCATCGTGGCCCGCGTCGCGTCGTCGACGGGCCGGATGACGGCATGGAAGCCCTTGCCCGGCGGCAGCGAGCGCTCCGGGATGTCGGCAGCCGACGCCGCGGTTGACGCGGCGGTGCCGGCGGCGAGGACGGCGGTGAGCAGGGCGGTGACGGTGGTGCGCAGGCGCATGATGGCTCCTCCAGCGGGCGAATGGCGAACCTTCGCAGCGAACCACCGATCTCTCGATTCCGCCACCGTTCCCGTGCCGCCGGGCCCGTTCTGCACGCTCGGCCGTTGTCCACAGGCGCAGGGTTCGTGGGTCGTCATCCACAGGGTCGGCGAGCGGTGGTGGCGGCGGGGAGGCACGGCGCATCAGGGTGGCCGCAACCCACCGAACTGCATCCAAGGAGATCCTGATGAGTCGAATCATTCGAACTGCACTCGCCATGACGTGCGTCCTGCTGGCCACCACCGGCGCCGCCTCGGCGGCAGTCGCGCGACCCGAGACCACGAGGACGACGGCCTCGATCGCCGTACCGCCCAGCCGCTCGGCAGCGGAGGTGGGCGGCGTCGCGTTCCCAGGCCTGCCCGAGGGCCTGGGGGAGCTGAGCGTCTTCGACTCCGAGGACGACGGGGTCGCGATCACGACCGGCGTCTGGGAGTCCGCCGGCCCTGACGGCGGCACTGCCGTCGACCTGTCGGTCACGGTCGTGCGCGCCGAGCGCTTCACCTCCGCGGTGGCCCTGCACGACTGGCTCGTGCCATGGCAGGAGCGGCCCGCGGACGAGGCCGTCTATGAGCCGGTGCTCATCGCCGGGGACCAGGCGTGGCTCGCGAAGGACCAGGTCTTCTGGCTGTTGCGACCCGGTGTCGGGGTGTCGATCACCCTCGACGAGAACCGGTTCGACGCGGCAGCCTTGCCGAACATGGCCACGAGCGCTCACGAGCTGCGACGGGGGAGGCGATAGCGTTCGGCACGTGCACGTCGTCATCGCCCCCGACTGCTTCACCGGCACGCTGACCGCCACCCAGGCGGCCGAGGCCATGGCCGCCGGCTGGCACGACACGGCCCCGCACGACACCCTCACGCTCCTGCCGCTCTCGGACGGCGGGCCCGGCTTCCTCGACGTCCTCGCCCGAGCGGTCGAGGGGGAGACCGTGGCCGTCACGGTGAGCGACCCCGTGGGTCGCGAGGTGCCCGCAGCGGTCCTCGTGGTCGACCGCGACGGCGAGCGGACGGCATACGTCGAGTCCGCGCAGGCGGCCGGGCTGCACCTCCTCGGGCCGGACGAGCGCGACCCCGCCCTCACGAGCACGTGGGGCGTGGGGCAGCTGCTCCGCGCGGCGCTGGCCGAAGGTGCGCGGCGCATCGTCGTCGGTCTCGGCGGCAGCGGCACCAACGACGGGGGAGCAGGCCTGCTCGCCGCCCTCGGCGCCGGCCCCGAGGAGCACCTCGCCCGGGGCGGACGAGCGCTGGCCGGCGCCCCCGACGACGCACTCAGCGGGCTGCTCGCCCTGCGTGAGGAGTTCGCCGGGGTCGACCTCGTGCTCGCGACCGACGTCGACAACCCGCTGCTGGGACTGCAGGGCGCGAGTGCCGTCTTCGGTCCGCAGAAGGGCGCCTCGCCGGAGGTCGCCCAAGAGCTCGAGGGCGCGCTCGGCCGGTTCACGGAGATCGTGTCGCGCACGCTCCCCGTCCCGACCGACCTGCTCACCGGAGCGCCGCGGCGGCTCGACAAGGAGCCCGGAGCGGGCGCCGCGGGCGGTCTCGGCTACGCGCTCTACCTGCTCGGCGGGCGCCGGGTCAGCGGTGTCGAGCTCGTCCTGGACACGGTGGGCTTCCGCGACGTCCTGCGGGGCAGCGACCTCGTCGTCACGGGTGAGGGCAGCTTCGACTGGCAGAGCCTTCGCGGCAAGGTCGCGGCGGGCGTCGCCGAAGCGGCCCTCGAGGCGGGGCTCCCGAGCGTCGTCATCGCGGGTCAGGTGCTCGTGGGCCGCCGCGAGACGATGGGACTCGGGATCAGCGGCACGTATGCCGTCGCCGAGACTCCCGCTGAGGTCGACGCGGCGCTCCTCGACCCCGTGGGGACGCTGCGGGCCCGGGCGGCGCGGGTCGCCCGGACGTGGTCCCCTGCGCGGTGATGTCGCCCGCGCGACGTATCCTGTAAGCCCGTCGGGAACAGATCACCGGCCACACCGGTTGGGACCTGTGCCGAGTTCCGAGCCCCGCTCGCGACCCGGCCCCCGACCACGAGCACCCACGCACCTCAGGAGTCACCATGAGCGAGCTCGACACCCAGACCCCCGACGCCGCCACCGAGGCGCCGGCCCACGGCGTCGTCCTCACCGACGTCGCCTCGACCAAGGTGAAGTCGCTTCTCGAGCAGGAGGGCCGCGACGACCTGCGCCTGCGCGTCGGCGTCCAGCCCGGCGGCTGCTCCGGCCTCATCTACCAGCTCTACTTCGACGAGCGCACCCTCGACGGTGACCTCGTCCGCGACTTCGACGGTGTCGAGGTCGTCGTCGACCGCATGAGCAGCCCCTACCTCGAGGGCGCGACGATCGACTTCGCCGACACCATCGAGAAGCAGGGCTTCACGATCGACAACCCCAACGCCGGCAGCTCCTGCGCCTGCGGCGACAGCTTCAGCTGAGCCGCGCACCCGGCATACGCCACGAAGGCCCCGTCACCGAACGATCGGTGACGGGGCCTTCGTCGTATGCCGGTTCGTCGCCTTCCCTGTGCCGTGCAGCCGGTGCCGTCACGCGATGTGCCAGAACACCGACCCGACCTGGTGCCCCTCGGAGACGACGCCGGGGGTCCACGCGACGCCTGCGCTCGTCGGTCTGGGGCGGCCGTTCGAGTTGCTCGACTGCGGCCAGACGAGCAGCTTGTAGTAGCCGGGGTCGTCAAGCGAGAAGCTGCCCAGCTCGGTGAGCAGGCGGCCCAGCACGCCCGGGCCGTGGTTGGGCAGCCCGGTGACGAGGACCGGCTGCGGCGTGACACTGGCGGGCGCGCCGGTGTCACCGCGTACGAACTGGTAGTACAGCGCGGTGGTGGCGTCGTTGCCCGTGGGGAGGTCCCGCCCCGAGTTGATGGCGTCGACGTGGAACTTCGCGCCCAGCAGGGTCGCGGTGCTACCCGCTGGCACAACGTTGCCCCAGCCGGTCTGTGAGTTCGGCCCGACGTAGCCGGGCAGGCCGGCGGTGGTGAAGTCCCAGGCGTTGACCGCCATGGGTCGACCGGTGTTGTTCCGCGGGGGGTTGACGAGGATCGGGAAGGTCTCGGTGCTGCTCGACCCGTCTGGCCAGGTCACGAGCAGGGTGAGGGTGTAGTTCGTGGGCGTCGTGGGGAAGACGTCGCCGAGGTCGCCCCGAGCAGAGACGTAGAGCTCGCGGAGCCCGCCACCGAGGTCCACGCTCGCGACGATGCCGTAGTTCTGGTCGATGGACTGCTGCACGTCCGGGATGTACGTGAGGACGGTGTCGGGCGCACCGCCCGGCAGGAAGCTGTAGCGGATCTGGGCCGGCAGCTCGGACGAGCCGGCGACGAGGATGAAGTCGGCGCGGAACTCGCTGATCCCGAGCTCGGTCACATTCGCCCAGCCGAGCATCGTGATGTCGTGCGGGATGGCCGGGGGCGGGCTGGCGCTGGCCATGGGGACCGTGGCAGCCGCGACGATCGTCGGGACGGACCACGCGAGCGCCGTGCTCACCTCGCGTCGGGACGGTCGCCCGTGAACGCGTCGTGCTGGTCTGGCCCGTGCTGCAGGATGGTCGTGCCCGTGGGGACGGGCTCGCTGCTGAGACACCGAAACCTCCGGTGGATCCAGATCGAGAGCTCCGCCTCGCGCCGCCTACCCAAGCAGCTGCGGGGGATATGCCTGTTCGGCACCTTCAGGGTACCAACACAGGTCGTGCATTGTCACCCACGAGAGCCCTTGCGGCGGAGCAGGCGCCACGGCTGCGCCACCGCGAGGAAGGCGAGCGTCGGTCCCGCCACGAGCTGCCACATCCCCGTGACGGAAAGGGCGAGACGCTCGGCAGTGGACTCGACGGTGAAGGTCGTCCCGAACCACGGGAATGGGCTCACGGACACCGGGCCGCCGGCCTGCGCGGCGTCGGCCGTGTCGAGCACGGTCAGGCTGGTCAGGGCCAGCCAGGTCGAGAGCACGAGGAGCGTCAGGACCGCGGCCATGGCGCCCTGGGACCAGCGGGGACGGCTGGGGTCGGTCTCCGTCGCGGCGTGGGCGAGCTGCTTGGGGGAGCCGATCCCGAAGAGGGCCCTGGTGGTGCCCACGTCGGCTGACGCCTCGCGAAGGTTCGTGCGCAGCTCTTGCTGCAGTTCGCGCCGACGCTTGCCGGCCACCCCGCGCATCTCGAGCCAGAAGTCGTACCGCTGGATCGCCGACTCGATCCGGAGTGTGTCGATGACGTTCATGCGGGTTCCCCTGTCCTCGTGGTGATGGTGTCGACGGCCGTGACGAGCGCGTGCCAGGACCGGGTCCGGGCGGCCAGCTCGGTCCGACCGGCATCGGTGGTGCGGTAGTACTTGCGCGCGGGCCCCGAGCTCGAGCGCTCGAGATGGGACTCAAGGAGCCCGGCGGCCTCGAGCCGGGTGAGGGCGGGATAGACCGTGCCCTCCGCGAGGTCGTCAAAGCCGGCCTCGCGCAGGCGGGTGACGATGGCGTAGCCGTAGCCGGGCTCGTCGAGCAGGACGCTCAGCAGGAGGAGCCCGAGGACTCCCTTGAGCATCTGCGGGTCGTGGGTGGACATGGCGCCCATCCTTGGCCTAGTACTAGACGATGTCAAGTACTAGGCAACAAAAGAGTGAGGTGGTGTCCGGGCCGTCCGCGGCGAGATAGGTTGCTCCCGTGCATGTCGCAGTCACCGGGTCCATCGCCACCGACCACCTCATGACCTTCCGGGGGAGGTTCGCGGACTCGCTCGTCGTCGAGCAGCTCGACAAGATCTCGGTGTCCTTCCTCGCCGACTCCCTCGAGATCCGGCGCGGCGGTGTCGCGGGGAACATCTGCTTCGGCATGGCCGTCCTCGGTCAGCGCCCCGTCCTCGTGGGCGCCGCCGGCGAGGACTTCGCCGACTACCGCAGCTGGCTCACCAGGCACGGCGTCGACTGCGACCACGTCCACATCTCCACCTCGAAGCACACCGCCCGCTTCGTCTGCACCACCGACGACGACATGGCCCAGATGGCGACGTTCTACGCCGGTGCCATGAGCGAGGCCCGGCTCATCGAGCTCGGGCCGATCCAGGAGGCCAAGGGCATCGACCTCGTCCTCGTCGGAGCGAACGACCCCGAGGCGATGCTCCGCCACACCGACGAGTGCCGCACGCGGGGCATCGCCTTCATCGCCGACCCGTCGCAGCAGCTCGCCTTCGCCGACGGGCCGTTCATCCGCCAGCTCATCGACGGCGCCGACTACCTCTTCACCAACGAGTACGAGTCGCACCTCACCGAGAGCAAGACGGGCTGGAGTGCCGAGGACATCGCCGAGCGCGTCACGACCCGGGTCATCACCAAGGGCAAGGACGGCGCCGTCATCCAGACCCGCGGCGAGGACCCCATCGAGGTCCCGATCGCGGGCGAGGTCCGCCGCGCCGACCCGACCGGCGTGGGCGACGCGTTCCGTGCGGGCTTCCTCACCGGCCTCGCCGCCGGGCTGCCGCACCGCCGCTGTGGCGAGATCGGCTCGCTCCTCGCGACCTACGTCATCGAGACCGTCGGGACGCAGGAGTACACCCTCGACAAGGCCGACTTCCTCCGCCGACTCGCCCAGTCCTACGGCGACGACTCGGCCGCCGAGGTCGAGCCGCACATCACCTGCGCGACGGTGTGACCGGGCGGCCCGTGAGCGCCCACCCCGTCCCGTTCCCGCCGGTCGAGCCGCCGCCGAGCGAGTGGGCCCTCGGTCAGCTCGCCGCTGCCGACGACGACGACCTCGTGGCCGCCGGCGCGGACCTCGAGCCCGGCACCCTCGTCGCGGCCTATCGCGCCGGGCTCTTCCCGATGGGTCTCGGCGTCGACGGCGCGCGGCCGATCGGCTGGTGGTCCCCGGAGCCGCGGGGCGTCCTCGTCCCGGCGGAGTTCCGCGAGCGCCGTTCCCTGCGGCAGGCCCGCGGCCGCTTCGAGGTGCGCGTCGACACTGCGTTCACCGAGGTCATGCGTCGGTGCGCCGACCCGGCTCGTGAGGGCCGCTGGATCACCGACGACATCGTCGACGCCTACACCCGGCTGCACCGGCTCGGCTGGGCGCACAGCGTCGAGACGTGGCGGGACGGTGAGCTCGTCGGCGGCCTCTACGGCGTGGCCATCGGCGGGCTCTTCGCCGGGGAGTCGATGTTCCACGCCGTCCGGGACGCCTCCAAGGTGGCGCTCGCCGGGCTCGTCGACCTCGTCCGGGCCGACGGCGACCCACGCCGGATCATCGACGTGCAGTGGTCGACCGACCACCTCGCGCGGCTCGGCGTCGCGGCGTGGCCGCGCGAGCGCTACCTCGCGGCGCTCGCCACCGCACTCGAAGCGCCGCCGCTGCGCTTCGGCTGAGTCAGCCGACGACGATGCGGTATGCCGTGTGCGCGCCGCGTCGTTCGAGCGTCACCGTGTGGCCGCGCATCCGCGCCCAGGCCGGGATGTCCGCCTCGGCCGCGGGGTCATCGGCGAGGGCGAGGAGCACCGTGCCGGGGTCCGCAGCGCGGGCGATGCGGGCGAGCCGGATGACCGGCAACGGGCACTTCAGCCCCCGAGCGTCGAGGTCCGGAGCCTTGTCGGTCGCGTCACACACGTCGTCCTCCTCGCTGGGTGGCGCCGGAGGGGATCGTGGTCGGCGCGTTCACAGGTCGTCCACCCCGAGGCGGGACCGGAGGTCGGCGATGACACCGGGAAGCGCCCGGCAGAGCCGGTCGACCTCGACCTCGCGGTGCGGGGCGACGGCCGCGAGCGGCAGGGTGACGCGGACGTTGCCGTGGGTGAGCGCTCCCATCGCCGCGAGGACGTGGCTCGGCTCGAGCCGGCTCGAGGTGCACGCCGAGCCGGAGGCCACCGCGAGACCGTGCTCCCGGTCGAGGGCGTCGACGATGCTCTCGCCGTCGACATAGAGCGCGCTGAAGGTGACGACGTGGGGGAGCCGGTCCACGGGGTCGCCGACCACCTCGACGTCCGGGACGGCCCTCGCGGCGGCCCGGATGCGGTCGACGAGCTCCCTCGCCGACTCTGCCTCGGCGGCACGCGCCGCCTCGGCCTGCTGCCACGCCTCGGCCGCGGCCAGGGCCAGCGGCACCCACGGGTCGGCCGGCTCGCGGCCGTGCTCGGGCTCCCAGCGTGGCCCGGGGAGGTCGAACCGGGTCCCGGTGCGGACGGTGAGGACGCCGACCGGCGGCCCGGCCACCGTGGCCGCGTCCCCGACGAGGGCGTCGTATGCCCGCGGCGGGTCGACACGACCCAGCGAGGCAGTGGCGTCCACGAGCAGCGGGACCGCAGCGGAACGGCATACGGAATGCACGTCCGCGACGGGCTGGGAGGTGCCGACCTCTCCGTTCGCCTGCTGCAGCGCCACGAGCACCGCAGGCGTCTCCTCGGCGAGCGAGGCAGCGACCGAGGCGGGGTTGACGCGGCCGTCGCGGTCGACGGGCAGGGGAGCGGAGCCGGGGTCGACGGCATACGCCTCGTCGAGCAGGACCTGGCGGTCCACCGCCGACGTGACGACGCGTGAGCCGGTGCGGCGGCGTGCGTGGGCCAGCCCCCGGACGCCGGCCAGGAGAGCGTGCTCTGCGGACGGGTGGAAGGACAGCTCGTCCGGCCGGGCGCCGATCGAGGCGGCCACGCTCTCGCGCGCCCGGTCGAGGAGGAGACGGGCGCGGCGACCCTCGCGGTGCAGGCGGCGGGGGTCGGCCCACCCCTCGTCGAGCGCCGCGAGAAGCGTGTCCCGGGCGATCGGGTGCAAAGGGCTGCGAGTGGCGTCGAGCACGCCTGCACCGTAACGCGACCCGTCCCCGGGAAGTTCCTGCTCATGCACTAGTGTTTGGTGCTGTTCCCAGACACGATGAGGGAGGGTGCTCCGGTGCCTCAGCAGGACCACATCTCACCCCGGGCACGCGGCCGCCGAATGGCCACGTGGACGGTGGTCACGGTCATGGCCGTCCTGGCCCTGAGCGGCTGTGAGCTCGGAGAGCTCAAGGACGGGTACCTTCCGCGCGGCGTGACGGAGAACTCCGAGCGCGTGCGCACGCTCTGGATCGGCTCGTGGATCGCTCTGCTCGCCGTCGGCGTCCTCGTCTGGGGCCTCACCGCGTGGTGTGTCGTCGCCTACCGGCGTCGGCGCGACGACAACGAGCTTCCCGTGCAGCTGCGCTACAACGTGCCGCTCGAGATCCTCTACACGATCGTCCCGATCTTCATGATCGGCGTCTTCTTCTTCTACACCGCTCGCGACCAGGTGGCACTCCTCGACACCTCGAAGAAGCCCGACGTCACCGTCAACGTCGTCGGCAAGCAGTGGTCCTGGGACTTCAACTACGTCGAGGGCAACGTCCACGAGGTCGGCACCCAGGCGATCATGACCGGCAAGCCCGGCGCCGAGGAGACCATCCCGACGCTCTACCTCCCCGTGAACAAGCGGACCGAGTTCGTGCTCACCTCGCGCGACGTCATCCACTCGTTCTGGGTGCCGCAGTTCCTGCAGAAGCTGGACCTGCTGCCCGGCAAGGTGAACAAGTTCCAGGTCGTCCCGACCGAGGAGGGCACCTTCAAGGGCAAGTGCGCCGAGCTGTGCGGGTCCTACCACTCGCAGATGCTCTTCAACGTCAAGGTCGTCTCCGAGCAGGAGTTCAACGACCACCTCGAGGACCTGCGCCAGCGCGGCCAGACAGGCATGCTGGGAGTGGACCTCAACCGCGAGAAGCTCGTCCCCGGCGAGGATCAGAAGCTCCCAGAGCGGCTGCGCCCCCCGAAGACGACCGAGACCTCGGAGAACTGACATGAGTGCGGCCAACCCCACCACGAGCAGCGCGACGATGCTGCGCGAGCGCGAGACGGTGAGCCGTCCCCGGCTCGCTCCCGGCGCCACCGTGGTCAAGTGGATGACGACGACCGACCACAAGGTCATCGGCAACCTCTACTTCATCACCTCGTTCTTCTGGTTCCTCATGGGCGGCATCATGGCGCTCATCATCCGCGCCGAGCTGTTCCAGCCGGGCATGCAGGTCGTGGACAACCCCGACCAGTTCAACCAGCTGTTCACGATGCACGGCACGATCATGCTGCTGCTCTTCGCGACACCGCTGTTCGCCGGATTCGCCAACGCGCTCATGCCGCTGCAGATCGGTGCGCCGGACGTGTCGTTCCCGCGACTGAACATGTTCGCGTACTGGCTCTACCTCTTCGGCTCGCTCATCACCGCCGGCGGGTTCCTCACGCCCGGCGGTGCGGCCGCCTTCGGCTGGTTCGCCTACACGCCGCTGTCCGACACGTCCTACAGCCCCGGCCTCGGCGGCAACCTCTGGGTCTTCGGCCTGGCGCTCTCCGGCTTCGGCACGATCCTCGGTGCGGTCAACTTCATCACGACGATCCTGACCATGCGCGCCCCCGGCATGACGATGTTCCGGATGCCGATCTTCGTATGGACCGTGCTCATCACGTCGATCCTCGTGCTCCTGATCTTCCCCGCCCTGGCTGCCGCGCTCTTCGCGCTCGGTGCCGACCGCCGCTTCGGTGCGAAGATCTTCGACCCGGCCAGCGGCGGCGTCATGCTCTGGCAGCACGTCTTCTGGTTCTTCGGCCACCCCGAGGTCTACGTCATCGCGCTGCCGTTCTTCGGCGTGATCTCCGAGATCATCCCGGTGTTCTCGCGCAAGCCGATCTTCGGCTACAAGACCCTGGTCTACGCGACGATCGCCATCGCTGCCCTGTCCGTCTCCGTGTGGGCCCACCACATGTACGGCACCGGCCAGGTGCTGCTGCCCTTCTTCGCGATCATGACGATGCTCATCGCGGTGCCGACAGGAGTGAAGTTCTTCAACTGGATCGGCACGATGTGGGGTGGCCAGCTCACCTTCGCGACGCCCCTGCTGTGGGCGCTCGGCTTCCTCGTGACGTTCCTCTTCGGCGGCCTCACCGGCGTCATCCTCGCGTCGCCGGCGCTTGACTTCCACCTCACCGACAGCTACTTCGTCGTCGCACACTTCCACTACGTCGTCTTCGGCACCGTGGTCTTCGCGATGTTCGGTGGCTTCTACTTCTGGTGGCCCAAGCTCACCGGCCGGATGCTCGACGAGACGCTCGGCAAGGTCCACTTCTGGATGCTGTTCATCGGCTTCCACACGACCTTCCTCATCCAGCACCTCCTCGGCATCTGGGGTATGCCGCGCCGTTACGCCGACTACCTGCCGGAGGACGGGTTCACGCTCGCGAACCAGATCTCCACGGTCGGAGCGTTCATCCTCGGTGCCTCGATGCTGCCGTTCTTCTACAACGTCTGGAAGACGTGGAAGTACGCGCCGCTCGTCGAGACCGACGACCCGTGGGGCTACGGCGCCTCGCTCGAGTGGGCGACGTCCTGCCCGCCGCCGCGGCACAACTTCAACTCGATTCCGCGGATCCGGTCCGAGCGGCCCGCGTTCGACCTCAACCACCCCGAAGCTGCGCCCGCCGGCTACGAGTCGACCGGTCTGGTCAAGGCCCTCGGCCCGGCGGACCTCGGCGGCGACGCGATGTCCAACGACGACAAGGAGTCCTGACCCATGCTGGCAATGGAGCGGATCGGCTACCTCTTCGGTGGCTTCGCCGCCCTGATGGCGGTCATCTACGGCTTCTGGAACGACTGGAGCGAGCCGATCGGCGTCGTCGGTCTGACCATGGGCGCCCTCATGGGGTTCATGATGGCCGGCTACCTCGCCATCACCCGCCGCAAGCTCGATGGTGTCCCGCCGGAGGACGACCCCCTCGGCCAGATCGACGACATCGCCGGCGAGTACGGCTTCTTCAGCCCGCACAGCTGGTGGCCGTTCTGGCTCGCCCTTGCGTGCGCCATCATCTTCCTCGGTCTCGCGATCGGCTGGTGGCTCGTCGCGGTCGGGGTGTTCTTCGTCATCCCGGCGACCGTCGGCTGGGTCTTCGAGTACTGGAAGGGCCCGCGCGCTCTCTGAGCTTGACCACGCGACGACGCCCCCGGCCACGGTGCCGGGGGCGTCGTCGCGTGCGAGGCGGTGACGGTCAGCCCCAGCCGAGCTCGTGCAGGGCGGCGTCGTCGATGCCGAAGTGGTGCGCGATCTCGTGGACCACGGTCACGGCGATCTCCTCGCGCAGGTCCTCCTCGTCCTCGCACATGCGCGTCAGCGGGCCACGGAACAGGGTGATGCGGTCGGGGAGGTTGCCCATGCCCCAGCCGAGGTCTCGTTCGGTGAGCGGCACCCCGTCGTAGACACCGAGGAGGTCGGGGTCGTCGGCCGGTGGTTCGTCCTCGACGAGGAAGACCACGTTGTCGAGCATGTCCATGAGGTCCGATGGCACCTCGTCGAGCGCCTCCTCGACGATGGCCTCGAAGTCCGCAGGGGAGATGGGATCCACGCGGCCAGCCTGTCAGACGCGGCGCCGGCCGCCCTCAACCTCGGCGGCGCGGCGGAGCAGATGGTTCCGCTCGGCGACGCGATCTCGACATCCGCGGGAGGCGGCTGCCCCCATTGTGGCGCGGGCGCGGGTGACAATGTGGCGGTGCGCGTGACCGTCAGGGTGAAGCCCGGAGCGTCGAGGACCGCCGTCGGCGGTTCCTATGGGCCTGCCGGAGAGCACGGGTATGCCGGTGAGCCCGCGCTCGTCGTCGCGGTCACCGAGCGTGCCGTCGACGGCGCGGCGACTGCGGCGGTCCTGCGTGCCGTCGCCACGGCCTTCGGGGTGAGGCCGCGCCAGGTCACCCTGCTCAGCGGAGCGACCTCGAGGACGAAGGTCCTCGAGGTCGCTGTCGTTGACGAGACGGCGGGCCGGGAGCGGCTCGCCGCCCTGCTCACTCCCTGAGCCGGCTCGCGCTGCCGATACCGGAGTCGACGTCGGAGTCGCGGTCGGACTCGTCGTCGCGCTTGACGTCGGTGTCGGCGCCTTCTCCGCCCTCACCGCCGGCGTGGTCCTGTCGACCCTCGATGCCCTCGTAGTCGAGCGGCGCCTCGAGCGCCTCCGCCTCGTGGCCGTCGTGGTGGGCCGCCGCGAGCTCGGCCGGCGTGACCGGGTTGACGGCGTCCTTGTACCACCACTGGGACACCTTGGCGCGCAGGCGGTCCTTGCGGGCCGCGGGGCTTGCGACGCCGTTCTCGTCCGCCTCGGCCGTGAGCTGCATGGGCGTGGCCGGCTCGTGCTGGACGAGGATCCACTGGTCGTACTTGTTCAGCGGGTCGTGACGCTCGTGGAAGGAGCCGTCGGCGCCACGGATGATGCGGCCCGACTCGAAGCCGTGCAGCACGGTCTCACGGTCGCGGCGCTGCAGGCTGAGGCAGATCCGCTTCGTCACCCAGAACGCGAGGACCGGGAAGACGAACAGGCCGATCCGGAAGATCCAGGTGATGTCGTTGATCGACAGGCCGAGCTTGATGGCCATGATGTCGTTGCCCGCGGCGAAGAAGAACACCGAGTAGGCGGTGATGCCCGCCATGCCGATGCCGGTGCGGGTCGGGTTGTTGCGCGGGCGCTCGAGCAGGTGGTGCTCGCGGTTGTCACCGGTGACCCAGCGCTCGAAGAACGGGTAGGCCCCGAGCACGGTGTAGACGAGCGGCAGCAGCACGAGCGCACCGAGCGCGATGTTGAGCGACAGCGTGAACCCGAAGAACTCGAACTCCAGCCACCCGGGCAGCAGACGCAGGGCGCCGTCGGCGAAGCCCATGTACCAGTCCGGCTGCGAGCCGGCGGTGACGGGGGAGGGGTCGTAGGGGCCGTAGGCCCAGATCGGGTTGATGGTGAACAGCCCCGCGATGAGGGCGATGACACCGAAGACGATGAAGAAGAACCCACCGGCCTTCGCGGCATACACCGGCATGACGCGGTAGCCGACGACGTTGTCGTTCGTGCGACCCGGCCCGGGGAACTGGGTGTGCTTCTGCAGCGCGACGATGACGATGTGCGCCGTGAAGAGGCCGACGAGGATCGCCGGGATGAGCAGCACGTGGGCCGAGTAGAGCCGCGGGATGATCATCTCGCCGGGGAACGGCCCACCGAAGATCGCGTACGCGAGGTAGGAGCCGATGACCGGAGCCGTCTGGACGAAGCCCTCCATGGCGCGGATCCCGGTGCCGGAGAGGAGGTCGTCGGGGAGGGAGTAGCCGGCGAAGCCCTCGATGATCGCGAGGAGCGCGAGGACGGAGCCGATGACCCAGTTGAGCTCACGGGGCTTGCGGAACGCGCCGGTGAAGAACACCCGGAACATGTGCACCGTGAGGCCGATGATGAACATCAGCGCGGCCCAGTGGTGGATCTGGCGGATGATGAGGCCGCCCTTGATGTCGAACGAGATGTTCAGCGTCGACGCGTAGGCCTCGGACATGCCTTGCCCGCGCAGCGGGACGTAGGAGCCGTCGTACACCGTGTGCCCGGCGCTCGGGACGAACCACAGCGTGAGGAGCGCACCGGAGAGCAGGCAGACGATCATCGAGTACATCGCGATCTCGCCGAGCATGAACGACCAGTGGTCGGGGAAGACCTTGCGCAGCAGGTAGTTGACGCCCTTGGCGGCACTCGTGCGGTCGTCGATCCAGCCGGCGACGCCACCGGCCTTGCGCGCGGCCGCGCTCGGCGCGTGGGCCACGGGGCGGTCGCCGTCGCGGAGACGGTCCGCCGGGCGCCCGGACGGGTAGGTCTCGGTGCTCATGCGGAACCACGCTCCCAGAAACTCGGTCCAACGGCCTCCTTGAACGGGCCCCTGGAGATGAGATAACCCTCGTCGTCAACGGTGATCGGCAGCTGCGGCAGCGGGCGCTTGGCCGGGCCGAAGATCACCTTGCAGTCCTGGGTCACGTCGAACGTCGACTGGTGGCACGGGCACAGCAGGTGGTGCGTCTGCTGCTCGTACAGCCCGACCGGGCAACCGACGTGGGTGCAGATCTTGGAGTAGGCGACGATGCCCTGGTAGCCCCAGTCCTTCTGCTTCTGCGACTTGATGTCGTCCGGGTCCAGGCGCATGAGCAGGACCGCGGCCTTGGCCTTCTCCTCGAGGATGCCCTCCTCCAGGTCGAGCAGGCCCTCGGGCATGACGTGGAAGACCGAGCCGATGGTGACGTCGCTCGCCCGGATGGGCGTGTTCTGCGGGTCACGCATGAGCCGCATCTTGGGGTTCGGGTAGGAGCCGTCCTGCTCCTGCTCGCCGTTCCAGTAGCTCACCGACAGGTCGTCACCCGGCAGCGGACCGAGGCCACCGATCACCGGAAGGACGACGGGGACGGCGAAGAGGCCGAGCGCGCCACCGAGGGCGTACTTGATGAGCGGACGACGGTTGAGGTGGGCGCTCTCGGCACCCTCCGCGAGGATCTCGCCGAACTTCGCGCGGTCCTCGTCGGCCGAGCGCATCGGGTGACGCATCTCGACCTCCTCCTCGTCGGGCATGAGTGTCTTGGCCCAGTGGACGGCGCCGAGGCCGATGCCGAGGAGGGAGAGGGCCATGGTGACGCCGAGTGCGAGGTGCAGGGCGTTCATGTCACCGATGCCGGGCACGAAGACCGCGGCCCGCTTGTCGATGGCGAAGTACGCCACGACGAAGCCGATGGTGCCGAGGACGGAGAGCAGGAAGAGGCCGCCGATGACGCGCTCGGCACGGCGCGCCGCGCGCGGGTCGAGGTCGGTGCCGCGGTGGATGTGCGGCGGGAATCCCGGGTTGGTGAACCGATCGGGGATGCCGCCCTCGCCGACCACATGGCCCTCGTCGAGGCGAACGGCACCGGAGCCGAACTCGCCCTGCTGGGCGACCTCGCTCCCGGTGGTGGGGCTGTCCTGCTCGTTCATCGGGTGATCGATCCTGTCGACGGAGAGTGGGAAGCGGTGGGGTGCATGAGCTGGGCCGGCCGGCTCACGCGGACTTCTGGCCGAGCCAGACGGCGGCGGCGATGAGGACTCCGAGACCGAAGACCCAGGCGAACCAGCCCTCCGTCACCGGCCCGAGCGCGCCGAGCTGGTGGCCGCCCTGGGACGGGGTGTTCTCGACGGACTTGAGGAAGGCGATGATGTCGCGCTTGGACTCGGGGTCGAGGTTGTTGTCGTTGAAGACGGGCATCGACTGCGGCCCGGTCTCCATGGCCTCGTAGATGTGCTTGGGCTCGACGTTCATCAGGGACGGCGCGTACTTGCCGCGGGTCAGGGCGCCACCCGAGCCGGCGAAGTTGTGGCACATGGCGCAGTTGACGCGGAAGAGCTCACCACCGGCAGCGGGATCCCCCTTGGCCGGGTCCACGTCCTCGGCGGACGGCACGCCCGGTCCCGGGGCGAGCGAGGCGATGTAGGCGCCGATGGCGTCGATCTGCTCCTGGTTGAACTCCACGGTGGCGCGGGGGGCCTGCTGCGACGGGGCGCGCATCGGCATCCGTCCGGTGCCCATCTGGAAGTCGACCGCGGCCGCACCCACGCCGGCGAGCGCGGGACCGGCGATCTGGTCGCCGATGCCCGTCTTGCGACCCTCGGCGTTGACGCCGTGGCAGGACGCGCAGTTCGCCCGGAAGAGCTGCTTGCCCTTCTCGACCTGCTCGGCGGTCGTCGCCTCGGCCGACGCCGACTGAGGAGCGACGGCGGCGTAGGCGAAGCCGGTGACGAGCAGTCCGAGCAGGAGCAGCAGAGCGATCGCTGCTGGGTGTCGACGGCGGGCTGCCAGTGCGTTCACGGTGGTCCTGTCGTTGCGGTTCGGGGTGGGGGCTGGTGGTGCGTGCGCTCGGGCCGTCGGCTACTTGAGCAGGTAGATCATGGCGAACAGGGCGATCCACACGACGTCGACGAAGTGCCAGTAGTACGACGTGACGACGGCGCCGGTCTCCTGGAGGTGCGTGTACCGCCGAGTCGTGAAGGTGCGGCCGATGATCAGCAGGAACGCGATGAGGCCACCGGTGACGTGAATGCCGTGGAAGCCGGTCGCGAGGTAGAAGATCGAGGAGTAGGAGTCGGTCGACAGCGTGACACCCTCGGAGACGAGCTTGGCGTACTCGTAGACCTGCCCGGCGATGAAGATCGAGCCGAAGATGTAGGTGAGGACGTACCACTCGCGCATGCCCCACTGCTTGACCTGCAGGAGAGACCCGGTGCGGGCCACCTGACCGCGCTCGGCCCGCCACACGCCGAGCTGGCACCAGATCGAGCTGATGACGAGGATGATCGTGTTCGCGAAGGCGAAGGGGACGTTGAGCATCTCCGAGCGCTCGGCCCACTGGGTCGGCAGCGTGCCGCGGAGCGAGAAGTAGAAGGCGAAGAGGGCCGCGAAGAACATGAGCTCGCTCGAGAGCCACACCATCGTGCCCACCGCGACCATGTTCGGTCGGGTCGCCGGACCGTAGTCCGGGATGCTGGGAACCGGACCGGACACTCGATTCGTTGCTTCTGCTGTCGCCACGCCCGTCATTATGTCGTCAATTGTCGGTGAACGCTGCACCGACCCCCCGCTTTCGGGTGTGCCGTGTCGGGTATGCCGTCCGGTCCGGTCGTGTCCGCCCCTCCCGGGCCGCTCGGGAGGCCACTCGTGGCGTGGCTAGGATGAGCGCATGACCTCAGCGCACGCGGCTCCCGCCACGTCCTCCGCCACGCAGACGGGCTCGAGCGACCTCGTCCAGGCCTCCGTCCTGCTCTACAGCGACGACATCACCACCCGCGACGCCGTGCGTGCGGCCGTCGGTCGTCGGCCCGCTCGCGATGTCGAGGTCACCCGGTGGCTGGAGTGCGCGACGGCCTTCGCGGTCACCGAGGCGCTCGACGCCGGCGGCTGGGACGTCGTCGTCCTCGACGGCGAAGCGGCCAAGAACGGTGGGCTCGGGCTGTGCCGTGAGCTGAAGAACGAGATCTACGACTGCCCGCCGATCCTCGTCCTCACCGGACGCCCGCAGGACGGCTGGCTCGCCGCCTGGTCGCTCGCCGACGACGCCGTGCCGCACCCGCTCGACCCGATCAAGGTCGCGGAGGCCGTCGCCGCCCTGGCGCGCGCCCGCGCGAACCGCTGACCGGGACCGCTGACGTGGTGGCCACGGCCCCCTCGGGCCCGACGTGGCCCCACCTCTACACCCGTCTCCTCGCCCGCGAGGACCTCGGCGTCGAGGACGCCCGCTGGGCGATGCAGCAGATCATGGGCGGCGAGGCGACCCCCGCGCAGGTGGCCGGCTTCCTCATGGCGTTGCGCGCCAAGGTCGAGTCGGTCTCCGAGGTGCGCGGCCTCGCCGACGTCATGCTCGAGCACGCCCGCCGCATCGACGTCCCGGGGGAGAGCATCGACATCGTCGGCACCGGCGGTGACCGCTTCGGCACCGTGAACATCTCGACGATGTCGTCCGTCGTCATCGCGGCGACCGGGCTGCGGGTCGTCAAGCACGGCAACCGCGCAGCGTCGTCCAAGTCCGGCTCGGCGGACGTCCTCGAGGCGCTCGGCGTGACACTGAGCCTCACACCCGAGCAGGTCCGGGCCGTCGCCCTCGATGCCGGCATCACCTTCTGCTTCGCGCAGACCTTCCACCCGTCGATGCGCTTCGCCGGCCCGGCGCGCGCCGAGCTCGGGGTCGGCACGGCGTTCAACCTCCTGGGTCCCCTCACCAACCCCGCGCAGCCCTCGTATGCCGCGGTGGGGGTCGCGGACGCGCGCTTCCTCCCGGTCATCGCGGGTGTCTTCGCGGACCGTGGCCAGACGGCTGCGGTGTTCCGCGGCGAGGAGGGGCTGGACGAGATGTCCGTCGCCGGTCCGACTCGGGTCCTCTGGGTCCGTGACGGTGAGGTGGCCGAACACGTGGTCGAACCCGCGGACGTCGGCCTCCAGGTCAGTCCCATCGACAGCATCCGCGGCGGCCTGGCCGACGAGAACGCCGACGTGGCGCGGCGGCTGTATGCCGGTGAGTTCGGTCCCGTGCGCGACGCCGTCCTGCTCAACGCCGGCACGGCCCTTGCCGTGGCGGCGGGCACGACGGACGGTGCCTCACGCGACGAGGTCGTGACCGGCATACGGGCCGGGATGGACCGCGCGGCCGAGGCGATCGACTCCGGCGCCGCGCAGCGGCAGCTGGAGGCGTGGGTCGAGACCAGCCGGCGCGTCGCGGCCGGCTGAGGTGCCGAGCCCGGCCTCGGGTCAGCCCTCGAGGCCGAGGCTGAAGGCGGCCTCGAGGTCGTGCTTGGAGTAGGTCTGGAAGGCGATGTGCGTCGCCGTGCCGGTGACGCCCTCGACCTTGTTGAGGCGGTCGGCAATGACGCTGGCGAGCTCGTCGTGCTGGCGGACCCGGACCATGGCGATGAGGTCGGCGTCGCCGGCGACGGAGTAGACCTCGCTCACGCCGTCGAGCTCGGCGACCTCCTGGGCGACCTCGGGGATCCGGTTGACGTCGGCGGTGATGAGGACGATGGCGGTGATCACGCTTCGCAGCGTAGTCGGCCCGCCGACACGAGGCGGGCAGGCGTTGGGGGCTCGTCAGGCCGAGCGGAAGCCGGGCGTCGAGCGCCTCGACGCCTCGACGGGCTCGAGCTCGTGCCGCAGCCCGGTCGCGCCGCCCACGGGGCAGGTCCAGGTGCCGTCGATGTCGACGATGCGCACGCCGGGGGCGTCGAGCCAGCGCAGGATCCGCTCGCTCTCCTCCGGAAGCGCGGCCGTGGCGGGCGGCAGTGGGGTGGCGACGTGCTCCGCGCTCGCGCGCAGCGCTTCGACGTAGGGCATGGGGTCGGCGCCGCGCGGGGAGACGCTGCTGCCGGCGAGCCGGCCGTGCCGGATGCACATGAGCTCCCACCCGCCGGTGTCGGCGCGTCTGGCAGCGACGAGCTCGGCCGTGCGCGAGAGCGGGTCGAGGCGCTGCGCCCGGGATGCGCCGCGGACGAGGCTGAGCATGCGGTCGCGCACGACCCCCGCGTCCTCGAACCGCTCCTGGTCGGCGAGCCGGTCCATCCGCTCCCGCCACGTGGTCGCCGCCGGCCGGGCGTCGCCGGCGAGCAGGGCCACCGCCTCGGCCACGACCTCGGCATACTCCTGCGCGCTCTGCCCGCCGACGCACGGCGCACCGCACCGGCCCATGTCGGCCAGCGCGCAGGCCGAGCGCTGCCGCGAGGTCGTGGCGGAGAGCCGGTCGAGGCACTGCCGGAGGGGCACGATCTCGTGGACGGCCGCGACCGCGTCGTCCGCGGACCCGCGGGACGCGAACGGGCCGATGTAGCGGGTGTCGTCGTCGGCGACCTTGCGCACGATGGAGAGCCGGGGGAACGGCTCGACGGTGAGCTTGACCCACCACGCCCGTTCGGGGTGGCGCGAGCGCCGGTTGTAGCGCGGCTTGTGCTCGGCGATGAGCCGCAGCTCGCGCACCTCGGCCTCGAGCGCCGTCTCGCACACGATCGGCGTGACCGACTCGGCGAGCCGCACCATCTCGGCCATCCGCCGACGCTGCTCGGACGCGGTGAAGTAGCTGCGGACGCGCGTGCGGATCGACACCGACGTGCCGACGTAGAGGACCCGGCCCTGCCCGTCTTTGAAGAGGTAGACACCCGGTGCCTCGGGGAGGTGGTCGGCGAGATGGCGCTTGCGCCGGGTGGCTGGCGGGACGCGCCGGGAGTAGTCGCGCAGCTCCTCAAGCGAGTGGACACCGAGGGAACCGACGCGCGCGATGAGGCCGTGCAGGACGTCGACGGTGGCTCGGGCATCGTGCAGGGCGCGGTGGTCGGGTGTCGTGGTGGCGCCGAAAAGCCTTGCGAGAGAGGCGAGCCGGTGGTTCGGCGCCTCGTCGCGGCTGATGAGCTGACGGGCCAGGTGGACGGTGTCGACGACGGCGAAGCGTGGCCACTCGCGCTCGGCCCGGGCGCAGGCGGCCTTGAGGAAGCCGATGTCGAAGCCGGCATTGTGGGCGACGAGCACCGTGCCGGCCGCGAAGTCGAGGAACGAGGCGAGGGCGGTCTCGACGCGCGGGGCGTCGCGCACCATCGCGTCGGTGATGCCGGTGAGGACGGAGATGAAGGCGGGGATCGGCTCACCGGGGTTGACGAACGTCTGGAACTCGCCGAGCACCTCCCCGCCGCGCACCTTGACCGCACCGATCTCGGTGATGCCGCACTCGCTGGGGCTGCCTCCGGTCGTCTCGAGGTCGACGACGACGAACGTCACATCGGACAAAGGAGTGCCCAGGTCGTCGAACGTGCCCTGGACCATCCGCATGCCTGCGACAGTAGGCGCGCCCACTGACAGGGCCGGGGAGGCGCGGCGTCGGGAGGGGCTGTCAGTGGTCGGTCGTAGCGTCGGGGCAACCCGATGGAAGAGGTGAACGACATGACCCACGACCTGACCCACGAGAGCCTGACGATCCTGTGCGACCGGTGCCCGGTGCGCGACCTCCACTGCGCCGACTGCATGGTCACCGCCCTCATCGACATCGAGTCGATGGGCCTGCGCGGGGCCGACGCGACGGAGGAGCTGCCGCTCGACGCCGACGAACGCGCCGCGGTGACCGCCTGCGTACGCGCCGGCCTCATCACCGCCGAGGCAGCGACGACGGTGCGCTCCCGGCGGGTGCCGCTCGCGGCGAGCCGCGCCGTCGGCTGAGAGCGGCAGCTCGACGGGGCCGATCGCCGGTCAGCCGGGGACGCGACATGTCCGGCCTGACACGATGGGCCGGTGCCATCCACCGAGAGCGTGACCCGTATGCCGTGCGGCGGCTCGCGTGTCCGCTCCGCTTCGGTGCATGGCGGGGTCGCCCTGACCCTGTCGGCCGTCGTGGCCGTCCTGGCGGCGTGTGGGACCGGAGGCGCCCCCGAGTCCGCCACGTCGGCATCGGTGGCGCCGCCGGCCCAGACGCCGGGTGTCCCCGAGAGCCCCCGCCCGGCGCCGAACGTCTCACCGAGTGTCTCAGCCTCGCCGCCGGCCGGTGCGCCGACGGCGAAACCTCTCCCGGGCGCTCGCACCGTCACGGGCCGCGCCAGCTCGGTGAGCGGCACCACCGACGAGGCGACGCTCACGGCATACGCCGCGATGGCCGACCGCGCGGTCGCCGCCGTGGAGCAGCACTGGACCCGCGATTGGCCGGGGCGAGTCACCCTCGTCGCGCCCGCGGACCTCACCCAGTTCCGGGAGCAAACCGGCCGAGCAGACGACGTCTCGCAGGTCGCCGCCATCACCGACGGACCCCTCGACGCCGAGGGTCGCGCCACGGCCGACCGGGTCGTCCTCAACCCCGAGGCGTTCGCCCGGCTCACGCCGGAGGGCAGGCAGTTCGTCATCACCCACGAGAGCACCCACGTGGCCCTGCGCAGCTCGTTGCCCGGTGCCGCGCCGCTGTGGCTCGTCGAGGGTTTCGCCGACCACGTCGGGTATGCCGGGTCGTCCCGTTCGCGCGCCGAGCTCGCCGCGGGCCTGCTCGAGAAGGTGCGTGCCGGCCAAGGCCCGACACGGCTGCCGACGCAGGGCGACTTCGACCCGAGCCAAGGCGAGATCGCGCCGGCCTACCTCGCGTCGTGGCTCGCGGTCGACCTCATCGTGCGGAGGTACGGCGAGGCGGCGCTGCAGCGGTTCTACGTCGCGTCGACGGTCAACGCATCACCCGCACAGGCGGACACGGCGATGGACGCAGCCTTCCGCGAGGTCCTCGGCACCACGAGGGCCGAGTTCACGACGCAGTGGCTCGCCGAGCTGCGTCGCCTTGCGGGGTAGCCGGCTCTGGGTCGTCGGTGGCCCGACCGCTGAGGACGGGGACGGCGAGTGACATCGCGACCAGGGCGGCACTGAGCCAGAACTGGTTGTAGAACGCCTGCTTGTTGACGAGGTTCGCGACGAGCAGGACGAACGCGAACCAGCGCAGCAGCTCCCCGAGTTCGGGCTGGCGACGATGGATCGCCCACGCGGCCGCCGCGAGCGCCCCGAGCACGACGAGACCGGTGACCCAGAACGGCAGCGTCACGCCGTGCTCGTTGAGGAACCACAGGTACCACGTGTTCGCGAACCGGATCGGGTGGAAGCCGAGCAGCAGCGTCACGGTGTCGTTCACGAAGTCCGACGGTGACGCGAGGAACCACGGCGCGATGAGCACCCCCGTGAGCGCCCCCGTCGCGACCGCCCGCCGCGCACCGAACGGCCGCCACAGCAGGAGCAGCGGCAGCAGCAGGGCGAGGTGCTGCTTGCTCGCACAGGCCAGCGCGAGCGGGACGACCGCCCACCAGGCGTGTCCGCGCCGGACGAGGACGGCCCACCAGACGATGCCCGCGGCGAGCAGCGGTTCGGTCCAGGCCTGGTCGACCTGGGTCAGCGTGCCGGGCGCGACGACGAGGGCGGTCACCGGGACGGCCGCCCGGAACGCGCTCGCGCACGGGGTGCTCGCCGCATCGCCGGGGCGCGGCCGCGAGAGCGCCCAGATCCCGGCGAAGAGCACGACGGACCAGAACGCGAGCGCCCACCGCACGTCTCCGCCGAGCCAGCGACCGGGCGCGAGCAGCACCGCCGTCCACGGCAGGTAGGTGAACGCGTCCTGGATGCCGGGGGAGTCGGTCCAGGTGAGGTCATAGAAGTTCTCGCCGCGCGCAAGTGCGTCGCTCGCCTGCTGGAGCGTGACCCAGACGTCGATCTTCGGTGCCGGGTCGCCGATCGTCGCGACCGCCGCGGTGACGACGTGGCCGACGACCGCGATGCCGTATGCCGCCCGCGCCCGTGCCGCCGTGGGCGCCGCGAGGAGCGCGGCGCCGGCGACCCCGACGACGGTGAGCACCGTGAGTGCCGCCGTGAGGGCGCCCCCGCCCAGGTAGCTGAACAGCGGGACCGTCCACGTGATCGCGACCGAGGCCAGCAGCACCATCGGCACGAGCCACGGTGGGGCAGAACGGATCTCGGCCCGGCGCCACAGCCAGAGTCCCAGGCCGACCGCACCGGCCGTGAGGGTGAGGACGATCGCCGTCCGGAACCGGACGACGCTCCACTGGAGCACCCCGAGACAGGCGAGCCAGCCCACCGCGAGCGCGCACGCGGCATACGGGAAGGAAGAGGGCCCGCCCGGGGTTGCGCCGTCAGCCGCTGAACTCGTCTGGCGGCTTCCGGCTCCGTTCCCCCGCGTCGGGACTCCTCCGGCCCACGCAAAGCGTGGGACCCGGCCCCACCGCTCCTCCACTACTCCGTCAGCCGCCGTAGAGCGCATCGACCTCGTCCGCGTAGTCCCGCATCACGACGTTGCGCTTGAGCTTGAGCGACGGCGTGAGGTGGCCGGACTCCTCGGTGAAGTCGTTCTCGAGGACCGTGAACTTGCGGATCGACTCGGCCTTCGAGACAGCCGTGTTCGCGTCATCAACGGCCTTCTGCAGCTCGGCCAGGACCTGCTCGTTCGTGCGGGCCTGCGCCGGGGTGATGCCCTCGAGACCGTTGTTCGCGGCCCACATCGGCAGCATCTCCTCGTCGAGGGTGACGAGGGCGGCGATGAACGGCTTCTGGTCGCCGACGACGATCGTCTGCGAGACGAGCGGGTGGGCGCGCAGGCGGTCCTCGAGAACGGCCGGGGCGACGTTCTTGCCGCCGGCGGTCACGAGGATCTCCTTCTTGCGTCCGGTGATCTTGAGGTAGCCGTCCTCGTCGAGCTCGCCGATGTCCCCGGTGTGGAACCAGCCGTCGCGGATGGCCTCGCCGGTCGCGCCGTCGTTGTTGTGGTACGCCCCGAAGACGTTGACGCCCTTGACGAGGATCTCGCCGTCGTCGGCGATGCGGACCGACGTCCCCGGCAGCGGCGGGCCGACGGTGCCGATCTTGAGCTTGTCGGGGAGGTTGACCGTGATCGGCGCGGTGGTCTCGGTGAGGCCGTAGCCCTCGAGGATCGTCACGCCGATACCGCGGAAGAAGTGGCCGAGACGGGTGCCGAGCGGGGCGCCGCCGGACACGGCGTACTGGACCCGGCCGCCCATGGCGTCGCGCAGCTTGCCGTAGACGAGCTTGTCGAAGAGGGCGTGCTTGGCCTTGAGCGCGAAGCCGACCGAGCCCTTGTCCTTCGCCTCGGACCACGCGATGGCGGTGTCCGCGGCCTGGGCGAAGATCTTGCCCTTCCCTCCGGCGACGGCCTTGGCCTCGGCCGAGTTGTAGACCTTCTCGAAGACGCGGGGGACGGCGAGGATGAACGTCGGCTGGTAGCTCGCGAAGTCGTCGAGCAGGGTCGTGATGTCTGCGGAGTGCGCCATCTTCGCCCCGGAGTCGACGCAGAGGACCTCGATGAAGCGGGCGAAGACGTGCGCGAGCGGGAGGAACAGCAGCGTCGATGCACCGGGCGCGCCGACGACGGCGTCGAGCTTGGCGCGGGTGTTCTCGGAGAGGTCGAGGAAGTTGCCGTGGGTGAGCTCGACACCCTTCGGTCGGCCGGTCGTGCCCGAGGTGTAGATGATCGTCGCGGCGCTGGACCGGTCGCGACCCTCGCGGGCGGCCGCGAGCGCGGCGTCGTCGACGCCCGAGCCGGACTCGGCGAGCGTGTCGAGATCGCCCTGGTCGATGACCCACGTGTGGGCGAGGTCCGGCAGGTTCGCCGACACGCTCTGCAGGGCGCGCTCGTGCTTCTCGGACTCGAGGACGACACCGACCGCGCCGGAGTCCTTGAGGATCCACTCGACCTGGTCGGGGGAGGAGGTCTCGTAGATCGGCACCGGCACCGCGCCCGCGGTCCACAGGGCGAAGTCGGTGAGCGTCCACTCGAATCGGGTGCGGCTCATGATGCCGACCGAGCTGCCTGGAGTGACACCGGCCGCGACGAACCCCTTGGCGAGGGCGTCGACCCGGTCGGCGAAGTCGCGCGCGGAGACGTCGGTCCAGCCCGAGCCGCCGGAGCGCACGGCGAAGAGGGCCCGGTCCGGACTGTCCCTGCGGTGCCGTGCGGGCAGGTCGGCGAGCGTTCCCTCGGTCGTGGCGGGGGCGAGGGCTGGGCTGGACTTCTCGTGCACGTGGCTCTCCTTGGGCCGGCCCCGTCGACGTCGTCGAGGCCTCGTCACCAGCGGATGGGCAGCGAGCGCGTGCCCGCCGTGACCCGATCCTAGAGGTAGGCCCATCGGCGCGGACCCGGCCCGGTAACCTGCGCGGTATGACAGAGAGCACGTCGTCCTCGACCCAGATCGCTGCCGAGCCGGGCGCGGTGCTCGACGTCATCGCGGACTTCGAGGCCTACCCCGAGTGGGCCGACCAGGTGAAGACGGTGTCGGTCCTCAGCGAGGACGGCGACGGGTGGGCCGACCAGGTCGAGTACGTCGTCGACGCGGGCGCCATCAAGGACACCTACGTCCTCGAGTACGACTGGGACGGCATCGCCGAGGACGGCTCCGGCACGGTGTCCTGGACCCTCGTGCGCGCCGGCGTCCTCAAGGCCCTCGACGGCACCTACACGCTCACGCCGAGCGGAGACGGCACCCGGGTCGACTACCAGCTCGCCGTCGACGTCCGCATCCCGATGATCGGCATGCTCAAGCGCAAGGCCGAGAAGGTCATCGTCGACACCGCGCTCAAGGAGCTCAAGAAGCGCGTCGAGTCGCTCGGCTGAGGTGACCAACTCCTCGGCGGCGTCCACGGTCCGGGCGGAGGGGCCCCGCGTCGTCCTCGTCACCGGCAAGGGTGGGGTGGGCAAGACCACGTCTGCTGCCGCCCTGGCCGTCGATGCCGCACGGTCCGGTCGGCGCACGCTCGTCATGTCGACCGACGTCGCCCACAGCCTGGGTGACGCCCTCGGTGTCGAGCTGCGGCTCGCGGCCTCGTGGGACGAGACCCTCGAGGTCGAGCCCGGCCTGCACGCGCAGGCCGTCGGTGCCCGCACGAGCGTCGCGGCCGACTGGGGGGTGCTGCGCGACTACCTGCTCAAGGTGCTCGACTCCGTCGGCGTCGACGCCGTCGTCGCCGACGAGCTCACCGCCCTGCCCGGCGCGGACGAGATCACCGCACTGCTCACCCTCGGCCACCACGCGAGCAGCGGCGCGTGGGACGTCGTCGTGGTCGACTGTGCCCCGACCGCCGAGACGCTGCGGCTGCTCGCCCTCCCGGAGGTCCTCGGCTGGCACCTCGACCGACTGCTCCCGGCCCAGCGCCGCCTGCTCACCGCGATGCGTCCGGCCGCAGCCGCGGCCGCGGGCGTCCCGCTGCCGGGCCCCGAGGTCCTCGGTGTCGTCACGACGTGGCGCGAGCACATGGCGCAGGTGCGGACCATCCTGACGTCGGAGTCGTCGAGCGTGCGGATCGTCCTCACTCCCGAGAACGTCGTCATCGCGGAGGCCCGCCGCATCCTCACCTCCCTGTCGCTGCACGGGTATGCCGTGGACGCGGTCCTCGTGAACCGGGTCATCCCCGTCGACGACGACCCGTGGCGCGCGGCGTGGAACGCCGCGCAGGCCGCGGGACTGACGACGATCACCGAGTCCTTCCACGGCATACCCGTCCTCACCGCTCCCTACCTCGCCGGCGAGCCGACCGGGACCGAGGCTCTGGCCGAGCTGGCGGCACGGACCGAGGTGCTGGACGGTGACCTCGCGCCCCTCGAGGCTCCGGTGAGGGGGACGGCGCTGCGCGTCGAGGAGGACGGCGCCGAGTTCGTGCTCGCCCTCCCGCTGCCGCTCGCCCGCTCGGGGGACGTCGACCTCGCCCGGCGCGGCGACGACCTCGTCATCGATGTCGGGGGAGTCCGGCGCGTCCTCGCGCTCCCGTCGGTCCTGCGCCGCTGCATCGTCAAGAATGCAGGGGTGCGCGCAGGCGAGCTGCGGGTGCGGTTCGTCCGGGACGAGGAGGTGTGGCCGCGTGGAGGGTGACGCAGAGGCGCGACTCGACGCCGCGGTCGGCTCGGTGGCCGAGGAGGCAGCGCGGTTGCTCCAGGCACTGGGCCGAGCGCCGTCGGAGGCTCCCGCTGCCGAGCCCGCGCCGGCCGTGGGGGAGGCGGCGGAGCCGCACGAGCACGTGGCCATGGGCGATGCCGAGGCCTGTTCGTGGTGCCCCGTGTGCCGGGCCGTCGTCATCGTTCGTGGTCTCTCGCCCGAGACGCTGACCCGGCTCGCCGACGTGGCGACGGCAGCGGCGACGGTCCTCGGGGACCTGGCGACACGGCATACGGACACCGCCCGCGAGGGCGACGCGACGACGCGCCGCCCCGCGGCGGCCACCCCGACGGAGCCCATCACCGTCGTCGACGAGGAGGAGACATCGTGAGTGCCGCCATCGGCATCGACATCGGCGGGACCAAGGTCGCCGGGGGAGTCGTCGACGAGAACGGCGAGATCCGGTTCCGGGCCCGTCGGGACACTCCGCACCGGTCGAAGCGGCCACAGGTCGTCGAGGACACGATCGTCGACGTCGTCGAGGAGCTGCGCGAGCAGGCGCCGGACGCGGTCGCCGTCGGGATCGGCGCCGCCGGGTTCGTCGACGCGGACCGCGCCACCGTCGTCTTCGCACCCCACCTGTCGTGGCGGCACGAGCCGTTGCGCGACGCCCTGAGCGAGCGCATCGACCTGCCGATCGTCGTCGACAACGACGCCAACGCGGCGGCGTGGGCCGAGTGGCGCTTCGGCGCGGCGCAGGGCGAGTCGCACGTCATGATGGTCAACCTCGGCACCGGCATCGGCGGCGCGATCGTCATGGACGGCACGGTGATCCGCGGCCGCTACGGCATCGCGGGCGAGTTCGGCCACATGCAGGTCGTGCCCGAGGGGCAGCGCTGCGAGTGCGGCAACCGCGGCTGCTGGGAGCAGTACGCGTCCGGCAACGCCCTCGTGCGCGAGGCCCGCGCGATGATCCTCGCGAACTCACCGGTCGCAACCGACCTCGCCGCCCGCGTCGACGGTCGCGCCGAGGACCTCACCGGGCCGATCGTCACCGAGGCGGCCCGCGACGGCGACCCGACGGCCACCGAGCTGCTCGCCGAGATCGGGCACTGGCTCGGCATCGGCATCGCCAACCTCGCGGCCGCGTTCGACCCGGGGACGTTCGTCATCGGCGGTGGCGTGTCGGCGGCGGGGGAGCTGCTGCTCGGGCCCGCGCGTGAGACGTTCCGGCGCCGGCTCACCGGCCGCGGCTACCGGCCCGAGGCCCGGATCGTCGCGGCCCGGCTCGGCAACGAGGCCGGCCTCATCGGCGCGGCCGACCTCGCGCGCGCCGCGGCCTGAAGGGGCGCCGATGCGGACGATGCGCGTCGCGAGCTACAACACGCGTGACTTCCTGGGCGACCCGTATGCCGCCGCGCGCGTCGTGCGCGCGATCGACCCGGACGTGCTGTGCCTCCAGGAGGTGCCGCGGCGGCTGTTCTCGTCGCAGCGGGTCGCTGGGTTCGCGCGCGACTGCGGGATGTTCTGGTCGGGCCGTCACCGGGGGAGCGGCGGGACGACGATCTTCACCTCGCTGCGCGTCGACGTCGTCGAGTCGCGCCACCACCGGCTGCGGGTGGCCCGGCTCCAGCGGACCCGCGGGTTCGCGCTCGCGCGGGTGGCGGTGCCGGGTCGAGAGCCCGTGGCGGTCGCCAGCGTGCACCTCAGCCTGGACGCCGCGGAGCGGGCGGCGCACGCGAAGGTCATCCTCGACACGCTCGGTCGGGACAGCGAGCTCGTCCTCGCGGGCGACCTCAACGAGACCGAGACCGGTGCCGCGTGGCAGGCCTTCGCCGGGGTGATGCGGCTCGTGTCGCCGACGACGCCGACCTACCCCGCCGCCCGGCCCCGGCGGGTCCTCGACGTCATCTTCGCCACGCCTGGGCTCGAAGCGGCGCCCCACGCCGATGTCGAGCTGTCGGAGGAGGACCTCGTCGCGGCGAGCGACCACCGGCCGACCTGGGTGGACCTCGTCATCGACGCACCGACGGCGGCGCAGGAGCAAGCGGAGGAGGGCGCCGAGGCGGTCAGTGAGACCGTCACCGAGGAGTCGGTGGCCCGGGCCGAGGCGTCCGCGCAGGAGGCCGAGGACACCCCGCAGCCTGGGTGAGCGGTGGTCGCCGCAGACCCGCAAGAAATCCGCAACTGCGCAGGTCAACACGGGTGCCGGGGCTGACCTACGATGCCGGAGTGGGTGCCGCGGTCGTTGACTCAGGTGCTGACGGGCCGCCCGAACCGTCGGCGGCCGAGCTGCACCTTCTCGTGACCCGGGTCGTGCGCGCCCGGGTGGGCAACCACCCCGCGGCCGAGGACCTGGTGCAGGAGACGGTGGCTCGTGTCCTGGCCGCGTCCGACCGCATCGACGGCGGCATCGAGGCCTATGCCGTCACCACTGCACGCAACGTCATCGCCACGATGTGGCGCGACGAGGCGCGGTTCCAGCGCTACCAGCCGCGGATGGTCGACCTCGACGAACCCGATGCCCCGGACATGGGCGTGCTGGCGGGGGAGGACCAGGTCGCCGTGCGTCGAGCGCTGGAGTCCCTGTCCGTGCAGGAACGTTCTCTCCTCCTGGCCCACGAGGTCGACGGCACCTCGCTCGCCACCCTCGCTGCTCGCGAGGGCACGACCGCCGGCGCCCTCGGAGCGCAGCTGCGTCGGCTCCGTGCGCGGATGCGCGCCGAGTACCTCATCGTCGCCTCCCATCGGGAACCACCGACCGAGCGGTGCCGACCCGTTCTCGTGGCCGTGGCGCTGCGCGACCAGCGCCGCTGGCGTGAAGCCGGCGTCGACGACCACTTGGCGGGCTGCGACTTCTGCGCCGACGTGGCCGGGCCGCTCCTCGAGAGCTCTCAGCAGGACTCCGGCCGCGTCGCCATCGACGTGGCCAAGGACCACGACGTCGTCGAGGCGCGGGTGGCCGTGCGTCGCCTCGCCGCCGACCTCGGGTTCGACCGGTCCGACGTCACGCTCGTCGCGACGGTCGTGTCCGAGATCGCCCGCAACATCGTCAAGTTTGCGGAGCGGGGGCGGATGACCTTCGAGCCGGCCAGGTCACGACCGGGGATCCGCATCGTGGCGCGCGACCGTGGTCCGGGCATCGAGGACGTCGAGCTCGCGATGCGCGACGGCTACACGACCTACGGAGGGCTGGGCCTCGGCCTTCCCGGCGCCCGGCGGATCATGGACGAGTTCGACATCGAGTCCGTCCCCGGCCGAGGCACGACGATCACGATGACCCGGTACCGAAAGGACACGAGATGAACGACACCTTCACCGAACCCGGCTCCTGGGACCATGCCCCCGCCGAGGACCTCGAACAGCTGCTGCCCCAGCTCGTCGCGCACCTGCGCGAGCGACGCGCCGTGCTGCAGGAGCAGTGGTCCGCCCGCATCCAGGAGGCCCACCTGCTCGAGGCGATGACGCCGCAGGAGATCGCCGCCGAGACGGAGTCGGTCTACGACAACTACGTCGAGGTCCTCGAGACCGGCAGCGTCGAGGCGCTCCAGGACTATGCCCGGGACCTGTCCGAGCGGATCATCCCTCGGGGCGTCGAGACCCACGAGGTGGTCGGGATCGTCCTGCTCCTGCGCGACGTGCTCGCGCGCTCCCTCTTCGAGAAGTACCAGCAGGACTTCGACCTGCTCAACCGAGTCCTCGACGCCTACGAGCCCGCGGCGAACCGCATCGCCAACACCGTGGCCGTGAGCTTCGTCGACGAGCGCGAGCGGGTCATCCGGCAGCAGCAGGACGCCTTGCGCGAGCTCTCGACGCCGGTGCTTCCGGTGCGCGAGCGTCTGCTCGTGCTGCCCATCATCGGCGTCCTCGACGGAGAGCGTGCCCGTCAGCTCACCGAGCAGCTCCTCGACGGGATCAGGCGGCACCGCGCCAAGGTCGTCGTCATCGACATCACCGGCGCTCCCGAAGTGGACGCGACGGTTGCCAACCACCTCGTCCAGACGGTCGACGCGTCACGGCTCATGGGCGCGAGCGTCATCATCACCGGATTGTCCCCGACGATCGCCCAGACCCTCGTCACCCTGGGCGTGGACCTGAGCAAGATGAACACCATCGGGGACCTGCAAGGCGGTCTGGAAGAGGCCGAGCGCCTGCTCGGCTACGTCGTCACCCGTGAGGAGGCCAGCGCAAGCTAGTGGACACCGAACCGGCGCTCTTCTCCATCCTGCGACAAGGCCAGGTCCTTGTGGCGTCGGTCCACACTGCCCTCGACGACTCCCAGCTGCTTCGGCTGCAGCGTGACCTCGTGGGTCGCGTGGGCACGGATCGCGCCCGGGGGATCATCATCGACGTCGCGGCCCTCGACGTGCTCGACAGCTTCGGGAGCAAGACGCTGCGAGACATCGCCGAGATCGCGCGTCTGCGCGGAGCCCTCACGGTCATCGTCGGCATCCAGCCCGACGTCGCCCAGGCCATGGTGGAGCTGGGCATCGGCACCGGAGCGGTGGCCACGGCGCTCGATCTCGAAGAGGGAATGGCCCACCTTGCGGCGGCTCTCGGGCCCGCGTGGACACCATGACCGTCGATGCCGTCGACCGGGTGCGCCAGAGCTACCGCGTGGCCTTCCTGCGCTACCTTCCACGGCGGGAGGAGGCCGCCCTGCTCACCGGCTACGACATCGGCCGGGCGGCCCTGAAGGAACGGGTCAGCGTGGTGGCCCTCTCGGCGATCCATCACGAGGTGCTCACCGAGGCGCTCCTCGAAGACGGCGCCGACGCCGCCCACACGATCACCTCGGCCGAGCAGTTCCTTGCCGAGGTGCTCGCTCCCTTCGACCTCGCGAGCGGTGTGGTCGGTGACCTCGCGCCGAAGCCCGGCGCCGCTGGTCGGTGAGCACCCGCTGACCGAGCCGCGGTCACGCAGTCCTGCCGGCCCTGCGATCGGCCCGTCCCGTGATCGGCCGTGCCCATCCGATCACCATGACGTCGCAGGCCGCCGTCGGTGACGCGTGATCTCGTCGGGGACCGCTCGCCGCCCCTGCTCGGCAGGCTCGGGCCGTCCCTGTGATCCAGATCACAGGAATGGGACTCGCGTCACGGGTCGACGGTTCATGGCTCTCCCTCCCTGACAGCGGCACATCCCGCCGCTGGACCCTTCACATCAAGGAGAGACCATGAAGATCCGACTCGTTTCCGTGGCCACCGCCGCCGCCGTCGCCGGCGTCTTCGCCGTCGGGCCCGCCGCCACCGCCCAGGCCGCCCCCGCACCGGCCGCAGCCGCCGCCAAGGCCGCCGCGAAGCCCGCGGCCACGACCCTGCCCGTCGCCGGCACGCTCGCCGACGGCACGGCGTTCACCGGGGCCCTGAGCAACCTGAGCACCGAGGTCGTCAACGGCGTCCTCCAGCTCACCGGCACGGTCACCGGCACCGGTCTTCCCACCGGCGGCACGGACTTCACGGCACCGATCCAGAACCTCGCCGCCCCGAAGGGCTGCTCGATCCTCACGCTCGACCTCGGCCCGCTGAACCTCGACCTCCTCGGGCTCGTCATCGACCTGTCGCCGATCAGCCTCGACATCACCGCGGTCCCGGGTGCGGGCAACCTCCTCGGCAACCTGCTCTGCGCCGTGGCCGGCCTCCTCGACGGCGGCGGTCCGCTCCAGGCCATCTCGGCACTGCTCGACCGTCTCCTGCGTGGCCTCGGCCTCGGCGGATGACCCACCACTGAGGGGCATCGCACGGACGGCTCCTCGCGCGGAGGAGCCAGCCTGACTCAGGTCAGGCGCGACGGTGCTCGGGTCCGACCGACCAGTCCCCGGTCAGACCCGGGCGCCGTCGTCGTCGTCGAACGGGTCCCGGTGGCGCGGCATCCTCATGACGAGCAGGGCGAAGCCGCCGAGGAAGATCCCGATGCCGCCGAGCGCCCACCAACCGGCGTAGAACGGTGACGAGAGCACGACCCAGATGAGGACGAGCGGCCCTCCGACGAGCCCGGCCAGCGCACCCCAGTAGCCGATGTCCTCACCCGGCGGCAGCGCCACCGGCGCCGGCTCGAAGTGGTCGTCCTCGTCGTCGACGCTCGGACCCTCCCGCCACGCGGTGTGCCCGGAGCCGAGCTCGGAGGCCGACGCGTCGCTGTCCTCCCGTGCCCCGTCATCGTGGGCGTCACCGGAAGGCTGCGCGCTGGAAGGCGCGTCGGGCTCGGGACGCGAGAGGGCGGCATACGCCGCGCTGATGTCGTGGACCGTGAGCGGGGGCGCGGCCGGGTCGACGGGCGGCTGCGGCGACGTCACCGACTCCGGTGAGGTGGGCTCGGCGGGCCGCTGGGCGCTGCGCTCCGGCGCCGGTGCGTCCCACCGCGCGACGATGGCATCGAACTCTGCGTCGACGTCGCGCTCGTTCATGTCGGCCTCGATGGACGGTCTCGATGGACGGTGGGGCGGGCGCCGCGGCCGAGCCGACTGCGACGTCAGGGGTGACAGCGAGAATCCTGCCACGTCCATTCCCCGGGCGGAACGGCTCGACCGCGCCGAGCGGGCTCGGGTGCATCGTGCCGTGGTCTAGAGTCGCACCGAACGGACGGAAAGGACGCTGGTGTTCTACTGGGTGCTCAAGATCGTGGTCCTCGGACCGATCCTGCGCGTGCTGTTCCGGCCGTGGGTCGAGGGTGAGGAGAACATCCCCGAGACCGGTGCGGCGATCTTCGCGAGCAACCACCTGTCCTTCTCGGACTCGATCTTCCTGCCGCTCGTCGTGCCGCGGCGGATGACCTTCCTCGCCAAGGCCGACTACTTCACCGGCGTCGGGCTCAAGGGCCGGCTCACCGCCGCGTTCTTCCGCGGTGTGGGCCAGGTGCCGGTCGACCGCTCCGGCGGCAAGGCGAGCGAGGCCGCGCTGCGCTCCGGCCTGAAGATCCTGCGTCGCGGCGAGCTGCTCGGCCTCTACCCCGAGGGCACGCGCTCGCCGGACGGCCGGCTCTACAAGGGCAAGACAGGCGTCGCCCGGATGGCCCTCGAGGCGGGCGTTCCCGTCATCCCCGTGGCGATGATCGACACCGAGAAGGCCCAGCCGACCGGCAAGATCATCCCGAAGATCATGCGCGTCGGGGTGCGCATCGGCACGCCGCTCGACTTCTCCCGCTACGAGGGCATGGAGGACGACCGCTTCGTCCTGCGCTCGGTGACCGACGAGATCATGTACGCGCTCATGGAGCTCTCCGGCCAGGAGTACGTCGACATGTACGCCGCGTCGATGAAGGACCGGCTGAGCAAGGCCAAGCGCATCCTCCAGCGCGAGCAGGCCGAGGCGGCCAAGCCGGGCCGCGCGGCGGACGAGCTCGAGCGCGAGCTGGACGGCGGGATCGAGGACGAGTCCGACACGCGCGGCGAGCAGCGCGCGGGCTGACCGGGCGGTGGCTCGATGATCCTGCGGGGGGCGCTGGTCGGGGTGACCGACCGGTCGGTGCGTACGGGACGGCCCGAGCCGATCGTCGTCGAAGCGTTCTCGCGAGGGCTCGACTGGTTCCGTCCCGCGGCCGCGGCGTATGCCGGGTGGCTGGCGTGGCAGCGGCACGACGCGATGGCGCGGCCGTGGGTGGCCTATGTCGTCGTCGCCGTGCTCATGGCCTTCAGCCTCGCCCTCCTCGCGTACCGCCGCCGCACGACGCTGCTGCTCGGTGTCGAGGTGCTGCTGGCCGTCGCCGGCATCTTCGCGACGCTGCTCGCCGACCGCCCCGAAGCGGTCGCGTCCGGCCAGTTCACCCTGCCGACGATCTGGGCCGCGGGCTGTGTCGTCGGTGCTGCCGTCCTGCACGGTCGTCTCGGAGGTGTCGTCGTCGCGGCACTCATCGCCGTCGCGGACGTCCTCGAGGTGGGCACACCAACGGTGACGACGTGGCACAACATCCTGCTGCTCTTCCTGCTCGGCGGGCTCATCGGGCTCGCCGTCGACCTCGCCCGTGAAGGCCTGACCCGCTACGCCCAGGTCGTCGCCGAGCGCGAGCGGCTGCGCGAGCGCGAGCGGCTCGCGCGCGTCGTCCACGACGGAGTGCTCCAGACGCTGACCTTCATCCACCGTCGCGGCGACGAGCTCGGTGACGGCGGTGCCGAGCTGGCGTCCCTCGCGGCCGACCAGGAGCGCGCGCTGCGCCGGCTCGTGACGCAGGACCTCACCGACGACTCGCGCGTCGGGGTCGTCGCAGCGGAGCGCGACCTCCGACCGCTGCTCACCGCGCGCGAGGCCGACCGGGTCACGGTCTCCCTGCCGGCCGATCCGGTGACGCTCCCCGCGGAGCGAGCCGTGGAGCTCGACGCCGCGGTGGGGGCTGCGCTCGACAACGTCATCCAGCACGCCGGCCCGGGGGCGACGGCGTGGCTGCTCCTCGAAGAGCGTGGCGACGACGTCTCGGTGACCGTGCGCGACAACGGCGTGGGCGACGACCTCGACCACCTCATGTCCGCTGAGGACCGCGGGCGCCTCGGTGTCAGCCAGTCGATCATCGGTCGGGCCCGGGACCTCGGCGGCACCGCGTCGGTGACGACCCGACCCGGCGGTGGCTGCCGTGTCGTCATCACCGTCCCGCGCCGCGAGAAGGAGTCCGTATGACCGCGTCGCCGCCTCCCGAGGCCCGCACCACCGTCCTCGTCGCCGACGACCACCCCCTGTGGCTCGGGGCGCTCGAGCGCGACCTCGTCGAGGCCGGGCTCGACGTCGTCGCCACCGCGGGCGACGGGCCGTCGACGGTGCGGCGCGCGCGGGCGACCCGGCCCGACGTGCTCGTCCTCGACCTCAACCTGCCCGGGATGCGCGGCGACGAGGTGTGCCGCGCTCTCGGCGACCTCGAGACGCGGGTGCTCATCCTCTCGGCGAGCGGCGAGCAGCTCGACGTCCTGGCCGCGATCAAGGCCGGAGCGACCGGCTACCTCGTGAAGTCGGCCTCGGCGACCGAGATCGTCGACGCCGTCGTCGCGACGGCACGCGGCGAGGCGGTCTTCACCCCCGGTCTGGCCGGGCTGGTGCTGGGGGAGTTCCGACGCATGGCGACGGCGGGCGACGGTGACGCGGCGCGCTCGTCGGCCGCCGGGGAGCGGCAGCGCGCCGCCGACCGGCCGATTCCCGAGCTCACCGAGCGGGAGACCGAGGTGCTGCGGCTCGTCGCGACCGGCATGTCCTACAAGGAGATCGCCGCCGAGCTCGTCCTCTCGCACCGCACCGTGCAGAACCACGTCCAGAACACCCTCGGCAAGCTCCACCTGCACAACCGGGTCGAGCTCGTCCGGTTCGCGCTCGCCCGCGGCCTCGAGGACCCGAACGGCGACGCCGCGGGCGTCGGCGACTGACCGGCATACGGGCGCTGGCGGGCCCACGCGCACGCGCGCCTATCCTTGACGGGTGAGCACGACGACCGACGCCGACCTGCGCACCCCCGCCGAGGTGAGCACCGCCCTGCCCGCTGCCCAGCAGCCGGTGTGGCCGGACCGCTCCGCCCTCGACGCCGCCGTGGCCGAGCTCGGGACCTATCCGCCGCTCGTCTTCGCCGGCGAATGCGACGTGCTGCGCGACCGGATGGCCGCCGCGAGCCGCGGTGAGGCCTTCGTCCTGCAGGGCGGCGACTGCGCCGAGACCTTCGCGGGAGCGAGCGCGGACAACATCAAGAACCGGATCAAGACGATCCTGCAGATGGCCGCCGTCCTCACCTACGGCGCGTCCGTCCCCGTCGTCAAGGTCGGCCGCATGGCGGGGCAGTTCGCCAAGCCGCGCTCGAGCAACACCGAGACCCGCGAGGGCGTCACCCTGCCGGCCTACCGCGGCGACATGGTCAACGACTTCGAGTTCACGCAGGCCGCGCGCACCCCGGACCCGCAGCGCCTCGTCAAGGCCTACCACGCGAGCAGCGCGACGCTGAACCTCGTGCGGGCCTTCACGACCGGTGGCTTCGCCGACCTGCGCCACGTCCACGACTGGAACCGCGGCTTCGTCGCGAACGCCGCGAACCAGCGCTACGAGAAGCTCGCCCGCGACATCGACAAGGCGATGAAGTTCATGGCTGCGTGCGGCGCCGACTTCGAGGCGATGCGCACGACCGAGTTCTTCGCCGCGCACGAGGCACTCGTCCTCGACTACGAGCGGCCGTTGACGCGCGTCGACTCCCGCACCGGCGACCTCTACGACACCTCCGGCCACTTCATCTGGGTCGGAGAGCGCACCCGTGACCTCGGCGGCGCCCACCTCGACTTCGTGAGCAAGGTGCACAACCCGATCGGCGTCAAGGTCTCGGCGAACGCCCAGCTCGACGACCTGCTGCGGATGATCGACCTCGTCGACCCCGAGCGCACGCCGGGCCGGCTGACCTTCATCACCCGCATGGGTGCCGGCCGCATCCGTGAGGCACTGCCGGCGATCGTCGAGAAGGTCACCGCGAGCGGCGCCGCGGTGACGTGGGTCTGCGACCCCATGCACGGCAACACCTTCGAGTCGGCGTCCGGCTACAAGACTCGTGACTTCGACGACGTCGTCGACGAGGTCCGCGGGTTCTTCGAGGTCCACCAGGGACTCGGCACGGTGCCCGGCGGCCTGCACGTCGAGCTCACCGGCAACGACGTCACCGAGTGCCTCGGCGGCTCGGAGAAGATCCTCGACGCCGACCTCTCCCAGCGCTACGAGTCGGTGTGCGACCCGCGCCTGAACCACCAGCAGAGCCTCGAGCTGGCGTTCCTCGTCGCCGAGATGCTCGGCCGCGACTGACGTCGTGGTCACGGGTGCGCGCGGCGGCGCCGCGTCGGGCGAGGCGTCTCGTATGCCGGGTGTGTTCGTCGCGGACCTGCTGTCCGACACGGTGACCCAGCCGACCGAGGCGATGCGCCGGGCGATGGCGGAGGCGCCTGTGGGGGATGACGTCTTCGGCGAGGACCCGACGGTGGTGGAGCTCGAGGCGCGGGTGGCCGGGCTGCTGGGTCACGAGGCGGGCCTGTTCACGCCGACCGGCTCGATGGCCAACCAGCTCGGGATGCGGCTGCACGTCGAGGCCGGTCAGGAGGTCATCGCGGACTCGCTCGCGCACGTGCTGCGGGCCGAGCTGGGTGCCGCGGCCGTGCTGTCCGGCATCTCGTCGCGGTCGTGGGCGAGTGTGCGGGGGCGGCTCGAGCCGGCCGGCCCGCTCGGGCTGATGAGCGTCGGCGCCGGGCCGTATCAGGTCGGGACCGCGCTCATCGTCGTCGAGAACACACACAACTTCGGCGGGGGCACGGTGCAGCCGCTCGAGGTGATCCGGGAGGTGCGGTCGGTGAGCCGCGAGGCCGGGGTCGCGATGCACCTCGACGGGGCACGCCTCTGGAACGCGCACGTCGCGACGGGTGTGCCACTCGCCGACTACGGGCGCGAGTTCGACACCGTGAGCGTCTGCCTGTCCAAGGGGCTGGGCGCTCCCGTCGGGTCGGTGCTCGTCGGCTCGCGCGAGCTCATGGAGCGAGCGCGGGTGTGGCGCAAGCGTTTTGGTGGCGGGATGCGTCAGGTGGGCATCCTCGCGGCTGCGGGCCTGCACGCCCTCGACCACCACGTCGAGCGGCTCGCCGACGACCACGCGAGGGCCGGACGGTTCGCCGCAGCGGTCGGTGAGGTCGCGCCGTCGGTCGTCTCTCCCGGGGCGGTCGAGACCAACATCGTCATGCTCGACCTGACCGAAACCCGTTGGACGCCAACGGAACTCGTCGACGCAGCGGCCGCGCGCGGCATACGGACGTATGCCGCCGGACCGAGCGCGGTGCGCCTGGTGTGGCACCTCGACGTCGACGACGTCGGGACCGACGCGGCGACCGAGGTCTTCAGCGACCTGCTGCGCTGACGCCCCGCCAGCGCAGGACGCCCGCGACCGGGGGCGCATCCGCGCTGTGCTCCTCGCCCTGGAGGAGGATGTCGAGAGCGGTGCCCACGCGGTCGTCCCCGACGACATCGACGCTGCCCAGGGTGCGCAGCCACTCGGCGTTGCGCGCCACGATGGGATCGGACTGCTGGAGCGTCGCGAACTCGGCGTCGAGATCGGCGGTGTTGGCGCCGGGCGGCGACGTGAGCGCGCGCCGCAGCAGGTCGACGTGCTCGTCGGCGCCCATGAGCCGCAGGCCCTGCAGGACGTGGTCGGTGACGTCACGGCGGCCACCGGCGAGCTCGAGGTAGGCCGCGATGCCGGAGGTCGTCACGGTCGCCTCGTAGAGGTCGGCGTAGTAGCTGCGCAGGGCGTCACGCGAGACGTGCTCGGGGCTGTCGACGCGGTCGAGGACGGTGTTGACGACGGCGACGTTGCCGTCGACGACCTCACGGTCGGTGCCGTTCGCGGCGCTGTGGGGGAGCACCATGCGCCGCGTTGTGTCCGTCTCGCAGCGCAGGATGTCGTCGATGAGGTCGTCCGGGTACTCGACCGCGTCGAAGGACTGCTGGCCGTCCTGCTGACCGTCGGTGCGCATGGGAGCGAGACTAGGGCGCCCCGGGCCGTTCGTGCCCGGCGGATGCTGAACGACAGGCGACGGCTCGGTGACGTTTCCGCCGCCGGCGTGGCCTTCCCGGAACTCGGCGCGAAGGCGCTGTCGGTGGTCGGTGTTTGAGTGGGGTCATGGACCTCACCGGAGTGGTTGACGCGATGCAGCGGCTGTACGCCGCGGTGTCGGCGCCTGCTGCGGAGGGTGGTGCTGGGTCCATGGAACTGCCGGGGCTGTTGGAGCTCGTCGAGGAGATGCAGCACGTGCAGAACGTCGCGGCCGCGGTGCAGTCGCGGGCGTTGGCGCACGTGGCTGCTCACGATGAGGAGCCGGCTCCGGACGCGCCTCGGGGCTGGGTGTGGAAGCGGCACGCACTGGGACACATCAGTGATGAGGCGGCGTCGCTGGTCGCCGATCGTCTGGGCGTGTCGGTGCCCGTGGCCACACGGAGGGTCGAGGACGCGGTCCACCAGACACGGGTGACGCCGCGGCTGCTCGACGCCGGTGGTTCGGGGGAGCTGGACGCTTGGCGGACACGGCTGGTCACCGCCGAGCTGCGGGTGACGGAGGACGAGTCAGTGGCTCGGGAGACGGTGGACCGGCTGGCGGACCTGTTCACGAAGCGCGGCCGGTGGGGCGAGACGGCGGGGCCGCTGAGTGCGCGCACCGCCCGGCTGGTGCGGCGCATCGACCCGTCCGTTGCGGCCGGAGACGGTGAGCGGGCGCGGCGGGCGCGGTGCGTGAGCCGTCGCGCGGACGGGCCGGCAGCGGATCAGTGGTTCGCCCGGCTCCCGGTGGAGACGTCGTTGCCGATGTGGGCGGCGGTGGACGAGCGGGCCCATCAGCTGCAGCGAACGGACACGACGCTGACGCTGGAGCAGGCGCGGGCCGACGCGTTGGCCGAGCTCGTGCTGGACCGGACGTCGGTGACGGTGCACCTGCACGCGACAGTCCCCGCAGGAACTTCGGGTGTGGGCGTGCAGGCGGAGCTCGACGCGGCGGCGGCCGGTGGGGCGGTGCGTGCACCCTCTGCCGACGGACCAGGGAGCGCGGAAGGGCGTGACAACGGCAACCCCGGGGCTGTGGACGCGGCCCGGACCACCGCCTTCGTTGCGGGCGGGGTGGTCGAGGCCGGCGGGCTCGGGAGACCCGGCACCACCACGCTCGACCCGGCTCGACTTCCCGACGTGGTGCGGGTCGTGGAGTCGACGACCCTCACCTGTGACCCCGACACCGGCGCCCTGGTCGCCGGGTACGTGCCGGCGTCCCTGGCTCCTCGAAGACATGGCCGGCCGCGACCCGCCGACCCCGCGGACAACCACGCGGCTGCCGAAATGCACGCCACCGACACTGTTGCGGACAGTGCCCATGAGGCAGACGGCGCGACTGTGGCAGATGACCCGGGGGCGGCTGAGGTCGGCTTGCGCGTGGAGCCGCAGTATCGACCCTCCGCCGCGCTGCAACGGCTCGTGCGCGCCCGCGACGGCACCTGTCGCTTCCCCGGGTGTCTGGTCCCCGCGCGGGACTGCGACCTCGACCATGTCATCCCCTGGCCGGACGGCCCGACGACCGCGGCACATCTCGCGTGTGGATGTCGACGACATCATCGGGTCAAACAACGTCCCGGATGGAGTGTGCGCCTCGAGCCCGACGGCGTCATGCACTGGACCGACCCCACCGGGCGGACGATGACCACCTATCCGGTGGACCACCTTGACAGGCTCATGCCGCCGAACGGGATCACCGAGCGCGGATCGACGGGCGGTGCGAGCGTGTCGCAGCGTGCCGGAGCGCCCGAACGCCCGCGCGACGCGAGCCTGTCCGCGCGCATGGGCACGGTGGACGAGTCCGCGGGTGTCGCTGGCGTCGTCCTCGGGCGGCGCACGCAGGCCGCCGACGCGGCGACGCTGGGCGAGCTCACCCTGGAGCGGTTCCTCGCCCTCGTCAGTCCGCGACGCCGACAGCTCGAGCCGACACCACCTGGTCGCCGGGACCTCCAGCAGGATCCGGCGCCACCGTGGCTCGATGCGTTCGTTCTCGATTCGGCGGCATATCGCACCGCGCAGCAGGCTGCGGTGGCTGCGCACGGTGCGCCCGTCGTCGAGGAGCCGCCGTTCTAGGTGTAGGTCGACTGCTCAGACGTCGTGGTGCAGCGCTTCGGCGGGCGGGTCCTCGAGAGCGGTGAGGTCGTCGTCATGGGAGGTGGCGCGCAGCTCGACGAGGTACATCGCACCGAGGACGAGCGAGCCACCCACGAGGAGCCGCCACGTCACGGACTCGCCGCCGAGCAGCACGGCGAAGAGGGCGGCGAAGACGGGCTCCATCGCCATGACGATCGCCGCCCGGGTCGCCGTGAGGTGCGCCTGTGCCCACGTCTGCGCGATCAGCGCTCCGGCCCCCGCAACCACGGCCATGTAGAGCAACGACATCCACTGCCCACCCGTCGCGGGCAGCGTGAGCCCGTCCGGCAGGGCCGCGGCCCCGCAGACCACCGCGATGACGGCGGCCTGCACCGTCGACAGCCCCAAGGCTGTCCGCGCCGTCGACCAACGGCCGAGCGCGAGGATGTGCAGGGCGTAGACGAGGGCCGAGCCGAGCGTGAGGGCCTCACCGAAGCCCATGGCGAGTCCGGACAGCGACAGCACACCGATGCCGACCATGGCGATGACCGCCGCGACCCAGGCCGTCCGCGGGATCTCGTCCTTGAGCAGCAGCGCCCCGAGCACCGGCGTCAGCACGATGTAGGTGCCCGTGAGGAACCCCGACACCGAGGCAGCCGTCGTTTCGAGGCCGACGGTCTGCAGGAGCTGCGCCACGGCATACAGCACGCCGAGTCCGGCGCCGAGCGCCAGCTGGCGCCGGGTGAGCGCGAGCGTCTGCCGGTGGAAGACGACGAACATGAGCACGGCCGCGATCGCGAACCGGACGGCGAGGAAGTCCGCCGACGGCACGTGCTCGACGAGGTCACGGATGAGGAAGAACGTCGACCCCCACACGGCCGTGACGGCAAGGAGCAGCAGGACGGCGAGACGCGAGTGCCTGTCCACCGCGGGGGCGGGAGCGGGACGGGTCACCTCAGACCGTCGTCAGGGTGACCGTCGAGCCCTTGGGCAGCTGCGTCCCCGCCGCCGGGTCCATCGCCTGGACCGTCCCGAAGTTGAGGCCCGGGATCGCCTGGCGCACCGCGACCTTGAACCCGGCCGCCTCGAGGATCTGCGTCGCCTCGCCGACCTGCTTGCGGGTGACGTCCGGGACGGCGACGAGCACCGGACCCTTGGAGACGACGACGGTGACCTTGCCGCCCTTGAACAGCGTGCCACCGGTCGGGTCCTGGCTGATGATCGACCCGGCCGGGATCGTGTCGTGGTTCTGCTCGCCCGAGACCTCGAGTGACAGTCCGGCCTTCTCGAGTGAGGCCTTCGCGGTGTCGAGCGGCTTGCCGGTGAAGTTCGTGACCTCGATCGGCTGGCGTCCCTTGCTCACCGTGAGGGCCACGGCGGCGTCGCGCTTGAGGGCCGTGCCCGCCTTGGGGTCGGTGGCGATGACCTGACCCTCGGGGACCTTCTCGTCGAACTTCTCGGTGACCTTCCCCGCGGTGAGGTTGAGGTCGCCGAGACGCTGGCGGGCCTCGGCGAGGGTCACCCCGGCGAGGGGCGGGACGGCATACCGCTCCGGCCCCTTGGAGACGACGACGGTGACGGCGGTGCCGCGCCGCACCTCGCGGCTCGCGACGGGGTCGGTCGAGATGACGAGGCCCTTGGCGACGGTCTCGCTGAACGCCTCCTCGGCGTTGGGGTCGAGGTGCTGGGCGCGCAGGCTCGCCTCGGCGGCCGCCAGCGGCTGGTTCACGACGGCGGGCACGATCGTCGGGGCGCCCGGGCCGGCGAGGAAGAACCATGCGGTGACGGCGGCGATGGCTGCCGAGACCACGACGAGCAGCCACGGCCACACCGCGCGGCGCCGCAGTCCGGGGTCGCGCGCCGGGCGCGTCGCGACACCCGCCGTCGCGGGAGGGGCCCCGCGCACCTGCTCGCGCAGGGACGGACCGTCCACGGGGGCAGCCGCGACGGTGGCCGGGGTCTGGTCGCGCGTCGGTCGCTCGAGCGGGAGTGCGGTCGTGCGGGCCAGGGTGGACTCGCCGTCGGCCGCGGTGGCCGGGCGGTCGTCGAGCTCACCGGGCGTGAGCTCTCGCCGCGCCGTCCGCGCCATCGCGGCGAAGGCGGCCGCGTCGACGGGACGCTCGTCCGGGTCGCGAGAGGTCGCGGCCGCGACGAGCTCGTCGAGGACGTCGGGCGCGTCCGGCATCCGCGAGCTCAGCCGCGGCGCGCCCCCGTGGACGTGCTGGTAGGCGACGTTGATCGCCGTGTCCCCGTCGAACGCCTTGGACCCGGTGAGCATCTCGAACAGGACGAGCCCCGCGGCATACACGTCGCTGCGGGCGTCGGCGATGCCGCGCTCGACCTGCTCGGGGGAGAGGTAGGACACCGTGCCGAGCAGCAGGCCCGACGACGACGTGACGGTCTGGGACGTGACGGCGCGGGCGAGCCCGAAGTCGGCCACCTTGACGGCGCCGTCCTCGCGCAGGATGACGTTCTCGGGCTTGACGTCGCGATGGACGATGCCGGCCCTGTGTGCCGCGCCGAGGGCGTCGAGCACCGGCACGATGATGTCGAGGGCGGCCCGCGGGGTGAGCCCACCCTCGGCGCGGATCACCTCGCGCAGGGTCTGCCCCGGGACGTACTCCATCGCGAGGAACATCGCGCCGTCGTCCTCGCCTTGGTCGAAGACCGCAACGATGCCGGGGTGCGACAGGCGCGCCGCGGAACGGGCCTCACGGTGGAAGCGCGACCGGAACGCCTCGTCCTGCGCGAGGTGTGGCCGCATGACCTTGAGGGCGACCTCGCGGTCGAGGCGCGTGTCGACCGCGAGGTAGACCGTCGCCATCCCGCCGTCGGCGAGACGCTCGAGGACCCGGTAGCGGCCGTCGAGAATCTCTCCGACGAGGTTGTCGGTGGAGGCGGTGGACACCCGTCGAGTGTACGGACTCGACGTGCTCCCTCCGTGGACCTCGCGGTCGGCCGCCGTGGATGTCACATACGGCCCTTGAGTGCCTTGACGTTCGCGACGTAGGTCTTGGTGTCGCTGTACATGCCGCGGGACTTCACCGAGGCATATCCCTGGTAGTAGCTCGCGATGGCGACGTTCTCGGAGCCCGACATGCGGATGAGCGCCCGCAGCATGACGACGCCGGCGGTGGCGTTGTCCTTGGGGTCGAGCAGGTTGAGGTCGCGCCCGACCATCGACGAGGCCCAGTCACCCGCGGAGGGGATGACCTGCATGATGCCGACGGCGTTCGCCACCGAGACCTGCCGCTGGTTCCAGCCCGACTCCTGCATCGAGATCGCGAGGGCGAGGCTCGGGTCCACGCCGTGCCGCCGAGCGGTCGCGGTGATGAGCGCCTTGGTCTGCGCCCGCGTGGGGAGCGTGCGCGCGGCGAGGATCTCGCGGTTGCGGGCGGCGTTGCGGACGACCTTGTCGGGGTAGGTGCGTCCCGCGAAGGTGTTCGGCAGGGGCTTGGGCGCCGTCTTGCGCGCTGCGGCGCCGGGGATGGTGAGCCTCTGTCCCGGATAGATCATCGTGCCGCGCAGGTTGTTGGCCTTGACGAGGGCGGAGACGGTGCGGCCGTGCCTGCCGGCGATCCCGAGCAGGGTGTCACCGGCCTTGACCGTGTATGCCGCCCCGCTCGCCTTCGGGGTGCCCTTCGCGGCCTTCGCCGCGGACGCCCGGCCGGGTGCCCCCGGGACGCGCAGCTGCTGCCCCGGGTGGATGAATGCCCGCGGCGAGATGCCGTTGGCCTTGGTGATCGCGGGCAGCGTCGTGCGGTAGCGGGCGGCGATGCCGTAGAGCGTCTCCCCGGCGCGCACCGTGTGGACGCCGAGGGCGCGGCTGGTCGAGCGGGGGGCGGCCTTCGTCGTGCTCGCCCCACGGCTGGGGACGAGGATTGTCGCCCCGGCCCACAGGCGGCGCCCATCGCTGATGTGGTTCTTCGCCGCGAGGGCCTGCGCCGTCGTGCGGAACGTCGCCGCGAGGCCGTAGAGGGTGTCGCCGTTCTTGACCGTGTAGCTCGTCCAGCCGCTGGGTGCGGGACTCGGCGTCGTCACGGTGTGCGCGGGAAGCACGGCGGTCGGGGGGACGGTGGCAGGGGGCAGGGCGATGACCATGGGGTCGTCCTTTCCGGGTCGTCGCGGCGGCGGTGCCGCGGCGATGGTTTGAGGCGCCTGTCGAAGGGGTACCTGTGGGACTTCTGTGACAGACGTGGCCAGAGTAGCGGGTGTGACTAGTTCAGGCGAGGGATGTCATCCACCGGACGTGCGTGTGGCACCCTGACGCCGTGAGTGACACGCCCGACCAGCACGCCCAGGATCGCGACATGCCCGCCGCGGAGAATGCGGAGGCGGCGTCCACCTCCTCCGCCTCCGACACCTCCGCGAGCTCCCTCGAACGCCTTGTCGGCGACTGGCTCACCGTGCCCGACCTCGCCGAGCGGCTCGACGTCCCGCTCTCGAGTGTTCGTCGGCTCATCGACGACCGGGAGCTCCTGGCCTCCCGGGTCGGCGAGCGCAACGTCGTCGCCGTCCCCGCCAAGTTCCTCGACGACGAAGGGGTGCTGCCCGCGCTCAAGGGAACCTTCACCGTCCTCGCTGACGGCGGCATGAACGACGAGGAGATCCTGCGCTGGCTCTTCACCCCCGACGACACCTTCCCCGTCGAGGGCGCGCCGATCGACTCCCTGCGTGGCGGGTTCAAGACCGAGGTGCGTCGGCGGGCCATGGAGCTCGCCTTCTGAGCCGAGTCCTCAGAGGGGCTCGTCCTGCGAGCCGGCCCGTGGCGAGCCGGCCCGTGGCAGGCAGGCCCGTGGCAGGCGGGTCTGTGACGGGGGCTACGTGCTGCGCGCGGTCGAGGTCTCGACGAGGGCGGCGAGGACGGTCCGCGACTCGTCGGTGATGGAGCGGGCCTCGGCGAGTGCCGCGAGGGCGCGCGAGGCGAGCTCGCCGATCTCCCGTTCGACGGCGTCCACGGCGCCGGAGGCGACGATGACGGCACGCAGCTCGTCGACCTCGGCATCGCTGAGATCCGGTCGGCCGAGGGAGGCGTCAAGGAGGGCGCGGCCCGCAGCGTTGGTGCCGCTCAGCGTGTGCGCCATGAGAACGGTGCGCTTGCCCTCGCGCAGGTCGTCGCCGGCCGGTTTCCCCGTTGCCGACGGGTCGCCGAAGACACCGAGCAGGTCGTCGCGCAGCTGGAAGGCGTGCCCGACGTCGAGGCCGTAGGCCGAGAGCCGGTCGAGGTCGCTCGCGCCGAGTCCGCCCGTCGTCGCCCCGATGAGGAGGGGGTGCTCGACGGTGTACTTCGCGCTCTTGTAGCGGATGACCCGCTGCGCGCGCTCGATGCGCTCGTCCTCCGCGAGGTCGTCCCACGGCCGGACCGAGTCGACGACGTCGAGGAACTGCCCGGCCATGAGCTGGGTCCGCATCCGGTCGAAGACGCCCCGTCCGCGCGCGAGGTCGGCCGCATCGAGACCGCTCGTGGCATAGAGCTCGTCGGTCCACGTGAGGCACAGGTTGCCGGCGAGGATGGCGCCCGCCTGGCCGAAACGCTCGTCGTCACCGCCCCAGCCACGCTCGGTGTGGGCGGTCGCGAGCGCACGGTGCGCGGACGGCATACCGCGGCGCGTGTCCGAGTCGTCCATGACGTCGTCGTGGATGAGCGCGGCGGCCTGGAAGAGCTCCATCGAGCTCGCGAGCCGGACGAGGGCATCGGAGTCCGGGCGTCCGGCGGCGCGGTGACCCCAGTAGAGGAACGCCGCGCGCAGCCGCTTGCCGCCCGAGAGCAGCGAGCCGATGCGGTCGAGCAGGTCGGAAACGTCGGGCCCGAGCTCGGCGAGTACGTCCGCCTGGTGATGCAGCTCGCCGTCGAGGCAGGTCTGCACCCGGGCGCGCAGGTCTGCCTCGTCCAACGGGCTGGTCACGAGCACTCCTCGGCTGAAGTGGCGGGGGCGGCGCGGGGGCGTCTGGCGCGGCCATCTCACGGTGTGTGGGCCCGAGCCTACGACCTCGCCCCTCGACTACCCTCACCCGCATGACGCCCCGCTCGATCCCCGGACTGCTCGCCAGTGAGCGGCCCTCGGTGAGCTTCGAGTTCTTCCCGCCCAAGGACGACGCGTCCGAGGCGGGGCTGTGGGACGCCATCCGCCGGCTCGAGCGGGTCCACCCGGACTTCGTCTCCGTGACCTATGGCGCGGGCGGCAGCACCCAGGACCGCACCGTGCGCGTCACCGAGCGCATCGCGCGCGAGACGACCCTCACCCCGCTCGCCCACCTCACGTGTGTGGGCGCCTCGGTCGCCGACATCCGGCGCGTCGTCGGGCAGTATGCCGCCGCTGGAGTCCGCAACATCCTCGCCTTGCGCGGCGACCCGCCGGGCGACCCGGGTGGCGAGTGGGTCGCCCACCCTGAGGGGCTCGACCACGCCACCGACCTCGTGGCGCTCGTGCGCACCCTGGGGGACTTCACCATCGGCGTCGCGGCGTTCCCCGACAAGCACCCCGCCTCGCCCGATCTCGACCACGACGTCGAGATCATGGTCAAGAAGGCCGACGCGGGCGCGAGCTTCGCCGTGACGCAGATGGTCTTCGACGCCGACACCTACCTCCGCCTGCGCGACCGGGTGGCGCAGCGGCGCGACCTCCCGATCACGCCCGGGCTCATGCCGGTGACGAACCTGAAGCAGATCACCCGGATGGCCCAGCTCATGGGGACACCGCTGCCGCCGGCCGTCGTGAGCCGTCTCGAGGCCGCGTCCGGGTCTCCCGAGGACGTGCGTGCCGTCGGTGTCGAGATCGCGACCGAGCTCGCGCAGCGCATGCTCGCCGAGGGTGCGCCGGGGCTGCACTTCATCACGATGAACCGCTCGACCGCGACACTCGAGGTCCACGACAACCTCGGTCTGTCCACCGGCGCCCGCTGAGGCAGGCAGAGGCAGTCCGGAGCCCTTCATCGGCGGCTCGGGTCGGGTGTGCTCACCTCCGCCCACACCTCGGTGAGTTCGGTGACAAGGCCGCCGCGCACCCGGGCGAACGTCGCGACGTGGTGCACCTCGTCACTCTCGCCCGTGGCGTCGCTGACCCGGGCCCGCAACGCACCCACGTCGCCGCCGTCGACCACCTGCTGGTGCTCGAACCGCCACGAACCTGGGTAGTCGCGGTTGAGGGCGACGAAGCCGTCGCGATCGAAGGTCTCACCAGTGTGGACGTAGGTCGCCTCGAACTCCGGCTCGAGCAGGGCGCCCAACGCCTCCCAGTCCTGGGTGTCGATGGAGTTCGCGAACCGCACGAGGATCTCTCCAGCGGTGGCCGTGGCCGAGGCGGTAGCGGCCGAGGGCTTGGCCGAGGCGGGAACGAGGTTCGATGTCGTCATGGGCCCAGCATGGACGAGCCCGCCGACAGTCCCGGGTTGAGTAGGTCGTCCGGGTGAATCTGAGTATCCGTACGGATCCGTCCGCCCGGCCCGAACCGCCAGAGTGATGCCTGCGGCCGCGTTGCCGGGTGGATGAGTGTGGAGGGGCGCTCGTCATCCCGGCAACGCGGCCCTTCTCGTCGGGACCGCCGTCGGGTGCGGTCAGTCGACCTCGATCGCCTTGCCGCCGGTGATGCGGAGCAACTCGTCGTAGGTCGTCTCGAAGACGGAGTGGCTGTGTCCGGCCGCGGCCCACACGTGGTCGAAGCCGCCGAGGGTGACGTCGACGACGGTCCGCAGGGGAGCAGGGTGCCCGATCGGGGCGACGCCACCGATGGCGAAACCGGTCCACTGCCGGACCTGTTCGGGAGTGGCCTTGTCGAGCGCGGCGAGGTCGAGCAGCCCGGCGACGCGGTCCTCGTCGACCCGGTGCCCGCCGGAGGCGAGGACGAGGACGGGTTCGACCGAGCCGTCGTGACCCTGTCCTGCGAAGACGAGCGAGTTGGCGATCTCGGCGGGGGTGACGCCCAGCGCGTCGGCGGCCGCGCGGGCCGTCCGGACGGCATCGGGGAGGTAGCGCACCGTCGGCGAGATGTGGTGTGCCGCAAGGGTGTTCAGTACCACGGCCACGGACGGGTGGGTGCTGAGGTCGCGCTCCGGGACGAGTTCCCCTGGCTCGGTCATGGCGTCAGCGTAGGGGGTTGACGGCCTCGCGTCCGCCAGTTGTAGAGTGACAGTAGTTCGAACGTGTGTTCGAGACGCGTCACATGGCCGCGGTCGCACGTGTCGACTGTCCGAGGCGGTGCCGGTGGCTCACCGGCCGCCCGATCCATCCTGCCCGAGGAGGCTTCTGTCGTGGTGCGCCGGTACGAAGAACGCGTCGAGGTCCGGGTCGAGGCGGCCTCGCCTGCCGGGGTCGACCCCGCCGGGGGTGCCGTCGCGGTCCGGCCCCGGCCGCGGGCCTTCGTCTGGCGCGGGCGCATCCTCGTCGTCCGCGAGGTGCTCGACGACTGGAGCGAGCGCCGAGCCTGGTGGCGCGACCTCGGCGAGGCGGGCGACTCCGAACGCCACGAGCGGCACGTCTGGCGCGTCGTCGCCGGCAGCGCCGCGGGCACCGGCGTCTACGACCTCGCCTCCGACTCCGCCGACGGCTGCAGCGACCCGTGGGTCCTGCTGCTCGCCCAGGACTGAGGGGACCCCACCATGGCCGCCGCACCCGCCCTCGCCCTCCTCGAGCAGTCCCGGGGCTCGCTCGCCGACGCGTATGCCGCCGAGCTCGCCACGGCGCGCTTCGTCGCCGCCCTCGACGCCGCCATGCGCGCCGCCGCCGCGCACGTCGCCGGTCGTCCCGCCACCCGCCGCGGTGGCGCCCGCCGCGCCCGCCGCGACCTGTGGCCGCTCCTCGCCGCGGACGCACCACAGCTGCGCGAGTGGGCCGAGCACTTCGCCCTCGCCGCCGTCCGCCGCGAGGAGATCGAGACCCGTCGCACCCACGTCACGGTCCGCGAGGCCGACGACCTCCTGCGCGCCGCGGAGACCTTCGTCGACGTCGTCGCCGCAACGCTCGGTATGCCGGGTGGCGCGCGGACGGCATACCGTCTCGCCGCCGCGCGCGAGAGCGGATAGCGGCTCATGGCAACGGAGTTCGTGCACCTGCACGTCGCGTCGGGGTTCTCGATGCGCTACGGCGCGTCCACCCCGCAGGCCCTCGTCGAGCGCGCCGCCGCCGACGGCCAGCCCGCGCTCGCCCTCACCGACCGGGACGGTCTCTACGGCGCGGTGCGCTTCGCGACCGCCTGTCGTGAGGCCGGGATCGCGCCGATCCTCGGGGTCGACCTCGCCGTCGGGGAGGACCCCGGCGGGCGGTCACACGGGCCGCAGCGACCCGCACGACCCGCGCCGAAGGTCCGCACCCCGGTGCGCGGCGGCGCCATCGTGGACCCGCGGCTGCCCCGGGTCACCGTCCTCGCCCGGGGGCGCGGAGCCGCGGTCGGGCGGGGCCTCGGCTGGGCGGCGCTGTGCCGGCTCGTCACCGACACCCACCTGCGCGGCGAGCGCGGCACACCGGTGACGACGCCGCGGCTGCTCGACCGCTGGTGCCGTGGGGGAGCAGTGATCGAGCCGGATGAGGCGAGTCGGCTGCGGGTGCTCCTCGGACCCGACTCCGACGTCGGGCGGGCCCTGCTCGCCCGCCGGCTCGGGGAGGCCCGCGCCCGGCTCGAGGCGTGGCGGGAGCTGCTGCCACCGGACGCGCTCGCGATCGAGGTCGTCATGACCGGTGGCCCCGAGGGGACTCCCGGCTCCCGTGCCCACGCCCGCCGGCTGCTCGGCCTCGCCGACGAGGCCGGGGTGCCGGCCGTCCTCACCGCCGCCGTCCGGCACGCCGACCGGGGCGAGGTGCGCACCGTCGACGTCTTCGACGCCGCCCGCCGCCTCGTCGTGCTCGACTCCCGCCACCTCGACCGGGTCACCGACGCCGGACACCTTGCAAGCAGCGCGCAGATGTGGGCCCGCGCCCTCGACGTCACCGGCGACGACACGCGTGCCGCGGCCCTGCTCGCCGTGACCCGGGACCTCGCCGACGAGTGCGTCCAGGATGCCCGCACCGACCTCGGTATCGGCGCCGTCCACCTGCCCGAGCCGGGAGTCCTGAACATCGCGCCCGGCGACGACCCGCAACGCGTCCTCGACGAGCGCTGCCGCGCCGCCGTGAACGCGAGGTACCCCGATTCCGGTGCGGCGCAGCGGCATACGGTCCTCTCCCGGCTCGACGACGAGCTGCGCGTCATCGCCCACCTCGGCTACCCGACCTACTTCCTCACCGTCGCCGAGGTGACCGACCTCATCCGCGAGCGCGGCGTGCGCGTCGCGGCGCGGGGCTCCGGCGCCGGGTCGCTCGTCAACTACCTCCTCGGGATCAGCGGCATCGACCCGATCCGGCACGACCTGCTCATGGAACGGTTCTGCTCACCGCTGCGGGCCGAGCTGCCCGACATCGACATCGACGTCGAGTCCGCCCGACGCACCGAGATCTATGAGGCGATCCTCGACCGGTTCGGCGGGGACCGGGTGACGTGCGTGTCGATGATGGACACCTACAAGGTGCGTCACGCCGTGCGCGACGTCGGCGCCGCGCTCGGCATGCCGCCGGTCGAGGTCGACGAGATCGCCAAGGCGTTCCCGCACATCCGCGCCAAGGACGCCCGCAGCGCCATCGCCGACCTGCCCGAGCTGCGCTCTCGCGGGCTGGACTCCGCACGCATGGACACCTTCTTCGAGCTCGTCGAGCGCCTCGACGGCCTGCCCCGGCACATCGCCCTCCACCCGTGCGGCGTCGTGCTGTCCAACGCCGGGCTGCTCGACCGCACCCCGGTCGAGGCGAGCTGGCTCGGCTTCCCCATGAGCCAGTTCGACAAGGACGACGTCGAGACGCTCGGGCTGCTCAAGCTCGACGTCCTCGGCATCCGCATGCAGTCTGCGATGGCGCACGCGCTCGCCGAGGTGCGGCGCGTCGACGGCGTCGACGTCGACCTCGACGACGAGGCGCAGGTGCCGCTCGACGACGAGGCGACGTTCCGGCTCATCCGCACGACCCACACCCTCGGCTGCTTCCAGATCGAGAGCCCGGGTCAGCGCGAGCTCATCGGCAAGTTCGGGCCGGAGCGGTTCAACGACCTCATCATCGACATCTCCCTCTTCCGGCCGGGGCCGGTGAAGTCCGACATGATCACGCCGTTCCTCGAGAGCCGGCACGGCTGGTCCAAGCCGCGCATCCTCCATCCGACGCTGTGGCCCGCCCTCGCCGAGACCGAGGGTGTCGTCGTCTTCCACGAGCAGGTGCTGCGCATCGTCGCCGAGACGACCGGCGTGACCCTCGCCCAGGCCGACGAGGTGCGCCGCACCATGGGCACCCCGCGCGGCCAGGAGGAGATCGAGGCGTGGTGGCGCCCCGCGGCAGCGGCGCGCGGCTACACGCCAGAGGAGGTCGACCTCATCTGGGCGGTGCTGAAGTCCTTCGCGTCGTTCGGGTTCTGCAAGGCGCACGCCGCCGCGTTCGCCCTCCCGACCTACCACTCGGCGTGGCTCAAGACCCACCACCCGGCGGCGTTCCTCGCGGGAGTCCTCACCCACGACCCGGGCATGTACCCGAAGCGGCTCATCCTCGACGACGCCCGCTCGCTCGGGATCAGCGTCCTCGGTCTCGACGTCAACGCCTCCGGCGACACCTACCGCATCGAGCGTCTCGACGAGGGGGATCGCGTCGGTGCCGTCGTCGGTCCAGCGGGGTCCTCCGAGCCGTATGCCGCGCAGCGCGCCGTCGTCCCGGCGCACCCGGACCTACCCGACGCGAGCGACTACGGCATCCGTCTCTCGCTCACCGACGTCAAGGGGATCAGCGAGGCCGAGGTTGCGAGCATCGTTGCGGCACAGTCGTTCTCGAGTCTCGGTGACTTCTGGACCCGGGCCAGGGTGAGCCGCCCGGTCGTCGAGCGGCTCGTCCTCGCGGGCGCGTTCGACGCCATGCACGGCATCGGCCCGGCGGGCTCCGGCCTGGGCCGGCGCGGCCGGATCACCCGGCGCGACCTGCTGCTCCACGTGAGCGAGCTCGACCGGTGGGAACGGGCGACGACGCACACCGGCGCCGGACGCGCGGGCCGGCGCGGACGGCATACGCCACCGCCGGTCATCCCCGGAGGGCGTCTCGAGGGAGACGGCCGTGGTGGAACCCTGGTGCGCGAACGCGCTGCCGCCCAGTCGCAGGCCGCACGCCCCGTCGTCGCCGCCGCGGACCAGCCGGTCCAGCTCGCCCTCGACCTCGGCGACCGGCCCGAGCTCACCCCCGGCGCCGGGCTGCCCGAGATGACCGGGACCGAGCGGGTGCGGGCCGAGCTCGACGTCCTCGGGCTCGACGCGTCCGCGCACGTCGTCGAGTTCTACGGGCCGATGCTCGACGCGCTCGGCGTCACCCGCAGCCGCGACCTGCTGCGCGCCCGCAGCCGCGGCGAGGTGTGGGTCGCCGGGGTCAAGGTCGCCACCCAGACCCCGCCGATCCGGTCGGGTCGCCGGGTCGTCTTCCTCACCCTCGACGACACGACCGGGCCGGTCGACGCGACCTTCTTCGAGGACGTCCAGGGTCCGTATGCCGCGACCGTGTTCCACTCGTGGCTGCTCCTCGTGCGCGGCGAGGTGCGGCGGACCGGGTCGCGCGGCATCTCGGTCCGCGCCACCGGGGCGTGGGAGCTCGCCGGGCTCTGGGAGGCCTGGCGTGACGGCGGGCTGCCCGCGGTGCTCGCCGCCCTCGAGGCCGCCGACGCCGAGGGGCGCGCCCGGGCCGAGGCAGGGGAGGCGGAGGCCGAGGCGAGCCGGACCCGGTCGGGTCGGAGGGTCCTCGTCCACGCGTCGGGGTTCCGGCAGTCGCCGTATGCCGACACGCGCCCCGCGGGAACGCCCACCTCCGACGGCCACCGCGTCGGGAGCATCGTCCCCGCCGTACCCGACCACGGCACCCCGTCGCGCAAGCTGTGGCACTCCAGCCCCGGCAGCTCTGGCCACTGACATGGTCACGAATCGAGAAGCAGACGGCCACGGCGCCGACCTAGCGTGGAGCCATGACCACCGCCAAGAAGTCCACGAGCACGAAGTCCACGAGCACGAAGTCCGCGAGCAGGAACACCACGAGCGGGTTCAGCGCCGACGAACGCGCCGCGATGAAGGAACGCGCCAAGGAGCTGCGCGCCGAGGAGAAGGGCGCCAAGAACCGCGTCAAGGGCGAGGCCGACCTCCGCGCCAAGATCGACGAGATGCCCGACACCGACCGGGCCCTCGCCGAGACGATCCACCGCATCGTCACCGAGGTCGCACCCGACCTGTTGCCGAAGACCTGGTACGGCATGCCCGCCTGGGCCAACGCCGACGGGAAGACGGTCTGCTTCTTCAAGGCATCCTCGAAGTTCGGCTCGCGCTACTCCGAGCTGGGGTTCAACGAGGACGCGAAGATCGACGACGGTACCATGTGGCCGACCGCCTACGCCATCACGGCTCTCGACGCCGAGCAGGAGAAGTTCATCGCGACCCTCGTGCGCAAGGCCGTCGGCTGACCTCGCCGTCACCGCCGCCAACTAGGCTGGCCGGACACGCTGCGGCGTCCGCCGCCGCGCCCTCCCGACGAGAGAAGTGGTGACCTTCGTGACCGAGGACGCGACGACCGCGCGCCACACCGGCGTCTCGGCCTCGCCCCGCACCGCCGCCATGTGGGCCGCCGTCGACGAGGTCGTGACGCACCGGCAGGCCGAGCTCGGCCGGCCCCTGCGCGTCATCGACCTCGGTGGCGGCACGGGCGGTCTCGCCGTCCCGCTGGCCGTCGCCGGACACGACGTCACCGTCGTCGACCCGAGCCCGGACGCCCTCGCCTCCCTGCGTCGCCGCGCGGCCGAGGCCCAGGCGTCCTCCCGGGTCAGCGCCGTCCAAGGGGATGCCGACACCCTCGAGTCCCTCGTCGGGCGGGACCGACCCGACCTCGTCCTCTGCCACGGCACCCTCGAGTACGTCGACGACCCCGAGGCCACGCTGCGCCGCATCGCCGAGGTCCTCGCGCCGGGCGGCATCCTCAGCCTCGTCGTCCCGCAGCGGTCAGCGGCGGTCGTCGCACGAGCCCTCGCCGGCCAGTTCGCCCAGGCCCGGGCCGCCCTCGACCGACCCGACGGACGCTGGGGCGACGCCGACCCGGTGCCGCGCCGCTTCGACAAGGGCGCCGTCCTCGCCCTCGTCGAGACCACCGGCCTGCGCGCACAGCGCGCACACGGCATACGGATCTTCAGTGACCTCGTGCCGTCGGCGCTCGTCGACTCCGCCGCCGACCGGAGCGCGCTCGTCAACCTCGAGCGCGCCGTGACCGAGCACCCGGACTTCGCGGTCCTCGCCGACATCGGCACCTCCCTGCACGTCATCGCCACCCGCCCCTGAGGAATCCCCACGGGTCATGTCCCGCCGCCAGTTCAGCCTCCCCGAGCGCTCGTCGAGCGAGCCGCCCGACGACACCGGCTGCACGATCCTGCACGTCGACATGGACGCCTTCTATGCGTCCGCGACCCTGCTGTCGCACCCCGAGCTCGTCGGGACCCCGGTCATCATCGGCGGCGGCAACCGCGGCGTCGTGCTCTCGGCGACCTACGAGGCCCGCCGCTTCGGCGTCACCTCGGCCATGCCGATGACCCGCGCGCGCCGGCTCTGCCCGCAGGCGACGGTCCTCCCGCCGGAGCACGGCCTGTATGCCGCGATCAGCTCCGCAGTCATGGAGACCTTCCGTTCGGTCACCCCGGAGATCGAGCCGCTCTCGCTCGACGAGGCGTTCCTCGACGTCTCGGGCGCGGTCCGCCGGCTCGGGTCGCCCGCGACGATCGGCGCGCTCATCCGCGACACCGTCCACGACGAGCAGGGCATCACCTGCTCGGTCGGCGTGGCCCCGACGAAGTTCGTCGCGAAGATCGCCTCCGGGCTCGCCAAGCCAGACGGCATGGTCGTCGTGCCGCGCGACGAGGTCATCTCGTTCGTCCAGCAGCTGCCGGTCGCGGCACTCTGGGGCGTGGGGGAGCGCACCGAGGAGCAGCTGACCCGTCTCGGGCTGCGCACCGTCGGCGACATCGCGCACACCCCGCTGCCCACCCTCGTGCGCGGGCTCGGAGAGGCCACCGGCCAGCACCTGCACGCCCTCTCGTGGGGGCGCGACCCGCGCCCCGTCGAGCGTGAGCACCGCGAGAAGAGCATCGGCGCCGACGAGACCTTCGAGTACGACATCGACGACCCGCGTGAGATCCACCGCCGGCTGCTGCGCCTGTCCGACAAGGTCGCCGCGCGGCTGCGCTCGGCCCGGCTCACCGGCCGCACCGTCTCGATCAAGGTCCGCTTCGCCGACTTCACGACGATCACGCGTGCCCGCACCCTGCGTGAGCCGACCGACACGAGCCGGGCGATCTACGAGACGGCGACGGGGCTCTTCGACGCCCTCGGGCTGCAGCGGGCCCGGATCCGGCTCGTCGGCGTGCGCATGGAGAAGCTCGTCGGGCTCGAGGCCGCCCCGATCCAGGGCATGCTCGGCGAGTCCGAGCACGGCTGGCGCGAGGCCGACCGGGCCGTCGACCGGGCCAGCGCGCGCTTCGGAGCGGGCTCGGTTCGCCCCGCCAGCCTCATTGACACCAGCCGACCTTCCGCGCGCGGCGATGGGGACCTATCCTGAAGGGACCAGCACCGCCGCTGGGCCAAGCAACGAAACCGTGGTCTCGTGCGTTGTGGTGAGTGAAACCCCGAACTCACCGCACCAGCACCACACACCGGGAGGACGCCGTGCCGCTGTCGGAGCACGAACAGAGGATGCTCGACCAGCTCGAGCAGGCACTCGCGGCCGAGGACCCCAAGTTCGCCTCGAGCATGGAGGGCTCACGCCGCGGTGGCCCCACGCGCACCCGCTGGGTCATCGCCGTCGTCGGCGTCGTCGCCGGCCTCGGGCTCGTCCTCCTCGGCATCAACACGACGATGTGGGTCGGTGCCGCCGGCTTCGCGGTCATGGTGGCTGCGGTCGCCTACGCCCTCGCCCCGCCACGCAAGGGCCGAGGCGGCCTCGCCGCGGTCCGTGCGGACGGCACGACCGGCCCGAGCCGCGGGCACGGCGGTGGAGGCCGTCAGAAGAGCGGCTCCGGCTTCATGGACAAGCTCGACGACCGCTGGGACCGGCGCAGCCAGGACGGTTGGCGCTGAGCTGAACCCTAGGTCGTCGCGAGGACGCCGACGACCCACGTCACGGCGATGAGGACGCCGGCGCACAGCTCGATGCCCATGCTCGTGACCACGGCGACAAGGGCGTGCTTCGTGCGAGCCCATGCCTGCGCCCGGTTACGGCTGCGACCCTGCTCGACGAGGAAGATGCCGCCCACGAAGCCGATGAAGAAGCCGACGACGGGGATGACGACCATCCCGACGAGGCCGAGCACCACGGCGAGGAACAGCGTCGAGGTCTTCACGCCCTGCTGACGCAGCTTCTTGCCCGGCACGAGGAACTGCACGACGACGCCGACGAGGTAGATCGCCAGGCACACCCCGAAGAACGTCCACGCGGTCGTGCCGCCGGTCTCGTACGCCCAGAGCAGCACACCGAGGACGGCGACGAGCAGCCCCGGGATGACCGGAACGACGATGCCGACGATCCCCACGAGGATGAGGATCGCCGGCACCCAGATGCTGGTGCCCTCCGGCAGGAGGTTCACGCGGTGGTCAGGTCAGGGCCGCGTCAGGCCTCGACGTCCGCGACGGTCGGGGGCTCGGTGAGCCGGTCGCTCTCGTCGGTGATCTCTGCGTGGTCACGCAGCTTGGGCAGGTGCTCCCGGCCGTGGTGCGCGCAGAACAGCAGCTCACCACCGACGTGGAGACGAGCCCGGATGTAGGCCTGGGCGCCGCAGCGGTCACAACGGTCCGCAGCGGTCAGGGTGGGTGCCAGTGCGGTGTTCACATCGGCCTCCTCGGCTGATCTCGTCAGTGGAGCCCACACACCTCGTGCGGGCTTCGAGCGTTGCAACAGTCAAACACGTCGACCTCTTCCCGCGCGGGAGTTGTCCCGTGTTGTGACCTTTCCGATGCCCCTCCGGGACTTCGGGACGTATGCCGTCCGCCCCCGTCAGCGTGCCGCTGCCCGGGTGCGTCCGTGCCCGGACGTAGCCTGAGGACGACGCACGACAGGCGCGCGGCCGGCATACGACGATGTCGCACGCCACCACGATCGATAGGAACGCATGAGCCCCACGTCCACGGCCAAGAAGGCCGCGACGAGCAAGTCCTCGTCCGACTACAGCGCGCACCACCTCCAGGTCCTTGAGGGGCTCGAGGCGGTCCGCAAGCGGCCGGGCATGTACATCGGTTCCACCGACAGCCGCGGGCTCATGCACTGCCTCTGGGAGATCATCGACAACGCCGTCGACGAGGCGCTCGGCGGCTTCGGCGACCGGATCGAGGTCATCCTGCACAAGGACGGCTCGGTCGAGGTGCGCGACCAGGCCCGGGGCATCCCCGTCGACATCGAGCCGCGGACCGGGCTCACCGGTGTCGAGGTCGTCTTCACCAAGCTGCACGCCGGCGGCAAGTTCGGTGGCGGCTCCTACACCGCGTCCGGTGGCCTCCATGGCGTCGGGGCCTCCGTCGTCAACGCCCTCTCGGCCCGTCTCGACGTCGAGGTCGACCGCGGCGGCAAGACCTATGCGATGAGCTTCCGGCGCGGGGAGCCCGGCTACTTCCCCGACGTCGCGAGCGACGACAAGAGCCCCGACCACGAGTTCACGCCCTATGAGCGCTCCTCCGAGCTCGCCGTCATCGGCAAGGCCAAGCGCGGCGCGACCGGTTCGCGCATCCGCTACTGGGCCGATCCGCAGATCTTCCTCAAGGACGCCGAGTTCGACTACGACGGGCTGGTCCAGCGCGCCCGCCAGACGTCCTTCCTCGTGCCGGGACTCACCCTCGTCATCCGCGACGAGCGTGGCCTGCCCGGGACCGCGGGGGAGAACGGGCCGCACGAGGAGGTGTTCGTCCACGACGGCGGCATCAGCGAGTTCGTGGAGTTCCTCGCCCCCGACCCGTCGGTGACCGACGTGTGGCGCCTGCAGGGCAGCGGCAGCTTCACCGAGACCGTGCCCGTCCTCGACGCCAAGGGGCACATGACCCCGCAGGAGGTCGAGCGCGAGTGCGAGGTCGACATCGCGCTGCGGTGGGGCACCGGCTACGAGTCCAAGGTCCGCTCCTTCGTCAACATTATCGCCACGCCCAAGGGCGGCACCCACCTCGCCGGCTTCGAGCAGGCGCTGCTCAAGGTCTTCAAGAAGCAGCTCGAGGTCAACGCCCGCCGCCTCAAGGTCGGCAGCGACAAGGTCGAGAAGGACGACATCCTCGCCGGCCTCACGGCCGTCGTCACGGTCCGGCTCGCCGAGCCGCAGTTCGAGGGGCAGACCAAGGAGGTGCTCGGCACCAACGCCGTGCGCGCCATCGTCGCCCGCGTCGTCGAGCGGGAGCTGACCGCACGGCTCACCTCGACCAAGCGCGGCGAGAAGCAGCAGGCCGCCCTCGTCCTCGAGAAGGTCACCGCGGAGATGAAGTCGCGCATCAGTGCGCGGCTGCACAAGGAGACCCAGCGCAAGAAGAACGCGCTCGAGACGTCCTCGCTCCCCGCGAAGCTCGCCGACTGCCGCAGCAACGACGTCGAGCGCACCGAGCTCTTCATCGTCGAGGGTGACAGCGCGCTCGGCACGGCCAAGCTCGCCCGCGACTCCGACGTCCAGGCGCTGCTGCCGATCCGCGGCAAGATCCTCAACGTCCAGAAGGCCTCGCTCACCGACATGCTCGGCAACGCCGAGTGTGCCGCGATCATCCAAGTCATCGGGGCCGGGTCGGGGCGCACGTTCGACCTCGACGCCACCCGCTACGGCAAGGTCATCATCATGACCGACGCTGACGTCGACGGCGCGCACATCCGCACCCTGCTGCTCACGCTGTTCTTCCGTTACATGCGCCCGCTCGTCGAGGCGGGCAAGGTGTATGCCGCGGTGCCGCCGCTGCACCGCATCGAGGTCTCGGGCGCCGGGTCGCGCAAGGGTGAGCTCATCTACACGTACTCCGAGCCCGAGATGCGCAAGACCGTCGCCGCCCTGACCAAGAAGGGCAGGACCATCAAGCAGCCGATGCAGCGCTACAAGGGCCTCGGAGAGATGGACGCCGACCAGCTCGCCGAGACGACGATGGACCCGCGCCACCGCACCCTGCGCAAGGTCACCCTCGCGGACGCCGAGCGGGCCGAGGAGATCTTCGAGCTGCTCATGGGCAACGACGTCGCTCCCCGCCGCGACTTCATCGTGCGCGGCTCGGCCGACCTCGACCGCGAGCGCATCGACGCCTGAGGCGCGGGGCGCACGCACGGCGACTTCGTGGCATACCGCGCGTGAGCGTTGCCCTCACGCGTGATGTGGGCCACAGTATGCGGTTAGCAGGCGCGGGGTTCTCCCGCGCCTGACGGGCCAAGGAGGGTTCACATGAGTGGTCACACCGACGAGCGGGGCGACACCGACGTCATCAACCCGGAGACCGGTCAGCACGAGCTCAAGCGGGTGATGGGGCCCAAGCTCCTCCTGCTCTTCATCGTCGGGGACATCCTCGGCACCGGCGTCTACGCGCTGACGGGTGCCGTCGCCGGCGAGGTCGGCGGTGCGGCGTGGGCGCCGTTCCTCGTCGCCTTCGTCATCGCGACGATCACGGCCTTCTCCTATCTCGAGCTCGTGACGAAGTACCCGCAGGCGGCCGGTGCGGCGCTCTACACGCACAAGGCGTTCGGGATCCACTTCCTCACCTTCCTCGTGAGCTTCGCCGTGATGTGCTCGGGCATCACCTCCGCCTCGACCGCCTCGAACGCGTTCGCGGGCTTCCTGCGTGACGGCATCGGCGCCGAGTGGGAGTCCGGCAGCGGCCCGATCCTGCTCATCGCGCTGGGCTTCATGGCCCTCGTCGCGGCGGTGAACTTCCGTGGCGTGGGGGAGTCGGTCAAGGCGAACGTCGTGCTCACCATGGTGGAGCTGTCCGGTCTGCTGATGATCATCCTCATCGGTGTGTATGCCGTGACGCAGGGCAAGGCGGACTTCTCCCGAGTCGTGGTCTTCGACTCGCCGAGCGACAAGAGCACCTTCTTCGCCATCACGGCAGCGACGTCGCTGGCGTTCTTCGCGATGGTCGGCTTCGAGGACTCGGTCAACATGGCCGAGGAGACCAAGGACCCGGTGCGCGACTTCCCGCGGATGATGCTCACCGGCCTCGGCATCACCGGCCTGATCTATGTGCTCGTCTCGATCACCGCCGTGGCCCTCGTGCCGGTCGGGCAGCTCGCCGACCCCGAGGCGGACTCCGCGCTGACGCAGGTGGTGCGGGCCGGCGCGCCGAACTTCCCGTTCGACCAGGTCTTCCCGTTCATCGGCATGTTCGCCGTCGCGAACTCGGCCCTCATCAACATGCTCATGGCGAGCCGGCTGCTCTACGGCATGGCGAAGCAGGAGGTGCTGCCGCCCTTCCTCGGCAAGGTGCACCCCGGCCGTCGCACCCCGTGGGCCGCGATCCTCTTCACGACGGCCATCGCGTTCGGCCTCATCTACTTCGTCGCGACCAGGTCGGACTCGGACATCATCGCCGCGCTGGGTGGCACCACGGCGCTGTTGCTGCTCGGCGTCTTCACCATCGTCAACATCGCCGTGCTGGTGCTCCGCAAGGACGTCATCGACCGCAAGCACTTCGTCGCCCCGACCGTGTTGCCGGTGCTGGGTGCGATCGCCTGTGCGTTCATGGTCGGCCCGTGGACGGGTCGCGACACGATCCAGTACAGGATCGCCGGCTACCTGCTCCTGCTCGGTGTCGTCCTGTGGGCGATCACGTGGGTGGTCAACCGCTTCGTCTACGCGAAGAAGACCTACATGCGTGACCCGGAGGAGCTCGGCGACCCCGACCACGAGCACCACTGAGCACGCGCCGCGCTGCCGGCTCCGGCTGGGTGTCTCAGCCCGGGGCGGCGGTGCTGCGTCGGGTGACGAGGTCGGTCGGGACGATGACCTCGGTCCGGGCCCGACTCGTGCCCTGCTCGGCTGGCTCGGGTCCCACGACCCCGAGCTGGCGCAGCAGGATCTCCGCGGCGATGCGGCCCTGGGCGGCGACGTCCTGACGGACCGTCGTCAGCCCGAGGACGTTGGCGTGGACGTGGTCGTCGATGCCGATGACGGACAGGTCCTCGGGGACGCGCAGGCCCTGGTCGCGGGCGGCGGCCATGACGCCGATGGCCATCTCGTCCGATGCGGCGGCCACGGCGGTCGGTCGCTCGGGGGAGGCGAGCAGCTCACGCGTGTCCTCGGCGGCGCTGTCGGCCGTCCACGCGGACGAGAGGATCCACTGTTTGTGCTCCTCGAGCCCGTGGTTGCGCATCGTCTCGCGGAAGGCGTCGAGGCGCGCCTGCGGCGTCTGGATGTGCGCGACGTTGGTCGGGACGGCACCGACGTAGGCGATGCGCTCGTGGCCCAGTGAGATGAGGTGCTCGGTCGCGATGCGCATGACCTCGGCGTCGTCGATGCGGACGTTGGGCCGGTCCGCGACGGGCGTTCCGATGGCGACGAGGGGGAGGCCGAGCCGGTCGACGAGCTCGAGCTCGGCGTCGGTCATCGGCAGGTTGAGGGTGATGACGCCGTCGACGCGCTTCCAGAGCATGTTCTGCGAGAGGGGGAGCCGCTTGTCGTAGGTGTCGTCCTCGAGGTCGAAGAGGAGGACGTGGTGACCGTGCTGGCGCAGCGTCTTCTCGATGGCGCTGACGAGCGTGGCGAAGAACCACCTCGTGAGGAACGGCGCGACGACACCGACGACCTGGGTGCGCCCGGAGGCCAGGGACGTCGCCGTCGGGCTCGCGACGTAGTCGAGCTCCTCGGCGACGCGCAGCACCCGCTCACGGGTGCGTGGGCTGACCCGGTCCAGGCCCCGGAGGGCGCGGGAGACCGTGGCCACCGAGACCCCGGCCTCCCGCGCGACATCCGTGATCGTGCTCATCCGCCGACGGCGGTCGCCCGCGCTCATGGTCAGCCCTTCAGGCCACCCGCGAGGAGGCCGCGGACGAAGAACCGCTGGAGCGAGAGGAACACGACGACCGGGACGACCATCGAGATGAAGGCGCCGGCGGACAGCAGGTACCACGCGCTGCCTCTCGACCCGGACAGCTCGGCCACCCGGACGGTGATCGGTGCGTACTCGGGGCCGCTGAGGAAGACGAGGGAGACGAGCAGGTCGTTCCAGACCCAGAGGAACTGGAAGATGCCGAACGCGGCCAGCGCCGGGGTGAGGAGCGGCAGCAGGATCTTGAAGAAGATCGTCACGTGCCCGGCACCGTCGACGCGCGCCGCCTCCATGAGCTCGCCGGGCAGCTCGCGCATGAAGTTGTGGATGAGGAACGTCGCCAGGGGCAACGCGAAGATCGTGTGTGAGAGCCACACGCTCCAGTAGGACTGTCCGAACCCGAGCTTGTTGGTGTAGATGTCGAGCAGCGGGATGAGGGCGATCTGCAGGGGCACGATCTGCAGCGCGAAGACCGCGACGAAGAGCGCGTCCCGGCCCGGGAACGGCATCCACGCGAACGCGTAGGCCGCGAGCGAGGCGAGGAAGATCGGCAGCAGCACCGCGGGGATCGTGATGACGACGGTGTTGATGAGGTACTGCGTGAAGCTCGACTGCGCACCGGGCTCGAGCGCCTGCCGGTAGTTGTCGAGGGTGAGGCCGCTCGGGTCGGTGAAGACCGTCCACCACCCGCTCGTGTTGATGTCGCGAGCGGAGCGGAACGACGTCACGAGCAGGCCCAGCGTGGGGGTGGTCCACAGGACGGCGATGAGGACAGCGACGAGCGAGGCCCACCGGGACCCCAGGGCGCCGGCAGCCTTGCTCGTGGCGCCCTTGCCGCGACCGACACGGGACCCGGTGACGGTCTCGCCGCTCTCGGTGGGGAGGGACTCCGGCGTCGCAGCCGGCTGGAGGGTGCTCACGGCTCAGGCCTCCTTGCGCATCTGGACGATGTTGTAGACGACGATGGGGATGACGAGAACGAACAGCAGGACAGCCAGTGCGGCACCGAGTCCCTGCGCGTCATACCGAAAGCTCTGGTTGTAGAACTCGTTGGCCACGACCGAGGTCTCGAACTGTCCGGCGGTCATCGTTCTCACGATGTCGAAGACCTTGAGGGTGGCGATGCCGATGGTCGTGAGGACGACGACGACGGCCGCGCGGATGCTCGGCAGGGTGATGTAGCGGAACATCCGGAACCCGGAGACGCCGTCGAGGCGGGCGGCCTCGATGATGTCGTCCGGAATGGCCTTGATCGCGGCCGACAGGACCGTCATCGCGAAGCCCGCCTGGATCCACACCATGACGATGATGAGCATGATCGTGTTGCGGGGTGCGTCGAGGAGGAACTGCTGGGTCTCGAACCCGAGCGACTTCAGGACCTGGTTGAGCAGGCCGATCTGCGGGCGCTCGGTCTGCTTGTACTGGTAGACGAACTTCCAGATGATGCTCGCGCCGACCATGGAGATCGCCATGGGCAGGAAGATGAGCGCCTTGGCGAAGGCCTCGCCGCGCGCCCGGTCGATGAGGATCGCGTAGAGCAGCCCGACGGCCGTCGCGAGGAACGGCACGAGCAGCACCCAGATCGCGGTGTTGCGGATGACGGTGAGCAGCTCTGGCTGGGTGAAGATCTCGGCGTAGTTGGAGAACCCGTAGGCGCCGTCGCCCTTCCGTCCGCGCAGGGACTGCTGGATCGTCAGCAGGGCCGGGTAGAGCAGTCCGACCGCGAGGAGCAGCACGACCGGTGCGGCGAAGAGCGCACCCTGGGCCTGCTCGCCCCGTCGCCCCTTGAAGAGGGAGGCGAGGAAGAGGATGAGGCCGAAGACGATCGCGAAGATCGCGACCGCGGCGAACATGAGCAGGAACTTGCCTGCGGTGCTCTCGGCCCGCAGGAGGGGCTCGGGAAGGATCGCCGAGGGAATCGCCGACGGAACGGCATACGCGACGTTCCCGGCATACGAGGTCGTCATGTCTCCACCTCCGGGAGTGGACAGGGGAAGGGCAGGGGAGCCCACGAGGAGGGCGGGGCGCCCGGAGCCGAGCGGCCCCACCCTCCTCGCGAACGTCAGGTCAGGACTTGGGCCAGGAGTTCTCGATGTAGTCGAGCGTGGCCTTGTCGTCCTGTCCGGTGATCCAGTTGGTCATGCCCTTCCAGAACGTGCCCGCGCCGACGGCGCCCGGCATGAGGTCCGAGCCGTCGAAGCGGAACGTCGCGCTCTCGTCGGTGAGCTGCTCCGCGGAGAGCTTGTCGACGGGGTTCTTCAGCAGCGAGACGTCGGCGTTCTTGTTCGCCGTGACGCAGCCGCCGGAGCCGCAGGTGCGGGCGCGCTCGTTGGCCCACTCGACCGAGGAGAGGTAGGTCTGGAAGGCCTTGACCTCGGGACGGTCGGCGAAGGCGGCGACGAACTCGCCACCACCGAGGACCGGCTTGCTCGACTCGTCCTTGGCCGGGAGGTAGAAGGCCCACACGTCGCCGTCCTCGGCCACGTTCGTGCCCTCGGGCCAGTTGGCGGCGTAGAACGACGCCTGGCGGTGCATGTAGCAGCTGCCGTCGAGGATCGGCTGGCCGGCGTCCTGGAACGACGTGGACGCGATGGTCTTGACGTCGCCGTAGCCACCGTTGACGAACTTCGGGTCCTTGAGGATCTTGCCGACCTCGGCGAGCGCGGTCTGCACGGACGGGTCGTTGAACGGGATCTCGTGCTTGACCCACTTGTCGTAGGTCTCCGGGCCGGCCGTGCGGAGCATGACGTCCTCGAGCCAGTCGGTGGCCGGCCAACCGGTGGCGTCACCGGACTCGATGCCGGCGCACCACGGCTTGCTGTCCGGGTTGTCGGCGGCGATCTTCTGGGTGAGCGTCATGAGCTCGTCCCAGGTCTTGGGGACCTCGTAGCCCTTGTCGGCGAAGGCCGAGGGCGAGTACCAGACGAAGGACTTGACGTTCGCGCCGAGCGGGGCGGCGTAGAACTTGCCGTCGACCGTGCCGTACTCCTTGAAGTCGGGCATGTTGGCGTCGACGTTCTTGACGACCTCCGGCGGGGCCTCGATGACCTTGCCGGTCGCGACCATCGTCTGGAGCAGACCGGGCTGGGGGAGGTAGGCGATGTCGGGGGCGTTGCCACCCTTGACGCGGACCGGCAGCTGGGCCTCGAACTCCTTGGAGCCTTCGTACTTGACCTTGACGCCGGTGCAGTCCTCGAAGGGCTTGTAGGGGTCGATGTGCGGCTGGTCCTCGGGCGCGGTGATCGAGGTGTAGACCGAGACCTCCTTGCCCTTGAGGTCGCCGAACGCCTCGTAGGGGGCGCAGTCGATCTTGCTCGCGCCGGCGTCACCGGAGCCGGCGTCGCCGCCGTCACCGCTGTCGCTGGACCCGCACGCGGCGAGACCGAGGGAGAGAACCGCGACGCTCGCGAAGACCTTGACGCTGCGGCGCTGGGAAGTGAGGGACATGCCCGCCTCCATCTGTGCAGGGGACGCGTCGCTGCCCGCGAGGGTCTCGACGCTGAGGGACAGTTCTGGAGTGTAAAAGCGGTTGCACCGGTCAGTCAGCCATTGTGCGCGAATCCCTCGGTCACGATCACGTAACGCGCGCGTTTGCGGGTGGTGCTGCAAGGCCGGCGATGACGGACGGGGCGGGGGTGCCGGACCCGTCGCGCTTGCCCGTCGCCTCGGGCAGCTCGATCGCGACCCCGCCGGCGCCGCTGGCCCGCACCGGCGTCGCACCGACCCACGCCAGGACGAGCGTGTCCTCGCCCTTGAGGAACCGGTGCGCGCGCACGCCTCCGGTGCCGCGACCCTTGGCGGGGTACTCGGCATACGGCGTGACCTTGAGGGCACCGGGCTGCGTGCCAGGCAGCGCGTCGGACGACCCGGAGGCCGTGACGACGACGGCCTCGCGCGCCGGGTCGACGACCCCGAAGAACACGGCCCGCTGCCCGGAGCCGACGCGCACACCCGCGACACCGCCGGCCGAACGCCCCTGCGGCCGCACCGCCGACGCCGAGAACCGGAGCAGCTGGGCGTCGGAGGTGACGAAGACGAGGTCCTCGTCGCCGGTGACGACCTGGCCGGCGCCGACGACGCTGTCGCCGTCCTTGAGCGAGATGACCTCCCAGTCGTGGGCCTTGGGCGCGTCCGCGGTGACCCGCTTGACGACACCCTGGGCGGTGCCGAGCGCGAGGCCCGGACCGTTCGGGTCGAGCGAGACGATGGTGATCGGCTCCTCGCCCCGGGGCAGGTCGACATAGGCCGCGAGCGGCGCGCCACCGGAGAGCGACGGGGCCCCACCGAGCGGCGGCAGCGCCGGCAGCTCCAACGCCGAGATCCGGATCATCCGGCCGCGCGACGTGACGAGGCCGACCTCGCCACGCGCCGTCGTGCGGACCGCGCCGATGACCGCGTCGTGCTTCGCACGCGGCCCCTCGGCGGGGATCGGCTCGGCGTCCGAGGTGCGCGCGAGCAGGCCGGTCGAGGAGAGCAGCACCCAGCACGGGTCGTCCGCGACCTCGAGCGGCGTCGCGGTCGAGACGGGGTTGCCGGCCGACTCGAGCAACACGGTGCGGCGAGGCGTGCCGTACTTCTTCGCGACCTCGGCGAGCTCGCCGGAGACCGTCTTGTGCAGCAGCTTCTCGTCGCCGAGGATCGCCTCGAGCTCCTGGATCTGGCGCTGCAGCTCGTCGCGCGTCTTCTCGAGCTCGAGCCGCGAGAACTTCGTCAGCCGGCGCAGCTGGAGCTCGAGGATGTAGTTCGCCTGCAGCTCGCTGAGGTCGAAGACGTCCATGAGGCGGGTGCGCGCCGTCGCCGTGTCATCGCTGGAACGGATGAGCTGGATGACCTCGTCGATGTCGAGGATCGCGATGAGCAGGCCCTCGACGAGGTGCAGCTGGTCCTGGGCCTTGCCGAGCCGGAACTGCGTGCGCCGCCGGACGACGTCGATGCGGAACTCGACGTAGTGCCTCAGCAGGTCCTTGAGGCCGAGCGTCTGCGGTTGGCCGTCGACGAGCGCGACGTTGTTGATGCCGAAGGAGTCCTCCATCGGCGTGAGCTTGTAGAGCTGCTCGAGGACGGCCTCGGGGTTGAACCCGTTCTTGACCTCGATGACGAGACGCAGCCCGTTCTTGCGGTCGGTGAGGTCCTTGACGTCGGAGATGCCCTGGAGCTTCTTGGACTGCACGAGCGTCTTCATCCGCTCGATGACCTTCTCCGGGCCGACGAGGTAGGGCAGCTCGGTGACGACGATGCCGGACTTGCGCGGGGTCACCTTCTCGATCCGTGCGCTCGCGCGCGTGCGGAACGTCCCCTTGCCGGTGAGATAGGCGTCGCGTATGCCGTCCAGCCCGACGATCTTGCCGCCGAGGGGCAGGTCCGGGCCGGGGACGAACTTCATGAGGTCGTCGAGGCTGCAGTCCGGGTGGGCGATGAGGTGGCGCGCGGCGCCGACGACCTCGACGAGGTTGTGCGGCGGCATGTTCGTCGCGAACCCGACGGCGATGCCGCTCACGCCGTTGACGAGGAGGTTGGGGTAGGCCGCGGGCAGGACGCCCGGCTGGGTGAGCTGGTCGTCGTAGTTGGGGACGAAGTCGACGGTGTCCTCGTCGAGGCTCTCGGTCATGACGAGCGCGGCCGGGGCGAGCCGGGCCTCGGTGTAGCGCGACGCGGCCGGGCCGTCGTCGAGCGAGCCGAAGTTGCCGTGTCCGTCGACGAGCGGCAGCCGCATCGTGAACGGCTGCGCCATGCGCACGAGCGCGTCGTAGATCGCCGTGTCGCCGTGCGGGTGGTACTTGCCCATGACGTCGCCGACGACGCGCGAGGACTTCACGTGACCGCGGTCGGGGCGCAGGCCCATCTCCGACATCGAGTAGAGGATCCGCCGCTGGACCGGCTTGAGCCCGTCGCGCACGTCCGGCAGGGCGCGCGAGTGGATGACCGAGACGGAGTACTCGAGGAACGCGTTCTGCATCTCGAGCCCGACGTCGATGTCGACGACGTTCTCGGCGATGTCTTCGTCGGTCTGGGCGGTCTTGGTCGTGCGCTTGGCCATGGAGCGGGTCGTGCCTCTTCGTCGGTGGTCCCGGGACGCGGCCGGGCGATCACTGCATCCTCTCTCAGGGCTGCGGCGCCTCCGCGGAGGGCGCGCCGAACCGCCCGACGTGCAGCACGTCACCGAGCGCCCGCCGGCCGCGCTTCAGCGAGGGGCTGCGTACCCGATGCGCCTCGTGACCCACCGCGATGACGCCGACGACGCGGCGACCGGGCGGGACGGCATACGCCGCCTTGACGGCCTCGTGGCGCCCGGCCGGGACCCCGAAGAAGAGCGCACCGAGACCGCGGTCGGTCGCGCCGAGGAGGACGAGCATGGCCGCCATCGCGGCATCGGTGTCCCAGTAGGGGATCGGCCACCGGTCGGGGGAGCGGTCGGTCCAGCCCTTGTCGGGTTCGGCATACCGGTCGAGGTATGCCGTGGGGTCGCTGAGCAGGACGAGCAGCACCGGCGCTGCCGAGACTCCCCGCAGCCAGGCGCTGCCCGGGTCGGGTGCCGGGCTCCGTTCCTCACGGGCCACCTCCCAGAAGCGCTCGCGGTCCGCGGCGTCGACGAGGGCGAGCATGTCCCAGCCCTGCGTGAAGCCCGCGCTCGGCGCCCGCTGCGCCAGGGCGACGAGATCCCGGACGACGTCGAGCGGCACCGGCCGGTCCGGGTCGAAGCGGCGCACCATCCGCCGCCGCGACACCACCTCACGCAAGTCCATGGACCCATCGTGCCGTGACACGATGGGCGCCATGGGCACGGGCAACGAGCTTCCGCCGGGCTATCCCGTGCAGTGGGAGGCCGATGTCGTCCTGCGTGACGGCAGCGTCGCGCACCTCCGCCCGATCAAGCCGAGCGACACCGCGGGCATCCACGCCTTCCATGCCCGGCAGAGCGAGGAGTCGATCTACCTCCGGTTCTTCGCGCCGCTGCGCCGGCTCTCCGACAAGGACGTGCACCGGTTCACCCACGTGGACTACGAGGACCGGGTCGCGCTCGTCCTCACCCTGCGCGACGAGATCATCGGCATCGGACGGTACGACCGGGTCTCGCCGACGTCGGCCGAGGTCGCGTTCAACGTGAGCGACCACTACCAGGGCAAGGGCATCGGCTCGGTCCTGCTCGAGCACCTCGCGGCGATCGCCCAGGAGTTCGGCATCACCCGGTTCACCGCCGAGGTGCTGCCGCAGAACCGCAAGATGCTCGCCGTCTTCTCCGACGCCGGCTACGAGGTGAGCCGCAAGGTCGAGGACGGTGTGGTCTCGCTGCACTTCGACATCGAGCCGACCGACCGGTCCAAGGCGGTGGCGATGTCGCGCGAGCACCGCGCCGAGGCGCTGTCGGTGAGCCGCATCCTGCGCCCGCAGGTCGTCGCCGTCATCGGCGCCGGGCGGTCGCCCGACTCGATGGGGCACCACTTCCTGGGGAACCTGCTCGACGCCGGCTTCACCGGCACGGTCCACCCCGTCAACGCGCGCGCGAAGAAGATCCTCGGGCGGACGGCATACGACACGATCGCCGACGTCCCGGGACCGGTCGACCTCGCCGTCGTCGCGGTGCCCGCGGAGAAGGTACTCGGCGTCGTCGACGAGTGCGCGGCGGCGGGCGTCGACGCGCTGCTGGTCGTCAGCGCCGGGTTCGCCGAGCGCGCGGACGGGGAGGGGGATGACCGGCAGGCCGAGCTCGTGCGGCGGGTGCGCGGCTCGGGCATGCGCATCGTCGGCCCCAACTCGTTCGGGATCATCAACACCGACGCCGAGGTGCGGCTCAATGCCTCGCTGTCGCCGTCGCTGCCCCCGGCCGGTCGGCTCGGGCTCTTCGCCCAGTCCGGAGCCCTCGGCATCGCGGTCCTCGCGTCCGCCGAGCGACGGGGTCTCGGGTTGTCGACCTTCGCGTCCGCGGGGAACCGGATCGACGTCTCCGGCAACGACTTCATGCAGTACTGGATCGACGACGACGCCACCGAGGCGGTCGGGCTCTACCTCGAGTCGATGGGCAACCCGCGCAAGTTCTCGCGGATCGCCCGCAACCTCGGGCGCATCAAGCCGGTCATCGTCGTGCGCTCGGGCGTCTCCGCGTATGGCGTGCCGCCGGGTCACCGGGTGCGTCGCACCAAGGCACGGCCCGAGGTCTTCGCCGCGATGTTGGGCCAGGCCGGTGTCATCCAGGTCTCCAACGTCCACCAGCTCTTCGACGTCGCCCAGCTCGTCGTGCACCAGCCGCTGCCCGCGGGGCGTCGCGTCGCGGTCGTCGGCAACTCCTCGGCCCTCGGCGCGCTGTCTGCCGGGGCGCTCGCCGGGCGCGGCCTCGAGGTGACGCACGGGCCGGTCAACCTCCCGAGCGACGCGACCGCCGAGCAGTTCCGCGCGGCCCTCGACGAGGCCTTCGCGGACCCGGACGTCGACTCGGTGTTCACCTGCTTCATCCCGCCGATCGTCGCGCACGACGAGGAGGTCACCGAGGCGGTGCGGGCAGCGGCTCGCCAGTCTGAGAAGACCTGTGTCGCAACGTTCCTCGGCATGAGCGGGGTGTCGCCCGACAGTCATCTGGCAGAGGGCGGGGAGTCCCACCAGGCCATCCCGGTGTACGCGATGCCGGAGGACGCGGCCTACGCCCTCGGCAAGGCGACGAAGTACGCCCAGTGGCGCGGCAAGGACCACGGCGAGCCGGTGGCGCCGACGGGCATCAACCGGCGCGTTGCCGAGGACGTCGTCCAGACGGTCCTCTCGGTCTCGCCCGAGGGCCGCCGTCTCGACCCCGACGAGACGAGCGCCCTGCTCGCGGCCTACGGCATCGAGGTGTGGCCGACGCGCCGGGTCGCGACGGTCGACGACGCGGTCGCCGCGGCCGAGGACATCGGCTACCCCGTCGTGCTCAAGTCCACCGCGCCGATGCTGCGTCATCAGGGCGGGGTCACCGGGGTGCGCGTGGATCTTGCGAACGAGCAGGCGGTGCGCGAGGCGTGGGCGTCCCTGCACGAGCGGCTGTCACCGCTCGCCGCCGGCCAGCTCGAGGTGCAGCGCATGGCGACTCCCGGTGTCGCCTGCGTCGTCACTGCCGACGAGGACCCGCTCTTCGGGCCGGTCGTGAGCTTCGGGGTGGCCGGGTTGCCGACCGAGCTGCTCGACGACATCTCGCACCGCATCCCGCCGCTCACCGACGTCGCCGTCTCCGAGCTCATCTCGTCGGTCAAGGCGGCGCCGGTCCTGCACGGCCACCGCGGCTCGACTCCCGTCCACCGGGCGGCGCTCGCCGACCTCATCGCCCGCGTCTCGGTCATCAGCGACGACATGCCCGAGATCGAGTCGCTGCGGCTCGCGCCGGTCAACGCACACCCCGGTGGTGTCGAGGTGCTCGGTGCCGAGGTGACGGTCGCGCCGATGGAGCGCCGCACCGACCCAGGGCGGCGCTCGCTCACCTGAGCGGCAACCACCCCGTGAGCAGGCTTCGCGGGACCGTCGACGGGGGTGCCTGCCAGAATGTCCGGCATGAAGCGCACCTTCGACGTCCCGACGCTGCCGGCCGACCTCACCAAGGCCATCGAGCGGGCCGGCTACTACCCGGCGCTCGTCGCCGACGTCGTCTCCGCCGCTCTCGTCGGCGAGGAGGTCCGCTCCCACCTCGTCCACCTCGAGACGACCTTCGACCGTGACGTCATCCGCCGCCACGTCACCGTCCTCGTCCTCACCCCTACCCGGCTCGTCATCGCGCATGCCGACGACCACGCCGATGAGGCCGCGGGTGCGGGGGAGCAGGAGGTCGCGACCGCGACCACCGAGAGCATCCCGCTGTCGGCCGTCCGCGGCGTCATGCTCACCCACGTCGTCGCCGACCCGCAGAACTACGTGCCCGGCTCGCTCGGCCGCGAGCTCACCCTCACCCTCGGCTGGGGCGCGGTGTCGCGGGTGGACCTGCTCCCGGCGACCTGCGGCGACCCCGGCTGCGACGCCGACCACGGCTACGACGGCACCATCGCGAGCGACGACATCGCCCTGCGCGTCTCGGCCACCGCCGACGGTGACTCCGCGCTCCAGCAGGCCGTCGGCTTCGCGCACGCGCTCTCGGCGGCCTTGGGGCAGTGACCGGAGCCCTCGGTGACGAGCGGCGTATGCCGCCCGCGCCGGCCTACGCCGACGGCGGCCTTCCCGACGTCCTACCGTCCGTCGTCGCCTCCCTCGGTGTCGGGGGCGTGCAGTCGCTGTGGCAGCTGCCGCCGGCCCGCAGCGCCGTCGTCGTGCTCGTCGACGGGCTCGGGCACGACCTGCTGAGGCGTCGCGGTGGGCACGCGCCGTGGCTGCGTTCGCTCTTCGACTCGGGGAAGCGGATCGTGAGCGGGTTCCCCTCGACGACGCCGGTGTCCATGGGGTCGTTCGGGACCGGCCTCGCGCCTGGAGCCCACGGGATGGTCGGCTTCGAGGTGCTCGTCCCGGGGGAGGACCGGCTGCTCAACGAGCTGTCCTGGGAGGACGGCCCGGTGCCCGAGCTGTGGCAGCCGCGGGCGACGTGGTTCGAGCGGGCCGCCGCGGCCGGGGTCGACGTCGTGCGGATCGGCCCGGGCTTCTTCGACGGGTCTGGCCTGACGCGGGCGGCCCTGCGGGGCGGAAGGTTCGTCGCGGCGAACTCGCTCGAGGCCCGCGTCGACGCGACGCTGGCGCACGTGCGCTCGCAGCCTGCCGCGCTGACCTACCTCTACTGGGGCGACCTCGACAAGGTCGGGCACGTCCACGGCTGCGAGTCGTGGCAGTGGGGTGACGAGCTGGAGTCGATCGACCGCGAGCTCGCCCGTCTCGCGGACGGTCTGCCGTCGGGCTGCTCGCTCACGATCACCGCCGACCACGGGATGGTGGACGTGCCGATGGCGAACCGGCTGGACCTCGCCCACGACGGCGAGCTCGCGGACGGCATACGGCACGTCGGTGGTGAGCCACGGGCGCCGCAGCTCTACTGCGAGACCGGTGCGCTCGACGACGTGCTGGCGACGTGGACGGCGCGGGTGGGGGAGTTCGCCTGGGTCATGCCGCGCGAGGAGGCCGTGGGCGCAGGGCTGTTCGGCGCGGTCGCACCCGAGCACGTGACCCGCATCGGCGACGTCGTCGTCGCGATGCGCGGTCCGCACGCCGTCGTCGACTCGCGCCACCACCGCCCCGAGCTGCTCGCGCTCATCGGGCTGCACGGGTCGCTCACCGACGACGAGGTACCCGTGCCGTTGTTCCACGTGCCGGCTCGCGGCGTCTAGGGTGTCGCCTCGTGGCTGAGCTGGTGTTCTTCTCCGGGACGATGGACTGTGGCAAGTCGACCCTCGCCCTGCAGATGGACCACAACCAGTCTGCGCGCGGCCGGGTCGGGCTGATCTTCACCAAGCTCGACCGGATGGGGGAGTCGGTACTGTCGTCGCGGCTCGGGCTGTCCACGCCGGCGCACGAGGTGGGTGACGACCTCGACTTCTGGGAGGTCGTCGTCGAGCACCTCACGCATGGTGCGCGAGTGGACTACCTCATCTGCGATGAGGCGCAGTTCTACACGGCGGCGCAGGTCGAGCAGCTGGCGCGCGTCGTCGACGAGCTCGGGATCGACGTCAACTGCTTCGGGATCACGGCGGACTTCCGGACCGAGCTCTTCCCGGGCTCGAAGCGGCTGTTCGAGCTCGCCGACCGCGTGCAGGTGCTCCAGGTGCCCGCGCTCTGCTGGTGCGGCGAGCGGGCGACGCACAACGCGCGCATCATCGACGGGGTCATGGTCGTCGAGGGCGAGCAGGTCGTCGTGGGTGACACGAGCGGTGAGGGTGGCGTCATCGACGAGGCGCACGTCGAGTACGAGGTGCTGTGCCGGCGGCACTACATGCGCCGGATGAACAGCCATGCCGCGCGGCTCGCGTCGGCGACCCCGGACGTGCTGCCCTTCGACCTCGACGTCTGTCCCGTGCCGCCGCGAGGCTGAGAGCGCTTTCGCTTCTCTTCGCGGACGGGCTCGCCGGAGACGGACGGAGCTCGCAGGTCGCTGCAGCTGTGGGTGCTCCAGTTGTGGGTCTGCAGGTTGCGGGTCTGCAGGTTGCGGGCCTGCCGGTTCCGGGCGCTGGATCGCTCCCGGGCAGTTGGGTCTTGACCCGTACTCTGGAACACCCGTCGGACGGAGCGTTCCAGAGTACGGGTCAAGACCTGAGCATCGTGGGCGCCGACCGCGAGCGCGGCGACACCGGCGGCGTGCGGGGATGCCATCGACGTCGGGGAGTCATCGAGTCCGCAGCGCTCTGATCTTGCGTCGTCCTTTGGACCACTCGGACTGGCCCAAAGGACGACGCAAGATCAGAGCATCGGACAGGGATGGACTCACCCCCGACTGGATCGCGTGCCCCATGGAAGCCACGAGGTTCCGGTGAGAACCTCGGCGGGGCTCAGCCCTTGCCGCGGCCTCCGCCGAACATGATGTCGTCCCAGCTCGGGACGCTCGGTCGGCCGGACTTGCGCGACCCGCCACGGCGCGAGGATGGCTGTGCGGAGTCGGCCGCCTCGTCTTCGGCGTCCTCGAGGTCGGTCGTCCCCGAGTCGGCTTCGTCGTCCGTGACTCGGACATCCCGGTCCGCGTCCGCGTCGCCGCGGTCACCCACGCGCGCGTCCGGGTCCGTGTCGGCACCGTCGGCCGGTGCGCGCTCGTCGAGGTGGGCGCTCTCGGGGTGCGAGCCGCGGGCCGCGGGAGGCTCGGGCGCCTCGGCGGGGTCCATCGTCAGCTCCTCAAGGGGGAGGGCGTCCTCGCGGGGTGCGTCATCGCCCGGGGTCTGCGCCGGGGAGCTCTTGCGGCTGCGCCCCCGTCCCTTGCCGCTACGGCGCGACCGGTTGGACTGCTCGCGCATCGCGGCCATGAGGTCGATGGGCTCGCGCGACGTGGCCCGGCGCCCGCGCTTGGGTGCCGGCGCTGCGTCGGCGTCGGGGTCGGCACCGGCTTCGGTCTCGGCCCCGCCCTGCGAACCGTCGACCTGAGGGACCTCGGGCAGCGGAGCGGGTCCCTCGTCGTCACCGTAGGACTCGACGTCGAACACCGCACTGGCCCGGTTCGCACTCGTCGCCACGTGCGGCGTCGGGATCGTCATGTCGCCCGAGGCGTCCTCGCTGAGCCAGCGCGCCTCGTCATTGGTCGCCATGAGCGACTTCAGTCGCGGGTCGAACGTCCACGACGCCGTGCGCTCCCGGCCGCCAGCGGGGAAGAGGGCCTGGACGGTCCAGCGACCGTCGTCAAGACGCAGCGAGTCCCACCGGATCAGCTCCTCGGGCACCCCTCGGGCCTTGAACCGCTCGTCCGCGCGAGCGCCGAGCGTCTGGTCGGACTCGACGGCACCGGAGCCACGCCGCGACGCCCCCCGACCGGACCCGACGACGACCGCCTTGGCGAGGTTCGCGACGTATTCCCGCTCGGCGAGCACCGGGCCCTCGAATCGCTGCACCTTCTCCACCGTCCACCCGGCGCGGTCCGCGACCTCCTCGGTCGACAGACCGGAGCGGATGAGGGCCTGGACGTCGCGGGGACGCAGCCCACCGTCGATCTCGATCTGCAGCTGGCCGAGCCGGGGACGGTCGCGGCGGGCCGCGGCACGCATCGCCTCGTCGAGCTGCACCCGGTAGCGCACCCCGTCGGCATCGGACAGCAGCATGTGCTCGCCGTCCTCGTGGACGCCGATGAGACGAAGGTCCTTCATCGCAGATCTCCCGGGCAGTGGTCAGGTCACCCTTGACTGTGCCATCTCGCAGGGCCGCGACAAAGCACCACGCCCGGTTGGGGCCCGCCGAGTTGCCGCACGCGCCTCATAGGGTGGTCGCATGACGCCCCTGCCCTCCGACGACGACGTCCTCGCCCCGTACGACGCCGTCCTCCTCGTCTCCTTCGGCGGGCCCGAAGCGCCCGACGAGGTCATGCCCTTCCTCCGCCGGGTCACCGCCGGTCGTGACGTCCCCGAGGAGCGCCTCCTCGACGTCGCCGCCCACTACGACCACTTCGGCGGGCGCAGCCCCATCAACGACCAGAACCGCGCCCTCGTCGCGGCCCTCACCGACGAGATCGCCCGCCGCGGCTCCGACGTGCCGGTCCTCTGGGGCAACCGCAACAGCGACCCGTTCCTCGCCGACACCCTCCGGGCAGCCCGGGCCGAGGGGCTGCTGCGCCTCTGCGTCGTCCTCACCTCCGCCTACTCGTCGTACTCGAGCTGCCGGCAGTACCGCGAGAACCTCGCCGCCGCGACCGAGGAGCTGGGCGTCGCCGCCGCCGACCTCGTCATCGACAAGGTCCGCCCGTATGCCGTCCATCCCGGCTTCGTGGCCGTCAACACCGAGGCGCTCGTCGAGGCCATCGCCGACCTGCCGGAGAACGGCGACGCCTCGACCCGCCTGCTCTTCGTCACCCACTCGGTCCCCGAGGCGATGGACGACACCTCCGGGCCGGGCGACGGCGAGGGCAACCTCTACGTCGACCAGCACCTGCGCGTCGGCGCCCTCGTCGCCGAGGGCTTGCGGGAGCGCACCGGCCGCGACCTGCAGCACGAGCTCGTCTTCTGCTCCCGCTCCGGCAGCCCGCGCACACCCTGGCTCGAGCCGGACGTGAACGACCGCATCACCGAGCTCGCCGCCGAAGGGGTCACGACGGTTGTCGTCGCGCCGATCGGCTTCGTCTCCGACCACATGGAGGTCGTCAACGACCTCGACCGGGAGGCGCGGGCGACCGCCGAGCGGCTCGGGGTGCGGTTCGTGCGGGTCCCCACCGCGGGCACCCATCCGGTGTTCGTCGAGACCCTCGTCGACCTCGTCGAGGAGCGTGCCGCCGAGGCCCGCGGAGAGGTGGTGCTCCCGGCGCACGCCGACTCCGGCGACCTCCGGCCGTCGGTGTGCGACGCCGGCTGCTGCCCGAACCTGCGCGAGGCCCTGCCCGCCCTCTGCGGAAGGGACTGAGATGACGACGCACGGCGCGCACCACGGCGAGCGGGCGGCCATACCGGCCCTTCCGGACGATGACGTCGCCGCCGAGCTCGAGGAGCTCGCCGCCGCCGTGGCCCTCTCGGCCGGACGGCTCATCGTCGACGAGCGACCGGACGCCGTCGAGGTGGCGTCGACGAAGTCCACCGCGACCGACGTGGTCACGGTCATGGACCAGCGCTCCCAGGACCACCTCGTCGCGCGGTTGCGCGAGGCCCGGCCCGACGACGCCGTCCTCGGCGAGGAACGCGGCGGTGCCACCGGCACGTCCGGGATCACGTGGGTCATCGACCCCATCGACGGCACCGTGAACTACCTCTACGGCATACCCGCGTATGCCGTGTCCGTCGCCGCCGTCGTCGGTGACCCGACCCGTGAGGGCGCGTGGCGCCCGTTCGCGGGAGCCGTGCACAACCCCGTCACCGGCGAGTTGTTCCGGGCGCGAACCGGCGGCGGAGCGCGGCTCGTCCTCGCCGACGACAGCGACCGCATGCTCGCCCCGACGGCGTGCACCGACCCGGCGCTCGCGCTCGTGGGCACGGGGTTCGGGTATGCCGCACAGCGGCGTGAGCGGCAGGCTCGCCTCGTCCTCGACCTCCTTCCGCAGGTCCGGGACATCCGGCGCATCGGCAGCGCCGCACTCGACCTGTGCGCCGTCGCGGCCGGCTCTCTCGACGCGTACTACGAGACCGGCCTCAACCCATGGGATCTCGCCGCGGGCTGGCTCGTCGCGACCGAGGCGGGAGCCGCGGTCGGGGGCTTCGACGGGCCGGGCTCAGCACTCACCTGGGCCTGCGCCCCGGGCCTGGTCGGGACCCTCCCCGAGCTGGTCGCGGAGGGTACCCGGAGGCACCTTCGGGACGCCTGACGAACCCGGCATGGCGTTCTGCAGGCCGATGGTGCACAATCTCCGCTCGCGCGGGCACAAAACCCGGCACCCGTGCGTTGACCGGGCGAGCAGGGCAACCAGCGAGCCGTCCCCTTCCCGGCAGACGGCACCACGACATCGGAAAGGGCGAGCCATGGCGACTGACTACGACGCTCCACGCAAGACCGACGACGACCTGTCCGAGGACTCGATCGAGGAGCTGAAGAACCGCCGCAACGACAAGCGGTCCTCCAGCGTCGACGTCGACGAGACCGAGCAGGCCGAGGGTTTCGAGCTCCCCGGTGCGGACCTCTCCGGCGAGGAGATGTCGGTCCGGGTCATCCCGCGGCAGGCTGACGAGTTCACCTGTTCGCGCTGCTTCCTCGTGCACCACCGCAGCCAGCTGGCGTCCGAGAAGAACGGCCAGATGGTCTGCAGCGAGTGCGCGGCCTGAGCGAGCCGCAGGTGGTCCGGCAGGGCCAGCGAACCGAGATAGGGTCAGTCCCCGTGACTGGCCCTTCTCGCGTTCCCGTGGCCTTCCGGCGACTCCACGAGGAGGCGCGCGTGCCGGCATACGCCACCGACGGCGACGCCGGCGCCGACCTCAGCTCGGTCGCCCGGGTGACCCTCGCACCGGGGGAGCGCGCGCTCGTGCCGACCGGTCTCGCCGTCGCACTGCCGCCGGGGACTGTGGGCCTCGTGCACCCACGCTCCGGTCTCGCGGCCAGGCACGGCATCAGCATCGTCAACGCTCCCGGGACCGTCGACTCCGGCTACCGCGGGGAGATCCTCGTCAACCTCGTGAACCTCGACCGCACCGAGAGCTTCACGGTCGAGGTGGGCGACCGCATCGCCCAGCTCGTCGTGCAGCACTATGTGCATGCCGAGTTCACCGAGGCCGATGCCCTGCCGGAGAGCGTCCGGGGGGAGACTGGACATGGATCCACCGGTGGTTTCGCGGGACAGGCTCGCGGGACCGCAAACACCTTCGAGGAAGTGACCGCACCGTGAGCATCTTTCGCCGGCGCAAGGCCGAGGACGCCACCGACACCACCGAAGACCTGAGCACCGACGTCGAGTCCGCCGAGGGCGACGCGACCGAGGGTGACGCCGCGATCGAGGCGGAGGACGACGACGGTCTCGACGCTCCCGCCGACCGCAGCAACGGACCGTACGACGCGAGCGAGGTCGCGGACGACGACGGCCGGCTCGACCTCGGCGCCATCCGGATCACCGGCGTCGAAGGGATGGAGCTGCGCCTCGAGATCGACCAGGAGCAGCAGCACGTCGTCGCCGCGACCGCCGTCATCGGCGAGTCCGCGCTGCAGCTGCAGGCCTTCGCCGCGCCGCGCTCCGGCGGGCTGTGGCGTGACATCCGCACCGAGATCGCCGAGGCCATCGAGGCCCAGGGCGGCACGGCCGACCACGAGCGCGGCGTCCTCGGAGCCGAGCTGCGCACCCGCATGCCGAGTGCCGGCCCGGACGGTCGGACCGTCTTCGCGCCGGCGCGCTTCCTCGGCGTCGACGGGCCGCGATGGTTCCTGCGCGGGGTCATCAGCGGCCGCGGGGCGATCGACGACGAGGCGGCCGCGCCGCTGCTCGACGTCTTCCGCGAGACCGTCGTCGTGCGCGGGTCCGACCCGATGGCGCCGCGTGAGCTCCTCCAGCTGCGCCTGCCGCAGGAGGAGGCCGCTCCGATGCCGGCGGCGACCGACGCCGGAGACGAGCAGGCCACCGAGGGCACGCCGCGCAGCACCGACGACCTCAACCCCTTCGAGCGCGGGCCCGAGATCACCGAGGTGCGGTGATGGGCCTCAAGGAGAAGCTGCGCGACCTCGCCCGCACCGAGACCCAGCTCGAGGCCGACGAGATCCGTGAGCGCACCCTCGAGGACCCCTCCGTCGCGCAGGCCTGCTCCACCCCACTGGTCGAGCGTCGCCCGGCCACGGTTGCCGGCTGTGTGCGCTGCACGACCATGCCGCCGCGCCAGAGCGTGCCCGTCCTCGTGGCCGAGCTCTTCGACGGCAAGCGGTCGGTCAACCTCGTGTGGATCGGCCGGCGTCGTATCGCCGGCATCGAGCCCGGCGTCTTCCTCAAGGCGCAGGGCCGGATCGCGAAGGTCAAGGGCCAGCCCACGATCTTCAACCCCGACTACCAGATCGTCCCGACGAAGTGACCGAGCGACCGCCCGCCCCGAGCACCGAGGTTCCCGCAGCGACCGCGGAGACCGTCGAGGAGCTCATCCGCCACCGGCTCTCCACCGCGCTTGGTGGGTGGCGCGGCTCGATCGAGACCGCACTGCCCACCGTTGCCTTCATCGCGCTGTGGACCTGGCGCGAGGACCTGCGGCTGGCGGTGTATGCCGCGTTGGCGGTGGCCGTGATTCTCGCGCTCGTGCGTATCGCGCAGCGATCGAGCCTTCAGCACGTCCTCGCCGCGGTCTTCGCGACCGCGATCGCCGCCTTCTTCGCGATGCGCAGCGGGCGTGCGGAAGATGCCTTCCTCCCCGGGATGCTGCTGTCCGGGGCATATCTCGTCGGGACCGTGGTGTCGATCCTCGTGCGCTGGCCCGTCGTCGGCTTCCTCGTCGGCGCCGGCGACCCGCGCGCATCCGAGGACCCGTTCGCGTGGCGGCGTGACCGCGGCATGGTCGCCGTGTGCTCGCGGCTGACATGGGTGCTCGTCGCGCTGTATGTCGTGCGGCTCGCGATCCAGGTGCCGCTCTACCTCGCGGGGCAGGTCCAGGCGCTGGGGGTGGCGAAGATCGTCCTCGGCTGGCCGCTCTGGGTGGCGGCGATCTCGGTGATGGGCTGGCTGCTCGTGCGCGGCCGCACCCCGCAACAGTCGCCGGCGCCCGACTCCTGACGGCTTTTCATTTCCCACTGATTGCGCAGAGTTCGCATCCTCGCTGCGCATCGGATGCGAACTCTGCGCAATCAGTCGTCGACCGGGGTGCCGGAACGGGCAGTCAGTCGTCGAGCTCGCGCTTCTGGCGCTGGGTTCCGGGGCTGAGCATCGACTCGAGCTCGGACTCGCCGTCACCGGTCGTGATGAAGAGCAGCTCGTCGAGCGGCTCGAGCGCGTCGTCGCGACTCGGCGCGATCGGCGCCCCCTCGCGGATGATCGCGGTCAGGACCGTGTCGGGAGGGAAGGCGACGTCGCCGACGCGCGCACCGGCATACGGACTGCCTTCGGGCAACGTCATCTCGACCATCGCGGCACGTCCCTGCTGGAACTCGAAGATGCGCACGAGGTCGCCGATCGAGACGGCCTCCTCGATGAGGGCCGTCATGAGGCGCGGCGTCGACACGGCGACGTCGACACCCCACGCCTCGTCGAACATCCACTCGTTCTTGGGGTTGTTGACGCGGGCAACGGTGCGGGGGACGCCGAACTCGGTCTTGGCAAGCAGCGAGACGACGAGGTTGGCCTTGTCGTCACCGGTTGCGGCGACGACGACGTCGCAGTCGGCGACACCGGCTTCGGTGAGGGCGCTCAGCTCGCAGGCGTCGGCCTGGAGCCAGGCGGCATCGGGGACCTTGGTCACCCGCTCCCCGTCGGCCTCCTTGTCGACGAGCAGGACCTGGTGGCCGTTGCGGAGCAGCTCGCGGGCGATGGAGCGACCGACGCTCCCGGCTCCGGCGATGACGACGCGCATGTGTGTGCTCTCTTCCTCTGTCGTCGCTCAGTGAGCGGGGGGCGCCTGGTCGAGGACGCGTTCGGCGTCGGCGAGCCGGTCCCGCTCGAGGGCGAAGTGGACGAGGTCGCCGTCCTGGTAGACGGTGTCGGACCGGGGGAGCAGTCCCTCTCCGAGCCGGCTGACGTAGGCGACCCGACCTCCGACCGCTTCCTCCAGATCGGGGAAGCGACGACCGACCCAGCCGTCATGGATGGGCATCTCGGCGATGACGATCTTGCCGCTCGGGTCGGTGAACTCGGGCACGTGACCCTGGGGGAGGAGGCGCCGCAGCACTTGGTCGCTGGTCCACTTCACCGTGGCAACGGTGGGGATGCCGAGCCGCTGGTAGATCTCGGCGCGGCCCGGGTCGTAGATGCGGGCGACGACGTTCTCGACGCCGAACTTCTCGCGCGCGACCCGCGCCGCGAGGATGTTCGAGTTGTCGCCGCTGGAGACGGCGGCGAACGCGTAGGCGTCCTCGATCCCGGCCTGTCGCAACGTGTCCCGGTCGAAGCCGACACCGACGACGCGGCGTCCTTCGAAGGATGCGCCGAGGCGGCGGAAGGCGGCCTCGTTCTGGTCGATGATCGCGACGTCGTGTCCGGCGCGTTCGAGAGCGCGGGCGAGAGAGGCGCCGACACGGCCGCAGCCCATGATGACGAAGTGCACGGCTCCGACGCTACACCGCGGAACGTGCGGCACAGCGGGCATGTCAGGTGCATAGAGTGGCCACCGTGAGTTCCTCAGGTCGCGTGGTCAAACGCGTCATCCTCGGTCGCGCCATGCGCTCGGACCGCCTCGGCGAGACCCTGCTTCCCAAGAAGCTCGCCCTGCCGGTCTTTGCGAGCGACGCGCTGTCGTCCGTGGCCTACGCCCCGGACGAGATCATCCTCACCCTCGGCCTCGCCGGCGGTGCCTTCGCCGCGACCCACTCGTGGCAGATCGCACTCGCCGTCGTCGTCGTCATGATGGTCGTCGTCGCGAGCTACCGGCAGAACGTGCACGCCTACCCCTCCGGTGGTGGCGACTACGAGGTGGCCAGCGTCAACCTCGGGCCGAAGGCGGGGCTGAGCGTCGGCAGCGCCCTGCTCGTCGACTACGTGCTCACGGTCGCGGTGTCGGTGTCCTCCGGCGTGCAGAACGCGGCGTCGGCGTTCACGTTCCTGCGCGGCCACGAAGTGGCCGCGGCCGTCGTCATCGTCGTGCTGCTCACGGCGATGAACCTGCGCGGGGTGCGCGAGTCGGGCAAGGCGTTCGCTGTGCCGACCTACCTCTTCATGTTCACGATCCTCTCCATGGCCGTCGTCGGCTTCTTCCGGGAGGCGACCGGGACGCTCCCGCCTGCCGAGAGCGCGGCATACGAGCTCGCTCCCGAGCCGGGTATGGGTGCCCTCGGCACCGCGGCGATGGCCTTCCTGCTGCTGCGCGCCTTCTCGTCGGGCTGTGCCGCGCTCACCGGCGTCGAGGCGATCTCGAACGGTGTCCCCGCCTTCCAGAAACCCAAGAGCCGCAACGCCGCGACGACCCTCTTCCTCATGGGCTCGATCGCCATCACGATGCTCGTCTCGATGGTCGCGCTCGCACGCTGGACCGGCGTCAAGATCGCCGAGGACCCCGAGGTCCAGCTGATGAAGGACGGCGTCCCCGTCGGCGAGGACTACGTCCAGGACACCGTCATGGGCCAGGTCGCCAAGTCCGTCTTCGACGGGTTCATGCCGGGCGTCGTCCTCGTGTCCATCGTCACCGGCCTCATCCTCATCCTCGCCGCGAACACGGCCTTCAACGGCTTCCCGGTCCTCGGCTCGATCCTCGCGCGCGACGGGTTCCTCCCGCGTCAGCTGCACACCCGCGGCGACCGCCTCGCGTTCTCCAACGGCATCCTCATCCTCGCCGGTGCCGCCGCGGCCCTCATCGCCATCTACGACGCGCAGGTCACCAAGCTCATCCAGCTCTACATCGTCGGTGTCTTCGTGTCGTTCACGCTGAGCCAGACGGGCATGGTCCGCCACTGGAACCGCAAGCTCGCCCTCGAGCGCGACCCGCGCGAGCGCGGCCGGATGATCCGTAGCCGGGCCATCAACGCCGTCGGCGCGGTCATGTCCGGGGTCGTCCTCATCGTCGTCCTCATCACGAAGTTCACCCACGGCGCCGGCTACGCCATCGCGGCGATGGCGGTGCTGTTCTTCATCATGGTCGGCATCCGCCGTCACTACGACCACGTGCGCGACGAGCTCGCCGTGACGCCCGGCGACACGCAGGCGCAGCTGCTGCCCTCGCGCGTGCACGCCATCGTCCTCGTCTCGAAGATCCACAAGCCGACGTTGCGGGCGCTTGCCTACGCGCGGGCGACCCGACCGTCGATCCTCGAGGCGCTCACCGTCGACGTCGACCCCGAGGACACCGCGGCCCTGCAGCGTGAGTGGGACTCCCGCGACATCCCCGTCGCCCTCAAGGTCCTCGACTCGCCCTACCGCGAGATCACCCGCCCCGTCGTCGAGTACGTCAAGTCGATCCGCAGCGGCAACCCGCGCGACCTCGTCGTCATCTACATCCCGCAGTACGTCCTCGGCCACTGGTGGGAGCAGATCCTGCACAACCAGAGCGCCCTGCGGCTGCGGACCCGGCTGCTCTTCACGCCGGGTGTCATGGTGTCGAGCGTGCCGTGGCAGCTCGCGTCGTCGGCGGGCGCCGAAGAGCGGATGGACGGCCCGGTCGTCGGCGACGTCCGGCGCGGCGAGGGATGAGCGAGGTCGAGGCGTCGGCGTCGGCTGCGGGTGAGCTCGCGGTCGGTGACGAGGTCGAGGTCGACTGCGGGCCGATCGCGCACGGCGGCTTCGTCGTCGCGCGGCACGAGGGACGGGTGATCTTCGTCCGTCACGCGCTGCCCGGGGAGCGGGTGGTCGTGCGCGTCACCGAGGGCGGTGCGGGGGACCGGTTCCTGCGCGGTGACGCAGTGGCTGTGCTGGTGGCCTCGCCCGACCGGGTGGCTGCGCCGTGTCCGTATGCCGGTCCCGGCCTCTGCGGTGGCTGCGACTTCCAGCATGTCGCGTTGTCGGCGCAGCGGGGTCTCAAGGCCGATGTCGTCCGCGAGCAGCTGCAGCGCCTGGCGGGACTCGACGTCGACGTCACGGTCGGGCCGGTGCCCGGTGACGTCGACGGGCTGCGCTGGCGCACCCGCACCGAGTTCGCCGTCGACGAGGATGGGCGCGCGGGGATGCGGCGGCACCGGAGCCACGACGTGCTGCCGGTGGAGGACTGTCTCATCGCGGGGGAGCGGGTCGTCGGGACCGGTGTCCTCGGGCAACGATGGGACGACGTCAAGGCCATCGACGTCGTGGCTCCATCGGATGGCGAGGCGGTCGTCGTGCGGGTACCGGTCTCGGATGCAGACGAGGTGCCGGTGGTGACCGAGACCGTTGCGGGACAGTCGATCTCGCGCTCGTTCGAGGTCAGCGCTCGGGGCTTCTGGCAGGTGCATCCGGGGGCGGCAGCGACGTTCGTCGACGCGGTGGTCGCGGGTCTGGAGCCGCGGTCGGGGGAGCGGTGTCTCGACCTGTATGCCGGGGTGGGAGTCTTCGCGTCGGCGCTGGCGGAGGCGGTGGGGGAGTCGGGTCAGGTGCTCGCGGTCGAGTCCGATGCGGTCGCGGTGGCGCACGCGCGCGACAACGTGGCTGCGACGCCGTGGGTCCAGGTTGTCGCGGGACGCGTTGACGACGTGCTGGGGGTGGAGTCGCGCGGGCGAGTGGCCGGTGGCCGGGGCCGGTCGCGCCGCCGGTCGGGCAAGCCGCGCCGGCCGCACTCGCTCATGCCGCCGTCGGCCGACCTCGTCGTCCTCGACCCGCCGCGCACAGGCGCCGGTGCCGCTGTTGTCGGGGCGGTGACAGCGCTCGGGCCACGCGCCATCGCCTACGTCGCCTGCGACCCGGCTGCATTGGCGCGGGACACGGCATACGTCATGGAGCGCGGCTACGAGCTGAGGAGCCTGCGTGCCTTCGACGCCTTCCCCATGACCCACCACATCGAGTGCGTCGCCATCTTCGAGCGCACATGAGTCGCGCATGAGTCCGTTGCGGGAGAACGCCTTCCGGGCGCTCGACGCGTCGACGCGGCGGTTCTGGCGTGGGGTGGGGCGACAGGCTGACCTCGACGGCGAGCACGCCTGGCTGCGCGCGCCCGAGGCCCGCGCCGGTGTCGTGGGAGAGTCGTGGATCGAGGAGGCAGCGACGTCGGTCGGCGGGACGGCCGAACGCGGACCACACGGCCTCGTGCCGGACCTCGCCGTCCTCGACGGTCCCGGCTTCGACGCCGACGACCTCGCCGCGCCGGTGCGCGAGTTCTACGAGCACACGAGCGACTGGGTCATGGACGCCTGGTCCAGCTGGTCACCGGTCTTCCAGCCCGGAGGCATGCTCGTCGAGCACCTCTTCGGCCGGCGGATGCAGCAGCTCGCCCTGCCCGTGCAGCCGCTCGACGTCAGCCACGGCATCGACAGCGAGGTCGTCGCGATCCGCGATGCGATGGGGGCCCAGGTGTGGGCGGCGTGGCTGCGCCGGCTGCGGCGCACCGACCAGTTCCTCTTCAGCGGTGCGTATGGCGTGCGCAGGCTTCCCGGGGCCGACCGCCCGAGCATCCACGTCACCTTCCCGCTCGAGCTCGGCAACGTGCAGGTGTTTCTCCGGCCGTCGACCCGCAACGACGGTGCCCTCGTGCTGTCCTCGCCCCGCGGCCCGTTCGGCAGGGACGGCGCCTACGTCCTCGCCCGGCAGCCCGACGGCACCGCTTGGGCCGCGAAGGCGCCGATCCACGAGGAGTTCACGGTCTACGTCGACGAACGTGGGGAGCTGCGCACCGACCACGAGCTGCGGTTCGGCCCGGCCCGCGCGCTGCGCCTGCACTACCGGATGCGCCGGACCGGCTGATCCGGGTCGCCCCCTCGGAAGGCGAGGTCGGACGCAGACCGCACTCACCGGCATACGGATCACTGACTGAGACGGGTGTCCGCACTGCGGAACCCACGGTGGCACGATGGCTGCCCATGTCCGACCTCATCGCCGAGCCACCACCCGCGCACGCGACCGGGACCCAGAGCACCGCCCGCATCGCGGTCGCGAGCTTCATGGGCACCGCGATCGAGTTCTACGACTTCTACATCTACGGGACGGCCGCGGCGCTGGTCTTCTCGGGCGCGTTCTTCCCCGAGCTCTCCGACGTGGCCGGCACGCTCGCGGCGCTGTCGACGTTCGCGGTCGCGTTCGTCGCACGGCCGCTCGGGTCGGCGCTCTTCGGGCACTTCGGCGACCGCGTGGGACGCAAGTCGATGCTCATCGCGTCGCTGCTCACCATGGGGCTGGCGACGTTCGCCATCGGTCTGCTGCCGGGCTACTCGTCGATCGGGGTGCTCGCGCCACTGCTCCTCGTCCTGCTCCGGTTCGCCCAGGGGCTGGGGCTCGGTGGCGAGTGGGGAGGCGCCGCTCTCATCGCGACCGAGCACGCACCGCCCGGGAAGCGTGGCCTGTTCGGTGCGTTCCCGCAGCTCGGTCCGTCGATCGGCTACATCGCGGCGAGTGGGATCTTCCTCGCGCTCACCCTGACGATGAGCGAGTCGACCTTCGAGTCGTGGGGCTGGCGTGTGCCGTTCCTCATCTCGATCGTGCTCGTGGGCGTCGGGCTGTGGGTGCGGCTGCAGATCGCCGAGACACCCGCCTTCGCCAGGGTCATGGACCAGCAGGAGCGGGCCAAGGTGCCGCTCTTCGTCCTGTTGCGCCAGTCCTGGCTGCCCGTGCTGCTCGGCGCCCTCGCGATGGCGATCGCCTACTCACTCTTCTACACCGCGACGACGTTCTCGCTCACCTACGCGACGGCCGACGAGCGTGGCTTCTCGCGGCCCGAGGCGATCGGCGCGACCCTCGTCGGCGCGGCGTTCATGGCGCTCGGCACGTGGGTCAGTGCGCGCCTGTCCGACCGGTTCGGCCGCCGCCCGACCCTCATCGCGGCGGTGGTCATGTCGGTGCTGTTCGCGCCGGCGATGTTCCCGCTCATCGACACCGGTGCGTATGCCGGCCTGCTGCTCGCGATCTGCGGTGCGCTGTGGTGCATGGGTGCCGTCTACGGCCCGATGGGCGCCTTCCTGCCGGAGCTGTTCCCGGCGACGACGCGCTACTCCGGCTCGGCCCTGGCCTACAGCCTCGGCGGTGTCATCGGTGGTGCCGCGGCGCCGCTCCTTGCCGCTCGACTGGCCGCCGACTACGGCGCGGGGGCCGTGGGTCTGTACCTGATGGGTGTCGCCGTCGTCAGCCTCCTTGCTGTCCTCGCCCTGCCCGAGACGCGTGACCGGGACCTCGTCGCGCAGTGACTCCCCGCCGGTGCGGCGTGGCTCAGGTCGGTCTACCGGTGCGGCGGGTGGCGTGGGAGTGTGGGACACGCAACGGCACACCGACCCCGAAGCGGTGGACACGGCATACGGTCGCTAGTATCTTGATATCAAGATAAATCGGGACCGACGAGCGCGAGGACGCGCGGAAGGAGCACAGCTCGTGGCGAGCACGGACAGCTTCAAGGCACACGGCGAACTCTCGGTGGGCGAGAAGTCCTACGAGATCTACCGACTCTCGGCGGTCGAGGGGAGCGAGACGCTGCCCTACAGCCTCAAGGTCCTCCTCGAGAACCTGCTGCGCACCGAGGACGGTGCGAACATCACCGCCGACCACATCCGCGCGCTCGGCTCCTGGGACGAGAACGCCGACCCGGACACCGAGATCCAGTTCACGCCGGCCCGCGTCATCATGCAGGACTTCACCGGCGTGCCCTGCGTCGTCGACCTCGCGACGATGCGTGAGGCCGTCGCCGACCTCGGCGGCAACCCCGAGAAGATCAACCCGCTCGCGCCGGCCGAGCTCGTCATCGACCACTCGGTGATCATCGACGTCTTCGGTCGCGCGGACGCCTTCGAGCGCAACGTCGAGATCGAGTACGAGCGCAACGGCGAGCGCTACCAGTTCCTCCGCTGGGGCCAGGGCGCCTTCGACGACTTCAAGGTCGTCCCGCCCGGCACCGGCATCGTCCACCAGGTCAACATCGAGCACCTCGCCCGCGTCGTCTTCGACCGCGACGGCGTCGCCTACCCCGACACCTGCGTCGGCACCGACAGCCACACGACGATGGTCAACGGGCTCGGCGTCCTCGGGTGGGGCGTCGGCGGCATCGAGGCCGAGGCGGCCATGCTCGGCCAGCCGGTGTCGATGCTCATCCCGCGTGTCGTCGGCTTCAAGCTCTCCGGCCAGATCCCCGACGGCGCGACTGCGACCGATGTCGTCCTCACGATCACCGAGATGCTGCGCGAGCACGGTGTCGTCGGCAAGTTCGTCGAGTTCTACGGCGAAGGCGTCGCGGCCGTGCCGCTCGCCAACCGCGCCACGATCGGCAACATGAGCCCCGAGTTCGGCTCGACCTGCGCGATCTTCCCGATCGACGACGTCACGCTCGACTACCTGCGCCTCACCGGTCGCTCCGACGAGCAGGTCGCGCTCGTCGAGGCCTACGCGAAGGAGCAGGGCATGTGGCTCGACCCGGCGAAGGAGGCCCGCTACAGCGAGCGGCTCGAGCTCGACCTGTCGACCGTCGTGCCGTCCATCGCCGGCCCCAAGCGTCCGCAGGACCGCATCGAGCTCTCCGGCGCCAAGGAGGCCTTCCGCAAGGTCCTCCCGACGTATGTCGCGCACGACGAGGGTGCCGATGGCGTCGCGTCGTCGTTCCCGGCGAGCGACCCGACGCCGCAGGGCAGCCCCGAGGGCGTCAACGGTGGCGACAAGCCGGAGGAGACCGGCAACGGCTCCACCCGCCCGTCGAAGAAGGTCCAGGTCACCGCGGCCGACGGTGGTGGCTCGTTCGAGATCGACCACGGCATCGTCTCGATTGCCTCGATCACGTCGTGCACGAACACGTCGAACCCGTCGGTGATGATGGCCGCGGCGATGCTCGCCAAGAACGCCGTCGAGGCCGGGCTCACCGTCGCGCCGTGGGTCAAGACGTCGATGGCGCCGGGCTCGAAGGTCGTCACCGGCTACTACGACAAGGCCGGCATGTGGCCCTACCTCGAGAAGCTCGGGTTCCACCTCGTCGGCTACGGCTGCACGACGTGCATCGGCAACTCCGGCCCGCTCAACGAGGAGATCTCGAAGGCGATCAACGAGAACGACCTCGCCGTGACGTCGGTCCTCTCCGGCAACCGCAACTTCGAGGGTCGCATCAACCCCGACGTGAAGATGAACTACCTCGCGTCCCCGCCGCTCGTCATCGCCTATGCCCTCGCCGGCACGATGGACTTCGACTTCGCGAACGAGCCGCTGGGTCAGGGCACCGACGGCAAGGACGTCTTCCTGCGCGACATCTGGCCCGCCCCGGCCGACGTCGAGCGGACCATCGCGGAGTCGATCAGCCAGGAGATGTTCACCGAGGACTACTCCGACGTCTTCGCCGGTGACGAGCGCTGGAAGTCGCTGCCGACCCCCGAGGGCAACACCTTCGAGTGGGACGACCAGTCGACCTACGTCCGCAAGCCCCCGTACTTCGAGGGCATGGAGATGCAGCCCGCACCGGTCGAGGACATCGAGGGCGCGCGGGTGCTCGCCAAGCTCGGTGACTCGGTCACGACCGACCACATCAGCCCGGCCGGGTCGATCAAGGCCGACAGCCCCGCCGGCAAGTACCTCGCCGAGCACGGCGTCGAGCGCAAGGACTTCAACTCCTACGGCTCACGGCGCGGCAACCACGAGGTCATGATCCGCGGCACGTTCGCCAACATCCGCCTCAAGAACCAGCTCCTCGACGGCGTCGAGGGCGGCTTCACCCGCGACTTCACCCAGGGCGGCGAGCAGTCGACGATCTTCGACGCGTCGGCGAACTACCAGGCCGCGGGCACGCCGCTCGTCATCCTCGCCGGCAAGGAGTACGGCTCCGGGTCCTCGCGTGACTGGGCGGCCAAGGGCACCCGCCTGCTCGGCGTGCGGGCCGTCATCGCCGAGAGCTACGAGCGCATCCACCGCTCGAACCTCATCGGCATGGGCGTCATCCCGCTGCAGTTCCCGCAGGGCGAGAACGCCGAGTCGCTGGGCCTCGACGGCACGGAGACCTTCGCCATCAGCGGCATCACCGAGCTCAACGAGGGCCGGACGCCGAAGACGGTCAAGGTCACCGCGACCAAGGACGGCGCCGACCCCATCGAGTTCGATGCAGTCGTCCGCATCGACACCCCCGGCGAGGCGGACTACTACCGCAACGGCGGCATCCTCCAGTACGTCCTGCGCTCCCTCGTCACGAGCTGAGCGACTTTCGACGGATGGCCCGTTCGGGTCTGCGCAACGACGCAGCCCGAACGGGCCATTCGGTCTTTCAAGGCATCGCTGCCCAAGAGCTCACCGAGGAGTGAGGGTCTCACCCAGGGGCCATCGTGATGCCCCGGTGGTGGTCCTCAGGTGAGCTCGTCGATGAGCAGGTCGGCGATGGCGCGCTGCTCGTTCGCGAACGGGTGGTAGTTCTGCGCCCGGGTGATGTCGGTGACCTGCCCGTTGACCCACGGGTCGCCGGAGCAGATGTCGTGCCCCTGGCTCGCCTTCCACACGTCGACGTACTCCACTTGGTTGCTCTTGGCCGCCTGCCGCAGCGCGTCGGTGAGGCGCTTGTTGACCTGCACGGCATACGACACGTCACCGTCGGCGAGCGGCAGCAGGTCGGGGCAGGTGCCCTGACGCGGCGCGATCTGCGGGTACCCGACGACGAGGATGCGCGCGTCCGGTGAGCGCTCCTCGATCTCGGCGATGACCGCGTCGATGCGTGCCCGGGTCTCTTTGACGGCGGCGAGCAGCCGGTCCTGCCCGTCGCTGCGCATCTCGTCCCGGCACGGGCTGCCCGTCGGGTCGCTCGCCCGCAGCGTCGTGCAATAGCCGACGAGGGTGCCGAAGACGTTGAAGTCGTTGCCGCCGATGCTCAGCGTGACGAGGTCGGTGTCGGGGGTGAGGTTGTCCAGCTGCGGTGCGACGCCGGCGAGCTGGCTCTGCGTCATGTCCGTCGTGTCCGCGCCGGAGCAGCTCGCGTCGACGAACGTCGTCACACCGAGCTCGCGCGCGAGCAGGCTCGGGTAATTGTTCGTCGAGCGGTAGCAGCCGCCCGCGATGTCGAGGTTCGGCACGAGCGGCGCCGCCGTGTAGGAGTCGCCGAGGGCGACATAGCGTTCGTATGCCGGTGCGTCGCCGTCCGGGGCGGGCGCGGCCTGCGTGGGCGCCGACGCCCGCTCGGTCGCGGCCATCGACTGGGCACCGGGCACGGCGACGAGCAGCGCAGCAGCCCACGCAGCGGCGACGGCGGTGCGGACGGTACGACGTGACGAGCTCATCCGTGAGGTCCCTTCATGGCGGGTGCGTCCCTCGCCACGATACGCCGCGCCGTCGTGCGGGTCAGCCCGCCCAGAAACCCCGCGAGCCGAACAGGTCCCCGAAGTGGTCACGGTAGGACCCACCGCCAGGACCGCGCGAGCCCCGAGACCCGAGATAGCTGCCGACGACCGCGGCGCCGAGGTCGTCGAGCTCGGGCGCCACGACGCGCCCGTCGACCCGCCGTGCCATCTGCTCGATGAACCGCGCCAGCCCGTAGTCCTCCCCGAGACGGAAGAACGTCACCTGCGCCCCGAGCCGCCCGACGGCGTCGAGCTCACGCACGGTGTGGGCGATCGTCAGCGGGTGCGGGGGATAGGCGAACGCGACCTCGCCGTCCGGTTCGAGGTGTGCGGTCGGCTCGCCGTCGGTGACGACGAGGAGGACGGGCTGGGCGTTCGGGTGCTTGCGGAAGTGCCGCTGTGCGAGGAGCAGCGCATGGTGCAGGTTCGTGCCCTTGGCCCACTCGGCCTCGAGCGCGGTGAGCTCCTCGATCTCCATGACCTCCGCGTGCCGTCCGAACCCGATGAGCTGCAGGTGGTCGCCGCGGAACCGCGTCTGCACGAGGTGGTGCAGCGCGAGCGACGTGCGCTTCATCGGCACCCACCGCCCGTCCATCGCCATCGAGAACGACGTGTCGACGAGCAGCGCCACGGCGGCCTGGGTGCGGGCCTCGGTCTCGCTCACCTCGACGTCCCGGATGTTGAGCCGTATGCCGCCGCGCGTCGCCCCACCCTCGCTCGCCGTGCGGAGCACGGCGTTCGTCACCGTGCGGGTGACATCCCACGGCTGGGTGTCACCGAACTGCCACTCCCGGGTGGCTCCGCTGGGCTCGGCCGCAGCACCGGCCTGACGCGTATCCCGTTGTCCCTGGCGGCCGCTCAGTCGTTCGGCGACGTCGCGCAGCAGGGCCCGGCCGAGCTGGCGCATCGCCTTCGGTGAGAGCCGGAGCTGGCCGTCGGAGGTGCGGCCGAGGTAGCCCGAGTCGCGCAGCGCCTTCTCCAGTTCGGCGAGGGTGCGGGCGTCGACGGCGGCGTCGTCACCGAGGTGACGGGCGAGGGCGTCGAGGTCGATGTCGTCCAGGCGAGCGCCCGGATAGGCCTGTGAGAGCTGCTCGCTCAGGCGGTCGAGCGAGGCGAGCTCCTGGAAGGCGCCGGTCCCGTCGCCGAGCCCGAGTCCTTCGGACCCGTCGAACTGTTCGCTGCCGCCCCAGTCCTCGCCGGGGCGCAGAGCCTGCAGGTTCGCGTCGAGCTGGTCGAGCGCGTCCATGAGCGCCGGGCTGCCGAACGCCTGCGCGGAGAGCGACATCAGCTCCTCACGCTGCTCGGGTGTCATCGAGTTGAGCATCCGCTGCGCCGCGGCCGACCGGGCCGCGAGGTTGTCGATGAGCTCGTCGACGTTCTGCGGGTTCTCGGGGAAGTGCTCACCGTGCTTGTCCATGAACTCGCGGAACTGCTCGCTTGTGTCCTCGCCCCGGGCGTGGGCGGCGAGCAGGTCGTTGAGGTCGGACAGCATCTCCTGCACTGCCGCGCGATCCTCGTCGGTGGCGTTCTCGAGCGCCTGCTTCATGCCGGTGAACCGCTGGTCGAGCGCCTCGCGGCCCAGGAGGTCCTTGATGCGGTCGAAGTCCTCGCGGGCCTGCGAGGACCGCCACGAGTAATCCGACAGCTCGCTCACAGCGCCGGCCGTCGAGGACGGCAGGTTCTCCAGCTGAAGCTCCGCGAACCGCGCGTCGTCGTCGAGGTCGCGGGCGAGCTGCTTGCGTTCCTCGAGCACCGCGCGGTCAAGCAGCTCACGCACCTCGCGCATCGTCCCGTCAAGCGAATGCCGTTGCAGCAGCTCGTTCTTGCGCTGCGCCACCCGTGCCGCCAGGTCGTCGAGACCGCGCTGGTCGCGTCCGCCACGACGCAGGAACTCCCGCATCGCGTGCTCGGCGGAGTAGCCGGCCATGACCTCCTCGCCGATGGCGTCGAGGGCTTCGGCGAGGTCGACCGGGGGAGCGAGCGGGTCGGGCCCACCGGAGTAGCGCGCGTAGCGCGCGCGGTGACCCCGCGGCATACCGCCGCCGGTGCCGGGACCGGGAGCGGACGGCATACCGGGTCGTTCGCTCATCCGTAGACCGTCTCGCCGTCGGCGCTGTCCTTGTCGACCCGGCGGGCAAGGTAGAGCGCCTCGAGGGCGAGCTCTACCGCGCCGGCCCGGGCGCCGTCGGAGGTGGCGTCGAGCCGCTCGGCGATCCGGTCGTACAGGTCCGACTCGCCGAGCACAGGCAGCCCGTCGAGGACGTCGCGGGCCGAGACCTGCTCACCGGTCGTCACCGTCGCGCCCTCCTCGAGCGCCGAGACGAGGAGCGCGAGGTCGATGCCACCGAGACGGGAGCGGGCAGTCTCGGCGACAGCGGTCCGCAGCAGGTGGGTAAGGATGTCCTGCTCGCGGCCTTCCTCGCCGGTCTCGAACTCGATCTTGCCGCCGAGCACCTCGACGGCGCTGTCGAGGTCGACGACGCGGGCGACAGCCTCGTCCTCGCCCTGCCGCGTCGCGCGGTGAAGTGCCGCCGCCGCAACGGTTTCCGCGCCGGCGATGGCGAACCGTGCCGAGACGCCGGAGCGCTGGTCGACCGACGACGACTCGCGCAGCCCTCGGGTGAAGCGGGCGAGGATCTCGACGAGGTGGTCGGGCAGCTCGGCGACGAGGTCGGCCTCCTGCCGGATGACGGCCATCTCGGCCTCGAGCTCGCGCGGGTAGTGGGTGCGGATCTCGGCTCCGAAGCGGTCTTGCAGCGGGGTGATGATGCGGCCGCGGTTGGTGTAGTCCTCGGGGTTCGCGCTGGCCATGACGAGGACGTCGAGGGGGAGGCGCAGGACGTAGCCGCGGATCTGGATGTCGCGCTCCTCCATGACGTTGAGCATCGCGACCTGGATGCGCTCGGCGAGGTCGGGCAGCTCGTTGATGGCGACGATTCCCCTGTGGCTGCGGGGGATCAGGCCGAAGTGGATCGTCTCGGGGTCGCCGAGCGAGCGGCCCTCGGCGACCTTCATCGGGTCGACGTCGCCGACGAGGTCCGCGACCGACGTGTCCGGGGTGGCGAGCTTCTCGGCATACCGCTCCTCGCGGTGCCGCCACGTCACGGGGAGGTCGTCGCCGAGCTCGGTGGCGCGACGCTTCGACTCGGGCGTGATGGGGGAGTAGGGGTGCTCGCCGAACTCGGAGCCGTCGATGACCGGCGTCCATTCGTCGAGCAGGCCGACGAGGCTGCGGAGCAGTCGGGTCTTGCCTTGGCCGCGCTCGCCGAGCAGGACGATGTCGTGGCCGGCGAGGAGGGCGCGCTCGAGCTGCGGGATGACGGTGTCCTCGAAGCCGTGCAGGCCCGGCCACGGGTCGCGCCCCTCGGCGAGCGCCGCGACGAGGTTGTCGCGGATCTCCTGTCGGAGGGGCTTTTCCTCGTGGCCGGACTCGCGCAGCTGGCCGAGGGTGCGCGGCTCCGGCGGCTCGGTGCGAGCCGGGGTGGGCGGCGGGGTGGACGCGGTGGTGGACGAAGTGGCAGGGGGCTGGTGCGAGGGGGTCGTCACCAACTCACGCTAACTCCGCCGCCGCGACTTTGGGTATGCCGTGCGTCCAGTCCGTGGTCGTAGGGCCGCACCGCGGGTTCTCAGCCCATCGTCTTCTGGCCGTCGATGGACTCGCGGATGATGTCGGCGTGGCCGGCGTGCTGGCTCGTCTCGGCGATGATGTGCAGCACCGCTCGCCGCACCGACCACTGGGCGCCGGGCTCGAACCACGGCGCCCGCGGCAGGTCGTGGCGGGTGTCGAGGTCGAGTGTGGCGACGAGCTCGTCCGTCGCCGCGGCGACCCGCTCGTACTCCTCGACCCAGTGCGCCAAGGTCTCGTCGTCGAGGAGGCGGTGGGAGTCCTGGAAGGCGCGGACCTCGGCGGGCGGGTTCGACCAGTCGATCGACTCCCAGTCGATGTCCGGGGCGGTTCCGGCACCCTCGCGCATGAAGGTCGCCCACTGTGCCTCGGTCTGGGTGACGTGCTTGACGAGGCCGCCGAGGGTGAGCTCGCTGACGGTGCTGCGTTCGCGGGCCTGCTCGTCGGAGAGGTTCTGGACCGTCGTGAGGAGGAAGCCGCGGTGGCGGCGGAGGGACTCGACGAGGTCGGCACGCTCTCCGGTGAGCGTCGTGGTCGAGCCGGCCGTGGTGCGTGCGGCGGTGGCGGACGTTGCTGCGGTGGTGGGTCGTGTCGTGGTCATGGACACCACGCTAGGGACGATTCAGGTCAGTTCCTGACCGTTGTGTTGCTGAGGTTGTGTCGACGCCGGCGAGCTCAGGGTGCCCGGGAGGGGGAGAGAGACCGACTGGACGCGCGGGCAGGGGGTCACGCGCGCCCAGCCGGGGTTCGGGGAGGGCTGCTGGGTCGTCAGCCCTTGACTCCTCCTTCGTTGGCACCGCGGGTGAAGTGGCGCTGGAAGGCGAAGAAGAGGATCGCCACGGGGATGGTCGTGAGGAGGGCCGCGCCGAGCTTGAGCGGGTACTGCGTGCCGGAGCTCAGCTCGCCGCTGGCCAGGCTCGCGAGCCCCGTGACCAAGGTCTTGCGTTCGGGACTCTGCGTCGTGACGAGGAAGTGGGTGAACTCGTTCCACGACCCCTGGAAGGACAGGATCGTCAGGGTGAGCAGGGCCGGCTTGGCCATCGGCAGGACCACGGACCAGAACGTCCGGAAGACACTCGCCCCGTCGATGCGCGCGGCCTCCTCGATCGAGACGGGGATCGTGTCGAAGAACTGCTTCATGATGAAGACGCCGGCGGCGTCGACGATGAGCGGCAGAATCATCGCGGTGTAGGTGTCGTAGATCCCGAGGTACTTCACCATGAGGAACTTCGGGATGAGCAGGGCGACACCGGGCACGCTCATGACAGCGAGGACCGTGGCGAAGAGGAAGCCGCGGCCGCGGAACTTGAGTCGGGACAAGGCATAGCCGGCGAGGCTGTCGAGGAAGACCCGGCCCGCAGTGATGACGATCGCCACGAGGAACGAGTTCTGCGTCCACGTCATGATCGGGACGGCGGAGCCGCCGATGCCGAAGATCCGCTTCCAGGCCGACAGGTCGAGCGGGTTCGGGATGAGCCCGAGCGGGTTGTCCGTCGCCGCGGCGTCCGACTTGAACGACGTCGCGATCTGGATGAAGAACGGGTAGATGAAGAAGAGTGCGAAGAGGATGAGCAGCCCGTAGAACAGCGCGAGCTTCCACGTGGGCGTGCGGGCGGTCATGCGCGGTCTCCTGCCTCTGCGGCGGCGCCGCTCGTCGTCGAGCCGACCGGGCGGCCGAGGCCGAGGCCCCGGCGCCGGCGGCGGGGTGCGGCGTCGCGGTCTCGCAACAGCCAGCGCTGGAACGACGTGATGGCGACGATGAGCGCGAAGACGACGAACGAGATCGCCGCGCCGGTGCCGTAGTCGAGGCTCGTGAAGGACTGCTTGTAGGACAGGAACGCCGGCGTGAGGGTCGTGTTCGCAGGGGCGCCCTTGCCCATGACGTAGATCTGGTCGAAGACCTGCCAGGTGCCGATGAGGCCGAGCGTCGTCACGAGGAAGAACGCCGGCTTGAGCATCGGGATGGTGATGTGCCGCAGCTTCTGCCAGCCCGACGTGCCGTCGAGCAGCGCCGCCTCGTCGACCTCCTCGGGCAGGTCCTGCAGCGCCGCGAGGAACATGAGCATGAACGTGCCGGTCGTCGTCCACACGACGAGGAAGATGACGACGCACATCGCGACCGACGGCCCGGCGAACCACTCCCAGAGGGTGCGCCCGAACACCTCCGCCTGCGCGAACGCCGGTGTCCCGTCGACCCCGAACGCGCCCGCGACGATGTGGAAGAGCCCGCGAGAGTCGGAGAACCATGCCGGACCGTCGATGCCGAACCAGGACAGCACCGCGTTGACGGCGCCCGAGTTCGCGAAGAGGAAGATGAAGACGACCGAGATGGCGATCGAGCTCGTCACCGAGGGGAAGTAGAAGGCGGTCCGGAAGAAGCCCTTCCCCCTGAGGAACCGGTTGTTGACGATGAGCGCGAGGAAGAACGCGAGCGCCGTCTGCAGCGGCACGACGAAGAGCACGAACCAGAAGTTGTTGCCGAGCGACTGCATGAACGTCTCACGCGTCAGCCCGTCCTCGGTGAAGAGCGCGGTGTAGTTGTCCAGCCCGACGAACCGCGCGTTCTCGCCGCCACCGAACGGCGAGCCGTTACCGTTCCACGACGTCAGGCTGACATAGAGCGCCATGAGCACGGGGATGAAGAGGAACACCCCAAGGATGGCGATCATCGGCGCGGTGAAGAGCCACCCGGCGGCGGCGTCACCGCGACGTCCGCGGCCGCGCGCAGACCCGCCGCGGCGCGGCCCCGACCCGCGGCCGGGCGTCACCCGGCCGCGGGTGGCGGACACGTCGGTCGTCACCGGCGTCACTTCCCCTGGATGACGGCTTCGCCGTTCTTCTGCAGCGTGTCGAGGATGGCCTTGGGGTCCTTGGACTTCAGCTGCTCGAGGTCGGTGTTGAAGGCGGCGTTCACCGGCTCGTAGCCCGCGAGGTTGACCGGACCCTGGCCGTACTCTCCGCCGGCGGCGAACGCCGCGTCCTGCGGGAAGTCCTTGGCGTACTGCTCGACGCCCGCGGTCGTCGACGGCATGACGCCGAACGCCTTGGCGAACTCCATCTGCTGCTCGGTCGAGGTCAGGCTCTTGACGAGATCGACCGCCGCCGCCTGGTTCTTCGACTTGGCGGCGATGCCCCAGCAGTTGCTGAAGAGCAGCGTGCCCTTGCCCTTGGGTCCCGCGGGCAGCTCTGCCACGGTGGCCTTGACGTTCGGGAAGTCCTTCTGGAGGGCACCGCGGATCCAGTTGCCCTCGATCGTCATGGCCGCGGTGCCCTTGCCGAGAGCCTCGCCGCCCCAGCCGGCGTCGACCTCCTTGGCGTACTTCATCGTGCCGTCGGTGAGCATCTTCTTGACGAAGGTCAGCGCCTCGACGTTCTCCGGCGAGTTCGCCGTCATCTCGGTGCCGTCCTCGTTGACGATCCAGCCGCCGGCCTGCTTCATGAAGGCGCCGACGCGGGCGGCTTCACCGCTGATGACGAGCCCGGTGACGTTGCCGCTCGTGAGCTTCTTGGCCGTGGCCTCGAGGCTCGGCCAGTCCTTGGGGATGTCGGCTTCGGTGAGGCCGGCCTTGGCCCACAGGTCGGAGTTGATGACGAGGCCGAGGGTCGAGAAGTCCTTCGGAGCGCACTGGAGCTTGCCGTCGTAGGTGTAGGTCTGGACGAGGCTGTCGAGGAAGCCGGCGTCCTTGACCTCGTCGCCGTAGGCGTAGAGGTTGCCCGCCTTGGCGAAGTCGCCGACACGCGAGGCGTCGGTGTAGAAGACGTCTGGCGGGTTGCCGCCGGCGAAGCCCTGGCCAAGCTGCTGGTTGAGATCGGAGGCCACGACCACCTCGGCCGTGTTGCCGGACTTCTTCGCCCACGCGTCGGCTGCGGCCTTGACGGCGTTGGTCTCTGCGTCACCGGAGGTGCCGATGAGGATCGTCAGCTTGGCGGGGCCACTCGACTGCTGCGGCGAGCCGGCCTCCTCCTCGAAGCCGCCCCCTCCGCAGGCGGTGAGGGCGAGGGCGAGGGTGCCGGTGCAGACGATGGCGGCGCGGCTGCGCCGCGGTGTCGTGGACTTCATGGTGTCTCCTCCAAGGGGGGTGGCAGGGGTTGGTGTCAGTGGTCGTATGCCGGGTGCGCGCGTCGTCCTCGCAGGCCCACCCGGGAGAGTGGTCAGGTGCGTTCGGTGCTGGCGTCCGGCACGAGCTCGGGGGCGAGCATCACTCCGGCAGAAGGGAGCTCATCGTCGGTGAGCTGGTCGTGCACCTGGGTGAGCAGGGTGTCGGCGATGGCGCCGTAGGGCTGGTGGACGCTCGTGAGGCCGTGGGTCCGTGCCGTCTGGGAGCCGTCGAAGCCGACGATGCCGACGTCCCGCCCGGGGATGAGCCCGCGGCGTAGGAGGACCTGGTGGACGCCCAGCGCCAGCACGTCGGACGTGCACACGATCGCGCCTCCTCCTCCCACGGAGTCGACGAGTCCCTCGGCGGCGGCCATCGCGCTGACGAGATCCTGTTCGGCCCGCGCCTCCGGTCCGTCGAGACCGTGCCGCTCGAGGGCATCCACCCATCCGGAGCGTCGCTCGTCCCCGATGGCCGACCCGTCGGGCCACCCGAGCCAGCCGATGCGCTCGTAGCCGCGTGCCGCGAGGTGGTCCACCGCGTCGGACGTGCCGGCCCGGCCGTCGACGTCGGCCCATGCCGTGAAGGACGGGTCGTCCCAGACGCGACCGAACGAGGCGAACGGGACCCGTCGCTCACGCAGCCAGCCGGGTCGCGGGTCGTCGGGGTGGGTGTCCATCATGACGAACGCGTCGACGAGCCGGCTGCGCCACATCGACCGGTAGCGCTCCGGCTCCGGGCGGTCCGCGTCGGTGGCGAAGGTGACGATGTGGCAGTCGTGGGCGGGCGCGTGGACCGCGAGCCCGAGGAGGAATGGCGCGAGCGCCTCGCTCGGGGTGGTCCCGAGACCGGTCAGCTCGATGCCGACCGCGCCGGCCCGCTGGTCGCGCAGTGACGTCGCCGCGGTCGAGGGGGTGTAGTCGAGCCGGTCGATCTCGGCGAGCACGCGCTCGAGGGTGTCCGGCCGCACCCGCTCGGGGTGCTTGAGGGAGTTGGAGACGGTCTGGCGCGAGACCCCGGCGGCCTGCGCGACGTCGATGATCGTCGCGCGGCTGCGGCCGGTGGGGACGGTGGCCATCTCGGACTCCTCGGCGGTGAGAACAGTCTCTGGACGACTCGAATTTGAACCTTCAAGTCGCTAGGGTCCTTACTGTGGCCCGCGTCACCGTGGGTGTCAAGAGCGCGAGAGGATCAGGTCCCATGACGAGGTACCAGCAGCCGTGGCTCCACGACCTCGAGATCGCGGTGCGCGGCAACGTCACCTCGCTCGGTGACCGCCTCGGCGACATGGGTGCGGCCGGGACCGGGCTCTTCGTCGACGACGAGCGGGTCGTCACCGTGTGGTCCCTCACCGTCGACGGCGAGGCACCCGCTCCCTTGGCCTCCGGGAGCACCGGCGACCTCACGCGGACGTCCGGGGTCGCACGCGGGCTCGGCGACACCGGGCCGGACCCCACGGTCGAGCTGCACCGTGAGCGGCGTCTCGTCGACCACGGCATGGTCGAGACGGTGACGATCGCCTCCCACGCCGGCCAGCCGGTCACCGCCACCGTGACGCTCGACCTCGCCGCCGACGGTGCGGACATCGCGACCGTCAAGGGCGGGGCCTCCGACCCGCTGCGCGAGCTCACCGTCAGTGACACGGGCGTGGAGTGGCACACGCCGCGCCACTCGCTCCGGCTCACCGGCGATGCTGGCAGCGCGGAGACGACAGGCCCCACGAGGGCGCGCTGGAGCTGGGTCGTCAGCGTCCCGCCGGGTGGCAGCCAGACCCTGACCCTGAGCATCGACGTCGCGAGGAGCGAGGGTGCCGTCTTTGCCACGGATGCTGGCTGGGACCGCGCAGCTTGGGACGCCGTCGAGGTCACGAGTGACGACCCCCGGCTCGGCGCGGTCGTCGCGCAGTCGGTCACCGACCTGCGCGGCCTGCTGCTCACCGATCCCGAGGAGCCGGCCGACGTCTTCGCCGGGGCGGGCACGCCCTGGTACCTCACCCTCTTCGGCCGGGACTCCCTCTGGGCCGCGCGCTTCATGCTGCCGTTCGGCACCGAGCTCGCGGGTGGGACGCTGCGCGCCCTCGCTCGCCGTCAGGGAACCCGCACCGACCCCACGACGGCCGAGGCGCCCGGCAAGATCCTCCACGAGGTGCGCCGGACGGCATACGTCGACCCGGTGACAGGGATGGCCCTGCCCCCGGTCTACTACGGCTCGGTCGACGCAACTCCCCTGTGGCTCAGGCTCGTTCACGACGCATGGCGGTGGGGGATCGACGAGTCCGAGGTCCGCGCCCTGCGTTCGCACATCGATGCCGCGCTGGGGTGGCTGGCCGAGCAGGCCGAGAGCGGTGACGGCCTGCTGCGCTACGTCGACGAGAGCGGCAGCGGGCTCGCCAACCAGGGCTGGAAGGACTCCGGCGACTCGATGCGACGCGACGACGGCAGCGTCGCCCCCGCGCCCATCGCGCTCGTCGAGACGCAGGCGTATGCCGTCGCGGCGGCTCGCGGGGCCGCTGACCTCCTCGAGTCGGTCTGGGGAGAGGACGGCGACTCGTGGCGGAGCTGGGCCGACGACCTGAGTGGCCTTGTGCGGGAACGGTTCTGGGTGGAGGACGTCTCACCGCGGTTCCTCGCCATGGCCATCGACGGTGAGGGTCGGCAGGTCGACGGCATCGGCAGCAACATGGGCCACGTGCTCGGCACTGGCTTGCTCACCGACGCCGAGGCGCGACGCACCGCGCACGTCCTGACCCGCGAGGACCTGCTCGGCGCGGGAGGCATCGGCACCCTCTCGCGGGACAACCCGGCATACAACCCGATCGGCTACCACACCGGTTCGGTGTGGACGCACGACAACGCGGTGGCCGTGCTCGGTCTCGCCGCTGAGGGCTTCGCCGATGAGGCCGGTCGCGTCATACGGTGTCTCGTCGACGTGGCGTCGCGGGTCGAGAACCGCTGGCCCGAGCTGTACGGCGGCGAGCTGCTGCTCGGTTCGCCGGTGCCCTATCCGGCGTCCTGTCGGCCGCAGGCGTGGGCCGCGGCGAGCGTCGGCGCCCTCGTCGAGGCCTCACTCGGACTCGCGCCTGACGCGCCTCGCCGCTCGCTCCGCCTGTCGCCCGTCGCGGCCTCGCCGTTCGGTGCGATGACCGTCCGCGGGCTGCGGGTCGGGGACGTCCCGGTCTCGGTCCGGATGAACGCCGAGGGCGAGGTCATCGACGTCGACGCTCCTGGTCTCGACGTCACCGTCGCCTGAGCGGCCACTCTCGACCCGACTGATTGCCCGTTGTGGCTGCCACAACGGGCAATAAGTCGTCGGTATGCCGGGCGGCTGGGGTCCGCGGGCCTGCGAACTGTGCGCAATCAGTGGGGACTGATTGCCGTTTCCGTTCGCTTGGGTGCTGCAGCGGCATACTGGGGCGATGGTGCGTGTCCTCGCCATCGCTGACGAGGTGGACCACTCCCTGGTGGGGGAGCGGCTCGCTCGGATGGCGCCTGACCTCGTCGTCAGCGCCGGCGACCTCCCGTGGGACTACGTCGAGGCCGTGGCATCTGCCGCGAATGTGCCTCTCGTCTTCGTGCCGGGCAACCACGACCCCGCGCTCGCTCGCACGCGGCTCTCGCGCTCGGGGATGCACCTCGAGGCCGGAATGCCCTGTGCCACACCGCGACCCATCGGCGGCATCAACGTCGACGGGCGCGTCGCCGACGTCGCCGGCCTGCGGATCGCCGGGCTCGGCGGGTGTGTGCGCTACCGACCCGGGCCGAACATGTACTCGCAGGCCGAGTACCGGCGGCGGGCGCTGCTCCTGAGGTGGCGGCTGTGGCTGCACCGTCGGCGCGACCCTCGTGGCGTCGACATCCTCCTCACGCACGCCCCTCCCCGCGGGGTCGGCGACGAGGACGACCGTCCCCACGTCGGGATCGAGGCGTTGCACGGCCTCGTCGAGCGACTCCGTCCGACCTGGCTGCTGCACGGACACATCCATCCGCACGGGATCCGCCGTGAGGACCGCCAGATGGGCGGGACGACCGTGCGCAACGTCGTGCCGGTGCGCCTCTTCGACGTCGAGTCCCGAGGTGGCTCCGGCTGGGCGACCAGCGAGCGCGAGAGCTGGACCCATGCCCTCTGACACCGGCTTCCCGCGCGCCGACGCCGAGGCCGACTTCCTCAAGGTGCGCCGCCAGCAGCGCGTCTCCGGCCTCGCCCGCAAGGTGCGCGGTGAGCAGCGTCGCGTGCTCTCCCTCGACGAGGTCCTCCAGGCGGTCGGCAACCGCGGCGAGGAGGCGCTCGGGGTGCAGAGCATCCCGCTCGACAAGATCGTCGGGTCGGTCGACAAGGTGCGCGAGTTCGACCCGAGCTTCCGGCCGACGTCCGGTCGCAACCGCGCCCGGTGGGAGCGCCTCGCCGAGGCCGTGCGTCGAGGGCAGCCCATCCCGCCCATCGACGTCTACCAGGTCGGCGATCTCTACTTCGTCCGGGACGGGCACCACCGCGTCTCGGTCATGAAGGCGCTGGGGGACACGGCCATCGAGGCCGACGTCACGCGGATCCGCACGACCCTGGACGCGAGCGGCATCCGCGGCCGCGAGGACCTGCGCGGCAAGAACCTGCGCCGGCTCTTCCTCGAACGGGTGCCGCTCGACCGGCTCGCCCGCGGTGAGGTGAGATGCGCTGAGCCGCAGCACTATCCGGAGCTCGCCGAGATGGTCGAGGCGTGGTCGGCGCGGCTCATGTTCCGCGAAGGCGTCCTGCTCACGGCCTCCCACGCGGCGGCGCGGTGGTATGCCGAGGAGTTCACCATGGTCATGGACCTCGCTCGCGACGGCGGGTTCGTCGAACCGGGTGAGGACGAGGGTGACGCCTACGTCCGGCTCGCGGGCACGCGCTACCACCTCATGGGTGCGCATGTGTGGTCCGAGGAGGTCTTCGAGGAGATCGCGCGCTCCCGGCGCAAGGCGCCCAAACGCTGACCGTATGCCGTCCGCGCGACGCGCGCGTGAATCCGCGACGCGCACGGACGGCATACGGTCGCTGGGTTGCGAGCGAGCGTCAGGCCTGGGCGGTCTCGCGCTGCTGTCCGGCGAGGAGGTTCTCGCCGCTCTTGGCGTCGAAGACCTGCATCTGTGCCGTGTCGTACCAGAGCTCGGCGTCCTGACCCGCCTGCGTGCGCGCCGCGGGGTCGAGACGGGCCGTGACCTGCGTGCCGCCGCCGGTCATGTCGTTGCCGGTGTCGGCCGCGAGGTCGTCGAGATCGGCCGACGACGCTCCCTCGCCGCGCACGGTGAAGTAGGCGTAGATGTCCGAGCCCATCGCCTCGACGAGGTCGATCGGCGTCGTGAACCTCGCACCGGGCTTGCCCTCGGGCACGAGCCGGGCATCCTCGAAGTGCTCCGGGCGGATGCCGACGATGACGTCGCGCGAGGACGCGTCCGCCGCCTCGAGGGCCTGCCGCTGCTCGTCGGGCAGGGTCGCCTCGCCGAGCGCGGTCGTGATGCGGCCACCGCCCTCGAGCCGGCCCGGGAGGAAGTTCATCGACGGGCTGCCGATGAACCCGGCGACGAAGAGGTTGTTCGGGTGCTCGTAGAGCTCGGTGGGGGAGCCGACCTGCTGGATGACGCCGCTGCGCATGACGACGACGCGGTCCCCGAGCGTCATCGCCTCGGTCTGGTCGTGGGTGACGTAGATCGTCGTCGTGCCGAGGCTCTTCTGGATGCGGGACACCTGGGTGCGCATCTGGACGCGCAGCTTCGCATCGAGGTTCGACAGCGGCTCGTCCATGAGGAAGGCCTTGGGCGAGCGCACGATCGCGCGTCCCATCGCCACCCGCTGTCGCTGGCCGCCGGAGAGGTTCGACGGCCGGCGGTCGAGGTGCTGGCTCAGCTCGAGCATCTCGGCGGCCTCGCCGACCTTCTGCTGGATCGTCGCCTTGTCGACCCCGGCGAGCTTGAGCGGGAAGCCCATGTTCTCGCCGACCGTCATGTGCGGGTAGAGCGCGTAGGACTGGAACACCATGGCGATGTCGCGGTCCTTCGGGGCCTTGTCGTTGACGACTTCACCGTCGATGAGCAGCTTGCCCTGGGTGATGTCCTCGAGGCCGGCGACCATGTTGAGGGTCGTCGACTTCCCGCAGCCGGACGGGCCGACGAGGATGATGAACTCACCGTCGGCGATCTCGAGGTTGAAGTTGTCGACGGCGAGCGCACCGTCGGGGTACCTCTTGACGACGTTGTCGAGGACGATCTCTGCCATGACTGCTCCTTCGGGTCCGGCGCGGGTGCTGGGGAGTGTGGTGGTGGGCTCAGCCCTTGACGGCGCCGGACGTCAGTCCGGCCACGATCCGTCGCTGGAAGAGCAGGACGAAGATGACGATGGGGATGGTGATGACGACGGCTGCGGCCGCGATCGGGCCGGTCGGCTTCTCGAACGTCGTCGCACCCGTGAAGTACGACATCGCCGCGGGCACGGTGCGCGACGCCGACGTCGACGTCAGCGAGATGGCGAACAGGAAGTCGTTCCAGCAGCCGATGAAGACGAGGATCGCGGTGGTGAAGACACCGGGCATCGCGAGCGGGGTGATCACCTGGCGGAACGCCTGGTAGGGCGTCGCGCCGTCCATCTTCGCCGCCTTCTCGAGCTCCCACGGGATCTCGCGGAAGAAGGCGGAGAGGGTGTAGATCGCGAGCGGGAGGGCGAAGGTGATGTACGGGATGATGAGGCCGAGCCAGGTGTCGAAGATGCCGAGCGTCGTCTCGATCTTGAACAGCGGTGTCACGAGCGCGATCTGGGGGAACATCGAGATGAGCAGCGACATCGCGACGATGGTCCGCTTGCCGGGGAAGTCGAGTCGCGCGATGGCGTATGCCGCCATCGTCCCGAAGACGATCGCGACGAATGTCGCGATGAGGCAGATCCCGATCGAGTTGATGAGCGCCCGGGTGAAGTCGGGGTTGCCGAAGATCTGCGAGTAGCTCTCCCAGCTCGGCGACACCGGCAGGAACTTGCCGTCGTTGAGGGTCGCACTGTCCTTGAGGGACAGCGAGATGATCCAGATGACCGGCACGAAGGCGTAGATGAGGACGAGGACGTTGACCAGTGACCAGGTCAGCTTGAGCCGTGGTGTCTCCTGCTGCATCTCAGCGCCTTCCGCCGTCGTCGTTGCCCGGTGCGGCTGCACCGAAGACCTTGATGAAGATGGCCGCGATGATCGCGATCGTGAGGAAGATCAGCACCGCCATGGTCGAGCCGATGCCGAGGTTGAGTCCCTTGATGAGGTTGTTGTAGCCGAGCATCGACACCGACGCCGTGTCGTTGGACCCGCCGGTGAGGACGAAGATGTTGTCGAAGATCCGGAACGCGTCGAGGGTGCGGAAGAGCAGCGCCACGAGGATCGACGGTTTGATGAGCGGGACGGTGATCTGCCAGAACCGCTGCCACGCCGAGCCGCCGTCCATCGCCGCCGCCTTGTGCAGGTCCTCCGGGACGAGCGCGAGGCCGGCCATGAGGAGCAGGGCCATGAACGGCACGGTCTTCCAGACCTCGGCGAGGATGATGATGGCGATCGAGGACCACTTGCCGGTGAGGGGAGCACTGTCCCCGGCGAGCCAGCCGAGGTCTTGGGTCCACGCGAACCGCCACGAGAACGCAGCCACGACGGTGACGATCGCGTAGGGCACGAGTGCCGACGTCCGGACCAGCCCGCGGCCGACGATGGTGCGGTGCATGACGATCGCGAGGAGCATGCCGAAGATCAGCTCGAAGAAGGTGCTGACGACGGTGATGAGCATCGTCACGCCGAACGCCTGCCACCAGATCGGGCTGGACAGGACGGTGACGTAGTTCTCGAGACCGACGAACTCGTTGGCGTCGGGGGTGCGCAGGTCGGCGCGGTTGAGGGACAGCCAGACTGCGTAGACGATCGGGTATGCCGTGACGGCGACCATGAGGATGACCGCCGGTGCGACGAGCTTGATCCCGAGGTTGCGCTCGGCGCGCTTGCCCTCGCTGAACCTCTTGCGGGCGATCTCGGTGCCCTCGTCGGCGTCGCTCCCTCGGCCCGGTCCGCTGTTCCTCGGGTCCTCGGTCTCGTCGATGATGTCGGCCGCTGCGGCCTCGCCGGCGTTGCTCACGGCAGGATCCCCTTTCCGTCGAGGGTCTCCTCGATGAGTGAGCGGAGCTCGGACGTCGAGGACTCGGGGTTGATGGCCGACGGCGGCGACAGGTTCGTCGACACCAGCGTCGAGATGTTCTGGTACATCGGGGTGCGCGGCCGCGGCACGGCGTTCTTCAGCTCCTCGAGCATGACGTCGCCCATGGGGTACTGCTCGCGGAACTGCGCGTTGCTCGTGTAGATCTTCTCGAGGACGGGCGCCGCGCCGGCGTCGAGGGCGGCCTTGACCTGGTTCTGCTCGTTGCGCAGGCACATGGCCGCCTCGTAGGTCTCCTCGGGGTTCTTGCTGTAGGTGCTGATGGCGTAGTTCATGCCGCCAAGGGTGACCTTCGGCGGTTCACCGGCCTTGACGGTCGGGAACGGGGCGTACCCAAGATCCTGGGCGACCTCGGGGTTGGCCTCCCGCATCGCCGACAGGACGTAGGGCCAGTTGAGCGCGAAGGCCGCACGCCCGGACTGGAGGTCAGCGAAGACCTCGGGCTCCTGGGCGTTGGAGAGTGAATCGCTGGTGAGTCCGGAGGTCGCGATCTTCTTCATCAGGCCGAGGCCCTGGACCGCCTTGTCGTCGAGGGTGACCTTGGTCGAGTCCTCGTTGACGAAGGTCCCGCCATAGGCGTTGAGCATGTTCGTGATGTTGACGACGTAGCCCTCGTACTGCGCGCCAGTCAGCGAGATGAGGTAGGGCTTCTGCTCGTCCTTGAGCGCCTGCGCCTGCTCGAGCAACTGGTCCCACGTCTCCGGCGCCTTCGGGACAAGGCTCTTGCGGTACCAGAGGATCTGGACGTTCGTCGTGCGCGGGATGGCGTAGAGCTTGTCCTTCCACATCGCCGTGTCGATGGGCGGCTGGAGGACGCCCTCGGTCGCGGCCTGGGCCTTGTCGCCGGTGAGCTCACGGATCCAGCCGGCCTCGGCGAACTCCGCGGTCCACGTGACGTCCATGCCGAGCAGGTCGAGGCTGTCGTCGCGGGCCGCGAGGCGCCGGACGAACTGCTCGCGCTGGCCGTCGGCGTCACTGGGGAGAAGGTTGCCGACGATGCGGTACTTGCCGGCGGCCTCCTTGTTGCAGCTCGCGATGATCTCGTCGAACTTCACGTCCGAGGCGCCACCATAGAGGTTGATGACCTTGCCTTCGGGGCCGTTCGAGCACGCGGCCGTGACCGCTGTCAGGGCGATGACGCCGGCCCCGGCGACCCACCGGCGGCGGGTGTGTCCGGACCGGCGCGACGTCGTGCGTCGTCGGGTCATCGGGGGAACCTCCTCCTCGGCCACGACGGTGTGACCTGCGTCTCACCCAATACCCATCCGGCCGGATGTGCAAGGGGACGGCGGCGAGGCGTGTCGGCTCAGTGCGTCGCGAGCGAGACGACGTCGCCCACCACGACGACGGCCGGGGACTCGACGCCGCGCTCCAGGGCGAGAGATCCGATATCCGCGAGGGTCCCGATGGTGACGCGTTGCGTCGGGAGGAAGCCATGTTCGATGATCGCGACGGGGCACTGCGGCGAGCGGCCCTGTGCCACAAGGGATTTCGCGGTGTCGTTCAGGCCGGATACCCCCATGAGGAGCACGAGGGTGTGGTCCGAGCCGACGGGCAGGTCGGGGATCTGCTCGTGACCCGTGACGACGGTGAACGACTTCGCGAGACCGCGGTGGGTCACCGGGATGCCGGCCGCCGCAGGGACGGAGATCGCGCTCGTCACTCCGGGCACGACCTCGACGGGTATGCCGTGTGCCTCGCACGCGAGGCGTTCCTCACCTCCACGGCCGAGGACGTAGGGGTCGCCGCCCTTGAGGCGGACGACGCCGTGGCCGCGCTGTGCCTCCTCGACGAGGATCTCGTTGATCCGGGTCTGTGGCACCGGGTGGTTGCCGGGGGTCTTGCCGACGTCGATGACGCGCACGGTCTGCGGCAGCCGGTCCACGACGGCGCGCGGGGCGAGGCGGTCGACGACGACGACGTCGGCGGTCGCGAGCAGCTCGTGGCCGCGGGTCGTGAGCAGTCCGTCCGCGCCGGGGCCGCCGCCGACGAGGGCGACCCATCCGCCGTCGCGCGGTCGGTGCCGGCGCAGGTCGAGCTGTCCGGTGCGCAGGGCGAGGTCGATGCCGTTGCGAATCGTGCTGGCGCGCAGGGGATCCGCGCCGGTGTGCACGGCGACGGTGACCTCCCCGTCCGGTGTCGCCACCGTGGCACGGGCGGGAACCGAGGCCGTGGTCGCCGACGCATCGGTCGCGTCGATGCACCAGGTCCGCTGAGCGGTCGCGTCGTCGCGCACCGCGGCGTCGACGAGGGGGTCGCCGGTCGCGGTGTGCACGAGCCACGCACCGTCGAGGTCGAGAGGCCCGGTGTAGTCGCGGCGAAGCCAGTCGACCCGCTCGGCGTTGGCCTCGACGAGGTCGTGGACGTCCTCACAGGCCCACGGCGTCACGAGGCGCACCAGTGCGCCCTCGTCCAGCACCGCCCTCAGGCGCCGCGCCGTGACCGGACCACCGCCGCACATGACGACGAGCCGGTCACCCAGGTCGAGGACGAGGGGGAGTGCGCCCTTCAGATCTCCCATTCCTCGTCACCCTCCGGTCGGGTCGGCGCGTCCGCGGCGGTCGGGAGCGTGGCGCCGACCATGCCCGCGGCGACGGTGCGCCCGTCGTGGGCGTCGATGAGGAGGAAGGAGCCGCCACGGCGGGAGACCGAGTAGTTCTCGACGGGAACCGGCCCGGCGAGACGCAGCCGGACGAGCCCGATGTCGTTGAGCGACAACGTCTCCGACGGCACGGCGTGCAGGTCGTCGAGGTCGAGTGCCCCATCAATCGTGCGCACCGCGGTCTGCACCGTGCGCGACCCGTGCTTGAGCAACAGGCGCTGACCGGGGCGCAGTGGTGCATCGCCGAGCCAGCAGACGACCGCCTCGATGTCCTGGGTCGGATCGGGCGCGCCGTCCACCGCGGCGATGACGTCCCCGCGGGAGATGTCGATCTCGTCGGTGAGGCGCAGGGTCACCGACTGACCCGCGAACGCTTCGTCGAGGGTCCGCTCGCCGAGGTCGATGCCCGCGACCGTCGAGCGCTGCCCGGACGGGAGGGTGACGACCTCCTCGCCGACCCGGACGACGCCGGAGGCGACCTGGCCGGCATACCCGCGGTAGTCGCGGTGCGCCGCGTCGCGCGCGGCGCCCTGCGGGCGGATGACGAGCTGCACCGGCATACGGAAGGACTCGCGCACCGGGTCGTCGGCCGGGGACAACGTCTCGAGGAGGCCGAGGAGGGTCGGCCCGGAGTACCACGGTGTGCGGGCCGACGGCTCGGCGACGTTGTCGCCGTCGAGAGCGCTCACCGGGATGGCGGTGGCCTCCTCGACGCCGAGCTCATGCGCGACCTGCTGCACCTCGGCGTTGACGCGGTCGAAGACCTCCTGCGAGAAGTCGACGAGGTCGATCTTGTTCACCGCGACGATGACGTGCGGGACGCGGAGCAGCGCGGTGACGGCGAGGTGGCGGCGGGTCTGCTCGAGCACGCCCTTGCGGGCGTCGACGAGGAGGACGACGACGTCGGCGGTGCTCGAGCCGGTGACGGTGTTGCGGGTGTACTGCACGTGGCCCGGGCAGTCGGCGAGGACGAAGGAGCGCTGGGCCGTGGCGAAGTAGCGGTAGGCGACGTCGATGGTGATGCCCTGCTCACGCTCGGCGCGCAGGCCGTCGGTGAGGAGGGCGAGGTCGGCGGCCGTGAGGCCGCGGTCGCGCGAGACCCGCTCCACGGCCGCAAGCTGGTCGGAGAGAACGGATTTCGTGTCGTGGAGGAGGCGGCCCACGAGGGTGGACTTGCCGTCGTCGACGGATCCGGCGGTCGCGAGCCGAAGCAGCGTTCCCGAAGTCACCGGGGCCTGCGAGGTCAGGGCACCCATCAGAAATATCCCTCCTTCTTGCGGTCCTCCATGGCGGCCTCGGAGATGCGGTCGTCGGCGCGGGTGGCGCCACGCTCGGTGAGCGTTGACGCGGCGACCTCGACGACGATCTCGGCGTTGGTGCGGGCCGGGGACTCGACGGCGCCGGTGCAGGACATGTCGCCGACGGTGCGGTAGCGGACCGTGCGCGTCTCAACGGTCTCGTCCTCGCGCGGCTGGGAGTGCGGACCGACGGCGAGCCACATGCCGTCGCGGCGGAAGACGTCGCGCTCGTGTGCGTAGTAGAGCGGAGCGAGCGGGATGTTCTCGCGCTCGATGTAGCTCCACACGTCGACCTCGGTCCAGTTGCTGATCGGGAAGACGCGCACGTGCTCGCCGGGGCGGTGGCGCGGGTTGAACAGGCTCCACAGCTCGGGGCGCTGGTTCTTGGGGTCCCACTGCCCGAACTCGTCGCGCAGGCTGACGATCCGCTCCTTGGCGCGGGCCTTCTCCTCGTCGCGCCGGCCGCCGCCGAAGACGCCGTCGAACCGGTTCTCGTTGATGGCGTCGAGCAACGGCACGGTCTGGAGGGCGTTGCGCAGGCCGTCGGGACGCTCCCGGAGGCGACCGTCGTCGATGTAGTCCTGGACGTTGGCGACGACGAGCCGCAGGCCGAGCCGGTCGACGGTCTCGTCGCGGTAGGCGAGGACCTCGGGGAAGTTGTGCCCGGTGTCGACGTGCAGCACGGGGAACGGGATCGGCGCCGGCCAGAACGCCTTCGCCGCAAGGTGCAGCATGACGACCGAGTCCTTGCCGCCGGAGAAGAGCAGGGCGGGGCGCTCGAGCTCGCCGACGATCTCGCGGATGACGAGGATGGCCTCGCTCTCGAGGGCGTCGAGCTGGCTGAGGACTCGGGGCTGCGCGGTCTCCTGGGCGTGCACGACCTCGTCGGTGTGGGTTCGGTCGGTTCGGTCGATGATGGTGGCGCTCATGTGTGGATCCCGCATTCGGTCTTGGACAGGCCGGCCCAGCGGCCGGATCGTGGGTCGTCTCCGGGGGCGACGCGCTGGGTGCACGGTTCGCACCCGATCGAGGGGTAGCCGTCGTACATCAGCAGGTTCACGGGCACGGAATGCTCGTGCGCGTATGCCGTGACGTCGTCGAGTGACCACGTCACCAGGGGGTTGACCTTGACGAGGCCGTGCTTCTCGTCGAACGTCACGAGCGGGGTGTTCGTCCGGGTCGGGGCCTCGTCGCGGCGGACGCCGGTGACCCAGGCCTCGTAGCCGGCGAGCGTGCGAGCCAGCGGCTCCATCTTGCGCATCGCGCAGCAACGGGCCGGGTCGCGCTCGAAGAGGCGCGGGCCGTACTTCGCGTCCTGCTCGGCGACGGTGAGCTCGGGCAGGACGTCGACGACGGTGACGTCGAGCTCGTCGGCCACGCGGGCGCGGGTGCCGTGGGTGTCGGCGAAGTGGTAGCCCGTCTCGAGGAACAGGACGTCGACACCCGGGGCGTGTTGCGAAATGAGGTGCGGCAGAACGCCTTCGGCCATGCTGCAGGCGACGGCGAGGGTGCCGGGGAAGGCCTGCGCGGCCCAGCGGGCGACGCCCTCGGCGTTGGTGTCGTCGAGCTCGGCGCCCTCGAGCGCGAGGGCGCGCAGCTCCTCGATGCTGCGCTTCGGACGTGCGGACTCGATGCCGGTATGCCGTGCCGTGCCGTGCGGGGTCGGTGCCCCTGTCGTTGTCGCGGGCGTCGTCGTCATGTCAGCTCCTCGTCGTCGACGCGGTGGGCCCACGAGGCGAACGTCTCCGCGGAGGTGCGCTGCGCGGCATACCGACGCACGAGCCGCTCGACGTAGTCGGCGAGGTCGGCCGCGGGAACCTTGAGCCCGCGCACGGTGCGGCCGAGACCGGCCTCGTCGCGTTCGGGGGAGGCGAGGCCACCGCCGAGGTGCACCTGGAAGCCGGGCACCTGGTCACCGGCGTCGGTCGTCGTGATGAGCCCCTTGAGGCCGATGTCGGCGGTCTGGATGCGGGCGCAGGAGTTCGGGCATCCGTTGACGTGCAACGAGATCGGGGTGTCGAGCTCGATGCCCCGGAGCCGCTCCTCGAGCTCGGCGATGACGGCGACGGCGGTGTCCTTGGTGTCGACGATGGCGAGCTTGCAGAACTCGATGCCGGTGCACGCCATCGTCGTGCGCCGGAACGGGCTCGGCGTCGTCGTGAGGCCGAGCTCGCCGAGTCCCGCGACGAGGGTGTCGACCTGGTCCTCGGGGACGCCGAGGACGACGAGCTTCTGGTGGGCGGTGAGCCGGACGGCGTCGGAGCCGGTCCGCTCGACGAGGTCGGCGAGCCCGGAGAGCACGCCGCCGCCGACGCGGCCGACGGTGGGGGCGGCACCGACATAGAAGCGGCCGTCCTTCTGGCGGTGGACGCCGACGTGGTCGCCGGGGCCGGTCGCGGGCTGGGGTGCCGGGCCGTCGGGCAGGGCGCGGCCGAGGTACTCGGTCTCGAGGACCTCGCGGAACTTCTCGGGCCCCCACTCGGCGAGGAGGAACTTCAGGCGCGCCTTGGTCCGCATCCGGCGGAAGCCGTAGTCGCGGAAGATCGAGATGACGCCGTGCCACACGTCGGGGGCGTCGGCCTCGGAGACGAAGACGCCGATGCGCTCGGCGAGCCGAGGGGCGGTCGAGAGTCCGCCACCGACCCAGAGGTCGAAGCCGGGGCCGAGCTCGGGGTGGACGACGCCGACGAGCGAGACGTCGTTGATCTCGTGGACGACGTCGAGGCTCGGGTGGCCGGTGATCGCGGTCTTGAACTTGCGCGGCAGGTTGGACAGCTCGGGGTCGCCGAGCCAGCGCGTCGTGATCTCGCGGATGACCGGCGTCGGGTCGATGATCTCGTCGGCGGCGATGCCGGCGACCGGGCTGCCGAGGAAGCCGCGCGGGGTGTCGCCACACGCCTCGGTCGTCTGCAGCCCGACGGCCTCGAGCCGGCGCCAGATCTCGGGCACGTCCTCGATCGCGATCCAGTGGTACTGGATGTTCTGCCGGTCGCTGATGTCGGCGCTGCCGCGGGCGAAGTCGGTCGAGATGTCGCCGAGGACGCGCAGCTGCTCGGCGCTGAGCGCCTGGCCGTCGCTGCGCACCCGCATCATGAAGTACTTGTCCTCGAGCTCGTGCGGCTCGAGCTGCGCGGTGCGGCCGCCGTCGATCCCGGCCTTGCGCTGGGTGTAGAGGCCCCACCAGCGGAACCGGCCGTGGAGGTCGTCACTCGGGATGGCGTCGAACCCTTCGCGGGCGTAGACGGTCTCGATCCGCTCACGGACGTTGAGGCCGTTGTCGTGCGCCTTGAACGTCTCGTTGTGGTTGAGCGGCTCACGCCCGTCGACCGCCCACTGACCGTTGGACCGCCCGGTGCGAGGTGGTCTCAGGGCGCGGTTCGGGGCGACGGTCGTCATGGGCTCGCTTTCTCGGCAGGGGAGTGGATGCAGCGGTTGTGCTGATGGAAAGCATAAGTCGCGGTTATGGCGATCGTGGAGCGGTCCACGATGTGACCGCCCCTATGACCGTGGCCCTAGAATCGAACACATGTACGAATCGGCTGAGGCTCGCCGCGCCGCACCGGTGAGCCCGCCGCCCCTGCGCCGGGCGGCGAGCCCCGGCGCCCCGGGAGGCTCCCGGCGACCGGGACCGCCGGGCTGGCCGGACCGGGTGCCGCCCCCGCAGGCGACCGGCTGGCAGGTGCCCGCCGTCGGCTGGCTCCTCGACCACTGCCCGTCGGACTACCGCATGTATGCCGTGTGGCGCCGGCATCCGGTCGCCCTCGCCTGGGTGACCACGCACCACCTCGACGCGCAGCTGGGAGCGATGCGGACGGCATACCGAGGCCTGCGGGTCGACCTCGCCGAGCACGTCGAGCCGGAGGGCGTCGCCGCCGCCCTCGCCGCACTCGAGGCCGAGGGGGCGCGGCTGCTCGCGGCCCGTCGCGCCGCCGGCCTGGTGCTCGAGGCGATGCAGGGGCATCACTTCGTGCCGCGTCTGTAGTCGGGATCTGTGGGGCAGGTGAAGACTGCCCGTGTGCCGCGCGTGCGTGCGCGCAGGCGCAGCACCGGGCACTTAGACTCGAGCAGATGACACACCGAGGGAACGAAAGGTTGATGGCGTGAGCGTGTTGGAGGGCATCCAGGGCCCCGAGGACGTCAAGGCGCTGAGCCGCGGCGAGCTGGACACGCTGGCCGAGGAGATCCGGACCTTCCTCGTCGAGGAGGTGTCGCGCACCGGTGGCCACCTCGGCCCGAACCTCGGCGTCGTCGAGCTGACGATGGCGATCCACCGCGTCTTCGACAGCCCGCGTGACGCCGTCGTCTTCGACACCGGCCACCAGTCCTACGTGCACAAGCTGCTCACCGGGCGTCATGACTTCTCCGGCCTGCGAACCCAGGGAGGGCTGTCCGGCTACCCGAGCCGGTCCGAGTCCGAGCACGACATCGTCGAGAGCTCGCACGCGTCGAGCTCACTGTCCTGGGCCCACGGCATCGCCGCGGGGCGCGCCGTCGCGGGGGAACGGGACCGGCACACCGTCGCGGTCATCGGCGACGGTGCCCTCACCGGTGGCATGGCCTGGGAGGCCATCAACAACATCGCGGCCGAGCGCGACCTGCCGCTCGTCATCATCGTCAACGACAACGAACGCTCCTACGCCCCGACGCGCGGCGGCCTCGCCGACCACCTTGCGACGCTGCGCACGACCCGCGGCTACGAGCGCTTCCTCGACTGGGGCAAGCACACCCTCAACCGCACGCCCGTCGTCGGCGGCGCGATGTACGAGACGCTGCACGGCGTCAAGAAGGGCATCAAGGACATCGTCGCGCCGCAGGGGCTCTTCGAGGACCTGGGGCTCAAGTACGTCGGCCCGGTCGACGGCCACGACGTGGCCGCGCTCGAGGCGGCGCTGCGGCGTGCCCGGGCCTATGGCGGGCCGGTGCTCGTCCACGCGATCACCCAGAAGGGCCGCGGCTACGACCACGCCATGAACCACGTCGGGGACCAGTTCCACGCCGTCGGCGTCATCAACCCCGAGACCGGCCTGCCGCTCGAGATCTCCGGCCGGTCGTGGACCGACGAGTTCAGCGACGCCCTCGTCGAGATCGGCGAGGAGCGCGACGACGTCGTCGCCATCACCGCCGCGATGATGATCCCCGTCGGACTCGAGGCCTTCAGCGAGCGGTTCCCGGAGCGCACCTTCGACGTCGGCATCGCCGAGCAACACGCCACGACGATGGCTGCTGGGTTGGCGTATGCCGGTCTGCATCCGGTCGTCGCGATCTATGCCACCTTCCTCAACCGGGCGTTCGACCAGCTCCTCATGGACTGTGCGCTGCATCGCGCGGGAGTGACCTTCGTGCTGGACCGGTCGGGGATCACCGGCCCCGACGGCGCGTCGCACCACGGCATGTGGGACATGTCGATCGCCGGGATCGTGCCCGGACTGCGCCTCGCCGCGCCGCGTGACGGTCAGCAGATCCCGGTCGCGCTGCGCGCCGCGGTCGACGTGTCGGACGGGCCCACGGTGATCCGCTTCCCGAAGGGCTCGGTCGGTGAGGCCATCGAGGCCGTGCGCACCGTCGACGGCGTCGACATCCTCGCCGAGCCCGACGACGGGGAGGTCGACCTGCTGCTCGTCGCCGTCGGTGCGATGGTCGCGCCGTCGCTCACTGTCGCCGAGAAGCTCGGTGCCGAGGGGCTGCGGGTGCGCGTGGTCGACCCGGTGTGGGCGCTGCCGGTGCCCGACGCCGTGGTGGAGCTGGCCCGCAGTGCCGGTCGGGTCGCGGTCGTGGAGGACAACTCGGTCTCCGGTGGCGTGGGCACGCATGTGTCACGGGCGTTGTGCGACACCGGGATCCATGCACCCGTCGACCTCTTCGGACTGCCGCGCGACTTCCTCGACCATGGCTCGCGCGGCCAGGTGCTCGACCGGGTGGGGCTCACCCCGGACGCGATCTCGGCGCGCCTGCTCGACGTCCTGCGCTGAGCTGCCACTGTCGTGGTGAGCTGTCCCTGTCGCGGTGAGCTGCCCCTGCCGTGGTGACTCGTCCCTTTCTGGGTGAGTCGTCCCTGCATGGAGGGACGACTGAGCAGCCAGGGGACGACTCGTGCAGGGAGGGGCAACTCAGCAGCCTGGGGACGACTCGTGCAGGGAGGGGCAACTCAGCAGCCGGGGGACGACTTGTGCCGGGAGCGACAACTCGCTGCTGCTCGCGCCTGCCGCGCGGTTGACTCGTGCGGGTGCTTGGGCAGGCTCCTCGCTCAGGCGGCGTCGAGCCATGTGTTCCTGCGCGTGGGACGCACACCCTGAGCGGCCAGGATGCGCACCATCCGGGAGCCGTCGGCAGCGTCGGCCCACACCCATCGGGCCATCCGGTGCCCGCGAGCCCGAATCCGGTCCTCACGCTTCTTCTCGCGCCACATCACCTCGGCAACGCGGTCGCCCTCCAAGCCATCCAGACCGTACTTCTTGCGCCCGTCGAACTCGCCGAGGGTCCCGAGCCCGACCCAGCCGAAGTCACACACCCCAGCCAGTCCGTCGGCGTCCTCGATCCGAACCTGCAGCTGAGGGCGCGGCAGGTTGAACCGGAACATCTGAACCCTCGAGAGCGACTCGCCCACGGACATCGCCCCCGGGTCGGCGAGGCTGACGGCCAGCTCGGCTTGGGCGCGGCCCCGAGCACCGGCGGGGACGAGGTCCAGTTCGGCGCGCAGCTGCTCACGCGTGCACAGTGCGTGATGGAGGGCATGGTCCATCGCCGCGACAGCGTCCTTGAGGTCCTCGGTCCGCGCGATGTCGATGAGCGTGCGGGTCAGCGACGTGACAGGTAGCCCGTCGACGGTCTCGACCATGCCGGGCTGGCCGAGGTGGCGCCGCATCGTGTCCGACGAACGCCGGGCCTTCGTGGTCAGGACGTCGACGCGCGCCGGCCACGCGGAGACCCGGGGGAGCCGCCACACCGCCGCCGCCGCGGCATGTGAGAACGTCGGGATCGTGTCACCACGCACGTGCATGGCCGTCGCGTGGACGAGGGCAGCGTGTCGTTGCTCAGGCGTCGAACGCTTCCACTCCGGCGCGCCGACGACGACCCCATGGCGAACTCGAGCCCACGTGGCCGCCCCGTCGGCATCGCGCGCGCCGGGATCCTCGCCGAGACGGCGCAGATCAGCCGTCGCGCGCAGCAGCGTCGGGTCGAACGGCGTGGGTCGCTGTGTGGCCATGCTCGATCGTGACAGTTTTCGCGACGGCGACGGCGCCGTCATCCACAGGCCGCGTCGCGGTGCCGGACGAGTCGCGGTGCTGGACCAGCGGTGCGCTGCTGCTGCGCTGGCGAGCCCCCCAGCGCTGTCGAGTCGCCCCTTCGCTGCTGACTCGTCCCTTTGCTGCTGACTCGTCCCTCTATCAAGGGACGACTCATGCAGGGAGGGACAGCTCACCCAGTAAGGGACGACTCACGCGCCGAGGGGCCAGCTCACCCAGCAAGGAACGACTCTCCCAGCAGGGGATGGCTCAGATGTCGCGGAAGATCTCGATCGTCGCGCCCAGGGCGTTGAGGCGCTCGGCGAGGTCCTCGTAGCCGCGGTTGATGACGTAGACGTTGCGCAGCACCGACGTGCCGTTCGCCGCGAGCATGGCAAGCAGCACGACGACACCGGGACGCAGCGCCGGCGGGCACATGACCTCGGCCGGGCGCCACTTCGGCGTCTTGCCGGTGATCATGACCCGGTGCGGGTCGAGCAGCTGCACCGTCCCGCCGACCTTGGTCAGCTCGGTGAGGTAGATCGCGCGGTTCTCGTAGACCCAGTCGTGGATCATGGTCGTGCCCTCGGCGCAGGCCGCGATGAGCGCGAAGAACGGCAGGTTGTCGATGTTGAGCCCCGGGAACGGCATCGGCGCGATCTTGTCGATCGGCGCGGTGAGGTCGCTCGGGAGGATGGTGATGTCGGCGAGCCGCGTGCGGCCGTTCTTGGCGAGGTACTCCTCGGACAGCTCGTACTGCAGGCCCATGCCCTCGAGGGTCGCCATCTCGATCTCGAGGAACTCGATCGGCGCCCGCTCGATGGTGATCGAGGACTCGGTGACGACCGCAGCCGCGATGAGGCTCATCGCCTCGATCGGGTCCTCGCTCGGGGCGTACTCCACGTCGACGTCGATCGACTCGAGGCCGGTGACCTTGAGCGTCGTCGTGCCGACACCCTCGATCTCGACGCCGAGCTCCTGCAGGAAGAAGCAGACGTCCTGGACCATGTAGTTCGACGACGCGTTGCGGATGATCGTCGTGCCGGGGTTGAGGGCGGCCGCGAAGAGCGCGTTCTCGGTGACGGTGTCGCCGCGCTCGGTGAGGACGATGGCCTTCTCCGGGTGGACCGTCCGGTCGACCTTGGCCTCGTAGAAGCCGTGCGTCGCGGTGACGTCGAGACCGAACGCCTTGAGCGCGGTGAGGTGCGGCTCGACGGTGCGCGTGCCGAGGTCACACCCACCGGCATACGGCAGGGAGAACGTGTCGAACTGGTGCAGCAGCGGACCGAGGAACATGATCACCGTGCGCGTGCGGCGCGCCGCCGCGACGTCGATCGCGGCGAGGTCGAGCTCGGCCGGCGGGATGATCTCGAGGTCGCTGCTGTCGGGGAGCCAGCGGACCTTGACGCCCATCGACGTGAGCACCTCGATGATCCGGTTGACCTCCTCGATGCGCGCGAGGTTGCGCAGGGTCGTGCGGCCCTTGTTGAGCAGGGCGGCGCAGAGCAGGCCGACGGCAGCGTTCTTGCTCGTCTTGACGGGGATGGAGCCGGAGAGCTTCTTGCCGCCCTCGATGCGCAGGTGCTGCGGGCCGCTGTGGCCGAGCGAGACGAACTCGCTGCCGAGGGTTTCGCCCACGCGGGCGAGCATCTCGAGGCTGAGGTTCTGCCGGCCCTGCTCGATGCGGGCGACGGCGGACTGGCTCGTGCCGAGCTTGTCGGCGAGCTCGTTCTGGGTCAGGCCCTGGTGGCGGCGCGCGTCCCTGATGAGGGTCCCGATCCGGGTGAGGTAGCTGGACTCAGTCATGCCGAACAGCGTATGTCAGATATGAGATAACGCAAGTTCCGCGGCGCATTCCGTATGCCGTCCGCTCACTGCGCGTATGCCGCCCGCTTCCCGGGTGTCGGCCGGCCGCTCACTGCGCGTATGCCGCCCGCTTCCCGGGTGTCGGCCGGCCGCTCA
>NZ_PVTI01000003.1 GCF_003002895.1 Knoellia remsis | reverse complement strand
ATCTGGTCGAACAACCCCAACGAGCGCCTCAACCGAGAGATCCGCCGCCGCACCGACGTCGTCGGGATCTTCCCCAACCGCGAGTCCGTGATCCGGCTCGTCGGGGCCGTCCTCGCGGAGCAGCACGACGAATGGGCCGAACAACGCCGCTACCTCGGCCTCGAAGCCCTCAAGAACGCCCGCGCCGTGCTCATCGCCCGCGAGGGACAGGCCGGGAACGAGGAGGTGACCACCGAGCTGATCGCCGGCGCCATCAACGCCTAAACCACAACCCTCGACGGATCACCGTCGTACACCACCGATCCGGACTTGACCGTAGAGGTGCCAGCGGCCGTCCACGAAGACGGGTCGCTGTGGGTCGTTCATCCAGCGTCGTGCCGGGGTGAGGTGCAGCTCGGGACGGCGCGGGTCGCCCCGTGGCGGCGCGTTCGGTGGCGGCGTGTCCGGCGTGGCGCTGGTCCGTGGGACCGGCTGCCGTGAAGCCCTCCCGCCTGCGGGGGTGGGGGAGGTGCATGCCGCCAGCGTGGCCGGAGCGGCGAGGGCCGCCAGGGCCAGGATGGTGCGCCGGGTCACCGGTCCGTCCAGAGCTGCGCTCGACCGGAAGGGCCGGTCGCCGCGCGGTGTCGGCTCACCGAGCGGCTCGAGTCGGGGTGTCTCCTGCGGGTGGGACATCGTCTTCCTGGGTCTGTTCGTGCGTCTGTTCTCGGGTCTGGGTCGGGGCGGTTCTCGTGTTCGGGGGAGGCCATCCAGGGCCTCGTCGCACTCTCAGCGTGACAGAACGCAAAACGTTTTGTAAAGTGAGTGGCACGCCATGGGACAACGTTGTCAACCGACCGGCCCGGCGACCTCCCCACCCGCACCTTCGGAGGATCGGCGTGTCGGCGGATGGTTCACATCCATCTCTCACGACTGAAGGCGAAGCACCATGAAACGCACACACCTCAGGCGCGCAGCGGGCGTCGTCGTCGCGGCGGCCGCGACGGTGGCCACCGCGCTCACCTCGAACGTCGCGGCAGCCGCTCCGGCTCCCGCCGCCGCACCAGCAGCGACCGCACCGGCGCCGGTCGGGGGCTTTCCCGCCCCGACGAAGCACTCGCAGAAGGCGTACTCCCCATTCGCCGACTTCACCTCGAAGTGGACCCGCGCAGACGCGCGTCAGCTCAAGGCGATGTCCGACCCGAAGGCCGGGCCGCGCGAGAACTCCATGCCCGAGGAGTACACGATGCCGACGGTGTCGCAGGACTTCCCGGACATGAGCAACGAGAAGGTCTGGGTGTGGGACACCTGGCCGCTCACCGACGGCTCCGCGAACCAGTACAGCGTCAACGGCTGGGAGATCATCTTCTCGCTCGTCGCCGACCGCAAGCTCGGCTTCGACGAGCGGCACGTCTACGCCAAGATCGGCTACTTCTACCGCAAGGCCGGCGTCGCCGCGAAGGACCGTCCCGCGAACGGTGGCTGGACCTACGGAGGTCTCGTCTTCGACGAGGGCGTGACCGGCACGATCTTCCCGGACCAGTCCTACACCCACCAGACCCAGTGGTCGGGATCGGCCCGGATCGACAAGGGCGGCCGGATCAAGCTGTTCTTCACCGACGTCGCGTTCTACCGCAACGCCGACGGCAGTGACCGCAGGCCCTACGACCCGCGGATCGCGCTCAGCACGGGCAACGTGCACACGAGCAGCAAGGGGGTTCGCCTCTCCGGGTTCGGCAAGGTCGACGACCTGCTCCAGGCCGACGGGAAGTACTACCAGACCGGCGAGCAGAACCCGTACTTCAACTTCCGTGACCCGTTCACCTTCGAGGACCCGGCGTACCCCGGCAAGACGTTCATGGTCTTCGAGGGCAACAGCGCCTACCGTCGCGGCGACAAGAGCGTCTGCACCCAGCAGGACCTCGGCTACGCCAAGGGTGACCCGCAGGCCGAGGACCTCGAGACCGTGCGGAACAGCGGTGCGACGTACCAGATCGGCAACGTCGGGCTCGCCGTCGCGGACAACAAGAACCTGACGAAGTGGACGTTCCTGCCGCCGATCCTGTCGGCGAACTGCGTCACCGACCAGACCGAGCGGCCGCAGATCTACATGGCGAACGGGAAGTACTACCTCTTCACGATCAGCCACCGCTCGACGTTCGCCGCGGGCATCGACGGCCCCGAGGGCGTCTACGGGTTCGTCGGCGACGGCATCCGCAGCGACTACCAGCCGCTGAACCGCGGTTCGGGTCTGGCGCTCGGCAGCCCGACCAACCTCAACTACCCGACGGGCACTCCGTTCGCGCCCGACGCCAACCAGCACCCGGGCCAGTTCCAGGCGTACTCGCACTACGTCATGCCGAACGGTGAGGTGCAGTCGTTCATCGACACCAACGGCACCAAGGGCGACTTCCGTCGCGGCGGGACGCTCGGGCCGACGGTCCGGCTCGACATCAGGGGCGACAGTGCCACCGTCGACCGGACCTACGGTGACGGCGGTCTCGGTGGGTACGCCGACATCCCGGCGAACCGCACCTTCGGCCCGCGCAGCTGACCGGAGCCGCCACCGCAGAGGGGTGATCCCGCGCCGCGGGGTCACCCCTCTGTGCTCGGTCAAAGCGCCGTCATCCCACCCGGCCGCCACGCGGCGTAGCCGACCCGACCGCTGGGCGCACCCGGTCCGCCCGCTCGGCGCAGGTGGCACGCCGGGCTGACACACTGGAGCGCAGTACCCACGATCTGCGTGGGCCGGCATACCGACTCTCTCGCAAGGATCCTCACGTGCCCCCACGCAAGCGCACTCCCGGAGCCACCATCCTCGCCGTCGCCAACCAGAAGGGCGGCGTGGCCAAGACGACCTCGGTCGCCTCGCTCGGGGCGGCCTTCGCCCAGCTCGGCAAGCGGGTCCTGCTCGTCGACCTCGACGCGCAGGCCTGCCTGACCTTCAGCCTCGGCGTGGACCCCGACGCCGTCGAGGAGTCGATGCACCAGGTCCTGCTCGGGCAGGCGGGCATCGCCGACATCGTCATCGAGTGCGACGACGGCGTGGACCTCGCCCCGGCCTCGATCGAGCTCGCCGGCACCGAGGCGGTCCTCCTCGGTCGGCCGGCGCGTGAGTTCGTCCTCCAGGGCGCCCTCAAGGAGGTCGCGAAGGACTACGACGTCATCCTGCTCGACTGCTCGCCCAGCCTCGGCGTGCTCACCCTCGGCGCCCTCACCGCCGCCAACGGGCTCGTCATCCCCATGCCGTGCGAGATGCTGAGCCACCGAGGTGTCGGTCAGCTCCTCGACACCGTGGCCGACGTGAAGAAGTACCTCAACAAGAAGCTCGACGTCGTCGGCATCCTCCCCACCCTCTTCGACGGCCGCAGCAACCACGCGCAGGAGGTGCTCGCCGACGTCGGCGAGCGCTACGGCATACCGGTCCTCGACCCGCCGATCCCGCGCACGGTGCGCTTCGCCGAGGCGCCCGCGGTCGGCCGCTCGATCCTCGCCACGGCGAAGTCGTCCAAGGGCGCCAAGGCCTACCGCGACGTCGCGGAGAGCCTGCTGCCGCGGCTCTGACGGGTTGCGGGCCGGACGGCGGCGACCGGACCCCGGGCCCGGTTTGACGTGACCCCGTCCACGAGCGAAAAGTAGCGAGCATGACCACCACCACCCCTGCCCTCTCTGTCCCGTCCGCCGGAGCCCCCTTCGAGGCGATCGAGCTCGAGCGCCGCGACCTGCGTGACGACGACGTCCGCATCGACATCAAGTTCGCCGGCATCTGCCACAGCGACATCCACACCGTCCGCGACGAGTGGGGTGCCGCGCACTACCCGATCGTCACCGGTCACGAGATCGCTGGTGTCGTGAGCGAGGTCGGCGACGCCGTGACGAAGTTCAAGGTCGGCGACCGTGTCGGCGTCGGCTGCCTCGTCGACTCCTGCGGCGAGTGCGAGTTCTGCAAGGACGGCCAGGAGATGTTCTGCACCAAGGGCGCCGTCGGCACCTACAACGCGCAGAACTACGACGGTGAGTGGGCCGCCGGCGGCTACTCGCAGCAGATCGTCGTCACCGAGCGCATGGTCGTGCGGATCCCCGAGGGCATTGAGCTCGACGAGGCCGCGCCGCTGCTCTGCGCGGGCATCACGACCTACTCACCGCTCAAGCGCTGGGGCGCCGGCCCCGGCAAGAAGGTCGCCGTCGTCGGCGTCGGGGGCCTCGGCCACATGGCCGTCAAGCTGGCCGCCGCCATGGGCGCCGAGGTGACCACCCTGTCGCGCTCCTCCGCGAAGGCCGACGACGCCAAGGCACTCGGCTCGAGCCGGCACATCGCCACGAGCGACGCCGACGCGATGAAGGGCGCCCGCGCGAGCTTCGACCTCATCATCAACACGGTGAGCGCCGACCTCGACATGGAGCAGTACGTCAAGCTGCTGCGCCCCAACGGCGCCCTCGTCAACGTCGGCCTCCCGCCGAGCAAGCTGGCCGTCAACCCGGGCAGCCTCATCATCGGCAACAAGTCGCTGAGCGGCAGCAACATCGGCGGCATCGGCGAGACCCAGGAGATGCTCGACTTCTGTGCCGAGCACGGCATCGGCGCCACGATCGAGACGCTCGACGCGAGCGACACGACGACGATCGACGCGGCCTACGACAAGGTCGTCGCCGGCGACGTGCGCTACCGCTACGTCATCGACACGAGCACGATCTCGCCGTCGGCCTGACAGGTCCACACCGCGCGAAGGGCCCGGAGCGGGGAGGTGTTCTCCCGCTCCGGGCCCTTCGTCGCACTGGTTCCGGTATGCCGGTCAGTCGCCCTGCGTCGTCGGCTTGCCGCCGCGGGTGCGTCGGCGGTTGCGGTTGCGGCGGCGCGGCGCGTCACCCTCGCCGCTCTCGCCGGAGCGCGCATCGGAACGCTCGGCACGGGCACCACGTTCACCGTCACGACCGCGACCGCCGCGCTCGCCCCCACGGCCGCCCCGGCCACCGCGCTCGCCGTCACGACCGCCACGACCAGCACGCCCACCGCGACCGCCGCCCTGGGGGCGCCGACCGCCGGCCTTGCCGGTCTCGCCGAGGTCCTCGATCTCCTCGGCGTCGAGGCCGGCGCGGGTCTGCTGCGCCTTGGGCAGCCGGCCCTTGGCCTCGCGCGGGATGTCGAGCTCCTCGTAGAGGTGGTCGGAGGAGGAGTACGTCTCCTCCGGGTCCGGGATGCCGAGGTCGAGTGCCTTGTTGATGAGCGTCCAGCGGTGCAGGTCGTCCCAGTCGACGAAGGTCACCGCGACCCCGGTCTGACCGGCGCGCCCGGTGCGGCCGATGCGGTGCACGTAGGTCTTGTCGTCCTCGGGGCACTGGTAGTTGATGACGTGCGTGACGTTCTCGACGTCGATGCCGCGGGCGGCGACGTCGGTGGCTACGAGCACGTCGACCTTGCCGGTGCGGAACGCGCGCAGCGCCTGCTCGCGGGCGCCCTGCCCGAGGTCGCCGTGGATCGCCGCGGCGGCGAAGCCACGGTCGGTGAGCTCGTCGGCGACCTTGGCGGCGGTCCGCTTGGTCCGGCTGAACACGATCGTCAGACCGCGCTCGCGGGCTTGGAGGATGCGCGCCAGCATCTCGACCTTGTCCATCGCGTGCGCGCGGAAGACGTGCTGGGTGATCGCCTTGACGGTCTGCGAGGTGTCGCCCTCACCCTCCTGCATCGCGCGGATATGGGTGGGCTGGGTCATGTAGCGACGGGCCAGCGCGACGACCGCCCCGGGCATCGTCGCCGAGAAGAGCATCGTCTGCCGCGACGCGGGCGTCATCGCGAGGATGCGCTCGACGTCGGGGAGGAAGCCGAGGTCGAGCATCTCGTCGGCCTCGTCGAGGACGACGGTCTTGACGTAGGACAGGTCGAGGTGGCCCTGCTGGGCGAGGTCGATGAGCCGGCCCGGGGTGCCGACGACGACCTCGACGCCCTTGCGCAGGGTGTCGATCTGCGGCTCGAACGCGCGGCCGCCGTAGATCGTGAGGACGCGGATGCCGCGGTCCTTGCCCGCGCGCTCGAGGTCGGCGGCCACCTGGACGGCGAGCTCGCGGGTCGGTGCGACGGCGAGCGCCTGCGGCTTGCCCGCCGCCGGCAGCGCGTCCCACCCGTCGTCGCCCCGGGCGACGACTTTGTTGAGCAGGGGGATGCCGAAGCCGAGGGTCTTGCCCGTGCCGGTCTTGGCCTGGCCGATGATGTCGTGGCCCGACAGCGCGACGGGCAGCGTCATCGCCTGGATGGGGAACGGCGTCGTGATGCCGTGCTTCGCCAGGGCGCCGACGATGTCGGGGTGGATGTCGAAGTCCGCGAAGGTCTTCTCGACGGCGGTGGCTGCCTTGGTCGCCTCGATGGCGGCCTCGTCGGCGATGGCCTCGGCGGCAGGGTCGAGCTCGGTGGACTGGATGTCGGTCATGGAAACTCTCTGATCGGCGGCGTCACGCACGTGAGGCTCGTCGCCGCTGTGGCGGGCCGATCGGAGGTCTTCACGGGCCGTGCAGCTCCCTGCAGCAGCCCCCGACGCGAGTCGCGTCATGCATTCGTCGTGCCGACCGGGCACCGTGGACGGTCACCAGAATACCGTGCGTATGCCGTCCGCCCGCTTCAGGTGGTCGGCGCGGCCCCGCTCGCTACGCTGCGGACATGGAGACCGAGCGCGACGACGCAGCCGAGACCTCGTCCACGAACGGTGACGCGACCGCGGAACGCGCTGTCGCGGCATACGGCGACGACCCGGCATACGGCGACGACCCGGCATACCGTGACGCCGTCATCGACCTGCTCGGGGTGCTCGCCTACGGCGAGCTCATGGCCTCCATCCGCATGGCGACGGACTCCGACCTCGCGCCGTCGCTGCGGATCAAGGCGCAGATGGCCGGGTTCGCCGCGACCGAGTTCCACCAGTACGAGCTGCTCGTCGCGCGGCTGGGCGAGCTCGGCGCGGATGCGGAGACGGCGATGCAGCCGTTCGTTGCGCCGCTGCAGACCTTCCACGACCGCACGAAGCCGAAGAGCTGGGTCGAGGGACTCGTCAAGGCGTATGTCGGCGACGGGATCGCCAAGGACTTCTACCGCGAGATGGGCGCCTTCGTCGACGACGAGACCCGCGCCGTGATGGACGCCGCCCTCGACGACGAGGGGAGTGGGGAGTTCGTCGTCGGCATCGTGCGGGACGTGCTCAAGACCGACCCGACGGCGAAGGGCCGGCTGAGCCTGTGGGGGAGGCGACTGCTCGGAGAGGCGCTGAGCCAGGGTCAGGCGGTCGCGGTGGAGCGGGACGCGCTCTCGGGGCTGCTCGTCGGCGGACAGGCCGACCTCACCCAGATCGGGGACATGTTCGGACGGCTCACCCAGCGGCACAGCGACCGGATGGTGCGTCTGGGGCTGACGCCCTGAGGGTGCCCATTCAGTGCGGACACGGGGTCGGGACACGGCAAGCCCGGACACGGCAAGCCCGGACACGGCAGCGGCCCCGCACCTCGAGGGTGCGGGGCCGCTGTCGTCGTTGGCGAGCGGAGGATCAGACCTGCCGCTTGCCGGTGGCCATGCCGTAGCCCACGATGAGCAGGGCGGCGACAACGATGCCGGCGAGGAACGGGATGAACTGGAAGCCGCCGTTGCCGTTGGAGTAACCCAGCTGGTACACCAGCCAGGAGGCAATGAGCGAGCCCAGGATTCCGAGGATGACGGTGACCAGCACCGAGATGCTCTGGCGGCCGGGCAGGACGAGGCGAGCCAGTGCTCCGATGATGGCACCGACGATGATGGCGCCGATGATGGTTCCGATCACGGGAACCGCTCCTTTCTGGCCCAGTCGGGCGCGAGTGTGGTCGTCGGGATGACGACCAGGACGGTGTCGACTCTATGTCACGGACGGGGTCCGTGGGTGGCAGCGCGCCGCAGGATTTTTCTTGACCTGTGCCGTATCACGGCAGGTCAGACGCGGTTTCGTTACCGACCGTCAGATCTGGCCGAAGCCGACGCGACCCTTCTCGGACTCGCCGACCTGGACCCAGCCGAGGGCGCGTCCGGGGACGAGGATCTGCCGTCCCTTGCTGTCGGTGAGGCGCAGCACGCCTCCGTCGCTGAGGGCGGCGTCGATCGCGGACGCGACCTCCTCGGCCGACGCGTCGGTCTCGAGGCTGAGCTCGCGGGCGACGTTCTGCACGCCGATGGTGACCTCCATGGGTCTGGCACCTTTCGTCGGATGGGTGAGCATCCGGCATACGTCCGGGTGCTCGGAACTCACGACGAGGCTAACCGCGCGCGGGTTCGGTTCGTTCCCCGCCCACCATCGGCAGCGAGCCGATGCCGCGCCACATGAGCTCGGTGACGAGCGCGCTCGCCTGGTCGCGGTCGAGGTCGGACTCGGCGGCGAGCCAGTTGCGTGCGGTGATCTGGGACATGCCGGCGAGGCCGGTGGCGAGGATCATGGCGTGCTCGTCGGGGATGCCGGAGTCGTGGGCGATGACCTCGGCGACGGCCTCGGCGCAGCTCAGCTCGAGGGCGTCGAGGCGGGCGCGCACCTGCGGCTCGCTCGTGAGGTCGGACTCGAAGATCATCCGGAACGCCGCCCCCTCGCGCGAGACGAAGTCGAAGTAGGCCTGCACCGTCGCGGCGACGCGGTCGTGGTTGTCGTCGGTGGGCTGGGCGAGGGCCTCGCGGACGAGTCCCTCGAGCGTCTCGCAGTTCTCGTCGAGGAGGGCGAGGTAGAGCTCGAGCTTGCCCGGGAAGTGCTGGTAGAGAACGGGCTTGGAGACTCCGGCGTGGTCGGCGATGTCGTCCATGGCGGCGGCGTGGTAGCCGCGGTCGACGAAGACGGCCTGGGCGGCGCCGAGGAGCTGGGCACGGCGTTCGGAGCGGGGCATGCGCTGTCCGCGCGGGGTGCTCGGGTCCATGGCGCTCCTCCAGTGTGGCTGTCGCGGGGTGGGTGTCATGGTACGGAACGTCGGAGGGGTGTGGTCCCGCATCGACGTATCGTGGCGGGCGTGGACCGTATGCCGTTCGCGCGCCGTGCGCTGCCGGGGCATGTCGACGGCTCGGCGTCGTTCCCGCCGTTCCCGCCGCTGGCACCGCTCGGTGCGGAGCTGAGTGCGCAGGAGCGGACGCGCTACGCGCGGCACGTCATCCTTCCCGGCGTCGGGGACGAGGGGCAGCGGCGGTTGCGTTCGGGGCGGGTGCTCGTCGTCGGGGCGGGTGGGCTCGGGTCGCCGGTGCTGCTCTATCTCGCGGCCGCGGGCGTCGGCCGGATCACGGTGGTGGACGACGACGTCGTCGACGAGACCAACCTGCAGCGGCAGGTCGTGCACGGCGTCGCCGACGTCGGGCGGCCCAAGGTGGAGTCGGCGGTTGATGCCGTGGCGGCGCTCGCCCCGGGGGTCGAGGTCGTGTCCGTGGGAGAGCGGCTGAGTGCCGAGAACGTGCTGGCGCTCATGGCCGACCACGACGTGGTGGTGGACGGGGCCGACAACTTCCCGACGCGGTATCTCGTCGGTGACGCGTGCGCGCGCCTCGGGGTGCCGCACGTGTGGGGGTCGGTCTATCGCCACGACGCGCAGGTGAGCGTGTGGTGGGCCGGGGTGGGGCCGTGCCTGCGGTGCGTCTTTCCGGAGCCGCCGGCGCCAGGGGCGGTGCCGTCGTGCTCGACCGGCGGGGTGCTCGGCGCGAGCGTCGGTGCGGTGGGGTCGGTCATGGCCGAGGAGGTCGTCAAGCTGCTCGTCGGCGGAGGTGAGCCGCTCGTGGGTCGGGTTCTCGTCCACGACGCGTGGCGCCAGGAGTGGGGGACGATCGCCGTGGCGGCCGACCCGGCGTGTGTCGTGTGCGGCGCGCAGGCCGATCCGTTGCGGCCCTTGGGTGCCGAGTTGCCTTCCGGGACAATGGATCCCGCGGATTCAGGAGACAATCCCGCTGCTTCGGGGGACGGTATGCCGTCCGTGCCGGTGGCGGAGCTCGCCGACCTCCTCGCGGCGCGGGAGGCCGGTCGGGTCGACTTCGTCCTCGTCGACGTGCGCGAGCCCGCCGAGCGGGATGTTGTCGTCATCCCCGGCGCGGTGCCGTTGCCGCTGGGGAAGGTCCGCGACGGCAGCGGTGAGCTGCCCGCGGAGGCCGCGGACGGCATACCGGTCTATGTGCACTGCAAGTCGGGTGGGCGGTCGGCGGAGGCGGTGCGGATCCTGCGCGGGCGCGGGGTGGATGCGGTCGACGTGGCCGGGGGAGTCCTGGCGTGGGTCCGGGAGATCGACCCGAGCCTGCCGACGTACTGACCCTCTCCGAGAGGTTCCTTTGCTCCGGGACACGGGAGCAAACAACCACATGTGCTCCGGCATACGGGAGCAAATAACCACACGTGCTCCAGCGGGCAGGAGCAAACAACCACATGTGCTCCAGCGGGCGGAAGCAAACAACCACATGTGCTCCGGCATACGGGAGCAAAGGCACCTTTGTGAGCGAGACCGTGGCGAGCGGGCATACCCGTGGGCAGGCCGGTGTCGGTGCGGCGTGATGGGATCGGACGCGTGCTGACCCTGAGACGTGCTCCCGCCGCCGCTGCCGCGGCGCCCGAGCTCGACGCCGTCCAGGAGTCCGTCGCGTCCTGGCGCGGCACGGGTGTCCTGCGCGTCCTCGGTGCACCCGGCACCGGCAAGTCGACCGTCGCGGTCGAGCTCGTCGCCCGCCACGTGGCAGAGGGCATCCGACCCGAGCAGTGCCTCCTCATCGGCGCCTCCCGCCGCGGCGCCGCACGTCTGCGTGACCAGGTCACTGCCCGCGTCGGCGGCACCTCGACCGAGCCGCTGGCGCGCACGTTCCCGTCCTTCGGGTTCGGGGTCCTGCGCGCCGCCGCGGCACTCGACGGCGACCCGGCACCCCGGCTCCTCACCGGGCCCGAACAGGACGTGGTCATCCGCGAGCTCCTCGCCGGGCACGCCGCCGGCGAACGCCCCGCGCCGCCGTGGCCCGAGCGGGTGCGGCTGGCCCTCCCGACACGCGCGTTCCGTGCCGAGCTGCGTGACCTGCTCATGCGCGCCGTCGAGCTCGGGCTCGACCCCGACGACCTCACGAGGCTCGGCCGCGAGCACGGCCGTGACGAGTGGGTGGCGGGCGCCGACGTGCTGCGGGAGTACGACGAGGTGACCGCCCTGCTCACCCCCGGTGCCTTCGACCCTGCCTGGATCCTCGGCGCCGCCGCCGACGCCCTCGCGCACGACGACGGTCTCGCCGACGCGACCGTCTCCGACCTGCGTCTCGTCGTCGTCGACGACGCCCAGGAGATGACGCCGGCGGCGCTGCGGCTGCTCGAGGTGCTCCGCCGTGTCGCGCCGGGTGCAGGCGTCGTCCTCGTCGGCGACCCGGACAGCGCGACCCAGACCTTCCGCGGCGGCGACCCCACACTTCTCGCGCGGGAGTGGCCCGTCCTCGGTGACGGCCCCACCCTCCTGCTCCCGCGCAGCCACCGGCAGCCACGCCGCCTGCGAGAGGTCGCCCAGGCCGTCGCCGGCCACGTCGGGGTCCTCGGCGACGGCACCCACCGGCGGGTCGAGCACGCCGACACCGCGGCGGGGACGTCGGGCAGTGTCGAGGCACATGTCCTGCGCTCGGCGAGCGCCGAGGCCGGGTTCATCGCCTCCCGGCTCCGGGCCGCCCACCTGCTCGACGGTGTGCCGTGGTCCGAGATGGCCGTCATCGTCCGCGGGCAGGCCCGCAGCGCCACTCTGCGGCGCGCCCTGCGCTCGGCCGGGGTCCCCGTCGGCGCGGCCGAGGCAGAGCTGCCCGTGCGTGACGAGCCGGCGGTCCGTCCCTTCCTCACCCTCTTCCAGGTCGTCGTCGACCTCGCGCTGGGGCGGACCGAGGAGGTGCCGGTCGAGGTCGCCATCGACGCGCTCGTCTCCCCGCTCGGTGGCGCCGACCCGGTCGAGCTGCGCCGGCTGCGGCGGGCCCTGCGCCGTGACGAGCTCGACGCCGGCGGTTCGCGCACGAGCGACGAGCTCCTCGCCGAGGTGCTGCTGCGCCCGGCCGTTCACGACCGGCTCGGCCCGGACGGACGCGCCGTCCAGCGGGTCGGCCGGGTCATCCTCGCGGGCGTCGACGCGGCCCGAGGCGACGATGGCGGCTGGGCCGCCGGCGTCACCGCCGAGGACATCCTCTGGGCGATGTGGGACGCCTCGCGTCTCGGTCCGACCTGGCGCGACACCGCCCTCGCGGGCGGCGTGGCCGGCGCCCGGGCCGACCGGGACCTCGACGCGACCCTCGCGCTGCTCCGGGCCGCCGCGACCTTCGCCGAACGGCTCCCCGGGGCAACCCCCGATGGGTTCCTCGAGCACATCCTCGGGCAGGACGTCCCGGCCGACACCCTCGCCGACCGCGCGCCCGCCGGTGACAGCGTCTCCCTGCTCACGCCGCAGTCCGCAGCCGGTCGCGAGTGGGACCACGTCGTCGTCGCCGGGGTGCAGGAGGGCAGCTGGCCAGACCTGCGACTGCGCGGCTCGCTCCTCGGGTCCCAGGATCTCGTCGACGTCGTGCGCGGTCGTGACGGCGGCCACCGCGCCGCGCTCGCGGCAGTGCGCCACGACGAGACCCGCCTCTTCCACGTCGCCGTGTCTCGCGCCCGGCAGTCGCTGCTCGTCACCGCGGTGCGGAGTGAGGACGAACAGCCCTCGCCCTACCTCGATGTGGTCGACCCCCTGTCGGAGGGAGTCGACCGGCGTCCGCCGACCGACTGGAGCCGGCCTCTCACCCTCCCAGCTCTCGTCGGAGCGCTGCGCCGGGACGTCGTCGGCCCCGACCCCCGCCGACGCGGGGCAGCGATCACCGGGCTCGCGCGCCTGGCCCGCGCCGGCGTCCCGGGCGCGGACCCGCAGTCGTGGTGGGTGCTGCACGAGCCGACGGACGACCGCCCCCGCCGTTCGCCCGACGCGTCCGTCCGGCTCGGGCCGTCGGCCATCGAGGGATTCGGCTCCTGCCAGCTGCGGTGGGCGCTCACCACCGCCGGGGGCGACGGCCCGATGATCGGCCAGCGCGACATCGGCACGCTCGTCCACGAGATCGCCGAGGAGGGCGACCGCGACGCCGAGTCGATGCGTCGCGACCTCGACGAGCGCTGGCCTCGCCTCGGCCTTCCGCCGGGGTGGTCGACGGATCTCAAGCACCGCGAGGCCGGGCGGATGCTCGACCGGCTCGCACGCTTCTTCGACGAGAGCCGGAGCCAGGGCTGGCACCGGCTCGCTGCCGAGGCGAAGATGCGGGTCGAGCTCGGCCGTGTCGTCCTCGACGGCAAGGTCGACCGGCTCGACGTCGGACCCGACGGCGCCGTCCGCGTCGTCGACTACAAGACCGGCTCGAGCAAGCCTCGCAACGCTGATGTGCCGCGGCACGGGCAGCTCGGCGCATACCAGCTCGCCGTGACCGAAGGCGGCTTCGCCGACGTCGAGGTCCCGACGACGGCGTCGGCCGGTGCGGCGCTCCTGCACCTCGGCCGGGCCGCCGGACAGAAGACCACCATGCAGGTGCAGCCGCCCCTCAGCGAGGACCCCGAGCCGGACTGGGCACGCCGGCTGGTCGCCGAGACCGGTGAGGCGATGGGCGGCGCGACGTTCACGGCGACCCCCAGCGAGGACAACTGCCGCGTCTGTCCCGTCCGGTCCTCGTGCCCGGCCCAGCCCGAGGGGAGGGCCCTGTGACCACGCCGTCCCCGGCGACCACCACAGCCTCCGATGCGGCCTCCGGGCCGGCGACGTCCTCGGTCCCGATGGCGAGCACGCAGAAGGTTCGCTACACGGCAGCCGAAGTCGCCGACGCCATCGGACTCCCACACCGGCCGACCCCCGAGCAGACTGCCGTCATCGAGGCCCCGATGCGGCCGCTGCTCGTCATCGCCGGGGCCGGCTCCGGCAAGACCGAGACGATGGCCGCTCGCGTCGTCTGGCTCGTCGCCAACGGGTTCCTCGAGCCGGAGGACGTCCTCGGCCTCACCTTCACCCGCAAGGCGGCCACCGAGCTCGCCGAACGCATCGGCGGACGCCTCGCCCAGTTGCGCACCGCCGGTCTGTGGACGCCTCCCGAGGTCGACGGTGCCGCGGCGCTCGGCAGCGCCGTCACCGTCTCGACCTATCACTCGTATGCCGGCCGCATCGTTCGCGAGCACGGCCTCCGACTCGGCTACGAGTCCGACACGCGCCTGCTGTCCGAGGCGGCCGCGTGGCAGCTCGCCCACGAGGCCGTGTCCCGCTACGACGGGCCGATGGACGAGGTCGAGAAGGCCGAGTCCACCGTCACCGCCGCGGTCGTCGACCTCGCCGGCGAGATGGCCGAACACCTGCAGACGCCGGAATCCGTTGCGGCACACCTGGATCGGGTAATCCAGCACCTCGAGACGATGGAGCCCGGCGAGACCAAGCGCAAGGTCAACCCAGCCCGGGCCGAGATCACCAACCTGCGTCTGCGGCGGGCCATCGTCCCCATCGTCGAGCGATACCAGCAGCTCAAGCGCAGTCGCGACGCCATGGACTTCGCCGACCAGCTCGCCCTCGCGGCCCGGCTGGCGATGGACTTCGACGACATCGGCGCGATCGAGCGTGCTCGCCACCGGGTCGTCCTCCTCGACGAGTTCCAGGACACGTCCGAGGCGCAGCTGATGTTGCTCAAGGCGCTCTACCAATCGCCCGGGGCGACTGGCGCCGTCACCGCGGTCGGTGACCCCCACCAGTCGATCTACGGCTGGCGCGGGGCGAGCGCGACGACGCTGGCCCGGTTCGCCGACGAGTTCGCCGACCCCGAGCCGGCGCAGGTCCTGAGCCTCTCGACGAGCTGGCGCAACGACACCGCCATCCTCGACGCGGCCAACCACGTCGCCGCCCCGCTGCGCGAGGTATCTCGGGTCCCGGTGCAGCCCCTCTCGGCCCGGCCCGGCGCCGACACCGGCACCGTCGAGGTCGCCCGCCTCCTCACCGCCGCTGACGAGGCCGACCACATCGCCCGGTGGCTGACCGCGCAGCGCTCCCGGGGCCCGGTGAGCGCCGCCGTCCTCTGCCGCAAGCGGGCCGAGTTCGCCACGGTCACCGCGGCACTGGAGGAACACGGCATACCGCACGAGGTCGTCGGCCTGGGCGGTCTACTGCTCACCCCCGAGGTCGAGGACCTCGTCGCGCTGCTCCACGTCGTCCAGGACCCGGCGCGCGGCGACCACCTCATGCGGCTGCTCACGGGACCGCGGATGCGCCTCGGCATCGCCGACCTCGACGCGCTCGCGGCCTGGTCGCGCGAGCAGCAGCACCACCGCAGCGGAGGCATCGACCGGCGCGAACGGGATCTCGCACCCGACGCGGCCGACAGCCCGAGCATCGTCGAGGCCCTCGACGACCCGCCGCCGATCGGCTGGGTGGGACAGGACGGTCAGCACCTCGGAGACGTCGCGCGCCAGCGCCTCGCAGGGCTGCGCGACGTGGTGCGTCGGCTGCGCTCGCTCACCTTCCTCCCGCTCGCGGACCTCGTCCTCGAGGCGGAGCAGGAGCTCGGTCTCGACATCGAGGTGCTGAGCCGGCCGGAGTACACGCCGGCGGCGGCCCGGGCGCACCTCGACGCCTTCGCGGACGTCGCGGCCCAGTTCGCGCAGAGTGCCGACCGGGCGACGCTCGGCGGGTTCCTCGACTGGGTCGCCGCCGCGATCGAGGAGGAGCGGGGCCTCGAGCGCGGCTACGCCGACGCCACCCCGGACGCCGTCCAGGTGATGACCGTCCACGCCGCGAAGGGGCTGGAGTGGGATGTCGTCGCCGTGCCCGCCCTCGTCGAGAGCACGTTCCCCGCGCACAACCTGCACACGCCACAGTTCAAGGACGGGCAGTGGCGCCTCGGCGAGCCCAAGGACAAGGCGTGGCTCGCCGGGCTGCGCGACGGCGGCCTCCCGCACGCCCTGCGCGGTGACCGTGACGGCCTGCCCGACCTCGGCTGGCTCAGCGCCGACGGGTGGGACGACCTCCACGCCAGGCTCGAGCGGTTCGCGCTCGACGGTGGGGCGCACGCGCTGGAGGAGGAGCGCCGTCTCGCCTACGTCGCGGCGACCCGGGCCCGCCACGCCCTGCTCCTCACCGCGAGCGTCTGGAGTCGCCCCAAGACCCCGCGGGTCACCTCCCGATTCCTCGACGAGGTCGTCGAGCTCGCCGAGGGTGCCGAGGACACCGGTCGTATGCCGGTGCGTCGCGGTCCGTGGACCGACCTCCCGGTCCCGCCGGCGGACGACTCACCTCTGGAGAAGCCGGGCGCGGAGGACGGCGCCGAGTTCCACTGGCCGGTCGACCACGTCGCCCACCGCAGACCGCGAGCCGCAGCTGCGGCGGTGGCCATCGCCGCAGCCGAGGACGGCGCCGATGGGTCCGGCGGCCAGGCCGACGAGAGCAGGCGTGCCGACCCCTACGGCGACGAGCTCGACGTGCTCCTCGCGGAGCGCGAAGCACGGGCCTCACGGCATGCCGAGGTCGTCGAGCTGCCGCCCCACCTGTCGACCTCGGCGCTCGTGGCCTTCGCCCGGGACCCGGAGGAGTTCACCGCCCAGCTCCGCCGCCCGATGCCGGCCGCCCCCGCGGCCGCGGCGCGCCGGGGGACTGCCTTCCACGCCTGGGTCGAGGAGCACTACGCGCGGGCCGCGATCGTCGACCTGTTCGACCTGCCCGGCAACGCCGACGACGACCCCATGGCCGACGCGGACCTCCCCGCCATGCGTGAGCGGTTCCTCGCCAGCGAGTGGGCCGGACGTGAGCCGGTCGAGATCGAGACGGCGCTCGAGACCGTCATCGACGGCATCGCCGTCCGCGGGCGCGTGGACGCGGTCTTCCGGGACGTGGCCGACGCCGACTGGGTCATCGTCGACTGGAAGACCGGGTCCCGACCGACCGGGGAAGCGGCACGCGTGCGCGCGCTGCAGCTCGCGGCATACCGGCTCGCGTGGGCGCGGCTGCGCGGTATCGCCCCGGAACGCATCAAGGGTGCGTTCTACTACGCCACGACGGGGGAGACGGTCTGGCCCGACCTCCCGGGCGAGGACGAGCTCAGCGCTCTCCTCGCGGCGGTTCCTCGTCCGTGAGGTCGTCGCGACCGAAGCTGCGAGGCGTGAACTCCACGTCCTCGACCTCCTCGACCTCCTCGACGTCGGGAGTCGCGGCGGCCGGTCGGATGGGGATCTCGCGGGTGACCGCCTCGTCGTCCGGGACATCCTGTGTGAGGTCCTCCGGGTCCGGCTCGTTCGCCGAGTCCGGCGCACCCTGCGGGTCCAGGGAGGTGGACTCGGCCAGGTCCTCGGGGTCCGCGGTTTTCTCGTGGCCGGTCACCTCAGCTCGGCTCGGGACGCCCTCGGGATCGGGCACGTCCTCGTCGACCGACACCGGCACGACCTCCTCGTGGGAGACCTCGACGACGTCGGTCAGCTCGTCGTCCTGGAGTTCGTTGTCCCGCAGGTGGTCGTCGGGGAACGCGTCGTCCTGCAGGTCGTCGTCGGGCTCACCGTCGGGTTCGAGATCGTGGTCCGCCACGAGCACGTCGTCCTCGGCGCTCTCGTCCTCGACGGTCTCGTCGTCGGTGTACTCGTCGTCCGCGGTGACGTCGACCAGCTCGTCGTCGTCGTCCTCCTCGACCACGACCGGCGGCGGGGTGGCCCGCTGCCGCAGCGCGACCGGCGTGAGGGACGTGCGGCGGTAGTCGTCGCTGGGGTCCTCGGCGTGCACCTCGTCGTCGAGCCGGCGCAGCTGGGTGGACAGCGCGTCGACCGCGGCGACGTCGCCGCGCGCCTCGGCGCGCATGAGCTCGCCGAGGATGCCGAGCTCGCCGACGAGCCGGGCGCGCACGAGCAGGTTGGGGTCGGGCCGCTCGACGCGCGAGTGGGCATAGGCCTCGAGCACCGTCTCGACCGTGGCCTCGTCGGCCTCGTGGACGAGGGCGGCGAAGTCATCGGCGGGGTCGGCGACCTTGGCGTCCTCCCAGCCCGTGAGCCCGCGGATCCGGCCGGTGGCGGCGTCGTGGTCGTCCTCGAAGACCGCGAGCACCTGGTCGCCGGTGAGGTCCCCATGGGTCGGGGTCGGGGCGAACCGCCACAGCGCGACGTCCTCGAGCGCCTTCTCCCAGCGCGTGAGCAGAGCAGTGGGGACGCGGCCCGACTCGGCTGCCCGGTCGAGCTCGGCGAGTCGGCGCGTGCGGTAGGCGTCGGTGTCGTAGGTCGGGACGCCGGCCTCGTCGAAGAGCCGGACGTCGAGGTTGTGCAGCGCGGCGAGCGAGCGGCCGAGGTCGGCGGCCGGGCCGGCCCCGGGCGGCAGCTCGTCGAAGGCGAGGTTGTGCCCCGGCAGGAACGGGTAGACCATCGCCCGGCCGCCCTCGCGCAGCTCGACGAACCCGCGCGGCGACGGCACCGCGAACGGCAGCCGGCGGGCGATGAGCTGGAGCAGCGGCACGGTGAGGTCCATGCGCGCCCCCGCCGCCTCGCTTCTCGGCGCCCGCACCACCCAGCGCCGGTGCTCGCTGTCCGAGACGAAGGCGACGTCGTAGTCCTGGTGCGGCACGCTCGGCAGCGCCTCGACGCTCACCGGGTCCAGGCCCGGGACGGCGGCGCTCGCCAGGGCGGCGAGAAGGGTCGGGGTGCGTTCCACCCGTTCACCGTATGCCGTGTGCCCCTCTAGGGTGGTGAACGTGGCCCGTGCAGCAGCGAGTCTTCCGTCCCTGGCGCTCTCTCGTGGTGGTCTCGACCGGCACAGTGAGCTGCGCACCGAACCCGGTCTCCTCGACGTCCTCCTCGACGACGTCGCCACTCGCGTCCTCGAGCTCGTCGACGGTCGCGCCGAGGTCGAGGAGGTCGGTGGCAGCGACGGCTCGACGGGCCGTGACCGTGGGGTCTCCGGCACGGCGTCCGGGCTGAGCGAGCCGGCCGAGCCGGCGGAGCTCCGGCTCCGCTACCGCTCGCCCGAGCCGGTCGACCGCGACCGGCTCGTGGTGTACCTCGGGCACGACGCAGAGGTGGGCGGGACGGCATACCTGCTCTCCGTCGCGGACGAGACCACGGCGCGACCCGACGACCCGAGGCGGCGGGGGCTGCGCGGCATCGGCGCCCGGCTCGGCGACCTCGACGCGGGCATCCTCACCACGGCCACCGGGCTCGCGAACTGGCACCGGCGACACCGGTTCTGCTCGCAGTGCGGGGCGCCGACGGAGCCGGCGCACTCCGGGTGGATCCGGGTCTGCCCCGTGGACGAGAGCGAGCACTACCCGCGCACCGACCCCGCCGTCATCATGTCCGTCGTCGACGCCGACGACCGGCTGCTGCTCGCGCGCGGCGTCGGGTTCGCGCCGCAGGGTATGTCCGTGCTCGCGGGGTTCGTCGAGCCGGGGGAGAGTCTGGCGGCAGCCGTGGCCCGCGAGGTGCACGAGGAGGTGGGGATCGTCGTCGAGGACGTGACCTACCTCGGCGACCAGCCGTGGCCGTTCCCGTCCTCGCTCATGGTCGGGTTCACGGCGCGGGCGACGTCGACCGCGCTGACCCTGCAGGAGAGCGAGATCGAGGACGCACGGTGGTTCACCCGCGACGAGCTGGCCGCAGCCGTCGCCGACGGGTCGCTGCGGATCAGCTCACGCATCTCGATCGCCCGCCGGCTCATCGAGCACTGGTTCGGCGAGGAGATCGACGCTCCCGAGACGTCACTGCGTCGCTGACGACCGGTGTGCCGCGTGGTCGCGTCAGTGGCGGAGCCGCGTGGTCCCGGGCGCTTGCCGGGAGAGCGGAGTCAGGCGCCGAGGCGCTGCTTGACCTCGGCGAGCGACGGGTTCGTGGCTGCCGTCCCGTCGGGGAAGACGACCGTCGGCACCGTCTGGTTGCCGCCGTTGACCTGCATCACGTAGACGGCCGCGTCCTCGTCGCGCTCGATGTCGACGACGTCGACGCCGATGCCCTCGCGGTCGAGCTGCGACTTGAGCCGGCGGCAGTAGCCGCACCACGTCGTCGAGTACATCGTCACGGTTCCGGGGGCGGGGATGCTCTGGCTCACGAGGGCTCCTGTGGATGGTCTGAGGGGGTCGTCGGACCCGGCACCTAGGATCGCATCGATGACCTCCCTGCCTGCACACCCGTCCGCCGACGCGGTGCTCGAGGGCCTCGACCCGGAGCAGCGCGAGGTCGCCGCCAACCCCACCGGGCCCATGGTCGTCCTCGCCGGTGCTGGCACGGGCAAGACTCGCGCCATCACCCACCGCATCGCGTATGCCGTCCTCTCCGGTGCCGTGCAGCCGCAGCGCACGCTCGCGGTCACCTTCACCGCGCGCGCGGCGGGGGAGATGCGCACCCGCCTGCGCGACCTCGGCGTCGGTGGCGTGCAGGCGCGCACGTTCCACGCCGCGGCCCTGCGGCAGCTGCACTACTTCTGGCCGCAGGCGATCGGCGGGGCGGCGCCGGAGGTCATGCCACAGAAGGCCGGCGCGGTCGCCGAGGCCGCATCGCGACTGCGGATGCGCTTCGACCGCACCGGCATCCGCGACCTCGCCGCCGAGGTCGAGTGGGCCAAGGTGAGCATGCTGACGAGCGAGTCGTATGCCGCGGGCGCGCGTCGCGTGGGGCGTGAGGCGCCCGGTCTCGACCTCACCGCGATGGCCCGGGTCATCGCGGCCTACGAGGAGGTCAAGGCCGAGCGCGGCGTCATCGACTTCGAGGACGTCCTGCTCGTCCTCGTCGGCATCCTCGAGGAGAACGACACGGTCGCGCGGGCGGTGCGCGAGCAGTACCGCTCGTTCGTCGTCGACGAGTACCAGGACGTCAACGCGCTCCAGCAGCGGCTGCTCGAGCTCTGGCTCGGGGGGCGGCACGACGTCTGCGTCGTCGGCGACCCGGCCCAGACGATCTACTCGTTCACCGGCGCCTCCCCGGCGCACCTGCTCGGGTTCACCTCGCGTCACCCGGGGGCGCAGCGAGTCGAGCTCGTGCGCAACTACCGGTCGACTCCCGAGATCGTCGGCCTGGCGAACCTCGTGCTGCGCACCCCCGGCGGAGGCCGGCGCAGTGGGTCGGTCGTGCTCGAGGCGCAGCGACCCGGCGGTCCTGGCCCCGAGCTGCTGTCACACCCCGACGACCCGGCCGAGGCGGCCGCCGTCGCGACCCGCATCGGTGAGCTGATCGGCTCCGGCACGGCACCGGCGGACATCGCCGTCCTGTTCCGGACCAACGGTCAGTCGGAGGCCGTCGAGTCGGCGCTCGCCGAGCGCGGCATCCCCTACCTCGTGCGCGGCGGTGAGCGGTTCTTCCAGCGCAAGGAGGTGCGCGACGCCGTCGTCCTGCTGCGCGGTGCGGCCCGCTCCGACGACGGCTCCGTGCCGCTGCCCGACCTCGTGCGCGACGTCCTGCTCGGCGCCGGCTGGTCGCGTGAGGCCCCGGCAGCCGGTGGAGCGGCGCGCGAGCGCTGGGAGTCGCTGTCGGCGCTCGCCGCCCTCGCCGACGACGTGCACGCGGCCGACGCCGAGGCGCGAATGCCGGTCCTCGTGCGCGAGCTCGACGAGCGCATCGCCGCCCAGCACGCCCCCTCGGTTCAAGGGGTCACCCTCGCCTCGCTCCACGCCGCCAAGGGGCTCGAGTGGGGGACGGTCTTCCTCATCGGCTGCTCCGACGGCTACCTGCCGATCACGATGGCCGAGACACCCGACGAGATCGAGGAGGAGCGGCGCCTGCTCTATGTCGGCGTGACCCGTGCGCGCGACCGGCTCGTCCTGTCCTGGGCTGGCGCGCGCACGCCGGGCGCACGGGCCACCCGGCGCCCGTCGCGCTTCCTCGACGGCACGGCGAGCATCCTCGGCGAAGGCGCGCGCTCTCGTCCCAAGGGTTCGTCGCGGCGCGGTGGCGGGTCGTCGGGGCGTGCGGCGTCGACCCCGCGCCGCAGCACCTGCCGGACCTGCGGCGCCGAGCTGACGAGTGCGGCGGAGCGCACCGTCGGCCGGTGCGCGGCCTGTCCCGCGACCTATGACGAGGCGTTGTTCGAGCGCCTGCGCGACTGGCGACTCGAGACGGCCCGAGAGGCGAGCGTGCCGGCATACGTCGTCTTCACCGACGCGACGCTCACCGCGATCGCCGAGCACACGCCCTCGGACCTCGGCTCGCTCGCGACGATCCGCGGGGTCGGGCAGCGCAAGCTCGACCTCTACGGCCCGCAGGTGCTTGCGATCCTCTCCGGCGGCGAGCCCGAACCGCCCGAACGGACCGCGGATTCGCCAACAATTTTTGACGACGAATCCGACTCTCCTGCAACGGAATCCGGCCGCTGACGCTTGCTGGCGCAAAATCAACCGATTAATTGCGTTGCACGCCGTCCTCGCGGTCCCCTAGCCTGAACGCACAAGCCGCGACGAGTTGTCGCGTCTTGCGTCAGATATTCATCCGAGAGCAGTGAGGAGGGTTGGCCGCTATGGAGAGCACGAAGAGCATCGCGACGGACTACACCGTCCCGTTCCGCACGCGTGAGCACCAGGGCGCCCTGCCGACCCTCGCGCCCATCGCCGTCCCGGTTCAGGGCACCGGTGTGTCCGCTGCCGGCATGAAGGCCGCCGCCGCTTCCCCGGCCGGCCGCCGCGCCGATGGTGCCTTCGACCTGAACACGGGTGATCTGTCCGCCGCCTCCTTGGCGTCGCCGCTGTAGACCAGCAGCGACAAGGCCACGAGGCCGCGGAACCCACCCGGGATCCGCGGCCTTTTTCGTGTCCCGTTGTCGAAAGTCCGTCGATCCACACGACCACCTTTCACCCGACGCAACGACAACCCCGCCCCACGAAGGCGGAGAAGGAGGTGACTCCACGTGCAGCTGACCGACCTCATCGACGCACAGGAGTGCACTGCCGACCTCGGTGACGCCGTGCCGTGTCGCGAGTACGACCCGGAGATCTGGTTCGCCGACACCCCCGACGGTGTCGAGTTCGCCAAGACCCTCTGTGTCACGTGCCCGATCCGGACCGCGTGCCTTGCCGGAGCCCTCGAGCGGCGTGAGCCGTGGGGGGTCTGGGGAGGCGAGCTGTTCGAGAACGGCGTCGTCATCCCGCGGAAGCGGCCGCGTGGCCGGCCCCGCAAGGACACGGTCGCGGCCTGAGCTGGCCGGCGCCGACCGCCATGACCATCGACATCCCGTCAAGGAGCAACCATGTACCGCAGGCGAATGCAGCAGGTTCGTCGCACCGTGCACGAGCGCCGCGCCCACGAGGCGCAGCGCCGGGCGCAGCAGCACCTCGAGCGCGAACGGATGCGCGTCGAGGCCCGCATGCTCGTGCGCTGAGCCGACCGAACGAGCCAGTCCGACAACGGCGCCGTCTTCCCATCCCGGGATGCGGCGCCGTTGTCCTGTCCGCGGCCCGATTGACGCGTAGGCCGGCCGGTCGCCCCTCGTATGCCGTCCCGCCCAGTCCGTGAGATGGCCACGGTTCGTGGTGGACCACCCCGGGGCTGTCGTGATGTGCTCCCGGCATGTCGTCGACCGCAGCGCTCCGGACACTCCCGGTCATGCCCGCTGCCGTCATGTGCTGTCGCTGTCGCTGTTGCCGCTGAACCAGCCGCACGCCCTTCACACAGCCCACAGCCCCGCCCGCGTCGCCGCGGGCCCATGACGACCTCTCGGAGAATCCCATGACCCTCGCACGTCCCGTCGCCGACGCCCTGCCCGGCGTCAACAGCTTCACTGCCGTCCAGCTGCTCCGCGTCGCGCGGCTCTTCGCCGCGGACCCCGAGCTGCCGGCCCTCCTGCCCGCCCGCCACGAGGACCCGGGCGGGCGGCGCTGGCACCAGCTCGCCCAGACCCACCACCTCCAGCTGTGGGTCATCGAGTGGCCGTCGGGGGCCTCGACCGGCTTCCACGACCACGGCGGCTCGCGCGGGGCGTTCACGGTCGTTCGTGGCGTCCTCACCGAGAGCCAGGTCGTGCGTGGTGCCATTCACGACCGGTCCCTGCCTGCGGGTGAAGGCCGCACCTTCGGCCCGAACCACGTCCACGACGTGGCCAACGACGGCGACGTCACCGCGCTGAGCGTGCACGCGTACTCGCCGCGGCTGGACCAGATGACGCACTACGACCTCGTCGGCGGCGCTCTCGTGCCCGCCGGCGTCGAGCAGAGAGGTGAGAGCTGGTGAGCGGCAAGGGAATCGACGACCTGCTCGAGGAGGCGCGCTCACGGCTCGACCGGGTCTCGGCGCGCGATGCGTGGCGCGAGGTGCGGTCCGGCGCAGCGTGGCTCGTGGACACACGACCGGCCGCGCAGCGAGCCGAAGAAGGCGAGGTGGCGCCCGAGCTGAACCCGATCCACGTCGAGCGCAACGTCCTCGAGTGGCGCTTCGACCCGCGGCAGGAGGCCTCGCTCCCCGGTGCCTCCTACGACCTGCGGGTCATCGTGCTGTGCCAGGAGGGCTACTCGTCGAGCCTCGCTGCGGATGCCCTGCGCTCCATCGGGATCGAGCGGGCCACCGACGTCATCGGCGGGTTCGCCGCATGGCGCGGTGAGGGCCTGCCCGTCGCCCGCACCGTCGCGTAGCTGAACCGGGGACGGTGCTCGCCCTGACCGTCGCCTCGGTCAATTGCCCGCTCGTCCGCGCCCGACCACTCAGCTGGCGGTGGCCACATAGGGCTGCAGCAGCTGGTCGACGGGCGCGAAGTCGTCGGTGAGCACCCGGGCGTCCCCGGCCCAGTCGCGCGTCCCGGCCTCGTCGCGGACGGTCCAGCCGGTGTCCCTCTCGTCGAGGCTCGCCTGGATCGCGGCCCGGTCGAGCGAGCGGTCGGAGGCGATGACCACGAGGTTCCCACCATCGGAGCCGGTGGCCTCATCGAGGCCGACGTCGCGCGGCTCGCCGGCGACGAGGACGGTGTCGAAGACGGCTCGCATCGTCGCCACCTCGGCGCGGGCGAAGTCCTGCCCGCCGTAGTCGATGAGGTTCACGACGTAGACGCCATCGGGTCGCAGCACACGCTGCACCTCACCCAGGGCCTCGCGGGTCGTGAGGTGCCACGGCACGCTCACGCCGCCGAAGGCGTCGCCGACGACGAGGTCGCGGCTGTCGTCGGCGAGGCGGCGCATGCCGATGCGACCGTCCTCGACGCGTACGTCGAGCCCCGGCACATCGGCCATGGCGAGGCGCTCCTGGTTGATTCGCACGACCCCGCCGTCGATCTCCGACACGACGCTCTGCGTGCCCGGACGTTGCGCCGCGAGGTAGCGGGGGATGGTGAGGCCGCCGGCGCCGAGGTGGTAGGCGTCGAGCGCCTGACCGGAGGGAAAGGCCGTGTCCACGACCGCGGCCATTGCCCGGATGTACTCGAACTCGAGGTACGTCGGGTCGTCGAGGTCGACGGCGGAGTGGCGGAGGTTGTCGAGCTGGAGGGTGCGGGTGTCATTGCCCGCCGTGGTCACGTTGGCGCAGTGGTAGGTCGTCTCGACCTGACAGCCGCCCGGTGCGACGGCCGCAGTCAGTGCGCCGGCGCCGACGGCGACGGCGAGCGCGGCGGCACCCGCACGAGACCGCGCGCGCCACAGCAGCGGCAGAGCGGCCAGGACGAGCACGCCACCGAGACCGAGCAGGATGGCGCTGACGGACACGCGCGAGATGAGCACGAAGCCGGTGACGACGGTCCCGACGATGGCACCGAGCGTGCCGACACCCGAGAGCTGGCCGACGACGCTGCCGGTGCGTTCGAGGCTGTCCAGTCGCAGCTTGGTCGCGATCGGCGTCACCGCGGAGAGCAGCGTGCCCGGAACCATGATCGCCACCATCGCGGCGAACAGCAGCATCGGCGGACTGGCTTCGGCAACGGTGCGCAGGAGCGCCGGGGTGAGCGCGACGACGGCACCGGAGATTCCGAGCGCCGGGCCGATGAGCCGCCGCGGGTCGGTCGCATCGGCGGCCCGGCCGCCGGCCCATGAGCCGAGCGCGATCGCGGCGAGCGCGATGCCGATGACGAGGGTGCTCGTCTCGAGGGTGAGCCCGAGGTAGGGCGCCAGCAGCCGCAGCGCCACGATCTCGACGACGAGGACCGCGGCGGACGAGCCGAAGACGAGCGCCACCGCGGCGCGGTGGCTGAGCGGCGAGGGGTCCTGCTGCGACGCGGTCACGCGGCCGATCATGACAGGCCTTCCTTGGGGCGCGCCGAACCCCCGGGCCTACGCTGACCCCATGGTGTCGTTGACCATCGCCCAGAACCCGGCCGCCGACAAGGTGCTCAGCGAGGACCCGTTCGCCCTCCTTGTAGGCATGCTCCTCGACCAGCAGTTCCCGATGGAGCGGGCCTTCGCCGGCCCGGCCAAGGTGCTCGAGCGGTTCGGCACTCTCGACCCGGACGCCATCGCTGCGGCCGAGCCGGAGGCGTTCGCCGACCTGTGCGCCACCCCGCCCGCCGTGCACCGCTACGGCAGGTCGATGGCCGGTCGCATCCAAGCGCTCGCGACGACGGTGCGCGACGACTACGACGGCGATGCGAGCCGCATCTGGACCGACGCGGCCGACGGCAAGGAGCTCTTCGCCCGGGTCAAGGCCCTGCCCGGCTTCGGTGAGCAGAAGGCAAAGATCTTCGTGGCGCTCCTCGCCAAGCAGCTCGAGGTCCGCCCCGACGGCTGGGAGAAGGCGGCCGGCGCCTACGCCGAGGAGGGCAGCTTCCGCTCCGTCGCCGACGTCGTCGACGCCGAGTCCCTCCAGAAGGTGCGCGACTTCAAGAAGTCCGCCAAGGCGGCAGCCAAGGCCGCCAACGCCTGACCGGCGCCGAGACCCGAAATGGCTCGCGGGCCGCATACGGGCTCACACGCCGGACTGTGTCGTATGCCGTCCGCGCACCTGCGCGACGACGTCACCGAGGTCGGCCGGCCGGCGGGAGGAAAGGTCAGCGAGCCGGGGGGATCGCCGACTCGTCGATGCCCGGGACGTGGGCGAACACGAGCTCGCGCATCGGCACGGTCCCGCCGACCTGGCACAGCACGCCGATGCTGCCGAGCCACACGCGATGGATGAGCATGAACTCCGGCGGCAGGTTGAACCGCAGCCCCACCATGAACTCCTCGCGCCGCGGGTCCTGGATCGTCGCCGAGACCGCCCGCAGCCAGCTGCGGCTGAAGGTGAACTCCTCGTGCTCCAGCGGCTCGACGAACGTCGACAGGTAGCCGAGCAGCGCCTCGTCGGACACCTCGATGCCCGGGCGGATGAACCCGTCCCGCCGCAGCACCGCCCCGAGCCCGGCGGCGTCACCGGCCAGCGTGTGCGTGATGAGCTCGCCGGTCGTCGAGGGCATGCCGTCCGGCAGCCGGTTCACCGCACCGAAGTCGAGCACGCCGAGCCGGCCGTCCGGCATGATCCGGAAGTTCCCCGGGTGGGGGTCGGCGTGCAGCAGCCGGGCCCGGTTCGGCCCGCGCAGCAGGAACTCGAGGTAGAGCGTTGCCGCCTCGTCGCGCTCGGTGGGGGTCCCCGACGCGATGACCTCCGACAGCGGCCGCCCCGAGACCCACTCCGAGACGATGACCTGCGGTGACTGCGCCAGCACGTCGGGCACGAACACGTCTTCGTCGTCACGGAACGCCCGCGCGAAGACCCGCTGGTTCTTCGCCTCGAGCGAGTAGTCGAGCTCCTCGCTCATCCGCGCGCGGACCTCGTCGAGGATCGGGCCCATCGCGATGCCGGGGATCCACGCGCCCGCCACCCGGGCGACGCGGGAGAGCTGGTTGATGTCGGAGAGCAGCGCCGCTCCCGCCCCGGGGTACTGCACCTTGACCGCGACGTCGCGTCCGTCCCGCCAGACCGCGCGGTGGACCTGGCCGATCGAGGCCGCCGCCACAGGCCGGTCCTCGAAGGACTCGAACTTCGAGGTGCGCCATCGTGGGCCGAGCTGGTCGGCGAGGATCGCGTGCACGCGCGCCACCGGCATCGGGGGCGCGGCCTCCTGCAGCTTGGTGAGGGTGGCGCGATACGGGCCGGCGAGCTCCTCGGGCATGGCCGCCTCCATGACCGAGAGCGCCTGCCCGAACTTCATCGCGCCGCCCTTGAGCTCCCCGAGGACCGCGAAGAGCCGCTCGGCCGTGCGGGCCTGCAGCTCGGCGGCCACCGCCTCGGCGGGAGCGCCACCGACCCGTCGGCCGAGCCCGACCGCGGCCCGGCCCGCGTGCCCGAGCGGCAGCCCGACGAGCCGGGCGGTGCGGCTCAGGGACCGCCGGGGGATGTCGCTCACCCAGCCATTGTGTCCTGTGCCGTGGCCGGCCACGCGGCTGCTCCTCGGTCCCCGCACGTCCGGCACAGGGGATGGCGTGGCCAGTGGCGGTGGGTCACCGTCGGCCCGTCGACCTCGATCTCGGTCGAGACTCCCGCGAGGTGCACGGCCCCGCCCAGCACGGCGAGCGCCACGGTCGCGGTGATCGATGCTGTGAGCAGCCCGAGGCCGCCGGGTGGGAGCGCGACGGGGTCGAGGACGAACCCGCTCGAGCGCAGGCTGCTCACCGCCTCGAGGTCGCGGATCGTGAGGGCATGACAGCCCCAGCACGCGCTGCGGCTCGGCACGACGAGCGGTCCGACGGTCGCGACCCGACCGTCGCAGGTGACCGGCAGGTGTGGGACCCCGGCGTGCTGCCACGGTCCGGTGGCCTGAGTCGGCACGGTGCGGTTGGCCACGAACACGACGACGCGCGGACGCTCGCGAGGGCTCAGGGCGAGCAGCGCCTCAGCGGCGTCCGCGGCATACGGACCACCCTGGATGCGCGCGGCGCCGGCCAGGCGCAGCTGGCGCACGATCTCATCGGGCAGACCCCCTCGGCCGTCCACGACGATGAGTGGCTCGGTCATCGGGCCCCCTCTCCGGTTCGTGCCGCCCAATCTCGCACAGGCCGGCCCACCCGCGCGGGCGTCATCCACAGGCCACCGCGCACCCGCCCGCGGACAGCGAACGGCCCCGGTCACGAGGACCGGGGCCGTTGCTACGAGAGGGCGGCGCTCAGGCCTTGCCGAGGATGCGGTTGAGGTTGGTGCCGCAGACGGGGCACTTGCCCTTGGCCATGCGACGGCCGTTGTCCGAGACGACGACCTTGCCCTCGGCCTCACGCTTCTCCTTGCACTTCACGCAGTAGAACTCGCCCTTGTAGGTCTCGTCAGCCATTGGAACTCCTTGGTCGTGGTGCCGCAGGTGTGCGGCGAGGACGGCATCAACCCTAGACCAGCCTGAGCACGGATTCGTGCTCAGCCACGCTCAGCGGGCGGGCGTGCCGCGCCGCCTGCCGCCTCATGGGTCACTTACACCTCACAGATCACATTCGCCACTTGTGTCACACGGTATGCCGTCCGCGCGCCTGCGTGGGCACGCTCACGCCACGCTGAGTGTCGCCGACACGGGATGGGTGTCGCCCCAGTGGCTACCGTGGGTGCGTGAGCACCGAGGACGTCGAGGTCCGGCGCAGCGCCCGGCGCCGCCGCACGGTGAGCGCACGCCGTGAGGGGGGCCGGGTCGTCGTGCTCATCCCCGCCTCGATGTCCCGCACCGAGGAGCGCCTCTGGGTGGACCGCATGCTGCGGCGGCTCGCCGCCGGCGAGAAGCGACGCCGTCCCAGCGACGAGGACCTGCGGGCGCGGGCGGCGGCCCTCTCCGACCGCTACCTCGGCGGTCACGCCCGCCCGCAGAGCATCCGCTGGGTCTCGAACCAGCGCTCGCGGTGGGGCAGCTGCACGCCGTCGGACGGCTCGATCCGGCTCTCGGACCGGCTTCGCGGGATGCCGAACTACGTCGTCGACTACGTCATCCTCCACGAGCTCGCCCATCTGCTCGTCGGGGGCCACGGACGCGACTTCTGGACGCTGCTGCGGTCCTATCCCAAGCTCGAGCGGGCGCGCGGCTTCCTCGACGGTGTCGCGCTCGCGCAGGGTCTCGACATCGATGACGAGAGCGACGACGACGGCGCCGACGCGGCCGCCGACGGGGACTCGCCGGCTCCCTAGAGCGACAGGGCCGCCCGCGCCGCCGCCACGAGCCGGCTCAGCTCGTCGCGCGTGCCCTCGGGCAACGCGTCCACCGGCCACCAGGCGACGTCGAGGGACTCGGCACTCGTCTCGGGCACGGCGTTGCGTTCGATGACGGCGGCGAAGCGCACGTCGAGGTGCTCGCGGCACCACGGGAAGTCGCCGTGGAGCTCGTGTCGGTCGAGCTGCACGATGTACGGAGCGGGCGCCACCGTGGGGATCCCGGACTCCTCACGCCCCTCCCGCGTTGCGGCGGCCAGCAGCGTCGAGTCCGTGGGCTCGAGGTGCCCGCCGAACTGGAACCACTGCCGCGCGCGCTTGTGGTGCGTGAGCAGGACGTGCCCGCCGTCGGGGGAGATCACGAGACAGCTCGCGGTGAGGTGCGCGGGGACACCACCGACCTCCGGGCCGCCCTTGGCGACACCGGCGGGGTGCCGTTCGAGGTGGTCGAGGTATGCCGTCCGCAACCGTTCCTGGGATGCGTCCGGTGCCTGCCACGTACCGAGCGTCGCGATGGCGTCGGACCTCAGGTGGGCGAACCGCCGGGCCAGATTCACCGCGCCGGTGGCGGGGGCGGCGGCGTCGGTGTCGCCGACCGTCATGCGGGGGTGGGCCCGTCGCCCGGCCTGCCTTCGTCACCCCGTGCCGCGTCGTCACCCGGCTCCCCACGCAACAGCGCGTCGAGCTCGGCGTCGAGGTCGTCGCCGTCCGTCGACCGGGCGCGCACGCGCTCGACGTAGCCGAGGACGTCGTCGAGATCGCTCGCGTCCGGAGCGACGTCCGGATGGGCCCACGCACCGTCGCGCAGCTCGGCGCCACCGGCGGACTCCAGCGCGGCGAAGAGGTTCGCGGCGTCACGCAGCCGGCGCGGTCGCAGCTCGAGGCCGACGAGCGCGGCGAAGGTCTTCTCGGCAGGTCCGCCGCTCGCGCGACGACGGCGGACGGCCTCGCCGAGGGCCTCTGCCTGGGGGAGGTGCTGCTTCACCGCGGCAGCCGTGACGACGTCGACCCAGCCCTCGACGAGGGCGAGCAGGGTCTCGAGCCGGGCGAGTGCCGCCTTCTGCGCCGGCGACTGCTGCGGCGCGAAGAGCCGCCCGGAGAGCGCCTGCTGCATGGCCTCGGGGTCCGAGGGGTCGATGGTGCGCAGACCCTCCTCGATGGCGTCGGTGTCGATCGAGGTGTCCCGGGCGTAGTCCTGCACGGCGGTGAGCAGCTGCGGCCCGATCCACGGCACGGCGTGGAAGAGACGCGTGCGCGCGGTCTCGCGCACGGCGAGCAGCAGGCGGGCCTGGGGCAGGTCGATGTCGAGGCCGTCGGCGAACTGCGCCACCGCCGCCGGCATGAGGACGACGTCGGGCGCCGAGACGAGCGGGAGCGACACCTCGTCGCCGGTGAGGATCTCGCCGGAGAGCGTGCCGACCGCCTGGCCCAGCTGGACCGAGAACATCGAGCCCTGCATGCGGCGCAGCATCGGTGCCATCTGGCCCATCATCGCGGCCGGGTTCATGCCGGGCGGGACCATGCCCTCGGGCAGGCCCTGCTCGCCGAGAGCGCCGAGCTGCTTGGTGAGGGCTGCATCCATCGCGGCGCTCACTCCGACGGCGATCGGGTCGACGAGCTCACGCCACACGGGCATCGTCGCCTCGACCCACTCGGCCCGGCTCCACGCCCGGCCCACGAGACCGGAGTGGTCGAGGTCGGTGACGGCGTCGAGCCACAGGCCGGCGACGTCCACGGCAGAACGCACTGCCGCCGAGTCCGCTTCTGCGACAACGGGATCCGCATCCGCCGACGCGGTGCGGCGAGCCATGTCGGTGGCCACGGTGAGGTCGACGGAGCCCGTGTCGTCACCGCTCCCGGCGAACATCTGCTGCACCTGGCCGGCAACCATCTGGAGCATCTGCGGGTCGACCTGGTCCAGGCCCATGCCGCGCATCATCTCGACCATCTGCGGGTCGAGGTCACGACCACCGGTCAGGCCCCGCAGCACCTGCTCGAGCTCCGGCGGCAGCCCGCTGTCCTCGGGCTCGTCGGGGCGGTCGGGGGAGTTGCTCACGGTGGCTCCTGAGGGGACTGGCAAGGTGATGTGGTCTCATCAGTACACAACCACGGATGGCCCGGCGATAGTTCCGAGGAGGAGCGCGTGCCCGAGAACGTCACCGGACCCGCAGCGGCGACCGGCGAGGTCGTGCTGACCGACATCCGCGAGGACGCCCTCTCGCTGGACGAGGTCGTCGCTGCCGTCCAGGACCCCGCATGTGGGGGAGTCGCGGTCTTCCTCGGCGTCGTCCGCGACCACGACCGCGGGCAGGAGGTCGACTCCCTGGACTACTCGGTCCACCCGTCGGCAGAGCAGCGTCTCGCGGAGGTCGCGCAGGCCGTCGCCGCCCGGTCCGGCGCCGTTCGTCTCGCGGCGGTGCACCGCAGCGGGCACCTGGGCGTCGGTGACGTGGCCGTCGTCGTGGCGGCCTCGGCCCCGCACCGCGACGCCGCCTTCACCGCGTGCCGGGATCTCATCGACACGCTCAAGGCCGAGGTCCCGATCTGGAAGCACCAGCACCTCGGTGACGGTGGCGCCGAATGGGTGGGGCTGTCGTGAGGCGCCTGCGCCGCAACCGGCCGTGGACCCCGCAGGCGACCCAGCCCGGTGGCGACCCGCTCTCACCGACGCACGACGCGGCATACGGACCGACGTCACCGGTCGGGGGACCGGTCACCCAGGCCGACCCGTATGCCGTGGGGCGTCGCAGCTCGACCCTGCTCACCCTGCTCTTCGTCCTCATCGTCGCCGGCGGGGTCGTCTCGTTCATCCCGCTGCCCTACGTCGTCCTCCAGCCCGGTCCCGTGACCAACACCCTCGGTGAGCTCGACGGCAAGCCGATCATCCAGGTCAAGGGGGCCACGGCATACCCGGCCAAGGGCACGCTGGACTTCACGACGGTCCGCGTCGTCGGTGGTCCCGGCGTGCGCGTCAACGCGTTCGACCTCGCCGAGGCGGCGCTGCGCAAGGACTACGAGATCTTCCCGCGCGAGCAGATCTACCCCGAGGCCACGACCCGTGAGCAGATCCAGCAGGAGAACGCCGCGGAGATGGTGGACTCGCAGGAGGTGGCGGCCGCGGTCGCCCTGCGCGAGACCGGCCGCACCGTGCCCGAGAAGGTCGTCGTCTCGCAGGTGCCCGAGGGCTCGCCCGCCACGGGCGTCCTCAAGGCGGGGGACCAGTTCGTCAGTGTCGCGGGCAAGCCCGCCGACGACGCGAGCGCCGTCCAGGGGGCCGTGCGCGCCACGAAGGCCGGCACCCCGGTGAGCGTCGTCGTGCGCCGGGACGGCAAGGAGCAGACCCTCTCGGTCCCCACCCGCGACAACGACGGGACGACGATCATCGGCGTCCTCCTCGGCCGCGACTACGAGCTGCCGGTCGACGTGACGATCACCGCCGGGGGAGTCGGGGGCCCTTCCGCCGGAACGATGTTCAGCCTCGCGGTCTACGACGTGCTCACCCCGGGAGACCTCACCGGCGGCAAGCAGATCGCCGGCACCGGCACGATGAGCCCCGACGAGACGGTCGGTCCGATCGGCGGCATCCGGCAGAAGCTCTCCGGCGCCAAGGACGGGGGAGCCGAGTGGTTCCTCGCGCCTGAGGACAACTGCGGCGAGGTCGTCGGCCACGTCCCCGACGGGCTGCGGGTGGTGCGCGTCGGCACGTTCACCGAGGCACTCGACGCCGTCGAGGCCATTGCCGCGGGCAAGGGCAACGACCTCCCGTCCTGCGCGAGCTCCCCCTGACCTTCGCCGTCCCGATCTCACCCAATTGGACGGGTGTGTCCCGATCTCACCCAATTGGACGGGTGTGTCCCGAACTCACCCAAGTGGAGGGATGGGGACACGATCACGCCGTATGCCGTCCGCCCACCGCGCACCGCGAAGTCTCAGTCGGCGAATGTCGCCTGCAGCGCGGCGACGAGGCCGGGTGCGATGTCCGGACCGGTGGCCACCTTGTCGTCGCTGTCGTGGTCACGCTGACGGAGCAGGCAGATGCTGCGCCCGTCCCGCGTCACCGCAGCGAGGAGGCGCACGTCGCGGCGGTCCGGGTGTGCCGCGAGCGCCTCGACGGCGGCGTCCTGGTCCTCGGGCAGGTCGCGCTCGGCGTCCGGGGGCACGACGAGCCGCTCGAGGACGAAGGCGCACCCGGTGACCGTGTCCGGCCAGGCGATCTGACCGAGGAGGGCCTCGATGCTGTCGGCCTCCGGCAGCTCCTCCTGCTCGATCGCGGTGAGCGCACCCTCGGCGCGGTCGGCCGCGCCGAGACCGGCAGCGAGCTGCGGTTCGCGCGCCACGAGGTCGGCGGTGTCCACGAGGGCGAAGAGCCGGGGCGGCTGGTCCCAGCCGGCGGCCGCGACGTGACGCTCGGTGTCGAGGGCGGCGATCGCGAGCGGATCGGTCACGGGCTGGGTGGGCGAAGTCACGGACCCATCGTGCCGCACTCAACTTCGCCACCTAGGCTGTGCCCCTCAAGGGCCCGGCACGGCCGGGCCGCAACACCGATCTGGAGCCTGTGACGTGAGCCGGTCAGAGTGGTTCGACGGAATCGACCCCGACGACGCCGACAATGGATCCGGCGCGGGTGAACGTCGCGGTGAGGGCCCCGGGCGACGTCCCGCAGGCGCCGGGGGACCCGGCGGACCCGCAGGTCCCCGCGTCCCGGGCTTCGGTGGCCGCCCCGGCTCGCCCGGCGGCTCCGGCCCGCGTCGGCGCAGTCCGCTCGGCATCACCGTCGGCATCCTCGCCGGCCTGGGGCTGCTCCTGCTCATGGGAGCCGGCCTGCTCACGGACCTCTGGTGGTTCGAGTCGGTGGGCTTCCGGGACGTCTTCCTCACCCAGCTCTGGACCCGGGTCATCCTCTTCGTCGGGGCCTTCGTCATCACGGCCGGCGCCGTCGCGGCCAGCCTCGTCATCGCCTACCGCACGCGGCCGCTGACGTTCCCGCAGACGCCGTCGGCGCAGGTGCTGGCGCAGTACCGCGAGGCGCTGGACCCCCTGCGCCGGCTGGCCACCTTCGTCGTCCCGGGCGTGCTCGGCCTCCTCGCCGGGGCCGCCGCGATGGGTGCGTGGCGCACGTTCCTGCTGTGGCGCAATGGCGTCCCCTTCGGCACGAAAGACCCGCAGTTCGGCCTCGACGTCGGCTTCTTCGTCTTCACCCTGCCGTGGCTGCGTTTCCTCGTCGGCTTCCTCACCATCGTCCTCGTCCTCGCGCTCATCGCGGCCGCCTTCACCCACTACGTCTATGGCGGGTTGCAGCTCCCCGGTCGTGGCCGGACGACGCGTGCCGCGTTCGTCCAGATCGCCACGCTGGCCTCGCTGCTCGCGCTCGTGCGGGCCGCGTCCTCCTGGCTCGACCGCTACAGCCTCACGACGAGCGAGTCGCGGCTCATCACCGGCATCACCTACACCGACGCCAACGCGGTGCTGCCGATCAAGGCCATCCTCGCCGTCGCAACCCTGATGTGCGCCGGCTTCTTCATCGCGGCGATCTGGACCCGCAGCTGGCGGCTGCCGCTCGTCGGCGTCGGGCTGCTCACCGTGCTCTCCGTCGTCGCCGGCGGTCTCTACCCCGCAGCCGTGCAGTCGCTCAAGGTCCGGCCTTCGGAGAAGTCCCTCGAGGCGCAGTACATCCAGCGCAACATCGACGCGACGCGCACGGCATACGGCCTCGACGGGATCAAGAAGACGCCCTACGCCGCGACGACCGACGCGGCCCCGGGTCAGCTGCGCGCGGACGCCGAGACGATCCCCGGGATCCGCCTCGTCGACCCCAACGTCGTCTCGCCCACCTTCCGACAGTTCGAGGGCCTGCGACAGTACTACGCGTTCCCCGACATCCTCGACGTCGACCGCTACACGATCGATGGCCAGAAGAGCGACTCCGTCGTCGCCGTCCGCGAGCTGCGCCTCGACGGGGTTCCGGACGGACAGCGCAACTGGCTCAACGACCACACGGTCTACACCCACGGGTTCGGCTTCATCGGCGCCTACGGCAACCGCCGCACGAGCGAGGGAGACCCGCAGTTCTTCACGAGCGGGTTCTCCACCAAGGGTCCGGGTGGCGTCGAGTACGAGCCGCGAATCTACTTCGGCGAGGAGTCGACGCAGTACTCGATCGTGGGTGCTCCGGAGGGCGCCAAGCCGCGCGAGTTCGACTACCCGGACGACCAGGGCGAGGGCGGTCAGGCCAACAACACCTACGAGGGCAAGGGTGGGGTCGCGATCGGGTCCTTCGGTCGCAAGCTCGCGTATGCCGTGAAGTACCGCGAGCCGAAGTTCCTCCTGTCGGACGCGGTCAACCCGGAGTCCCGGCTGCTCGACTACCGCACGCCGCGCGAGCGGGTCCAGCGGGTCGCGCCATGGCTGACCCTGGACGGCAACGCCTACCCCGCCTTGGTCGACGGCCGCATCAAGTGGATCGTCGACGCCTACACGACGACGGCGCAGTACCCCAACAGCAAGCTCGAGGACCTCGAGCAGGCGACGTCGGACTCGGTGAGCCAGCGGGCCAACAGCGTCGTCGTCGCGGGCCGCGGCAAGATCAACTACATCCGCAACTCGGTCAAGGCGACGGTCGACGCGTTCGACGGCTCGGTCAAGCTCTACGGCTGGGACACCGAGGACCCGATCCTCAAGGCGTGGAGCAAGGCGTTCCCCGAGGCGGTCTCGCCCATGTCGGAGATGTCGGCCCAGCTGATGTCGCATGTGCGCTACCCGCAGGACCTGCTCAAGGTGCAGCGGCAGCTGCTGTCGAGCTACCACGTCACGGACGCCAACTCGTTCTACGGCGGTGGCGACTTCTGGCGCGTCCCCAAGGACCCGACGCACGCCACCCAGGACCAGCCGGTCTACTACCAGTCGCTCGCGATGCCAGACCAGAAGGCGCCGGCGTTCTCGTTGACGACGACGTTCATCCCGTCGGGTGGCAGCCGCGAGATCCTGCGCGGCTTCCTCGCCGTCGACTCCGACGCGGGCTCGACCGCGGGCAAGCCGTCCGAGAGCTACGGGACGATGCGGCTGCTGGAGCTGCCCCGCAACACCGCTGTCGACGGTCCTGGCCAGGTGCAGAACCAGATCGAGGTCTCGACGGCGCGATCGCAGAGCCCGAGCGAGCCGCTCAACCTCAGCCAGTTCATCGCGCAGAACCGACAGTCGGGCAAGACCCTGACGTACGGCAACCTGCTGACCCTGCCCGTCGGCGAGGGGCTGCTCTACGTGCAGCCGATGTACGTCCAGGCCTCCCGCGAGGGCGGGTCGTTCCCGCAGAACAAGGCGACCGTCGCCGTCTTCGGCAAGCGCATCGCGTGGGGCGAGACGCTCGACCAGGCGCTCGACGGCGTCTTCGGCGGCAACTCCGGGGCGAGCGCCGGGGACAGCGGCACCGACACCGGCGGTGGTTCCCCGCCGCCGGGTGGCGAGCCTCCCTCGACGCAGTCGCCGAGTGCTCAGCTGGCCGAGGTCATCCGCGACATCGAGGCCGCCAACGCGGCCGGGCAGGCGGCGCTCAAGAAGGGCGACTTCGCGGCATACGGGCAGGCCCAGAAGGACCTCCAGGACGCGATCAACCGCGCCGGGGCGCTCGCGCCCCAGCTCGGGGCATCCGGTGCCACGCCGGCGCCGACCGCGACATCGGGGGCGAGCCCCAGCCCGAGCCCGAGCAGCTCCCCGTGACGCCGGCGACCGGATTTGGCCCACGGGTCACCGTCGCGTAACCTAGTGGGACCGAGCGATCGCAACGATCCTCATCCGACGCGGGGTGGAGCAGCTCGGTAGCTCGCCGGGCTCATAACCCGGAGGTCGCAGGTTCAAATCCTGCCCCCGCTACGAGTACGACCCCCTGACCGGGACACTTGGTCAGGGGGTCGTCGCCGTTCCCGGGGGTGTGTGCGGTGGGGGGTGGGGGGCGGCGTGTGCGGTCGGGCCGGGCAGGGGCTGTTCTCGTATGCCGGGCAGCTCGCCTCCGGTGTCGGTCACCCGCGTTTGGATGAGGGGGCACTGGACAGTCGAGAGCAGGGGGAGTCGTCGTGGCGTCGTTCGAGATCATCCCGGGGGACCCCACTTCCTCGGTCGTCCTGCACGTGCCGCACTCGTCGACCGCGATCCCGGACGAGGTGCGGGCGGGCATCGTGCTCTCCGACGACGAGCTCACCGCCGAGCTCGCGGCCATGACCGACGCGGACACCGATGTCGTCGCCGCGGGCGCCGCCGACCTCGCGGCGATCCGTCCGTGGATCTTCGTCAACCGGCTGTCGCGACTCGTCGTCGACCCGGAGCGGTTCCCCGACGAGCGTGAGGAGATGAACGAGGTCGGGATGGGGGCGGTCTACGAGGGGACGAGCGACCTGCGCGTCCTGCGGTCCCCGACGGAGGGCGAGCGTGAGGGGCTCGTCGAGCGCTACTTCGCGCCCTACTCGGCCGCCTTCGCTGCACTCGTCCGTGAGCGGCTCGAGGCCGTGGGTGCCGTGACGATCGTTGACGTCCACTCGTATCCCGTCGAGGCCCTGTTGTACGAGCGCCACGGCGACGGGCCCCGGCCGGAGGTGTGCGTCGGCACCGACGACTTCCACACCCCGCCGGCGCTCGTCGACGCGGCCGTCTCGGCGATGTCCTCGGCGGGACCGACCGGCGAGGTGGGCCTCGACTCGCCCTTCGCTGGCTGCTACGTGCCGCTGGACCAGTTCGGGCGCAACACCGACGTCACCGCGGTCATGCTCGAGATCCGGCGTGACGTCGTGGCGAGTCGGATGCCCCACCTGCAGCGGGCCGCGGCGGCACTCGTCGACGCCATCCCCGGGCTCCCGAGGGCGGACACCTCCTGACACAATGAACACACAGGTTCGAGGAGGTCAGATGGGCACCCCACCGGCTGCACGGCATACGAAACATCGCGTCGTCGTCATCGGCTCCGGCTTCGGTGGGCTCTTCGGCACGCAGGCACTCAAGCGCCGCGACGACGTCGAGGTCACCCTCATCGCCAAGACGACGCACCACCTCTTCCAGCCACTGCTCTACCAGGTCGCGACCGGCATCCTCTCCGAGGGCGAGATCGCGCCGAGCACCCGCGAGATCCTCGCGAAGCAGAAGAACGCCCGGGTCATCCTCGGCACCGTCGTCGACATCGACCTCGACGCGAAGACGGTCACGAGCGAGGTCCTCGGGCGCACCACGGTCACGCCCTACGACACCCTGCTCGTCGCGGCCGGCGCCGGTCAGTCCTACTTCGGCAACGACGGGTTCGCGGAGTACGCCCCCGGCATGAAGAGCATCGACGACGCGCTCGAGCTGCGCGGCCGGATCTTCGGGGCGTTCGAGTTCGCCGAGCTCGCGACGAGCCCGGCCGAGCGCGACCGCTACCTCACCTTCGTCGTCGTCGGCGCAGGTCCCACCGGCGTCGAGATGGCCGGCCAGATCGCCGAGCTCGCGCACCGCACCCTCAAGCGGGACTTCAGGTCGATCGACACCCGCGAGGCGCGCATCGTCCTGCTCGACGCCGCGCCGCAGGTGCTGCCGAGCTTCGGTGACCGGCTCGGGGGAGCGGCCAAGGCTCGTCTGGAGAAGATGGGCGTCGACGTCGAGCTCGGCGCGAAGGTCGTCGACATCAACTCGACCGGCATCGAGTACGAGACCCAGGACGGGGCGCACCACCGCATCGAGGCCGCCACCAAGGTGTGGGCCGCCGGTGTCCAAGGCTCCGAGCTCGGCGCGATGCTCGCCGAGCAGTCCGATGCCGAGCTCGACCGCGCCGGCCGCGTCAAGGTCAACCCCGACCTCACCCTCCCGGGCCGTCCCGAGGTCTACGTCGTCGGCGACATGATCGCCCTGGACAACCTTCCCGGTGTTGCACAGGTGGCCATCCAGGGTGCCCGGTATGCCGCGAAGCACCTGCGTGCGCGGCTCGACGGCAAGCCCGCGCCGGAGCCGTTCCGCTACTTCGACAAGGGGTCGATGGCGACGATCTCGCGCTTCAGTGCGGTGGCGAGCATCGGCAAGGCGCGCTTCTCCGGGTTCGTCGCGTGGGTGCTGTGGCTCGCGGTGCACCTCGTCTACATCATCGGCTTCAAGCACCGCATCACGACCCTGCTGCACTGGGTGGTCAGCTTCATCGGCCGCGGCCGCTCGGAGCGCACCGTGACGGCGCAGCAGATCCTTGCCCGCAACATCATCCGCAAGATGTCGCCCGACGAGCTGCCGAAGCTCCCGGTCGTCGCCTCGGACCACGAGCCGCCGGCCGCCGGGCTCGAGAAGGACGTGCGCAGCGCCACGTAGGGTGGCGGCATGCCGCTCGACTACCCGGTCCACGAGCGCACGCTGCCCAACGGGTTGCGTGTCGTCGTCTCGCCGGACCCCAGCGTCCCGAACGTCACCCTCAACATCTGGGTCGGCGTCGGCTCCCGGCACGAGACGCCGGGCCGGACCGGCTTCGCCCACCTCTTCGAGCACCTGATGTTCCAGGGCTCGCGCAGTGTCGCGAGCGGTGAGCACTTCGAGGCGCTCATGGCGCAGGGCGGGCGACTCAACGCCACGACGTGGTTCGACCGGACGAACTACTTCGAGACCGTGCCCAAGGGGGCCCTCGAGCTGGCGCTCTGGCTCGAGGCGGACCGGCACGGCCACCTCCTCGACGCGGTGAACCAGGCCAACCTCGACAACCAGCGCGACGTGGTCAAGGAGGAGAAGCGCCAGCGGTACGACAACCAGCCCTACGGCAACGCGCTCACCGACGTCTACGCCACGGTCTTCCCCGAGGGGCACCCCTACCACCACCCGACGATCGGGTCGATGGAGGACCTCGACGCGGCGAGTGTCGAGGACGTCCACGCGTTCTTCACCGAGCACTATGCGCCGGACAACACCGTCGTCACGCTCTGTGGCGACATCGAGGTGGAGGACGGGTTCGCGCTCGTCGAGCGCTACTTCGGCCACATCGCCGCGAACCCGCGTGACCGGCGCGGGCCGGTGGACGCGCTCGGTCCGCTCGCTGCTCCGGTGCGGCTCGAGCGCACCGAGGACGTGCCGAACGACCGGCTGCACCTCGCGTTCCGGCTGCCCGTCGACGAGACGCCGGAGTTCGACGCGGCCTCGCTCGCCCTCGACGCGCTCGGTGGCCTCGCCTCGTCCCGACTCGTGCGCCGGCTCGTGCGCCGTGAGCAGATCGCGCTCGGCGTCCACGCGACCGCGTGGGGGTTCGTCGACGGGGTCTCGCTGGGGTTCGTCGTCCTCGACGTCGTACCCGAGGCCGACACCGCGGCGGTCGAGGCAGCGGTGCTCGAAGAGCTCGAGCGGTTCGCGGTGGACGGGCCGACGGAAGCCGAGCTCGACGCCGCCCTGGCGCAGGCCGAGCGCTCGTGGCTCTCCATGCTCGCCAGCCAGGAGGAGCGAGCCGACGCCCTGTCGAGCTACGCCTTGCTCCACGGCGACCCCGGTCGCGTCAACACCCACCTCGACCGGCTGCGTGCCGTGACCCCCGAGCAGGTCCGCGACGCCGCGGCGACCTGGCTCCGGCCGGACAGTAGAGCGGTCGTCGCCTACCTCGCTGCCGGCGAGAAGGAGGAGGTCGCATGACCGTCGACGTTCCCCGTCCCGAAGTCGCGCCGCCGCGCCCGTGGGCCTTCCCGATGCCGCGGGAGTCGCTGAGCGACAACGGGATTCGCGTTCTTTCGTATGCCGTCCCCGGCCAGTACGTCATCTCGCTGCGCCTCGTCGTGCCCCTCTCGCTCACGGACGAGCCTCGTGATCGTGAAGGTGTCGCCGTGATGATGGCGCGCCTCCTCGATGAGGGCACGGCGAGGCACACGAGCGACGAGTTCGCCGAGCTGATGGAGCGCACCGGCATGGCGCTCGGCGCCTCCGCCTCGGACGGCGCACTGAGTGTCGACGTCGACGTGCCGCAGCGCTTCCTGCCCCAGGCACTCGACCTGCTCCGGCAGGCCCTGGCCGAGCCGGCCTTCCCGGAGGCCGAGGTGCGTCGGATCCTGCGCAGCCGCCTCGCGGAGATCGAGCAGGAGCGCGCGTCCGCCCCGCACCGGGCGGCGCGCGAGCTCAGCGCGAGACTGTGGTCCAGCGACGACCGCGCATCCCGTCCGGCAGCCGGCACCCATGACACCGTCTCGGCCATCACCCGGGACGACATCGTCACCTTCCACCGCACCCACGTCGGACCGCGCGAGGCGACGCTCGTCGTGGCCGGCGACCTCGCCGGTGTCGACGTCGACGGTCTCGTGACCGAGGGGTTGGGGGAGTGGGTCAACCCGGACCAGGTCCCGGCCACACCGCCGCGGGCGCCGGTGCCCGCCGGCGGCCGCACCCGGGTCGTGCTCGTCGACCGACCCGGCTCGGTGCAGAGCGAGCTCGGTGTCGCCGTCCCCGGCCCCGACCGGTCGACCCCGGACGGCTGGGCTCCCTACCCCGTCCTGTCCTTCATGGTGGGCGGTGCCCCGAACGCGCGGATCGACGCCGTCCTGCGCGAGGAGAAGGGCTACACCTATGGCATCCGGTCCAGCTTCCGGCCGCGGGCGAGGGGAGGCTCGTTCGTCACGGCCGGCTCCGTACGGGCCGACTCCACCGTCGATGCCCTGCGTCTCTTGGTGGGCATCCTCGACGATGCGCGGGAAGGCTTCTCCGACAAGGAGATCCGAGCAGGCGTCGACTTCGTCGTGCAGACCGCTCCGGGGCGCTATGCCACCGCGGACACCGTCGCGGACGAGGCCTCGGCCCTCGCGATCGAAGGCCTCCCGCTGGACTTCCAGACCACGACGCTGGCAGCGATGGGCGAGCTGGACGCAGACCGCCTGCGGACGGCATACGACAGCGTCGTGACGGGCGAGTGGGTCATCGTCGTCGTCGGCGACGCGGCGAGCCTTCGCGACGGCATCGAGGGGCTCGGCCTCGGACCGGTCACCGTCGTCCCGAACTGACCTGTCTCACAAGCCGATCCGGCCGAGGACCTCGTCGTGCAGCAGCCCGTTGGTCGCGACGGCATTGCCGCCGAAGGGACCGTCCTCGCCACGCAGCGACGTGAACCGGCCGCCCGCCTCGGTGACGATCGGGGCCAGCGCAACCATGTCGTGCAGTCCCAGTTCGGGCTCCGCAGCGATGTCGACAGCGCCCTCGGCGAGGAGCATGTAGGACCAGAAGTCGCCGAACGCGCGCTCGCGCCAACAGTCGCGGGCGAGGTTGAGCATCGCCTCCTCCCGACCGACCGCCTCCCACGAGGTGACCGAGCTGTAGGAGAGCGAGGCGTCGGACAACCGGCTCACTCCGGACACCTGGAGGCGCTTGGCCGACGTGAGGCTGCGCCCGGCCCAGGCGCCGCTACCCTGGGCCGCCCACCACCGGCGGCCCAGGGCCGGCGCTGCGACGAGACCGAGCACGGCGCGTCCCGCGTCGACCAAGCCGATGAGCGTCGCCCAGACGGGCACGCCGCGGACGAAGTTGTGGGTGCCGTCGATCGGGTCGATGACCCACTGGCGCGGCCCGTGACCCGTGGGCTCCATCTCCTCGCCGACGACGGCGTCGCGCGGACGCGTCCGCTTCAGCTGGGATCGCACGAGCTCCTCGGCGCTGCGGTCGGCGTCGCTGACGAGGGTGAGGTCGGGCTTGGACTCGACCTGGAGGTCCTCGGCGCGGAAGCGCGAGAGCGTCACGCGCTCCACGGCGTCCGCGAGGACATGGGCGAGGCGCAGGTCGTCGTCGTAGCTCGGCACGTGCGTCACCGTATCGGTCGGACGACGGAGACCGGCGGACGTCACGAGGGTCACAATCGGGTCTCGGCTCGGTCACACCGTCCCCAGATGCCCCCGATCTGGTCTTACATGGGACCGCGCCGTCGCACACGAGGGCGCGGAGCCGCCCGACCGGGCCCGGCTCTCTTTGAAACGTCCGTCGCTTCCCTGGGGCGGATTGACACGTAGGAGGACATCCATGCGAGGAACCACTCGCAAGGTGGCCGTTGCCGGTATCTCGGCGGCAGCCCTGGTGCTCGCCGGCTGTGGTGGCGGCGGCAACGACGGCGAAAACACGGACGCCGCCGCGAAGACGGGCGGCGACATCACCGTCCGCGGCTGCAACCCGGAGAACCCGCTCGTCGCGGGCAACACGTCGGAGACCTGTGGTGGCAACGTCCTCGACGTCATCACGGCCAAGCTGGTCAAGTACAACGTCGACACGGCGCAGCCCGAGATGGACATCGCCGAGAAGATCGAGACCACGGACAACCAGAACTTCACCGTGACCCTCAAGAAGGGCTACAAGTTCCACGACGGCACCGAGGTCAAGGCCAAGAACTTCGTCGACGCCTGGAACTACACGGCATACGGTCCGAACGCGCAGGTCAGCTCCTACTTCTTCGAGCCGATCGAGGGCTACGCGGACCTCCAGTCCGAGGACCCGGACGGCGAGGAGGGCCCGCAGAAGGCGCCCGAGCCCAAGGCCAAGGAGATGACCGGTCTCAAGGTCGTCGACGACTACTCGTTCACGATCAAGACGGCCGAGAAGGTCGCCAACCTCCCGATCCGCCTCGGCTACACGGCCTTCGCGCCGCAGCCCGACGCCTTCTTCGCCGACCCCAAGACGTTCGGTGACAAGCCGATCGCCGCCGGCCCGTACAAGGTCGACAACTGGACGAAGAACGCCGAGATCAAGCTCTCCAAGTTCGCCGACTACAGCGGCGAGAAGAAGGGCGTGGCCGACACCATCACCTTCAAGATCTACCAGGACGCCAACGCGGCCTACGCCGACGTCCTCGCGGGCCAGCTCGACCTCACGGACGAGATCCCGGCGAGCGCCCAGGTCGACGAGAAGTACAAGCAGGACCTTCCGGACCGCAACATCCAGAAGCCTGTCGGTGTCATCCAGACGATCACCACGGCGCCGACCAAGGTCGACCCGAACTACGGCCCGGAGATCCGCAAGGCCATCTCCATGGCCATCGACCGCCAGGGCATCATCGACGCCGTCTTCAACGGCACGCGTGAGCCCGCCACCGGCTGGGTCTCCCCGGTCGTCGACGGCTACAAGAAGGACGTCTGCGGCGAGTTCTGCACCTTCGACGCGGCCAAGGCGAAGGAGCAGCTGGCGAAGGCCGGCGGCTTCAAGGGCGGCAAGATCACCCTCTCCTACAACGCTGACGCGTCGCACAAGGAGTGGACCGAGGCCACCTGCAACAGCATCAAGAACGCCCTCGGCGTCGAGTGCGTCGCGACCCCGGTCGTCGACTTCTCGACCTTCCGCACGCAGATCCGCGACCGGAAGATGAAGGGCATGTTCCGCACCGGCTGGCAGATGGACTACCCGTCGATCGAGAACTTCCTCACCCCGATCTACGCCACGGGTGCCTCGTCCAACGACGGTGACTACGCCAACCCGGCGTTCGACGCCAAGCTCAAGGAGGCCGCTGCGGCGACCGACACCGCTGAGTCGAACAAGCTCTACCAGGAGGCTGAGCAGATGCTGGCCAACGACATGGCGAGCATCCCGCTGTGGTACTCCACCACGACGGCTGGTTGGTCCGAGAGGGTCACCAACGTCAAGATCACGCCGTTCGGTGTCCCGGACTACGCGAGCATCTCGCTGAAGTGATCGCACGGTGTCGGGTGAGCACCTGACCCGATACAGAGCAGGCTGTCGGCCTGCCGGCACTCGCCGGCAGGCCGACAGCATGCCGGGGCCCGGCCGAGCGCGGGGCCCCCTCCCGGGGCCTGCTCCAGCCGGCCCCTCCACCAGAAGTGCGACCTGCCTCAGCGTCACGAACGCGTCAGGTATGTTGCTTCTCTGGTCGGCCCACGAGGCCATGACAGACCCCCACGAGATGCGCCGACGCATCGACCGTGCCCGCCCGTCACCCCGGGTCGAGGCCGAACCTGACCACAGGAGGTGACATGGGCAAGTACATCGTCAGGCGACTGCTCCAGATGATCCCGGTGGTCCTGGGAGCAACCTTCATCATTTTCGCCATGGTCTTCGCCCTGCCCGGAGACCCGACGGCCGGCAAGTGTGGTGAGCGCCCCTGCTCGCCGGAGTACGTCGCGAAGTTCCGCGAGGAGCACAACCTCAACGACCCGCTGCCCGTGCAGTACGGCAAGTACCTCGGCAAGCTCGTCCAGGGAGACCTCGGGACGAACTACTACGGCATCCCCGTCAAGGAGGACCTCGCCAAGCGCTACACCATCACCGGCCGGCTGGCCGTGATGGCGATCGCGTTCGAGGCGATCATCGGCATCCTCGCCGGTGTGCTCGCCGGAGTACGCAAGGGCAGGTTCATCGACAACCTCGTCACGGTGAGCACCCTCTTCGTCATCTCCATCCCCGTCTTCGTCATCGGTGTGTTCATGCAGTACACCCTCGGCATCAAGTGGGGGATCTTCCCGGCCACCGTCCCGAGCCTCGATGCCTCGACGTGGTCGCTCGTCCTCCCGGCGTTCGTGCTTGGCGCGCTGTCGATCGCGTATGTCGCCCGGCTGACGCGCACGAACCTCGTCGAGAACCTGCGTGCGGACTACGTCCGGACGGCCGCGGCCAAGGGCCTGTCCAAGCAGCGCACCGTCGGCGTGCACACCCTGCGCAACTCGCTCATCCCGGTCATCACCTTCATCGGTGCCGACTTCGGTGCCCTGCTGGGTGGCGCGATCGTGACCGAGCGCATCTTCAACATCCAGGGCGTTGGTGGCTACATCTTCCGGAGCATCAACTCGCGTGACGGCGTCGCCGTCGTCTCCGCGGTGACCGTGCTCGTCATCGTCTACCTGCTCGTCAACCTGCTCGTCGACCTGCTCTACGGCGTGCTCGACCCGAGGATCAGCCATGACTGACACCATCGCTGCCGGAGTGCAGCCCACCGCCCCCGACGAGGTCGGCGAGGCGCGGTCGCTGGGTCAGGACGCGTGGCGGGCCCTCAAGAAGAACAAGCTCTTCTGGGCCTCCGTGGTCCTCATCGTCCTGTTCGTCCTCATGGCCATCTGGCCCTCGCTCTTCACCAACCAGGACCCGACCTACGGCGACATCAGCCGGGTGCGGCAGCGGCCGAGTGCGGAGCACTGGTTCGGAACGGACGGCCAGGGCTACGACATCTACTCCCGGACGATCTACGGCGCCCGCGCCTCGATCATCGTCGGCATCTGCACGTCGATCGCGACGCTTCTCGTCGGTGGTGTCATCGGCATCATCGCCGGCTTCTACGGCGGCTGGGTCGACGCGGTCGTCTCGCGCATCACGGACATCTTCTTCGCCATCCCGCTGCTCCTCGGCGGCATCCTCTTCATGGCGAGCTTCCCCAACGACGCGAACACGCCGTACTTCGTCATCGTCGGCAAGGTCGTGCTCACCCTGACGATCTTCGGCTGGCCGTCGATCGCCCGGCTCATGCGCTCGAGCGTGCTCCAGGTGAAGCCGAACGAGTACGTCCTCGCGGCCCGCGCCCTCGGCGCGAGCCCGTGGCGGATCATCCGCTCGCACATCCTGCCGAACGCGCTGGCCCCGGCCATCGTCGTCGCGACGATCAACCTCGGTGCCTACATCGTCGCGGAGGCGACCCTGTCGTTCCTCGGCATCGGGCTCACCCCGCCGGCGATCTCCTGGGGTGTCGCGATCTCCGACGCGCTCGTCGCGATCCGCACCTACCCGCACATCCTTCTCTTCCCCAGCCTGTTCCTCAGCCTCGCGGTGCTGGCGTTCATCATGCTCGGCGACGCCGTGCGTGACGCCTTCGACCCGAAGTCTCGATGAGCGCGAGGAGTCACACGTGAGCACCACAACGAAGTCCGCTGCGCCGCAGTCGCAGTACCAGCCCGACGCAAACGGTCGGCTGCTCGAGGTCGAGAACCTCCACGTCGAGTTCCACACCCCGGACGGCATCGCCCGCGCGATCAACGGCGCGTCGTTCGACCTGCACCAGGGCGAGACCCTGGCGATCCTCGGCGAGTCCGGTTCGGGCAAGTCCGTGACGGCCCAGGCCATCATGGGCATCCTCGACATGCCGCCGGCCGTCATCCCGGAGGGCGCGATCCGCTACGCCGGGCACGACCTGCTGACGATGCCCGAGGAGCAGCGCCGCAAGGTCCGCGGTCCGGAGATCTCGATGATCTTCCAGGACGCGCTGAGCTCGCTGAACCCGACGTTCCCCGTCGGCTGGCAGATCGGCGAGATGTTCCGGCAGCACCGGGGCATGAACAAGTCCGACGCCTACGCCCAGGCGGTGCGTCTCATGGAGCGGGTCGCCATCCCGGCGGCCAAGGAGCGGGTCAAGCAGTACCCGCACCAGTTCTCCGGCGGCATGCGCCAGCGCATCATGATCGCCATGGCGATCGCGCTCGACCCGGCGGTGCTCATCGCCGACGAGCCGACGACGGCGCTCGACGTCACCGTGCAGGCGCAGATCATGGCCCTCCTCGCCGAGCTCCAGGAGGAGCGGCAGATGGGGCTCATCCTCATCACCCACGACCTGGGTGTCGTCGCCGACGTCGCCGACCGGGCCGCCGTCATGTACGCCGGGCGCATCGTCGCCAAGGCCGACATCGACGACCTGTACGCCCGGCCCGCGCACCCCTACACCCGGGGCCTGCTCGAGTCGATCCCGCGCCTGGACCAGAAGGGCCAGACCCTCGCGGCCATCGGTGGCCTGCCGCCGAACCTCATGCGCATCCCGCCGGGCTGCGCGTTCAACCCGCGCTGCCGCATGGCCCAGGAGATCTGCCGCGAGCAGGAGCCGGAGCTGCGCCGCGTCGGGAACCAGGAGTCCCGCTGCCACTTCGCCGAGGAGGTCCTCAATGGCTGACGTCATCCTCAAGGCCGATGACATCGTCAAGCACTACCCGATCAAGGGCGGCATCCTCCGCACGACGACCGGGCACGTCAAGGCCGTCGACGGGGTCTCGTTCGAGCTGCACCGCGGCGAGACCCTCGGCATCGTCGGCGAGTCCGGCTGTGGCAAGTCGACGCTGGGCCGCGTGCTCATGCGCCTCGAGGAGCCGACGTCGGGCACGGTGAACTTCGACGGCGTCGAGATGTATGCCCAGAGCGGCTCGGCGATGCGCAAGCTGCGCCGCGACATCCAGATCGTGTTCCAGGACCCGTACACCTCGCTCAACCCGCGCAAGACGGTCGGCGACATCATCGGGGAGCCCTTCGACATCCACCCGGACGTCGTGCCCAAGGGCGGCCGAAAGCAGGCGGTCAAGGACCTCCTCGACATGGTCGGCCTCAACCCGGAGCACATCAACCGCTACCCGCACCAGTTCTCGGGCGGCCAGCGCCAGCGCATCGGCATCGCCCGCGGCATCGCGCTCAAGCCCAAGGTGCTCATCTGTGACGAGCCGGTGTCGGCGCTCGACGTGTCGGTGCAGGCCCAGGTCATCAACCTCATGGAGAAGCTGCAGGACGAGCTCGGCCTGTCCTACATCTTCATCGCGCACGACCTCTCGGTCGTCCGGCACATCTCCGACCGCGTCGGCGTGATGTACCTCGGTCGCATGGTCGAGCTCGGCACCGAGGCCGAGATCTACCAGCGCCCGACGCACCCCTACACGCAGGCCCTGCTGTCGGCCGTTCCCGTGCCGGACCCGACGATGCGTGGCAAGCGCGAGCAGATCGTCCTCACCGGTGACGTCCCGTCGCCGGCGAACCCGCCGTCGGGCTGCCGCTTCCACACGCGGTGCTTCAAGGCGCAGGAGGTCTGCTCCGTCGAGGACCCCGAGCTCATCCCGCGTCCGGACGGTGCCGGCGAGCACCGGTCGGCCTGCCTCTTCGCCGAGCCGCGCGTCATCGTCGAGACCGTCGACGTCACCGACGTCGAGCCGGACACCCGGTTCGCGACGACGGACACCGTCGACGTGGACGCCTTCGGTCAGACGCCCGGCGCCCTGCCCGACGACGAGACCGCCGAGGTCGACCGGACCGAGGTCGCGGACGGCTACGCGCCCGAGGACCAGCCCACGGGTGTCGGACGGATGATCGACAACCGCGAGGGCGACAACCCGCGCCCGCCCGTCTGAGCCACGACTGATTGCGCAGAGTTCGCAGGCGACCCGCGAATCCTGCGCAATCAGTCGCCGGTCTGGGGCTTGCGGGTCCGCAGCAACCGCCGCAGCGACTCCAGCCGTGACGCACCGGCCGGGCCGGCGTGCCCCTGCGCGACCCAGTCGTCCAGGGCGCACTCCGGCTCGTCGTGCGTGCACCCCCGAGGACAGCCCTCGGTGCCGGCCTCGAGGTCGGGGAAGTGGGTGATGATCCGCTCGGGGTCGACGTGCGCGAGCCCGAACGACCGGATCCCCGGGGTGTCGATGACCCACCCGTCGTCATCGGGCAGCCGCAGTGCCACGGCGGACGTTGACGTATGCCGTCCGCGCCCGGTGACGTCGTTGACGTCACCCGTCGCTCGGGCAGCGTCGGGGACGAGGGCGTTGACGAGGGTCGACTTGCCGACTCCGGAGTGGCCGACGAGGACGCTCACCCGGCCCCGCAGGGCGTCCCGGACGGCGTCGAGCCCATCGGTACCGCCGTCGCTGTCACCGCTGGGGGTCGCTGTCACGACGGCCCGGACCTCGAGCGGGGCGTAGTCGCGCAGGAACGGCTCGGGGTCGGCGAGGTCGGCCTTGGTGAGCACGAGCAGGGGGTCCATACCGGCGTCGTAGGCGGCGACGAGGCACCGGTCGATGAGCCGCGGCCTCGGCTCGGGGTTGGCCAGGGCCGAGACGACGACGAGCTGGTCGGCGTTGGCGACGATGACGCGCTCAACGGGGTCGGTGTCGTCGGCGGTTCGGCGCAGCAGGGTGCGGCGGTCCTCGATCCGGACGATCCGGGCGAGCGATCCGTCGTCACCCGTGACGTCCCCGACAAGGGCGACGTCGTCACCGACGACGATGCCCTTGCGGCCCAGCTCGCGGGCGCGCATGGCGGTGACGACGCGCTCGTCCTCGGCGCCCCCGGCGACGAGGACGGTGTAGCGGCCACGGTCGACGGCGATGACCATGCCCGGGACGGCGTCGAGATGGGCCGGACGGTCCTTCGAGCGCGGACGGCTGCCGCGCTTGTTCGGGCGGACCCGGACGTCGGACTCGTCGTAGTCCCGCGCCGACCGTGCCATCAGCGCACGGAATCCGTTGCGGCGGAGGCCTGCTCGCGAAGCAGCATGCGGTCCCACAGGTCCGTGAAGGTGGGCAGCGTCTTGGCGACCGTGCCGACGTCCTCGACCACGAGCCCTGGCACCGCGAGCCCCAACACCGCGGCCGCCATGACCATCCGGTGGTCGGCGTAGGTGTGGAACGTGCCGGGGGAGAGGGGACGCGGGTTGATCCGCAACCCGTCCTCGGTCTCGTCCACCGTCGCCCCGAGAGCGGTCAACTCGTGGGCCAGGGCAGCGAGCCGGTCGGTCTCGTGCCCGCGGATGTGTGCGACGCCGCGGATGATGCTCGGTCCCTGGGCGAGGGCCGCGAGGGCGGCGACCACCGGCGTGAGCTCGCTCGCGTCATGGAGGTCGAGGTCGACGCCTCCGAACCCGTCCGGAGCGCTGACGGTGAGCCCGTCACGGCCGAGCGTGACCTCCGCGCCCATCTGGTCGAGGATGTCGCGGATGTCGTCGCCGGCCTGGGTCGTGTGCTGCGGCCAGCCGGGCACGTGCACGCGACCTCCGGTGACGAGGGCGGCGGCGAGGAACGGTGCGGCGTTCGAGAGGTCCGGTTCGATCTGGACGTCGAGCGGGTTGAGGGGGCCGGGCTCGACCCGCCACGTGTTCGGCTCGCTGTCGTCGACGTCGGCTCCGGCGTCGCGCAGGGCCTCGACGGTCATGTCGAGGTGTGGCTGGCTCGGCACGGGTTTGCCGTCGTGGTGGACGGTCACACCGTCGTCGTAGTGGGCGCCGGACAGCAGGAGTGCCGAGATGAACTGGGACGACGCCGACGCGTCGAGGGTGACCGAACCGCCCTTCACCGAACCGGAGCCGAGGACGTCGAACGGCAGGGCACCACGGCCGCCGTCGTCGACGCCGACCCCGAGCGCGCGCAGCGCGTCGAGGGCCGGTCCCATCGGCCTCGTGCGGGCTTGGGGGTCGCCGTCGAAGTGCACGACGCCCGACGACAGGGCAGCCAGCGGCGGGACGAACCGCATGACCGTCCCGGCCAGTCCGCAGTCCACGGTGGCATCCCCGGTCGAGCCGCCGGGGGTGACGAGCCAGTCCCCGTCCTCGACGTCCTCGACGGCGGCGCCGAGCGAGCGCATCGCCTGCGCCATGAGCAGGGTGTCGCGGGAGCGTAGTGGATCGCGCAGGCGTGAGACCCCGCTCGCCCTGGCCGCGAGGACGAGGAACCGGTTCGTGAGCGACTTGCTGCCCGGGAGAGTGACGGTCGCGTCGACGGGGCCCGAGGCAGCAGGGGCAGACCAGTCGAATGGGTCAGGTGAGGGCATTCTTGGCCTGGGCCGCCTTGAGCTTGGCCTCACGCTTCGCGGCGCGGGCCGCCATCCTGGCCTCACGCTTGGTGGTGCTGACCGAGCGCTGCGCGTCGTGGCTCGCGCGGCGGGCTCGCCACGCCAGACTCGGCTTGCCGTCCGTGTCGACCGCGGCGAGGAGCACGCCACCGAGCAGGCCGAGGTTCTTGAGGAACTGGATCTTCTGCTGGGCGCGGGCCTGCGGGTCGGTCTCGTTCCAGAACGCATGTGCCGCAAGGGTTGTCGGCACCAAGGACCCGGCGAGCACGGCCGAGCCCAGTCGGGGCAGCGTGCCGGTCCCGAGCAGCGCACCGCCGCCCAGCATGGCGACACCGTTGGCGCGCACGAGGAGCTCGGGGTCGTCCGGCAGGCCCACCTTGGCCGCCTGGTCGACGACCGGCTTGGCTGCCTTGGCCTTGGCGCCGGGGTGCTTGAGCTGGTCGAGCCCACCGGCGACGAACATGGCGGCGAGCATGGGGCGGGCGATGCGACGCACGAGGGACATGCGTCCTCCTCACTTCTGGTTCGGTTCCTGGACCTTCTCCTACCGTAGTCGCCGCACGCCGGGCCCGCGTCCCTTGTCCCCGTCCGGTGGAAGGATGGGTCCCATGTGCGGGCGATACGCGGCGACGGCCAACCCCGACGAGCTCACGCTCGAGTTCGAGGTCGACGACGATCGGACGAGCGACCCGACCCGCAGCATCCTGGCCAATCCGCAGTCGCCGCCAGCCGGGACGCCGGACCACAACATGGCGCCGACGAAGCAGGCGCCGGTCGTCCTGACGCGCGTCCCCCGTGGTGAGGAAGGTGCCGCGCCGACCCGCCAGCTCCGGCTCCTCACCTGGGGCCTCGTCCCCGCGTGGGCCAAGGACTCCAAGGGCGGGGTGAGGATGATCAACGCCCGCGCCGAGACCGTCCTCGAGAAGCCGGCCTACGCCACGGCGGCCGCACGCCGCCGTTGCCTCGTCCCGGCCCAGGGGTGGTACGAGTGGCAGGTCTCCCCGACCGCGACGGACGCCAAGGGCAAGCCGCTCAAGCAGCCGTTCTTCACCCACCGGGCCGACGGCGAGAGCTGCGCGTTCGCCGGGCTCTACGAGTTCTGGCGTGACCCGTCGGTCGCTGACAACGACGACCCGGCCGCCTGGCTGACGACGTTCACCATCATCACGAGCGCCGCCGAGCCGGGCTTGGACCGCATCCACGACCGCCAGCCCCTCGTCCTCGACCGCGCCGACTGGGAGCAGTGGCTCGACCCGACGCTCACCGACACCGGAGCTGTCGCCGCGCTCCTCGAGCCGCGGCGGCCGGGACGCTTCACGGCATACCCGGTCTCGCGCGCGGTGAGCAGCAACCGCTCGAACGGGCCGCAGCTCCTCGACCCGCTGCCGGCATCCGAGCTGCACGGCGTGGTCGACCCCACGACCGGCGAGATCATCGGCAGCCCCTCATGACGACGACGCGGCTCGTCGAGATCGACACCCCGCTCGGGGTCGCGCACGCCCACGTCAGCCGTCCCGTGCGCGCTCGCGGGACCGTCGTGCTCACCCACGGCGCGAGTGGTCGCCTCACGGGCGGGGACCTGCTCGCCGTCCGTGACGGTCTCGTCGACGCGGGGTGGGCGGTCGCCTTCGTGCAGCAGGCGTGGGGTGTCGCCGGTCGCCGTATGCCGCCGCGTCCGGTGCCGCAGGACGCCGCCTGGCTCCCTGTGGTCGAGTCACTGCGCACTGGTCGCGGCCGGCTGCCCGGTCCGCTCGTGTTGTCCGGCAAGAGCAACGGCGCCCGGGTCGCGTGCCGGACCGCGGCGACGCTCGACGCCGACGGGGTGCTCTGCCTGTCGTTCCCGCTGCACCCGCCCGGCAAGCCGGAGACCTCCCGGGCGGACGAGCTCCTTCAACCGGTCGAGGCGGGCATCCCGCTGCACGTCGTGCAGGGGGAGCGGGACCCCTTCGGCACCCCCGCGGAGGTGCGCACGGCGCTGGGACCGGAGCGGACGGCATACGTCACCGCGGTCGTGGGAGAGCACACGATCCGGGTGACCGGACCGCTCGTCGACGCGGCCCGGTCGTTCGTCGAGACGCTCGACTAGAGCGCGCCGCCGGCGGCCTCGGGGGCGGAGCTGTCGGTGGGCTCGGCCTGGTTCTCGCGGGCGAGGTGCTCCTCGACCTGGAACCAGTCGTCGCCGGCACGCTCGGTGATCGTGAGGAGCGAGTTCATCGAGGCGACCTCCTCGACCTGCTCCTTGAGGAACCACAGCATGAACTGCTCACTGAGGACGTCACCCTCGGAACGCGCCGCGCGGAACAGCGCCTCGCACTGCTCGGTGACCTTCTTCTCCTGCGCGAGGGCGAGCGCGATCGGCTCGGCCGGCTTGACGAAGTCGTTGCGGACCGCGTCGACGCCGGGGATCTCGACCTCCCAGTCACGGTCGAGCATGTAGCGCACCATCATCATGGCGTGGTTGCGCTCCTCGACGCTCTGCGCATAGAAGCGCTCGGCGAGGCGAGGCAGGTCGGAGTCGTCGAACCAGGCCGCGATGGCGATGTACTGCTGGCTCGCGGTGAACTCGTGACGGACCTGCTCGCCGAGGAGAGTGACGAACGACTGCGGCGACTGCTTGGCCATGGCGCCAAAACTACACGCGCCCTCCGCAGGGGAATGCGGGTGCTCCCGAAGGGCGTTGGACCGGCCGTCCACGCACCCGCCGCGGCCCGCGGCCGAGGTGCACACGTCCTGAGGAGAGGTGCTTCGGTGTTGGTGCTGCACACGACGTCCCCCGAGCAGACCGGGCTAGGCTGGAGTGCGATGACGACACCACAGACCACGCCCGCCACGAGCGATGAGCCCACGGTCGACGTCGCGAGCGAGACTCCGGAGGAGCGGCAGGCCCGCTTCGAGGCCGAGGCGCTGCCGCTGCTCGACCAGCTCTACGCCGCCGCGATGCGCACGACCCGCAACCCCGCGGACGCCGAGGACCTGCTGCAGGAGACCTACGCGAAGGCGTTCGCGGCGTTCCACCAGTTCAAGCCGGGGACGAACCTCAAGGCGTGGATGTACCGCATCCTCACCAACACCTACATCAACAGCTACCGCAAGAAGCAGCGCGAGCCCCAGCAGTCCGACGCCGCCGAGGTCGAGGACTACCAGCTGGCCCGCGCCGAGTCGCACACGAGCACGGGGCTGAAGTCGGCCGAGGCCCAGGCGCTCGACCGCCTGCCGGACACCGAGATCAAGCGGGCGCTCCAGGAGCTGCCCGAGGACTTCCGGATGGCGGTCTACCTCGCCGACGTGGAGGGGTTCGCCTACAAGGAGATCGCCGAGATCATGGGCACGCCGATCGGCACCGTGATGTCCCGGCTCCACCGCGGGCGCCGTCAGCTCCGCGAGATGTTGACCGAGTATGCCGCCGAGCGCGGCTTCGGCAAGGAGGCCTCGTCGTGAACGACAGCCAGAACAGCACGCCGGGCGACGGCGCCTCGCACGCCCACTCGCACGCCGAGTGCTCGGAGGTCCTGCACCGGATCTACGAGTACCTCGACGGCGAGATGGCTCCCGGCGACGTGGCCCGCGTGGCCCAGCACCTCGAGGCGTGCGGACCCTGTCTCGAGGAGCACGACCTCGACCGTGCCGTGAAGGCTGCGGTCCGGCGCTCCAGCGAGGGTGACCCGGCGGCGTGCCCCGACGCGCTGCGGCTGCAGATCGTGCAGCGGATCACGATGGTGCGCTTCGAACTCGACCGCTGAGGTCGCGTTCGGTCTGCGTCGCAGGCCGGACATGACGAAGGGGCGGTCACCCGTGGTGGGTGACCGCCCCTTCGTCGTTGCGGCGTATGCCGTGCTGACGCTCAGGCGTTGGGCTTGCGGCCGTGGTTGGCCTTGTTGCCCTTGCGCGAGCGACGCTTGCGGGCGCGCTTGCTCATGACAGATCTCCTCGTCGTCGGGGTCGGACGCGGGTCCTGCGGCCGGCCGTCGGTACACGATCCATCGGCGGCGAACCCAAGTTCGTCCGACTCATTGTTGCACAGGTTCGCTCGTGGGATGATGCAGCCACCCCCGCCCGGCTCCCCCTGCCGGGCTCTTCCGAAAGGTTCCTCCATGCGCGCCCTCCGTCTCATCGCCGCTGCCGTCACGCTCGCCGCCGTCTCCGTCATCGGCGCCGGCTCCGCCCAGGCCGCCCCGTCCTCGCAGCAGATCGTGTTCAAGGCCGACGACTGGACGTGGTGATCATGTCCGGACGGTGTTGATGCAGTCAGCGACGTCCCCTCGTCTTCTACGACTCGGTGCGCCCGGGTACATCGGGCTCACGACGGTCCTCGCCTGTGGGCTGCTGGTCCTCTGTTGGCTGATCTACGGATGGCCTGAGGACATGGTCGCCGTCGTGCTGCTCTCGTTGCTCGGTGCGCTCACGTGGCGGCTTCCGGCGACCACGAGCGATGGCCGAAGTGCGTTCTCCGCAGGGCACGTCGTGGGCCTCACGGCCATCACGTTGGCGAACCCGCTGGGTGCCGGGCTGGTCGGTGCCTTCATGGGCGGAATGCGGCGGCGCAGTGACCCCCGACGCCGGGTGTTCAACGTGGCCGTGCTGGCGACGACCTGCATGGTGGCTGGCCTCGCCTACGACCTGGTCGGTGGGTCATTCGACCTCTCGGAGCTTCGCGGGGCGCGCGCGGCGTTGTTCAGCGTTGCACTTCCCATGCTCGTTGCCGATGCCGTCTATCTCCTGGTCAACGCCGTTCTCGTGGCAGGCGTCATCAGGATCACTGCGGGAGTCCCCCTGCGTCTCCAGGTGGTGGACATGCTGACGAGCAGCGGGATCGCGCAGTTCGCCTACGGCGTGATTGCGATTCTCGTCGTCCTGATGTGGCAGCCGGGACGACTCGGCCCAGTGGCTCTCCTCGTCGGTTTGGCCCCACTCGCAGGTGCCCGATGGGCGCTTGTTCAGTACGGCGAGGAACGCAACGCGCGGGAGCGTGCACTGGGCGCTCTCGTGTCGGCCATAGAGACTCGCGCCCCCAGCCTGACGGGTCACGGTGGGCGCGTGTCGGAGTTGGGCGCCCGAATGGCCCAAGCCCTTGGTCTCGGACCGCAACAGGTCGCGGACGTGCGTACGGCGGGACTCCTTCATGATCTGGGCCGTGTGGTGGTGGCGCCGGGCTACGACGATGCGGACGGAGCGACAAGTGCGGCACGGCGTGAGGCCGAGATGTTGCGTGAGCTGCCCTTCCTCTCCGGGGCCACTTTGGTCATGCAGGAGGTCGCCCTCGGGGATTCTGCGACGACGCCTCGCTCCCTGGGGGCCGAGATCGTCCTCGCGGCCGACGCCTACGACCTGTTGACCCATGGCGAGACTGCTGTGCCGTCAACGCAGGCGCTCGCCTCGCTGCGAGTGACTGGTCGCTTTCGCGACGAGCGAATTCTCTCCGTCCTCGAGGCGGCGGTCCGTGACCCAACCACATCGGTCGGTGCCCGATGACTCCAGGACGTCGCGTCGAGCCGCTCATCCTCGGCCTTGCCATCGCAAGCATCCTTGGCGCGTTCCTCACCGCCTTGGGCAGCCTGGAGGAAGCGCTGACCGAGCACTGGCTCGTCATCGCGGCGTTCGTCGCGGCCATCGCCATCGGGGACGTCTTCCGGGTGCAGATGCCGTCCGGCAGGGTCATGACCCCGGTGGCCACATCCTCGGCCATCGGCCTCGCCGTGCTCGGCCCGGTCGAGGGGGAGGCGCCTTTCGACGTGCCTGCGGGCGTCGTCCTCATCATCGTCGCCGCCGCGTCCGGCGTGGGTCTCGGGCTCTGTCGGCTGTTCGGCCGACCTGTCGACTGGACAGCGGGCGCTGTCCGTACGATCGGCGTCGGCATCACCGCGGCCCTCATGCGCAACCTGCCGCTCGCCGACGGCGGCCCGTGGGCTTGGCAGCTCAACCCGGACAAGCCGCGCTGGCTCATCGCGGTCATCATGCTCGGAGTCGCGGCTGCCGGACTGTACGTCGACCTCGTCCTCACCGGTCTCGTCCGGGCGCAGCGACGCTCGATGCCGATGCGTCGCGCTCTCGCCGAGGAACTCGGCGAGGCCCAGAGCCTCACCCTGGGGCTGCTGGCGGCTGGACCGCTGGTCGCCCTGCTCGCGCCCATCGTGGGTTTGGCTGGCCTGCCTCTCGGGCTGCTACCCGTCGTGCTCACACACATCGCCGTGCGTCGGTTCGTCACCAACCGCGAGACCTACCGCCAGACCATCGCGACGTTGTCGCGTCTCACGGAGGTCGCGGGGTACACCCCGACAGGGCACGCGGCACGGGTGGCATCGCTCTCCGTCGGCATCGGCCGGGCCATGGACCTGCCCTCGGCAGAGGTCGAGGACCTCGAGTACGCGGCGCTGCTGCATGACCTCGGGCAGGTCGGACTGCGCTCGCCGATCCCCGAAGGAGCGACGGTCCTCGCCGCCCCCGACGACCAGCGGCGCATCGCCTCTGAGGGGGCGACGATCGTTCGGCGGACCGAGGTGCTCGACCGGGTCGCCGACCTCATGGAGCGGCAGACCATGCCGTTCCGGCACGTGCGCGAGTGGGGCGAGGAGATTCCCGTCCCGAGCCGGATCATCAAGGTGGCCAACGCCTTCGACGACTTCTCGCACGGCAGCACCGACCCCGACGCCGTGGCCGCGGCGCTCGAGCGCATCAACCTCGGACTCGGCTACGAGTACGACCCCGAGGTCGTCGACGCCCTCATCCGGTCGATCCCCGCTCAGCCGTAGCGCCCGGCGAGGAGGAACGCGAAAGGCCCCGGACGGCATACGTCCGGGGCCCTCGGCGTGAGGCGGGTCAGGCCTTCTTGGTCTCCTTGAAGATCTTGTCGATCTCGTCGATCTTCGCGAGGAGCTCGTCGGCCTTGGCGGCGTCGAACTCACCCTTGGTGCCGGAGGCGCCCGCAAGCTTCGTCGCCTCGTTGATGAGGGTGTGCAGCTCGGGGTACTTCTCGAAGTGCGGCGGCTTGAAGTAGTCCGTCCACAGGACCCAGAGGTGCTCCTTGACGAGCTGGGAGCGCTGCTCCTTGATGAGGATGGCGCGGGTGCGGAAGTCCGGGTCGTCGTTGTCGGCGACCTTGGCGATGATCGCCTTGATCGACTCGGCCTCGATGCGGGCCTGGGCGGGGTCGTAGACGCCGCACGGCAGGTCGCAGTGAGCGCTGACGTCGGTGATGCGGAACAGAGCGGGGAGGCGCATGAACGTCCCTTCCTTGATGGGGTGTCTGCCGTCGTCCAACCTACCCTGCAGCGGCGCTCTTGGTCAGGGGCGCTCGCGTCGACCCAGCAGCCCGGGGCGCGGCCAGATCCGGGCGATGACTCGGGCCTCAACGGCGGACTGCTCGAGTGAGCCGACATCGAACGACGTGACTCCCTCGCGGGGGTTGTCCGAGTCGACCCACCAGCGCTCGGGGGCGTCGGGATCGCGGCCGGCGATCCGCTTGACGGCCACCGGTCGAGGGAGGCCGGCGGGGTCGGGTGGCAGTCGCACGACGACGACGTCCCGCGGTCGTATGCCGGCCCCGCGGAGTGCGAGGAGCACGTCACCCTCGTGCAGGGTCGGCTCCATCGAGCGTCCGCGCACGCGCACCAGCCACGGCCTCGGCAGCGAGCGGCCCCAGCGGAAGGAGGCATGGGGTAGCGGCAGCACGGGGCGATTGTGGCATTGCGCACGCGGCGAGGCGCTGACGTGGCCGTGACCCTCGTGCGAGGATGGGCGCGCGGCACACCTCCCGCCCCTTGCCGACCGGCACCTCGGTCCGGCCTGCGCCCCATCGTTTCCGGTGCGGGCGGCCACCACCACGTTGGGAGTCCCTGTCATGTCCGTGTCCCCGCAGCAGCGGCCGGAGGCCGTGCGCGCGAACGTCGACTTCGACGGTCCGGTGTTCCGGGCCCACGAGGGCGGCAAGCTCGGGGTACACGCGACGCAGCCGCTCAGGGGTCGTGAGGACCTCTCGCTTCTCTACACACCCGGGGTCGCCGACGTCTGTCGGGCCATCGCGGTCGAGCCGGAGCTCGCGAGCCGCTACACCGCCCGGGGCAACACCGTGGCCGTCGTCAGCGATGGGACGGCCGTTCTCGGCCTCGGTGACATCGGACCGCTCGCGGCCATGCCCGTGATGGAGGGCAAGGCCATCCTCTTCAAGCACTTCGGCGACATCGACGCCGTGCCCGTGTGCCTCGAGACCGGCACGGTCGACGAGCTCGTCGAGACGATCGCGCGGCTCGCGCCGTCGTGGGGCGGCATCAACCTCGAGGACATCTCGGCGCCCCGGTGCTTCGAGATCGAGGCCAGGCTCAAGGAGCGGCTCGACATCCCGGTCTTCCACGACGACCAGCACGGCACCGCCATCGTCGTCCTCGCTGGGCTCATCAACGCCGCCAAGGTCGTGGGGCGCGAGCTGGCCGACCTTCGCGTCGTCGTGGCGGGCGCCGGTGCCGCCGGGGTCGCCGTGACGGCGCTGCTGCAGCGGGCGGGTGTGCGCGACATCGTCGTGTGCGACTCGCGCGGCATCATCTCGCCGACCCGGGCCGACCTCACGGGTCACAAGCACCGCATCGCCGCCTCGACCAACCCGCGGGGCCTCAGTGGCACCCTCGCCACGGCGCTCGAGGACGCGGACGTCTATGTCGGTGTGTCGGGCGGGACGGTCCCGGAGGAGGACGTCGCCCGGATGGCGCCGAGCTCGATCATCTTCGCGCTCGCCAACCCGGACCCGGAGGTGCACCCGGACGTGGCACACCGGCACGCGGCCGTCGTCGCGACGGGCCGGTCGGACTTCCCGAACCAGATCAACAACGTGCTGGCCTTCCCGGGCATCTTCCGCGGTGCCCTCGACTCGGGCGCTGCGCAGATCACCGAGGCGATGAAGCTGGCGGCTGCCGAGGCCATCGCTGCCATGGTGCCCGAGCCGACGGCGGACGAGATCGTGCCGAGCGTCTTCGCTCCCGGAGTCGCCGACACGGTCGCCGCTGCCGTGGCTCGTCTGGCCCGCGGCTGAGGCCGGGTCAGCCGGCTGAGGCCGCGTCAGCTGCCGCTCAGCCGTCGACGGCGTCCGCGATGCTGCGGACGCCGTCGACGTCGATGCCGCAGCATCCGCCTATGAGCAACGCACCGCGGTCGCGCCAGCCCTGCACCGTCTGCGCCGGGAAGGTCGTGGTGCCGTCTGCGGTCCACGTCTTGGTGCTGGCGTCGTAGGTCGCGCCCGCGTTCGGGTAGACGACGAAGGGCACGCTCGCCGTCGCCGACTCGAGCAGGGCGTCGACGTGCTGTGGCGCCGTGCAGTTCACGCCCACTGCGACGGCGCCCGGTCCGGCGACGGTGGCCGCCTCGGCGAACGACGCGCCACCGGTGACGCGGGCGCCCTCGGTGGCCGAGAACGAGACCCAGTAGGCCAGCTCGGGCGCCAGCTCCTCGAGGAGGGCGACGACGACCTCGGCCTCGAGGACCTCCGGGAGGGTCTCGACGGCGACGACGTCGGGCTCAGCGGCAACGAGGCGCTCGAGCCGGCGGGCGTGGAAGTCCCGCAGGCGTGCCCGGTTCACGTCGGGGTAGCCGGTGTACTCCGAGCCGTCGGCGAGATGGGCGCCATACGGCCCGACTGACGCCGCGACGAGAGCGCGGTCGCCAGCCGCCTCCCGGGCCAGCAGCACCGAGGCATCGAGGTCGGCGTCGCACTGCTCGTCGGTGAGCCCGGCGGCCCGGTAGCCCGCGTGGCTCGCCTGGTAGGACGCGGTGATGACCACCTGTGCCCCGGCGTCGACGAAGCTGCGGTGCGCGGCGACGAGCTCGCCGGGCGCCTCACGCAGCAGCCGGGCCGACCAGAGCAGTCCGGAGAGGTCGTGGCCACGAGCCTCGAGCGCGGTGGAGAGGCCGCCGTCCAGGACGACAGGCCCGTCGGCGAGCTGCTCGGCAATGGTCATCGCCACATCGTCTCACCGGTCGCCTGACGTCTCGATAGGGTCGAAACATGCTCGCCGCGTATGCCGTGTCCCAGTCCGCCGACGACCCGTTGTCCGGGCTCGAGGTCGGGGAGCGTCCCGACCCCGAGGCGCGCGACGGCTGGGTGGTCGTTGACCTCAAGGCGTCAGCCCTGAACCACCACGACGTCTGGTCGCTCCGCGGGGTCGGCCTGCCGGCGGACCGGCTGCCGATGGTCCTGGGGTGTGACGGGGCCGGCGTCGACCCCGACGGCAACGAGGTCCTCGTGCACGCCGTCATCCCCTCCGACGGCTGGACCGGCGAGGAAACCCTCGACCCGCGGCGCACGCTGCTCTCCGAGCTCCACGACGGCACCCTCGCCACCAAGGTGGCGGTGCCCAGGGCCAACCTCGTGCCCAAGCCCCAGTCCCTGTCCTGGGAGCAGGCGGCATGCCTCCCCACGGCTTGGCTCACGGCATACCGGATGCTTTTCTCCAACTCGGGGGTGAAGCCGGGCGGGACCGTTCTCGTGCAGGGGGCGGCCGGCGGCGTGGCGACCGCGCTCGTCCAGCTCGGCAGCGCGGCCGGGATCCGCATGTGGGTCACGAGCCGCGACGAGGCCAAGGGTGAGCAGGCCGTCGCCCTCGGCGCCGACCGGGCCTTCGGCTCGGGGGAGCGGCTGCCCGACCGGGTCGACGCCGTCATGGAGACGGTCGGTGCGGCGACGTGGTCACACTCGGTGAACTCGCTGCGTCCCGGCGGCACCATCGTCATCTCCGGCGCGACGTCGGGCGACGCGCCCGAGAAGGCCGAGCTGACGAAGATTTTCTTCAAGCAGCTGCGGGTCGTCGGGTCGACCATGGGCAGTCGCGAGGAGCTGGAGCGTCTCGCGAACTACGTTGCCGGACAGGGGATCGAGCCGCTCATCGACTCGGTCATGCCGCTGGCGGACGCCCGCGACGGCTTCGCCAAGATGGCTGACGGCAACGTCACCGGCAAGGTCGTCTTCACGACCGCATGAGCCGGGACGCCGTGAGCTCCTTCAGATCTGGAGCCACTCGTTCCAGCCGTTGTGCAGGACGAGCCAGGCGATGAGGCCGTAGCCGGCCTGACCGGGGTGGTGGCCGTCGCGACTCGCGGCGAGCTCGGAACGCCACTGGTCGTGTCCGAGCAGCGGCCGGAAGCAGTCGACGAACGGGACACCGCGGCGCGAGCACACGTCCGCCTGGGCGTCGACGAGGACGGCGAGCTTGTCGTTGAACGCCTGGTCGCTCGTCGGGGGAGGGCTCACGACGAACGTCGAGACCCCCGTGCTCGCGGCGTCGTCGAGAATGTTCGCGAGGTTGAGGCGGTGGCGCGCGAGGGTGACCCCCGCGGCGATGTCGTTGGCGCCGACGGACACGACGAGACGGCGCTCGCCCCGGTCCTTCCAGCGCGGCGGGCATTCGGTGTGCCAACGGGTGAGCACGTCACCGCTCGTCTGGCCGCGGACGCCGAGGTTGTATGCCGTGAGCTCGAGATCCGGGTGCTGCGTGCGGCCCACGACCCGGGTCACCCAGCCCTGACCCTTGGGGTCCCCGACGCCGGCAACCATCGACGCGCCCATGAAGACGACCGCCACGTCGCGGGGGCCCTCGGTGGGGACGCTGAACTCGGCGCTCGGACGGAACTCGATGTCGGCCGCGCCGTCGTCGCCGGGGCCGGCCTCGGTGTGCGCTGTCTGGGGAAGGTCAGTCATCGGTCAGTCATCCTCGTCGTCGAGCCGGGCCAGCCAGGTGGCGAGCCGCTCGACGGGTGTCTCGAAGTCGGGGTTGAGGTCGACGAAGGTCCGCAGCTGCTCGGCGACCCAGGCCAAGGTGACCTCTTCGTCACCACGGCGCGCCTCGAGCTCCTCGATCCCGCGGTCGGTGAAGTACACCTCGCGAGCCTAACGCGCAGGTGAGGCCCCCCAGCGGACCGACGCGGCGCCCGGGCGGTCGTGGAGGTCTAGCCTGACGGCCATGAGCATCCTCGACACCTTCTCCCTCTCCGGTCGCACCGCCCTCGTCACCGGCGGCTACAAGGGCATCGGCCTCGCCCTCGCGCGGGGACTCGCGGAGGCCGGCGCCGACGTCGTCATCGGGGCTCGGGACGGCGAGGCCAGTGAGGAGGTGGCGCGGCAGATCGCGGAGGAGACCGGACGCACCGTCGTCGGGACCCGGCTCGACGTCACCGACGCGCAGTCGTGCGTCGCCGCCGTCGAGGTCGCACTCGGGCGCACCGGCCGCTTCGACATCCTCGTCAACAATGCCGGCGCGTGCATCCACGCCCCGGCCCTCGAGGTCACCGACGAGGACTGGGACGCCGTCATGGACGTCAACGTCGGCGGGCTCTGGAAGATGAGCCGCGCTGCCGGCACCCACTTCGCCGAGGCGGGCAGCGGCACGATCGTCAACATCGGCTCCATGTCGGGAGGCATCGTCAACCGCCCGCAGTGGCAACCGGCATACAACGCCTCGAAGGCGGCCGTGCACCACCTCACGAAGTCGCTCGCCGCGGAGTGGGCACCCCTCGGGATCCGCGTCAACGCCGTCGCGCCCGGCTACGTCAAGACCGAGATGGCGCCCGTCGACGACCCGGCGTTCCGGGCGCGCTGGATCGACGATGCGCCGATGCAGCGCTTCGCGATGCCCGAGGAGATCGCACCGGCCGTCGTGTTCCTCGCCTCCGACGCGTCGAGCTTCATGACCGGGTCGGTCGTGACGATCGACGGCGGCTACAGCGTCTTCTGACGACCGACGCGAACGGGCCCGGACGCGTATTGCGTCCGGGCCCGTTCGAGGTGCCGTCAGCGGTCGAACGCCGCCTTGACGAGCTCGGCCTGCTCGGCCTGGTGCTTCTTCGTCGAGCCGGTGGCAGGAGATGCCGACGCCGGTCGGGCGATGACCCGCAGCGGCCGCGTCTCGCCGTTCTCGGCGAGGGCAGCCGGCAGGTTGAGCGCGAGGAACGGCCACGCGCCCTGGTTCATCGGCTCGTCCTGGACGACGACGACCTCGGCGTCGGGGTACTTCGCCAGCTCGGCCGCGAGCTCGGCTCCCGGCAGCGGGTAGTACTGCTCGAGGCGCAGGATCGCGGTGTTCTTGTCGCCGCGCTTCTGACGCTCGGCCTCGAGCTCGTAGACCGCCTTGCCGGCCGCGATGAGGACGCGGTCGACCGTGCCCTCGGTCGAGTCCGGACGGTCGGGGAGGACCGGTCGGAAGGTGCCCGTGGTGAAGTCCTCCGGCATGCTCGACGCAGCCTTGAGGCGCAGCATCGACTTCGGCGTGAAGACGATGAGCGGGCGGCGCGGACGGGCGTACGCCTGTCGACGCAGGAGGTGGAAGTACGACGCCGGCGTCGACGGGTAGGCGACCGTCATGTTGTCCTCGGCGCACATCTGGAGGAACCGCTCGATGCGCGAGGAGGAGTGGTCCGGGCCCTGGCCCTCGTAGCCGTGGGGGAGGAGCAGCACGACCGAGCTGCGCTGGCCCCACTTCTGCTCCGAGCTGGAGATGAACTCGTCGATGATCGTCTGCGCGCCGTTGAAGAAGTCGCCGAACTGCGCCTCCCACAGCACGAGCGCGTCAGGACGCTCGACGGAGTAGCCGTACTCGAAGCCCATCGCCGCGAACTCCGACAGCAGTGAGTCGTAGACCCAGAACCGGGCCTGGCCCTCGCCGAGGTAGAGCAGTGGCGTCCACTCGAGCGCCGTCTCCTTGTCGATGAGGACGGCGTGGCGCTGCACGAAGGTGCCGCGGCGGCTGTCCTGCCCGGCGAGGCGCACCGGGGTGCCCTCCTTGAGCAGGGAGCCGAAGGCGAGGAGCTCGCCGGTGGCCCAGTCGATGCCGCCCTGGCTCACCGACGCGACGCGCTTGTCGAGCATCTGCTGGAGCTTGGGGTGGACGGTGAAGCCCTGCGGCGGGTTGGCGAAGACCTCGCCGATCGCCTTGAGCTCCTCGGGCGTGATGGCCGTCTCGGTGGCCGACCGGTCGGTCTGGTCGGACGTCTGCGCGGTCGGCGGCTCGAGGCCCGTGTGGCCCTCGACGTCGGTGCCGGTGTAGCTGTCGTCGGCGGCCTTCGCGGCGTCACGCTCGTTGGCCTTGAGCGCCTCCTTGGTCTCGACGAACACCCGCTCGAGCTGCTGCTGGTAGTCGCGCAGGGCGGCCTCGGCGTCCTCGACGGTGATGTCGCCGCGCCCGATGAGGGACTCGGTGTAGAGCTTGCGGACGCTGCGCTTGGCCTCGATGAGGTTGTACATGAGCGGCTGCGTCATCGACGGGTCGTCGCCCTCGTTGTGGCCGCGACGGCGGTAGCAGACCATGTCGATGACGACGTCCTTGGCGAACTCCTTGCGGAACTCGTAGGCCAGCTCGGCGACGCGCACGCACGCCTCCGGGTCGTCGCCGTTGACGTGGAAGATCGGCGCCTGGATCATCCGGGCGACGTCGGTCGAGTAGGTCGAAGAACGGGATGAGCTCGGCGAGGTGGTGAAGCCGACCTGGTTGTTGATGACGACGTGCACGGTGCCGCCGGTGCGGTAGCCGCGCAGCTGCGAGAGGTTGAGGGTCTCGGCGACGACGCCCTGGCCCGCGAACGCTGCGTCACCGTGGAGGAGGACGGGCAGGACGGTGAAGTCCTCGCCGGCGAGGTTGAGGCGGTCCTGCTTGGCCCGCACGATGCCCTCGAGGACGGGGTTGACCGCCTCGAGGTGCGACGGGTTCGCGGCGAGGTAGACCTTGGTCTTCGCGCCGTTCTCGGCGGTGAACTCGCCCTCGGTGCCGAGGTGGTACTTCACGTCACCGGAGCCCTGGACCGAACGCGGGTCCTGCTTGCCCTCGAACTCGCGGAAGATCTGGCCGTACGACTTGCCGGCGATGTTCGCCAGCACGTTGAGGCGACCGCGGTGCGGCATACCGATGCAGACCTCGTCGAGGTCGTCCTCCGCGGCACGCGAGAGGACCCGGTCGAGAAGGGCGATGACCGACTCGCCACCCTCGAGTGAGAAGCGCTTCTGCCCGACGAACTTCGTCTGGAGGAATGTCTCGAAGGCCTCGGCGGCGTTGAGCCGGCGCAGGATCCGCAGCTGCTCCTCGCGCGTCGTCTTGGCGTAGCCGACCTCGATCTTGTCCTGGATCCACTTGCGCTGCTCGGGGTCCTGGATGTGCATGTACTCGACACCGATGGTGCGGCAGTAGCTGTCCCGCAGGATGCCGAGGATCTTGCGGAGCTTGAGGAACGGCTGGCCGCCGAAGCCGCCGGTGGCGAAGTGCCGGTCGAGGTCCCACAGCGTCAGGCCGTGGCTCGTGACGTCGAGGTCGGGGTGGCGACGCTGCTTGTACTCGAGCGGGTCGGTGTCGGCCATGAGGTGGCCGCGGACGCGGTAGGCGTGGATGAGCTCCTGGACCCGCGCGACCTTGTTGATGTCGTCGTCGTGGGAGGCGGAGATGTCCTGGACCCAGCGCACCGGCTCGTAGGGGATGCGCAGGCTTTCGAAGATGTCGTCGTAGAAGCCGTCCTCGCCGAGGAGCAGCTGGTGGACGATGCGCAGGAACTCACCGGACTGGGCACCCTGGATGATGCGGTGGTCGTAGGTGCTCGTGAGGGTGAGGATCTTGGAGACGGCGTTGCGGTTGAGGGTCTCCTCGCTCGCGCCCTGCCACTCGGCGGGGTAGTCCATGGCGCCGACGCCGATGATCGCGCCCTGGCCGGCCATGAGCCGCGGCACCGAGTGGACGGTGCCGATGGTGCCGGGGTTGGTCAGCGAGATCGTCGTGCCCTGGAAGTCCTCGACGGTGAGCTTGCCGCCGCGGGCCTTCTTGACCATGTCCTCGTAGGCCGTCCAGAACCGCGCGAAGTCCATCGTCTCCGCCGCCTTGATGGACGGGACGAGGAGCTGGCGGGTGCCGTCGGACTTCTCGAGGTCGATGGCGAGGCCGAAGTTCACGTGGGAGGGCGTGACGAGGGCGGGCTTGCCCTTCTCGTCGGTGGCGAACCCGGCGTTCATCGCGGGCATGAGGCCGAGGGCGCGCACGATCGCGAAGCCGATGATGTGGGTGAAGCTCACCTTGCCACCGCGCGAGCGGGCGAGGTGGTTGTTGATGACGATGCGGTTGTCGACGAGCAGCTTCGCCGGGACGGCGCGCACGCTCGTCGCGGTTGGGACCTCGAGCGAGGTCTCCATGTTGGCGACGACGCGAGCGCCGGCGCCACGGATCGGAGTCTGCACCGGGCCGCTCAGCTCACTCTCGCCCTTGCTCGGGGCGGCGTCGCGCGGCTTGGGCACGTCGGCCTTGGGCTCATCCTTCTTCGGCTCCGCCTTCGCGGGCTCGGCCTTCTTGGGCTCGGCCTTCTTGGACTCGGCCTTCGTCGTCTCCGACTGCTGTGCGGGCTGGGCCTGCTGCGTCGACGCCTCGGTCTTCGGCGCCTCGGTCTTGGCCGGTTGCTGCGCGGAGGTCGCCTGCGTCGACGCCTCGGTCTTCGGCGAGGCGTCCTGCTGCTTCGCCGACTGCGCCTGCTGGGCCGCCTTCTGCTGTGGCGCCGGCGCGCGGTCCGAGCCGTCCTGGGTCACGCCGTTGCCCGACCCGGCGTGGCCGGTCGTCGGGTCGTAGTCCTCGAAGAAGCTCCACCACGCCTTGTCGACCGAGTTCTTGTCCACCTTGTACTGCTCGTAGAGCTCGTCGACGAGCCATTCGTTGGGTCCGAAGGCTGTCAGGGGGTCGCTCGAAGCGGGCTGGTCAGGCACGGCGGATACGCCTCTTTCTGCGTGTCGACATCGACGTTCACGTGTGCCGTCAAGCGTATCTCCCTCGTGCGTACGCCGTGCGTGCGGTATGGCGCCGCTCGCGGCGCCGAAGGCGCATGCGAGAGACGGGCCGGTATGCCGCGTGGTCACCACCCGGCATACCGGCCCGCCTCCGTGACCTCGCGTCGTGTGCGTCGCCGGCCCCTGACCTCCGGCGACCACCGCGCGAGGTGGCTTGTTACGAGACGTCCTGGCGCACCGTCCGCCACGTGCCGAACGCACTCAGCGCAGCGGCATACGCGGCCAGGACCAGGGCGCCCGCCCACCAGGACAGGAAGGTGACGTCGGTGCCCTGCGCCGTGACGCCATTGACCATCGCGTTCGTCGCGTTGCTCGGGAAGTACGGCACGATCTTCGCGCCCCAGTCGAGGTTGCTGAGCCCGAAGGAGAGCAGCGGCTCGACGATCCAGGCGACGCCGACGCCGACGAGGATCGCGGCGACCATGTTGGGGATGAGGATGCCGAGCCCGAGTCCGATGAGCGACCACAGACCGAGGGCGAGCAGGCTCAGGGCGAGCGTGCGCAGGACCTCGATGGATGGGAAGGGGTCCACGTCGCGCACCATGAGGGTGATGGCGCCGACGGTCACCGAGCCGAGCAGGCTGACGAGCCCGTAGAGCGCACCGATGCCGAGGAGGGCGACGATCTTCGCGAGCATCGCCCGCACCCGGTTCGGGGTGGACAGCAGCGTCGACGTGATCGTCTTGTGCCGGTACTCCGAGCCGATCTGCAGGATGCCCACGGTGAGCATCAGCAGGTAGCCCACGCCGAGGCCGGCCGTGTACACGCTGTTGACGATCTGGACCGGGTCTCCGGTGGGCGCGCCCTCCTCCGTGGCGGTTGCGCTCGTCGTGAAGTACGCGAAGAACGCGGAGAAGAGAGCCGCCGCGAGGAAGATGCCGATGGCCATACCCCACCAGAGGCGGGTCGTGAAGAACTTGCGGAACTCGCTCTTGATCGCGGCGCCCATCACTCGTTCGCCCCTTCCCTGCCGGAGATGGCATCGGTCTCGGTCGGCGCGTCGGCCGTGGCGCCGGGCTGGGTGGCGCCGGGCTGGGTGGCGCCGGGCAGGCTGGTGGCGCCGTCGCCGAGGTTGCGGTTCGTGCCCTCGGTGAGCTGGAAGAACAGCGCCTCGAGGTCGGTCCGGCGGTCGCGCAGTTCCCAGACCGGCACCCCGGCCTGGAGGGCGACGTCGCCGACGAGGCGCTTGTCGCCGGTCTCGACGACGAGCTCGCCGTCGGCGCCCGGGGCGGCCATGACGTCGGCGACCCGCAGGGCGCCGACGAGGCGGTCGTTGTCGGAGGTGCGCACGATCGTCGTCGGCGCACCGTGCAGCTCGGCCATCGTGCCGGAGCGCACGAGCCGGCCGTTGGCGATGATGACGACGTCGTCGACGGTCTGCTCGACCTCCTGCAGCAGGTGGCTCGAGACGAGGATCGTCTTGCCCTCACCGGCGAGGTGGCGCAGGAAGCCGCGCAGCCACCGGATGCCCTCGGGGTCGAGACCGTTCGCGGGCTCGTCGAGGATGAGCACGCGCGGGTCGCCGAGGAGGGCGGCCGCGAGGCCGAGCCGCTGCCGCATACCCATCGAGTACTCACCCGCGCGCTTGCGCGCGGCAGCCGGTATGCCGGTCAGCTCGAGCAGCTCGTCGACGCGGCTGTCGGGGAGGCCACCGGCGGCGGCGATGACGCGGAGGTGGTCACGACCGCTGCGGCCCGGGTGGAAGTTCGTCGCCTCGAGCGCCGAGCCGACGACCGAGAGCGGGCGATCGAGGTCGCGGTAGTCGCGGCCGTCGATGCGGGCCGTGCCGGATGTCGGGTGGACGAGGCCGAGCAGCATGCGCAGCGTCGTCGTCTTGCCCGCGCCGTTCGGCCCGAGGAAGCCGGTGATCCGGCCCGGCTGCACCTCGAAGGAGAGGTTGTCGACGGCGGTGAACGAGCCGAACGACTTGGTGAGGTCGCGGATCTCGATGTGGGCGCCCCCGGGCGTCCCCTGCGTCGATGTCGTCGTCGTGGCGGCTGTCATCGGTGGCCCCCTGCGGGCTGAAGTCTGGCCATGCGCGGCAGTCTTCCAGCCCGACGCCGCGTGAGGGTCAACCTCGCGGCTGAACCTGGCCGCGTGCGCATCCGCCGCAAGGATGACCTGTGGGGCGTCTGTGCGGGCGACCGTAGGATGGCCGCACTATGACCGAGTGGTTACTCGTCCTCGCCGGCATCGTGCTGACGCTGGGGACCGCGCTGTTCGTCGCGGCCGAGTTCTCCCTCGTCGCCCTCGACCGCCCGACCGTCGAGAAGGCCGTCGAGCGCGGGGAGGGCCGGGCCGGTTCGGTGCTCACCTCGCTGCGCTCATTGTCGACCCAGCTGTCCGCGTGCCAGGTCGGCATCACCGTCACCACCCTGGTCCTCGGCTACCTCGCCAACCCCTCGATCGGCGCCCTGCTCAGCGGACCGCTCGAGTCGGCCGGCCTCTCGCCCTCGGCGGCGTCGCGGACCGCGTCCACGCTCGCGATGGTGATCGCCACCGGCTTCTCGATGATCGTGGGCGAGATGGTGCCCAAGACCCTCGCCGTCTCGGCACCGCTCGCGACGGCGAAGCTCACTGCCCTCCCGGTCCGGGTCTTCGGCATCGTCTTCAAGCCGCTCATCGCCGTCCTCAACGGCGCGGCCAACGCGGCCCTGCGGGGGATGGGGGTCGAGCCGCAGGAGGAGCTGTCCGCCGCCCGCAGCCCCGCCGAGCTCGCCTCGCTCGTGCGGACGTCGGCCGAGGCCGGCACGCTCGACATCGGGACGGCTCGGCTCGTCACCGCCTCACTCGGCTTCGGTGCCCAGACCGCGGCCGACGTCATGACGCCGCGCTCGCGCGCCACGGCCATCGACCGGGGCGCGTCGGCGCGTGACTGCGTCGAGCTGGCCCGGCGCACCGGGCACTCCCGGTTCCCGGTCATCGACGACGACTGGGACGACGTCGACGGCGTCGTCCACGTCAAGAAGGCCATCGCCGTCCCGCACGACCGCCGGGCCGACGTGCCGGTGTCGGCGCTCATGACCCCGCCGCTCGTCGTCCCCGAGACGATCCGCCTCGACCCGCTCCTCATCGAGCTGCGCGACAGCGGCCAGCAGTTCGCCATCGTCGTCGACGAGTACGGCGGCACGTCGGGGGTCGTCACGCTCGAGGACCTCGTCGAGGAGATCGTCGGCGAGGTCTCCGACGAGCACGACCGGAGCCAGACCACGGGACGGCGGATGAACGACGGGTCCTGGACGGTGCCCGGCCTCTGGCGACCGGACGAGGTCGCCCGCCGGACCGCGATCGAGATCCCGGAAGGGCCGGCATACGAGACCGTCGCCGGCTTCGTCATGGCCGAGCTGGGCCGCGTCCCCGAGGTCGGCGACGTCATCGAGATCCCCGGCTGGCGGATCAGCGTCGTCGACATGGAGGCGCGGCGCGTCGACCGGCTGCGGTTCGTCCCAGCGGGGGAGTCGGATGCCGACCCCGACCACCGTGACGAGGACGAGGGGGCACCCGCATGAGCCCCGGCATCATTGCCATCACCGTCGTGCTGCTGCTCGCCAACGCGTTCTTCGTCGGAGCCGAGTTCGCCGCGATGTCGGCGCGTCGCAGCCAGCTCGAGCCGATCGCCGAGCAGGGGAGCAAGCGCGCCCAGCAGGCGCTCGAGGCGCTGTCGCGCACCGGGATCCTGCTCGCGACCGCACAGCTCGGCATCACGGTGTGCTCCGTCCTGCTCGGCGCGGTCTCCGAGGTCGCGCTCCACCACGCGCTCGTCGGGCCGGTCGAGGCGCTCGGTGCTCCGGAAGCCGCGGCGGACGTCCTCGCCCTCGTCCTCGCCCTGCTCATCGTCGTCTTCCTGCACGTCGTCGTCGGCGAGATGATCCCCAAGAACATCTCCATCGCGACACCGGAGCGGGCTGCCGTCGCGCTCGTGCCCGCGCTCGTCAAGGTCTCGCGCGTCGTCAAGCCGATCATCGGTGCGATGGACTGGATCTCCAAGCTGCTCGTCCGGATGCTCGGCGTCGACCCCAAGGACGAGGTCGCCTCCGCCTTCACCGCCGAGGAGGTCGCGCAGATCGTCTCCGAGTCGCACAAGGAGGGGCTCGTCGAGGCGGAGCAGTACGGCCTGCTCGACGCCGCACTCGAGTTCAGCGACAAGGACGCCGCAGACGTCGGCGTGCCCGTCGACCGGCTCGTCACCGTCTCTCGCGACACCACCCCCGACGACATCGAGCGGCTCGTCGCCAAGCACGGCTTCTCGCGCTACCCCGTGGCCGACGCCGACGGAACGCTCACCGGCTACCTCCACCTCAAGGACGTCCTCTTCGCCGACGAGGAGGAGCGGCTCCAGCCGATCCCGGCCAAGCGGATCCGGCGCATGGCCAACGTGCGCCGCGACGACGAGGTCGAGTCGGTCCTGACGACGATGCAGCGCACCGGGTCGCACCTCGCGCGGGTCGTCGCCGACGACGGGCGGGTGCTCGGGGTCGTCTTCCTCGAGGACGTCATCGAGGAGCTCGTCGGTGAGGTGACCGACGCCGCGCACGTCCGCCGCCAGCCGCGCTGACCTCCTCGCGGTGGTCACCCGACCCACCCGAGTCGTGGGAGTGGTGAAAAACTCACCCAATTGAACGGCCCTGCCGACCGTGGGGCGTCCAATTGGGTGAGTTTTTCACCTGGTGCCCCCGGCAGGAGCCGCTGGTCGAGCCAGCTCGTCCCTCACTGCCTCGACCAGACTCCCGTCGGCGCTCTCACTTCGTTCGAGCACCTGTTGCTTCTGCCGGGGCACAAAGCGACGCAGGGTCTGAAAGGCGCTTCGCGCCGATCAGGCCCTGCGTCGCAACTGTGCCCCCGGCAGGATTCGAACCTGCGCTCCCGCCTCCGGAGGGCGGTGCTCTATCCCCTGAGCTACGGGGGCTCAACTGATGGACGTCGGGGCGCCGAATCCACCGTTCTGGGCTGCCCACGGAGGGTAGCAGCCTAGAGTTGAGTTCATGGAATCCGGACCGGGCACGGCGACCGCCACCCGGCCCCTCGTCTTGGTGTGCGATGACATCCCCTCGATCCGGGAGGTCATCCGGATCAACCTCGAGCTCGAGGGGTTCGACGTCGTCGAGGCCGCCGACGGGCACGAGGCGATGAGCCAGCTCATCAACCCCGCGGCTCCGGTCCCGGCCGTCATCGTCCTCGACGCCCAGACGCCCCGGCGTGACGGCTGGTGGGCCATCGCCGCGATCCGGTCCCACCCTCGCCTCGCCGACGTGCCGACGATCCTCGTCACGGCCTCGACGACCGCCCATGACCGCAGCGAGGCCGACCTCGCCGGGTTCGACGCGTTCGTCGCCAAACCGTTTGACCCCTTCGAGCTCGTCGAGGTCGTCTCACGACTCGCGGCCCAGGGCAGGCCCCGCCGGCGCGGCCAATAGACTCGCGCGGGTGACACCCGAAGAACTCTCCTCCGCCATCCGGGCTGCCCTCGTCGCAGCGGTCGACGCCGGTGACCTCACCGCCGACCTGCCGGATGTCGTGCGCGTGGAGCGACCGAAGAACCGGGACCACGGCGACTGGTCGACCAACATCGCCCTCCAGCTGGCCAAGCGTGCCGGTATGCCGCCGCGAGACCTCGCGACCGCGCTCGCCTCCCGGCTCGCCGACGTCGACGGCATCGCCAAGGTCGACGTCGCCGGGCCCGGGTTCCTCAACATCACCCTCGACGCGGCGAGCGCCGGCGAGCTGGCACGCACGATCGTCGAGAGCGGGACGGCATACGGCACGAACGACGCCGAGGCCGGCCACGTCATCAACCTCGAGTACATCTCGGCCAACCCGACCGGACCCCTGCACATCGGTCACACCCGGTGGGCCGCGCTCGGCGATGCCATGGGCCGCCTCCTGCGCGCCTCGGGTGCCGAGCTGACGACCGAGTACTACCTCAACGACGCCGGCACGCAGATGGACAACTTCGCGCGCAGCGTCCTCGCTCGCGCCAAGGGCGAGCCGACGCCCGAGGGCGGGTACCCGGGGGAGTACGTCGACACCCTCGCGACCGCAGTCCTCGAGCAGCGTCCCGACCTGCTCGAGCTCCCCGAAGGCGAGGCGCTCGCGGTGGCCCGCGACGCGGCATACCCGTTGCAGCTGAAGGACATCCGCGACACCCTCGAGGCCTTCGGGGTCACCTTCGACACCTGGTTCTCCGAGAAGACGCTGCACGACTCCGGTGCCGTCGAGCAGGCTGTCGCGCGGTTGCGCGAGCAGGGCCACGTCTTCGACGACGGCGGCGCGGTGTGGCTGCGCACGACCGACTTCACCGACGACAAGGACCGCGTCCTCATCCGCAAGGACGGCGAGCCGACGTACTTCGCCGCAGACGCCGCCTACTACCTGTCGAAGAAGGACCGCGGCTTCGACGAGAAGATCTACCTGCTCGGCGCCGACCACCACGGCTACATCAACCGGCTCAAGGCCATTGCGGCCGCAGCCGGCGACGACCCCGGGCACAACATCGAGGTCCGCATCGGGCAGTTGGTCAACCTCAACGGTGCCAAGCTGTCCAAGCGCGCCGGCAACATCATCGAGCTGCGTGACCTCATCGACTGGATCGGCACCGACGCGATCCGCTACTCGCTCGCGCGCTACCCGGCCGACAGCCCGCTGTCCCTCGACGGCGAGGAGCTGCGCAAGCAGACCAATGACAACCCGGTCTTCTACGTCCAGTACGCCCACGCCCGCACGGCGAATGTCGCCCGCTTGGCGGCCGAGGACGGCGTGCGCCGCGAGGACGGCTTCGACCCCTCGCTGCTCGCCGACCCGACCGAGGCGACGCTGCTCGCGACGCTCGGCGACTTCCCCCGGGTCGTCGCCCAGGCAGCGCGGCTGCGCGAGCCGCACCGGGTGGCGCGCTACCTCGAGGACCTCGCCGGCCGCTACCACAAGTGGTACGACACCTGCCGCGTCCGGCCGATGAACGCCGACGAGGAGGTCACCGATCTGCACCGCACCCGGCTGTGGCTCAACGACGCCACCCGCCAGGTGCTCGCCAACGGACTCGACCTGCTCGGCGTCAGCGCGCCCGAGCGCATGTGAGGACCTGACCGATGCGTTCTCACGAGGCCGGTGCGCTCCACGCCGAGGGCTACGGCGGCCCGCCGCTCTACCTGCCCTACCCGCAGGACGTCATGGCCCTGCTGCCGCAGCTGTGGCCGGAGTCCGTGCGCCGCGACGACGAAGGTCGACTCACCGTGGCCGGGCTCGACGTGGTGACGCTCGCGCACGAGGTGGGCACGCCGGCATACGTCATCGACGAGGACGACTTCCGTGCGCGGGCGCGGGCGTTCCGCGACGACTTCGCGAAGCCCTTCGATGCGGTGACCGGTGGCGCCGACGTCTACTACGCCGGCAAGGCGTTCCTGTGCACGGCTGTCGCGAAATGGGTTGCCGAAGAAGGGCTTTCGCTCGACGTGTGCAGTGGCGGAGAACTCGCGGTGGCGCGTCGGGCCGGCTTCCCGGCGGAGCGAGTCGGCTTCCACGGCAACAACAAGTCGCTCGACGAGATCCGGGCCGCGCTCGACTACGGTGTGGGCCGGATCGTGCTGGACTCGTTCACCGAGATCCAGCGCGTCGCCGACGTCGCGACCGAGCTCGGGGTGGTCGCCCCCGTCATGCTCCGCGTGACCGTCGGCGTCGAGGCGCACACCCACGAGTTCATCGCGACCGGGCACGAGGACCAGAAGTTCGGCTTCAGCCTGTCGGGCGGGCAGGCGTTCGAGGCGGCGCGCGACGTCCTCGAGCGCGACAGCCTCGACCTGCGCGGGCTGCACTCGCACATCGGCAGCCAGATCTTCGACACGGGCGGCTTCGAGATGAGCGCCCGCCGGCTCATCGGGCTGCACGCTCGGATCGCCGACGAGCTCGGCCACCACAGCCCCGAGATCGACCTCGGCGGCGGGTTCGGCATGGCCTACACCTCGCAGCACACCCCGCTCAGCCCGGGTGAGCTGGGGGAGCAGCTGGCCGACATCGTCGGGCGCGAGCTCAAGGTGGTCGGCGACGGCGACCTCAGGCAGGTTCCGCGTGTCTCGATCGAGCCGGGGCGCGCGATCGTCGGCCCGTCGACATTCACGCTCTACGAGGTCGGGACGATCAAGCAGGTCGACCTCGGCGACGGCCACACGCGCGCCTACGTCTCGGTCGACGGCGGCATGAGCGACAACGTCCGCCCCGCGCTGTACGAGGCGGACTACTCCTGCACGCTCGCGGACCGCTCCTCCGAGGCGGAGCCGATGCTCGCTCGGGTCGTCGGCAAGCACTGCGAGAGTGGCGACATCGTCGTGCTCGACGAATGGCTCCCGGCCGACCTCGCACCCGGGGACCTCATCGCCGTGCCGGGGACCGGCGCGTACTGCCGGGCCCTGTCCAGCCAGTACAACCACACTCCGCGCCCGCCCGTGGTCGCGGTGCGAGACGGCGAGGCACGGGTCATCGTGCGTCGTGAGACCATCGACGACCTGCTCGCTCTCGACGTCGCGGAGTCATGATGTCTGCCCCTCTCAAGGTCGCGCTGCTCGGCTGCGGCGTGGTCGGCTCGTCCGTCGCGCGGGCGCTCGTCGACAACGGCGACGACCTCGCCGCCCGGGTGGGCGCTCGGCTGGAGCTCATCGGCATCGCCGTGCGTCGCCCCGACCGGCCGCGTCCGGACGTGCCCGTCGACCCAGGTCTGTTCACCAGCGACGCGGACACCCTCGTGCGTTCCGCCGATGTCGTCATCGAGGTCATCGGCGGCATCGACCCGGCGCGCGAGCTCATCCTCACCGCCATGAAGCACGGAGCCTCCGTCGTCACCGCCAACAAGGCGCTCCTCGCCGAGGACGGTCCCACGCTCTACGCCGCCGCGGCCGAGCACGGTGTCGACCTCTACTACGAGGCGGCCGTCGCGGGCGCGATCCCCATCGTCCGGCCGATGCGAGAGTCCCTCGTCGGTGACGACGTGCACCGGGTGCTCGGCATCGTCAACGGCACGACGAACTTCGTCCTCGACAAGATGGACACCACGGGCGCCGGCTTCGCCGAGACCGTCGAGCAGGCCCAGGCGCTGGGGTACGCCGAGGCCGACCCGACGGCCGATGTCGAGGGTTTCGACGCGGCGGCCAAGGCGGCTATCCTCGCCTCGCTCGCCTTCCACACGCGCGTCGCGAGTGACCAGGTGCATCGTGAGGGAATCACCGAGGTCAGTGCCGCCGACGTGCGGGCCGCGCGTGAGATGGACAGCGTCGTCAAGCTGCTCGCCATCTGCGAGTTGCTGCGCGACGAGTCCGGCACGCCCTCGGGCGTCAGCGTGCGGGTGCACCCGGCGATGATCCCGCGCAGCCACCCGCTCGCGTCGGTGCGCGATGCCTACAACGCGGTCTTCGTCGAGGCGGCCGCCGCGGGCGAGCTCATGTTCTACGGTCCGGGCGCCGGGGGCGACCCGACGTCCTCCGCGGTCCTCGGCGACGTCGTCGCGGTGGCCCGGCACCGACTGGCCGGTGGGCACGGTCCGGTCGAGTCCGCCTACGCCGACCTCCCCGTCGTCTCGATGGGGGACGCGGCGACCCGCTACCACATCAGCCTCGCGGTGGCCGACCGCCCGGGTGTCCTCGCGCAGGTCGCGGGGGCGTTCGCCGACAACGGTGTGTCCATCGAGACCGTGCGCCAGCGCGTGCTCGAGGACGGTGCCTCGCGAGCCGAGCTCGTCGTCGTCACCCACCGCGCGCCCGACGCCGCGCTGCGCGCGACCGTCGACGCGCTCACCGGACTCGAGACGGTCGACGAGGTCGTCTCCTGGATGCGAGTCGAAGGAGCCTGACGTGGCCCACCTCTGGCGCGGCGTGATCCGCGAGTATGCCGACCGCCTGCCGACGCTTGCCGGCTCGCCCGTCGTGACCCTCCACGAGGGTGGGACCCCGCTCATCCCCGCCGAGAACCTCTCCGAGCTGGTTGGCGCCAACGTCCTCGTGAAGTACGAGGGGCTCAACCCCACCGGCTCCTTCAAGGACCGCGGCATGACGACCGCGATCTCGCACGCCAAGGGGCGTGGCGCCAAGGCCGTCATCTGCGCGAGCACCGGCAACACGAGCGCGTCCGCGGCGGCCTACGCCACCAAGGCCGGGATGTCCTGTGTCGTCCTCGTGCCCGAGGGCAAGATCGCCATGGGCAAGCTCAGCCAGGCCATCGCTCACGGCGCCACCCTCGTCCAGGTCGACGGCAACTTCGACGCCTGCCTCACCGTCGCGCGCAAGCTCGCCGAGACCCACCCGGTCGAGCTCGTGAACTCGGTCAACCCGGCGCGCATCGAGGGCCAGAAGACCGCGGCGTTCGAGGTCGTGGACGCCCTCGGCGACGCCCCCGACATCCACATCCTGCCCGTCGGCAACGCCGGCAACATCACGGCCTACTGGCGCGGCTACACCGAGTACGCCACCGACGCCCCCGACCTGCCCGCGGTCGCGACCCGGACGCCGCAGATGTGGGGCTTCCAGGCGGCGGGCGCGGCACCGATCGTCCTCGGGCACCCGGTCGACGAACCCGACACCATCGCCACCGCCATCCGGATCGGCAACCCTGCCTCCTGGCGCCAGGCCGAGACCGCGCGCGACGAGTCCGGCGGCCGCATCGAGTCCGTGACCGACGAGCAGATCCTCGCCGCGCACCGGCTCCTGTCATCGACCGAGGGCATCTTCGTCGAGCCCGGCTCAGCCGCGAGCATCGCCGGGCTCATCCAGGCGAGCGAGCGCGGTGAGGTGCCGGTCGACGCCACCATCGTCTGCACCGTCACCGGTCACGGGCTCAAGGACCCGCAGTGGGCGCTCCGGCTCGCCGACGGCACCGAGGTCGAACCGGTCCGCGTGGCCGCGGAAGCGCGCGCCGTGGCCGAGGTCCTCGGACTCGAGGGCTGACGTGTCGCACTGGCGTCCCGGCACGAGCGCCGCCGTCGAAGTGCCTGCCAGCAGCGCCAACCTCGGACCAGGGTTCGACTCGGTCGGGATGGCACTCGGGCTCTGGGACCGTTGTCGCGCAACGGTTCTCGAGTCCGACGCTCTCGAGATTTCGGTCTCGGGGGAGGGCGCTGGCGCGGTGCCCACCGACGCGTCGCACCTCGTCTACCGCACCCTCGTCCACGCCCTCTCCGAGCTGGGCGCCGAGGAGCCGCCCGGACTGCGTCTCGAGTGCGTCAACGAGGTCCCCCACGGTCGTGGCCTCGGCTCCTCGGCGACGGCAATCGTCACCGGTGTCGCGCTGGCCCACGCTCTCGCCTCGCAGCGCGACGGTGGACCAGCTCAGCTCGACCTCACCTCCCTCGGTGACCTTGCCGCCCGGCTCGAGGGTCACCCCGACAACTCGTCGGCGAGCGTCCACGGCGGGGTCACGCTCTCGTGGTCCGACGACCGGGGGGTCAGGACGACGACGCTGCGCCTCGAGCCGCACCCCGAGGTGGTGCCGGTCGTCTTCACTCCGGAGTCCCAGCTCTCCACGGCGACAGCGAGAGCCGTTCTGCCGCAACAGGTTCGGCTTGCTGACGCGGCGGCCAACTCGGCGCGGGCGGCGCTCCTCGTCCATGCCCTCACCACGGCCCCGGAGCACCTGCTCGACGGAACCCGGGAGTGGCTGCACCAGGAGCCGCGCCGGCCGAGCTATCCGGCGTCGATGGCGCTCGTCGACACCCTGCGTGCCGCCGGGCATGCCGCCGTGATCTCCGGCGCCGGCCCGTCCGTCCTCGCCCTGACCACCCGTGACTCGGTCGAGAAGGTCAGCAGCGCGGGCGGTGAGCAGTGGCGCGTGCTGCTGCCCGGCATACCGGAACACGGGGTGCGCCTCGTCTGACTGGCCCTCGCTCGCCAGCAGTCCGGGAGTTCCGTGGTGTTACTGTGGAGCCGCGGTCGCAGTTGTTGCCGGACGAGCGTCTCTCGTCCGAGCCCACCGCGATCCGCATCCACCACAGTCGGGCCCGCCATGGCCGTGCCACGTGCCGCGCGCGTGCTCTTCGTGGATCACCTGGTCAGATCACTGACACCCACCTCCGGCCTCGCCTCCCCGCGGGGCCATGAACGAGGGGAAGGATCCTTCGTGACAGAAACCACCACCGCTGAGGCATCGTCGTCGGGGCAGGCCCCGCGCCGCTCCGGCTCGCTGACGGCCATGCGCCTCGCGGAGCTCCAGGGGCTCGCCTCGAGCATGGGCATCACCGGCACGGCCAAGATGCGCAAGGGCGACCTCGTCGCCGCCATCAAGGCGCGCCAGAACGGTGAGAGCGGCCCGGCCGCCGACGCCGCCGCCAAGGGCGACGCGGGGAGGCAGACCCCGGCCAAGGACGACGCGTCGAAGAACGCGGACACGACGACTGGTGCCGCCCGGAGCGACGACGCGCCTGCGCAGGGCCGATCCCGTCGTGCCTCCTCCGGTGCGGGCGCTCCACGCGGCGGTGAGCAGGCCGACGACACCCGGGGCCAGCGCTCCGACGCCGACGAGCGCGCCGAGCGCAAGGCCGAGCTGGCCCGAGAGCTGCGCGAGCGCGAGTCGGGTGAGGGCGCCGAGAACGGTCGCTCCCAGCGCGGCCGTGACGAGCAGGGCGGGCGTGACCAGCGCGGCAACCGTGACCAGCAGGGCGGCCGCGGCCGCGGGGGCGCGGACGACCGCGAGGACCGCAACGCCGGCAACGACCGCAACGCGGGCAATGACCGTGACAAGGGCCAGCAGCAGGACGCGCGCGCCCAGCAGGACCAGCAGGGCGACGACGAGGAGGGCGGTGGCCGCAGCGGCCGTCGCCGCCGCAACCGGAACCGCAACCGTGACAAGGGTCGCCAAGGTCGTCAGGAGAACCAGCTCGCGGACGAGCCGCAGATCACCGAGGACGACGTGCTCGTCCCCGTCGCGGGCATCCTCGACATCCTCGACAACTACGCCTTCGTCCGGACCTCCGGCTACCTCGCCGGCCCGAACGACGTCTACGTGCCGCTCGGCATGGTCAAGCGCAACGGCCTGCGCAAGGGTGACGCCGTCGTCGGCGCGACCAAAGCGCCCCGCGAGGGCGAGGAGCCACAGCAGCAGACCGTCGGCTCGCGCAACAACCGGCAGAAGTACACGCCGCTGGCACGCCTCGACAGCATCAACGGCATGACGCCCGACGAGGCCCGCAGCCGCGCCGAGTTCGGCAAGCTCACGCCGCTCTACCCGCAGGACCGCCTGCGCCTCGAGACCGAGCCGACCCAGCTCACGACGCGGGTCATCGACCTCGTCGCCCCGATCGGCAAGGGCCAGCGCGGCCTCATCGTCGCCCCGGCGAAGGCCGGCAAGACGATGGTCATGCAGTCCATCGCCAACGCGATCACGACGAACAACCCCGAGGTCCACCTCATGGTCGTCCTCGTCGACGAGCGGCCCGAAGAGGTCACCGACATGCAGCGCGCGGTCAAGGGTGAGGTCATCGCCTCGACCTTCGACCGGCCGGCCGAGGACCACACGACGGTCGCCGAGCTCTCCATCGAGCGGGCGAAGCGTCTCGTCGAGATGGGGCACGACGTCGTCGTCCTCCTCGATTCGATCACCAAGCTCGGTCGCGCCTACAACCTCGCGGCCCCCGCGAGCGGGCGCATCCTCTCCGGTGGTGTCGACTCGGCCGCGCTCTACCCGCCGAAGAAGTTCTTCGGGGCCGCGCGCAACATCGAGAACGGCGGCTCGCTCACCATCCTCGCGACGGCGCTCGTCGAGACCGGCTCGCGCATGGACGAGGTGATCTTCGAGGAGTTCAAGGGCACCGGCAACATGGAGCTCAAGCTCGACCGGGGCCTGTCGAACCGGCGCATCTTCCCGGCGGTCGACGTCAACAACTCGGGCACCCGGCGCGAGGAGATCCTGCTCGCGCCCGAGGAGCTCAAGATCATGTGGAAGCTCCGCCGCGTCCTCGCTGCCCTCGACACCCAGCAGGGCCTCGAGCTCCTGCTCGACCGGTTGCGCAAGACGAAGACGAACTACGAGTTCCTCACCCAAGTCCAGCAGACGTCGTCGATGCAGCTGCACGACGAAGGCGAGGACTGACCCGCTGCGTCCCGATGGCGCGCACCGAACGGGGTGCGCGCCATCGGCGTTCTTCAAACGAGTTCGTATGCCGTCCGCGCGCCGCTGCGGAGACAGTCGCTCATTCGTTCACTTGGTGAGTTTTTCACGCGGGCTCCGGGTGCCTGAGTCCGTTCAATTGGTGACTTTTTCACGTGGGGCAGAGCAGGTGTATGCCGTTCAATTGGGTGACTTCTTCACGGGCGGAAGCGGCGCATCGTCGGGAAGGCTGCGTCGGTGAAGCCCATCGTCCGGTAGATGTGCGCACCGTCCTCGGTCGCCGCGAGGTCGATGCGGTCGGCGTCGCCGTCACCCTCGAGCCAGCCGACGAGGTCGGTCATGACCGCGCGGCCGTGCCCCCGCCCTCGCGCATGCTCGAACGTCGCGACGTTGGAGATGAAGCCCAGACGTCCGCGCGGCATCGAGGGCGCCGGGATACCGGCGAGCACCTCGGCCACCCCGCCCGCGACGACCTCTCCGCCGTCCTCGACGACGACGATGCGGGTCGCCGGGTGGTCGACGTGGGCCGCCAGCCAGGCCCGGGCCTCGGCGCGCCAGGCGGGGTCGGAGAGCGCCTCGAGCGGCGTGCCCATCGACGTGAACATGAGCACCCGCAGGTCGAGCAGCACGTCGACGTCGGCGGGTGTCGCGAGCCGTGTCACCGCTGCGGCCCGAGGTCGTTGCGCCGCACCAGCTCGGCGCGCCCCTCTGGCGAGTCCGGCAGGTCCCACCACGACTCCACCCACCGCGTGGCCCCGGCGTCGGCCCAGGCGTCCACGGGCGGCCGCGTCGTTCCGAACTCGCCGTGGCTGTCGCCCTCGACGACGACGTCGTAGTCCTCCCACGGCAGTCCCGCCTCGTCCCGCAGCACGCGCACCCGCTCGACGATCTCGCGCAGCCCGTCGTGGGTGAGCCGGGACCCTGGGTCCTCCAAGGAGCCGCCGGCCATCGCCGGGAGGATGCCCTGCCAGCGCGCCGCTCGGGCCAGCGACGGCTGGGAGTCCCGCCCGGGCACGAACGCGCCGACGCACCACACCGGAGGGTGCGGCCGCTGCACCGGAGGTGGTGGGACGAGCTCGGTGACCTCCGACGCGGACCAGTGCCGGCCGGCATACGCAAAGGGTTGTCCCGCAGACAGTCCCGCGTAGATGGCGAGGCACTCGTCGAGCTTCTCCGCTCGGATGCGTCGGCCCTCGTCGGCCTCGAAGGCGAGCCAGTTGCCGTGCAGCGCGCCGAGGCCGACGCCGAGCGTGACGCGCCCGTCGCTGAGCCGGTCGACGGAGCCGACCCGGCTCGCGAGGTCCCACGGCCGGTAGCGCGCGGCCGGGGTCAGCAGCGTGCCGAGCCGGATGCGTTCGGTCGTCATGGCGGCGGCCGCAAGGGTCGCCCACGCGTCCTGGCCCCACACGGCTTCCCACGTGAAGACCATGTCCCAGCCGGCGGCTTCGGCCCGGGCGGCGAGGTCGGCGAACTCGCGCTCGCTGGCCCACGGGACGACGACTCCGAATCTCATGGCACGGGACGCTAGCGGGTGGGCGGACGGTGGTCGCGCGCTTTTCGCCGCGTGGTGTGCTGCACGGAGCGCAGGATGTCGCGCCTCCTGCAGCACACGCCGATGGGCCGCTGCGGGTCAGGCGAAGGGCCGCCCCGGATGCTCCCGGAAGACGAGGGAGGTCTGGACGTGGTTCACGCCCGGGCGGCTCGAGATGTTGTCGAGGACGAAGTCGCGCAGATCCTCGGGCGAAGCCGCGCTGACGTGGACGAGGAAGTCGTCGGCCCCGCTGATGTTCGCCGCGGAAAGGACGCCGGGCAGGGCCGCCATCTGCTCGCCGAACTCCTCGACCTGGCCGCGGTCGTGCCCGGCGAGCCGGATCGCGACGACCGCCTGCAACGGCCGGCCGACGCGGGCGAGGTCGACGCTCGCGTGGAAGCCGGTGATGACGCCCCGCTCGCGCAGCGACCGGACCCGCCCGACACAGGTCGACTCGGCGATCCCGACACTGCGCGCCAAGGCCGCGTTGGAGATGCGCCCGTCCTCGACGAGCACGGCGAGGATGGCCCGGTCCACCTCGTCGAGCAGGGGAGGGGTGACCGGAGCCGGGCCCGGGGTGAGTGGGTGCGGATTCTTCGGCATGGCGCCACGCTAGCCGCGCTGCAGTGCGGATTCATGCCGTATGCCGCCCGCTCACCGCGGTTTCCACGGGACTGTGGCGCGTTCCAGCGGATCCTGCGGAGGATCGGGACATGACTCGCTCCGCAGACGTGGCGACGACCGCCGTGCACGTAGCCCGGGAGGACCTCGCCGGGCTCGGCCTCCACGTCCCCACCATCGACCTGGCCACGACCTACCCCATGCCGACGATCGAGGCGGGCGGGACGGCATACGACACCCTCGCCGCGGGCGGAAGCCCGGACGGCGAGGCGACCCTCGTCTACCAGCGGCTCTGGAACCCCGGCGTCGACCGGTTCGAGCGCGCGGTCGCGGCACTCGAGGGGACCGACGGCGCCGTGGCGTTCGCGAGCGGGATGGCGGCGCTCACCGCGACGCTGCTCGCCGCCGTGTCCGCCGGTACGCCGCACGTCGTCGCGGTGCGACCGCTCTACGGCGGATCGGACCACCTCCTCGCGACCGGCCTGCTCGGCACGCAGGTCACCTGGGCCACCGCCGACACCGTGGCCGATGCGCTGCGTCCCGACACCGGGCTCGTCCTGCTCGAGACACCGGCGAACCCCTCGCTCGACCTCGTCGACATCGAGGCGGTCGCGGCGCAGGTCGGCGAGGTGCCGCTCGTCGTCGACAACACCTTCGCGACGCCGGTGCTGCAGCAGCCGGTCCGCCACGGCGCGACGCTCGCGCTGCACTCCGCGACGAAGTTCATGGGCGGCCACGGCGACGTCATGGGCGGTGTCGTCGCGGGCAGCTCGGACTGGGTCGCGCGGCTGCGCCAGGTGCGGGCGATCACGGGTGCCGTGCTGCACCCGCTCGCGGCCTACGAGCTGCACCGCGGGCTGCAGACGATCCACGTGCGGGTGCGTGCGCAGCAGGAGAGCGCCGGTGTCGTCGCGGCCTGGCTCGCGGAGCGTCCCGAGGTGTCGGTCGTGCACTACCCGGGGCTGCCCGGCGGGGACCCGCGCGGGCTCGTCGGTCGCCAGCTCGCCGGACCGGGTGCGCTCGTCGCCTTCCGCCTGCGCGGTGGGTATGCCGCCGCGTCGGCCCTGTTGGACCGGCTCGACCTCGTGACCCATGCCGTCTCCCTCGGTGGGGTGGAGTCGCTGGCCCAGCACCCGGCGAGCCTGACCCACCGGTTCGTCGCGGCCGATGCCCGGCCCGACGCCGACCTCGTCCGGCTGTCGTGCGGGCTCGAGGCGGCAGGCGATGTCATCGCCGATCTGGAGAAGGCCTTCGCCAACCTCCCCTGACCGGTGAGCCGCTGCGGCCGTGCGGAACCGTGCTGCAGGAGGCGCAGCATGTCGCGCGTCCTGCAGCACACTCGTGGGTGACGGCGGGGTGGCGGCGGCGGCGGTCAGGCCGCGGCTTGGGTGAGCTGGGCGTGTGCCCGGGCCACCTGCGCCATGAACGCCTCCGGGGTCAGCCTCAGCCCGAGCACCGGGACCCGCAGGACGACCTTGTCCAAGAGGGTGACCTCGTTCTGGCGCAGGGCGTCGTCGACCGGGGCCAGTGCGAGGGCGTGGTGGCCGCCGTCGACCTCGACCACGAGCCCGATGTCCTCCCAGAGCGCATCGAGATGGATACGACCGTTGTGCCCCTTCATCACCACCTGGCGGCTCGGTCGAGGGACGCCGTGGGCCACGCACAGTGCGCCGAAGTCGAGCTCACCCAGGGAGTGGGCGCCGTCGCAGATGTCCGGCAACACCGCTTCGAGCAACCGCTGGCGTGGCCCGGCCCGCAGGACGCGCCAGGTTGCGAGCAGTCGCTCCGGGCTGACGAGGCGCTGCTGGATCACGAGGCAGAGCAGGAGCACCGCGGTGCGGTCGGTCCGCGCCCATCGGGCGGCCCTGATGACCGCCCACTCCGGGTGGACCCGGGGAAGCCCCGCCCCTCGCGTCGGGCCCAGCTCGCGTCGACGGTGGGTCCGCACTCCGTCCACCCGGTTGACCCGGTGGTTGGCCGGCACGGCGACGTCGATGTGGTCTGGCGCGAACCCGGTCAGCCCGCCGGCCACGAGGGCGCTGACCCCGTCGAGCACGGCACCGGAACCGCTCTCCCAGACGGCGTGCCACAGCGCGGCCTCGCCCGTCAGGGGCAGTGAGGCGTTGATGACGACGGTGTGCCTCCCGGCGAGCGTCCATCGTCCGGCGGTGACCTCCGAGCGGACGTCGTCCCGAGACACCCCGGCCTGCCTCAGGTCCCGGCGGTGCGCGACCCCGCAGTGGGCGACCGCCACCTCTGCCGCGCGACGAGCTCGCTCGTCACGCGACAGGCGCCGGCGCTGCCTCGGGGTCATGCCACCAGCGTGCCGCGGGTCGCCGTGGCGGCCCCGCCGTCATCCACAGGCGCGGGTTGTGTGCTGCACAAGGCGCAGCATGTCGCGCGTTCTGCAGCACGCTCGTGGTGACGGCGGGTGGAGGCGCAGGGGAATGGCGGGGCGGCATCCGCCGTTTAGGGATTCGTGTGCCTGCTCTGGCACACTTGCACGCTGGACCGGTTCACGGCACGAGACGCGTTTCCTGAGCACCGCCCTCACGAGCGGATGCAGTCGGGGCGCCACAGGGCTTGCATCACGGTGATGGGCCCGCCGACCCGGAGACATCCAAGGAGAAGAATCGTGAAGAAGGACATCCACCCGAGCTACTCGGAGACCACGGTGACCTGCACCTGTGGCTCGACGTTCACCACCCGCAGCACGGCCGAGAACGGCGTCATCAACGTCGAGGTCTGCAGCCAGTGCCACCCGTTCTACACGGGCAAGCAGAAGATCCTCGACACCGGTGGTCGCGTCGCCCGCTTCCAGGCCCGCTACGGCAAGAAGGCGGACGCCAGCAAGTAGCCCGCTCGATGCGCCGACCCGTCGATCCGACACCGGATCCGGGTCGGCGCATTCGTGTCTCCACACCCGCCTTCCCGCAAAGAGGTCACCGATGTTCGAGTCCGCTGCCGCCCTCGTGCAGGAGCACGCTGAGCTCGAGGCGAGCATGGCCGACCCGGCGATCGCCTCCGACCCGGACCGCCTGCGCGAGGTCAACCAGCGGTATGCCGCGCTGGGACCGACCGTGACGGCATACCGCGCGTGGCAGGTCGCCAGTGACGACCTCGAGGCGGCCCGCGAGCTGGCCGCCGAGGACCCGACCTTCGCCGCGGAGGTGCCCGCCCTGGAGGCGACCGTGGAGAGCAGTGCCGACACGCTCCGCCGCCTGCTCGTCCCGCGCGACCCCGAGGACGACCGCGACGTCATCCTCGAGGTCAAGGCCGGCGAGGGTGGCGACGAGTCGGCGCTCTTCGCGGGTGACCTGCTGCGCATGTACCTCCGCTACGCCGAGCGCCGCGGCTGGCGCACCGAGGTGCTCGATGAGACCGAGACCGACCTCGGTGGCTACAAGGACGTCCAGGTCGCGATCCGTGCCCGCGGCAACCCCGCACCAGGGGAGGGGCCATGGGCCCGGCTCAAGTACGAGGGCGGCGTCCACCGCGTGCAACGTGTGCCGGTGACCGAGACCCAGGGCCGCATCCACACGAGCGCCGCCGGCGTCTGGGTCATGCCCGAGGTCGAGGACACCCCGGACGTCGAGCTACACCCCAACGACCTGCGCATCGACGTCTTCCGCTCCTCCGGTCCGGGCGGGCAGAGCGTCAACACGACCGACTCGGCCGTCCGCATCACCCACCTGCCGACCGGCACGGTCGTCACCTGCCAGAACGAGAAGTCCCAGCTGCAGAACCGCGAGGCGGCGATGCGGGTGCTGCGTTCGCGCCTGCACCAGATGGCCGCCGATGCCGCAGCCGAGGCCAACGCCGACCTGCGGGCGAGCCAGGTCCGCACCGTCGACCGCAGCGAGCGGGTGCGCACCTACAACTTCCCCGAGAACCGGGTGAGCGACCACCGCACCGGGTTCAAGGCCTACAACCTCGACGTCGTCCTCGGCGGCGAGCTCGACCCCGTCGTCGAGTCCGCGATGACCGCCGACGAGGAGGCCCGGCTCGAGGCGCTCGGCGAGGGCTCGTGACCCTGCACGCCGAGGTCGTCGCGGCGCGAGAAGCGTTCTCCTCAGCGGGAATCGGCTCGCCGGAGGCCGACGCGGTCGAGCTCGCGGCGTTCGTCCTCGGCGTCGACGCGGGTGAGGTGCGTCGTCGGATGGTGCTCCGCTCGCCGGTCGACGCGGCCTTCTCCGAGCGGTATGCCGGCCTCGTCGCCGAGCGCTCGGCGCGGGTGCCGCTGCAGCACCTCACCGGGCGGGCCTGGTTCCGCGGGCTCGAACTACACGTCGGGCCAGGGGTTTTCGTCCCTCGGCCCGAGACGGAGGTCGTCGCCGGCTGGGCCGTCGACGCTGCCCGGGCCGCGATGGAGAAGGGGGTCGTCGAGCCCGTTGTCGTCGACCTGTGTACCGGCTCCGGCGCCATCGCGCTCGCCGTCAAGGCCGAGGTGTCGGACGCGCGGGTGCACGCCGTCGAGGTGAGCGACCTGGCCGTCGCCTGGGCCCGGCGCAACGTCGAGGCGACCGGGCTGGGAGTGGAGCTCGACCACGGCGATGCGATCACGGCATACGGGCAGCTCGAAGGTCTCGTGGACGTGGTGGTGAGCAACCCGCCGTACATCCCCACGACCGCGGAGCCGGTCGATCCCGAGGTCCGCGACCACGACCCGCACGTCGCGCTCTACGGCGGGAGCGAGGACGGCCTGGCGATCCCGCGCCTCGTGGCGGCCCGGTCGGCGAGCCTGCTGCGCCCCGGAGGCGTCCTCGTCATGGAGCACGCCGACGTCCAAGGCGAGTCCCTGCCGGCAGCGTTGCGGGCCACCGGGTCGTGGGCCCACGTCGAGGACCGTGCGGACCTCACCGGCCGCCCTCGCGCCGTCGTCGCCGTCCGAGCCTGAGACCCTCGACCGGGAGCCTGCCGATCGGCGCTTCGAGCGCGGGTCGAGGTCTGGGGAGCGGTGCCCCGGTCCTAGGCTGGTCCGCATGAGTCCGGTCTTCGACTGCACCACCCCTGAAGGGCGCCTCGACGGTGTCACCAAGGCCACGGCAGGGGTGCGCCAGGGCGACCTCGTCGTCCTCCCCACCGACACGCTCTACGGCATCGGTGCCGACGCCTTCTCGCCCGATGCCGTGCAGCGCCTCCTCGATGCCAAGGGTCGCGGTCGCGAGATGCCTCCGCCCGTGCTCGTCGCGGAGACCCGGACCCTCGACGGTCTCGCCACGGACGTGCCGCAGTACGCGCGCGCTCTCGTCGAGCGCTATTGGCCCGGGCCGCTCACCGTCATCCTCAAGGCGCAGCCGTCGCTGATGTGGGACCTCGGCGAGACCGGTGGCACCGTGGCCCTGCGGATGCCGGACAACGAGGTCGCACTCGAGCTGCTGAGCAGCGTGGGGCCCATGGCCGTGAGCAGCGCGAACCGCACCGGGCACCCCGCGTCGCGCACCATCGTCGAGGCGGCCACCCAGCTCGGTGCGTCCGTCGAGTTCTACCTCGACGGCGGGCCGGTCGCCGGCGGCCTGCCCTCGACGATCGTCGACTGCACCGGCGCGGAGCCAGTGGTCCTCCGGCGTGGTGCCATCGACGCGGACGAGATCATGGCCGTCGCCGCCGAGCACCTAGAGTTGCCGACGGAGCAGGTCGAGGACGGGCCGGCCACCGCGTCGTCGGAGCCGCCCGCCGAGGAGCCCGCCGCCACCGACGCACAGCCCGCCCACCAGGAGAAGAACAGCGATGAGTGAGACGTTCTACGGTTCCGACTTCGGGGCCCTCGAGTCCTTCGACCCCGACATCGCGTCGGTGCTCGTCGACGAGCTCGCCCGGCTGCGCGGCGGTCTCCAGCTCATCGCCAGCGAGAACATGTCCTCGCCCGCGGTGCTGACCAGCCTCGGCTCGACGCTCTCGAACAAGTACGCCGAGGGCTACCCCGGCCGCCGCTACTACGGCGGGTGCGAGGTCGTTGACCGGGCCGAGTCGCTCGCCATCGAGCGGTGCAAGGCGCTCTTCGACGCCGACCACGCGAACGTCCAGCCGCACTCGGGCGCGAGTGCCAACCAGGCGGTCTACGGCGCCTTCCTCAAGCCGGGCGAGACCATCCTCGCGATGAGCCTGCCCCACGGCGGCCACCTCACCCACGGCACCAAGGTGTCGTTCTCGGGCAAGTGGTTCGACGCGGTCCACTACGGCGTCGACAAGGACACCGAGGACATCGACTACGACGAGGTCGAGCGCCTCGCCAAGGAGCACCGGCCCAAGGTCATCCTCGCCGGTGGTTCGGCGATCCCGCGGCTCATCGACTTCGAGCGGTTCCGGGCCATCGCCGACGAGGTCGGCGCGATCTTCTGGGTCGACGCAGCCCACTTCATCGGGCTCGTCGCCGGCAAGGCCATCCCCAGCCCGGTGCCGCACGCCGACGTCGTCAGCTTCACGACCCACAAGGTCCTGCGCGGTCCCCGCTCCGGCGCCATCGTCTGCCGCGAGGAGCACGCCGCCGCGATCGACAAGGCCGTCTTCCCGATGATGCAGGGCGGACCGCAGATGCACACCATCGCGGCGAAGGCGACGAACTTCAAGGAGTGCGCGACTCCGGAGTATGCCGCCTACGCCAAGCAGGTCGTCGCCAACGCCAAGGTGCTTGCGGAAGCGCTGGGGGAGAAGGGCATCCGTCCCACGACCGGCGGCACCGACACCCACCTGTCGCTCCACGACCTCCAGCCGGTGCTCGTCACCGGAGTCGACGCTGAAGCGCGCTGCGACGCCGCCGGCATCACCCTCAACAAGAACGCCATCCCCTTCGACCCGCAGAAGCCCAACATCGCCAGCGGCATCCGCGTCGGCACGCCGTGCGTCACGACCCAGGGCATGGGCGAGGACGAGATGCGCACCATCGCCGACCTCATCGCCCGAGCCGTCATCGACGGCGACGCCGACCCCGAGCACGCGGTCTCCAAGGAAGTGCGCGCACAGGTGAGCGACCTCGTGACGCGCTTCCCGGCATACCCCCGCTGATGCCCGGGCGGGGACGGCAGACCCGCTGACGGTCGGGAGAGCACAGCCGAGAACCGGCAGTCAGTCGGGGAGGTCAGCTGGCGCGCTTCGGGCGGTGCTCTTGCTTCCGAGGTCCATCCGCGGGACTGATGGGACGGTGCGTCGCCGTGTCCTCGGCGAGGTCGACGGCCTCCTCGTCGATCTCTGCCTGCTCCTGCGCGAGGTCACGCGGCGTCGTGCCCGAGGCAGTGAGGATCGTCTTCACGCTCCGCGCGAGCACCTCGAGGTCGAGCAGCGGCGACATGTGCTTGAGGTAGTAGAAGTCGTAGGAGAGCTTCTTGATCGTCTCCTCCTCGGAGGCGACGTATCCGTGGCACACCTGGGCCCAGCCGGTGATGCCGGGTCGCACGAGGTGGCGCTGCTCGTAGAACGGGATGGCCTCGCGGTAGGTCTGCACGAACGCCACCTGCTCCGGGCGCGGGCCGACGATCGAGAGGTCCCCGCGCAGGACGTTGAACAGCTGCGGGAGCTCGTCGAGGCGGATGCTTCGCAGGATGCGCCCGAGACGAGTGATGCGTGGGTCGTGACCGACGGCCTGCTTCGCACCTTCTGCCTCGGCATCCACGAGCATCGTGCGGAACTTGAACAGCTCGACGAGCTCGCCGCGCCGTCCGACCCGGACCTGCTTGAAGATCACCGGTGACCCGTCGATGACCCGCACGAGGAGTGCGACCACGGCGACGATCGGGAGCCACAGCGGCACGGTGAGGACGACGAGGACCAGGTCGATCGCGTGCTTGAAAGGGAGGAACGGCAGCTTGCGGGTGAGGGAGTTCTCGATCTCCCACCCCTCGCTGAGGTGGTCGAGCGGCACCCGTCCCGTGTGCGCCTCGTACATCTCGCCGAGGGAGCGCACCTCGCGGCCGGCGACGGAGGTCGCCGAGACGTAACGGGTGACGTCGCGTGACCACGGCACGCTGAGGTCGACGACGATCGAGGCGTCCGGTGGCGGAGGGGGGATCGGCCCGCTGGTGTTGGGGTCGATGACGTCGAGAACCGTGATGTGTCGCGCCCGGCGCACCTCGCCGATGAGCTCGTCGGACTTCGAGATGACGACGATGCGCTCGCTCCACGGACGTCGGCGCAGCACGTAGCGCAGCAGCAGGACGAGGAGCAGCCAGATGACTCCGACGGCGAGCACGAGCGGGCGCGAGAAGTAGGGCCGCAGCACGATGATCTGGCCGGCGAGGGCGAAGAACGCGAAGATCGTCGTGAGCACGCCGCGTCCATAGGTCGGCCGCGGCGGGCCCTGGGAGACGACCAAGCCGGTCATGAAGCTCCCGATGAAGGAGCTCAGCACCCAGATCGCGCACAGCCGGGCGAGCACCTGCACGGCTTCGCCCGGTGTCGCCGCCGGCAGCCGGTCGAACACCAGAGCGGTACCGAGCACGAAGGCGACGAGCAGCAGGACCGCGTCGGCCATGGCCAAGCCGACGAGGATCCGCTGTCTCATGGAGGCGAGTGTATTGCGCTGCCCTGCAACGCCCGCGGACGCTCGGTTCGACGGCCAGTTGGCCCGCCCGGGGGCGCTTGTGATAGTTTTCACAAGCACCCGGAACGACCTCGACGGAGAGCCACCAGTGACCACCAACCGCGCGCCACGGACCCCGGTCCGGATGATGCTGCGCGGCGCTCTCGTCCCCGGGATGATCGCCCTGATCGTCCTCGCCGGAGCCTTCTGGGCGTATGCCGGTGAGCACGCCGCGCTCTCGGCTCTCGCGGGTGCCGCGACCGTCTTCGTCGTGCTGCTCGCGGGGCTGTTCGGCATCACGGCAGTCGTCATGGGGTCGACTGCGACGTCCATGGCGGGGGCGGGTGTCGTCTACCTCGGCCAGCTCATCCTCATCGCCGCCGTCGTCCTCGTGCTGCGTCGCGTCGACTGGCTCGACGGGCGGGCGTTCGCGCTCGCGGCCATCGTCCAGACGCTCGTGATGCAGGTCGGCCAGATCGCCGGCTACATCCGCTCCCGCCAGGAGATCCACCCCGGCGCGCTCGACGGGGGAGCCCGGTGATGGTCGAGGAGCGCCGCATCCCCAAGGGCGTCGAGGGGCACGAGCCGTTCTCGACCTGGCACGACGACCCCGAGAAGCCCAGCGCGACCGCGCGGGCCGACGCGCTCGGCGCGACCGTCATCGCCTACCTCATCACCGGACCGGCGCTCTTCGGGGCGATCGGCTGGGGACTCGACCGCCTGCTCGGCACCGGCTTCCTCGTCGTCGTGGGGATCCTCGTCGGGATGGGGCTGTCGCTGTACACCATCTGGCTCCGGTACGGTACGTCGTGACGCCCCTGACCGCCGGACGCACGCGACTCGTGACCGAGCCGCCATCGCAGGGTGCGCCCATCACCATGAACGAGGAGATCGACCTGTGATCCTGACTGCGCTCACCGCAGGGACCACGACCGCCGTCCCCGGAGCCGAAGGCGGGGAGGGTGGTTTCTCGCCACCGACTCCGGACATCTTCTGGCTGCCGGTCGGAGGCACCTTCATCACCGAGCAGATGGTCTGGGGTGGCATCTCCGTCCTCATCCTCAGCGTCGTCATGGTCGCCCTGTCGAAGAACGCTGCCGTCGTCCCGTCCAAGGGCCAGTGGATGATGGAGGGCTTCTACAACCTCGCCCGCAACGGCATCGCCCGCGACATGATCGGGTCCAAGGACTTCCTGCGCTTCGCGCCGCTGCTCTTCAGCCTCTTCTCGCTCATCCTGCTGAACAACTGGTTCGGCATCCTCCCCCCGGTCATGAACCCGACGTTCGGCAAGATCGGCTTCCCCATCGCGCTGACGCTCGTCGTCTACGTGGTCTACCACTGGATCGGCTTCAAGAAGCACGGCGTCAAGGGCTACTTCGCGCACATGGTGCCCGACGGTCTGCCCGGGTGGATCCGCCCCGCCATCTTCGTCCTCGAGCTCATCACGTACTTCGTCACCCGGCCGCTCACGCTCGCCCTGCGACTCTTCGGCAACATGTTCGCTGGCCACATGCTCATCGTGCTCTTCGTCAGCGCCGGCGCCTACTTCCTCACCCAAGACGTGCTCTTCAAGCTGCTCTCGGTGCCGACCTTCCTCATGGCCGCGGTCATGGTCGTCTTCGAGGCGCTCGTGCAGTTCCTTCAGGCCTACGTCTTCACCCTCCTGTCGGCGAGCTACATCGCCGGCGCCCTCGCCGACGACCACTGAGCCGTCGACCCACCCGCTGCTCCACCCGTACAACTGCATAGCTCCACCCCCGTTCTTCCTCCGCGGCACTCGGCCACGGAGGGACCACAGAAACACGAAAGAGGATTCATCGTGGAAGGCAACCTCTCGCTCGTCGGCTACGGCCTTGCGACCATCGGCCCGGCCATCGCCGTCGGCCTGATCTTCGCCGCCTACATCAACGGCGTGGCCCGTCAGCCCGAGGCCCGCAACCTCCTGCAGCCGATCGCCATTCTCGGCTTCGCGCTCGCCGAGGCGCTCGCGATCTTCGGCCTGGTGCTCTTCTTCCTCTGATCCTGAGGATCACCACCTCCGACCCGGCACGAAGCACTAGGAGTACCCCGTGCAGTTCACCGACACCGCATCGTCGGTCGTGTCCTTGGCAGCGTCCGAGGGCCCCAAGATGCCGCTCATCCCGTACATCCCCGAGCTGATCTTCGGCTTCGTGATGATCGGGATCCTCTACCTGGTCGTCTCCAAGAAGGTCGTCCCCAACCTGGAGAAGGCCTACGAGGAGCGCCGCGCCGCCATCGAGGGCGGCATGGAGCAGGCAGAGGAGGCCCAGGCCCAGGCCCAGGCCGCACTGCAGCAGTACGAGGCGCAGCTGCACGAGGCCCGCACCGAGGCCAACGCCATCCGTGAGGAGGCGCGTGCCGAGGGTGCCTCGATCGTCGCCGAGATGCGCGACAAGGCGCAGGCCGAGGCGAACCGGATCACCGAGTCCGCGAGCCGGCAGATCGAGGCCGAGCGCCAGCAGGCCCTCGTCTCGCTCCGCTCGGAGGTCGGCACCATGTCGACCACCCTCGCGAGCCGGATCGTCGGGGAGTCCCTCGAGGACGAGGTGCGCCAGAAGGGCATCATCGACCGCTTCCTCGCCGACCTCGAGAGCGGCACCGTCCGCCCGGAGAAGGTCAGCGCGGAGGCGACCGTCGCGGCCCCGGCGTCCTCGGCCGGCGCGACGGAGCAGGGTCAGCTCGACCTCGGCACGGATGGCACCGCGGGGCGGGACGCCTGATGCGTGGCAGCTCCCGTGGCGCACGACGCGCGGCCGAGGAGGCCCTCGGCCGCGCGCTCGACGGCGTCGACCGGGCCGAGCTCGCCGAGCAGCTCTTCGCGATCGGTCGCACCATCGACAGCGACGTGTCGCTGCGTCGCGCACTCGCCGACCCCTCCCGCGACGGAGAGGCCAAGCGCGCTCTCGCGGACCGTCTCTTCGGCGGCAAGGTGAGCGAGGCGGCGAGCACCCTCACCGGTGAGGTCGTCGCCCAGCGCTGGTCGGAGGAGGGCGACCTCGGCGACACGCTCGAGGCCCTCGCGGTCAGCGCGCTGCTCGCGAGCGCGGAGAAGGCCGGGCGCATCGACGACGTCGAGGACGAGCTCTTCCGCTTCGAGCGGGTCGTCGCCGCCGACGCCGAGCTGCGCGACATCCTCTCGAGCCGCAACACCGACGCCACCGGCAAGGCCGGCGTCGTGCGCAAGCTGCTCGAGGGCAAGGCCTCGCCCGAGACCGTGCGCCTCGCCGAGCAGGCCGTCCTCGTCCCCCGGGGCCGCCGGCTCGACCGGGTGCTCGAGGAGTACCTGCGCCTCGCCACGACCCGTCGTGACGAGCTCACCGCCCTCGTGACGAGCGCGGTCCCTCTTGACGCTCGCCAGGAGCACCGGCTCGCGAACGCGCTGCGTGACATCTACGGCAAGAAGGTCAGCATCCGCAGCGTCATCGACGAAGGCGTCATCGGTGGCATCCGCGTCCAGGTCGGCGACGAGGTCGTCGACGGCACCGTCCAGCGGCGCCTCGACACGGTCCGCCAGGACCTCAGCGGCTGACCCCGGGTCGCGTCCACGCGACCGGCACGCACGGCATACAAGAGAACACGCACCACCGACACCACACTTCCGGCTCAGCAGGAGCCGCAACAAGGAGAAGAGATCACAATGACGGAGCTCTCGATCCGTCCGGAGGACATCCGGGACGCGCTGGACAGCTATGTCCAGTCCTACGAGCCCGGCGCGGCCTCCCGCGAAGAGGTCGGCCGAGTCATCGACGCCGGTGACGGCATCGCCCACGTCGAGGGCCTGCCCTCGGCCATGACCAACGAGCTGCTCGAGTTCGAGGACGGCACGCTGGGCCTCGCGCTCAACCTCGACGTCCACGACATCGGTGTCGTCATCCTCGGTGACTTCTCCAAGATCGAGGAGGGCCAGGAGGTCAAGCGCACCGGCGAGGTCCTCTCCGTCCCCGTCGGCGACGGCTTCCTCGGCCGCGTGGTCGACCCGCTCGGCAACCCCATCGACGGTCTCGGCGACATCGACAGCACCGAGCGCCGCGCGCTCGAGCTCCAGGCGCCGAACGTCGTCCAGCGCAAGTCGGTGCACCAGCCGCTGCAGACCGGCCTCAAGGCCGTCGACGCCATGACGCCCATCGGCCGTGGCCAGCGCCAGCTCATCATCGGCGACCGCCAGACCGGCAAGACCACGGTCGCGGTCGACACGATCATCAACCAGAAGGAGTTCTGGGAGACCGGCGACCCGGAGAAGCAGGTTCGCTGCATCTACGTCGCCATCGGCCAGAAGGGCTCGACCATCGCCGGCGTCAAGGGCACCCTCGAGGAGGCCGGCGCGATGGAGTACACCACCATCGTCGCGGCGCCCGCCTCGGACTCGGCCGGCTTCAAGTACCTCGCGCCGTTCACCGGCTCGGCCATCGGCCAGCACTGGATGTACGACGGCAAGCACGTCCTCATCGTCTTCGACGACCTGTCCAAGCAGGCCGAGGCCTACCGCGCGATGTCGCTGCTGCTGCGCCGCCCGCCGGGCCGCGAGGCCTACCCCGGTGACGTCTTCTACCTGCACTCCCGGCTGCTCGAGCGTTGCGCGAAGCTCAACGACGAGCTCGGCGCCGGCTCGATGACCGGCCTGCCGATCATCGAGACCAAGGCGGGCGACGTCTCGGCGTACATCCCGACGAACGTCATCTCCATCACTGACGGCCAGATCTACCTCCAGGCCGACCTGTTCAACGCGAACGTCCGCCCGGCTGTCGACGTCGGTGTGTCCGTCTCCCGCGTCGGTGGTGCCGCGCAGACCAAGGCGATGAAGTCGGTCTCCGGTCGCCTCAAGCTCGACCTCGCCCAGTACCGCGCGCTCGAGGCGTTCGCGATGTTCGCCTCCGACCTCGACCCGGCCTCCAAGGCCCAGCTGGCCAAGGGTGAGCGCCTCGTCGAGCTGCTCAAGCAGCCGCAGTCCTCGCCCTACCCGGTCGAGGAGCAGGTCGTCTCGGTGTGGGCGGGCACGACCGGCCAGCTCGACGACGTCGCGGTGGAGGACATCCGCCGCTTCGAGACCGAGTTCCTCGACCACCTGCGCCGCAGCAAGGGCGACCTGCTCGCGGCCATCCGTGAGTCGGGCAAGTTCGAGGAGTCGACCGAGGAGGCCCTCAAGGCCGAGATCGACTCCTTCAAGAAGGGCTTCGAGCCCTCGAACAAGGACACCGTCCCGGTCGGTGACGAGTCCGAGAGCGGCGACGACGCTCTCGACTCCGACCAGGAGCAGATCGTCCGCCAGAAGCGCTGACCCGTATGCCGGGTGGTCACCTCGGTGACCACCCGGCACCGGGAGCGGGCAGCGGCTCGCACGCGGACGGCATACCGGACGCGTCGGACACACAGACTTTCCAGGCAACACAGACACCACGAAAGGCGGAACGCCATGGGAGCGCAGATCCGGGAGTACCGGCAGCGCATCCGCTCCGTCAGCGCGACGAAGAAGATCACGCGGGCCATGGAGCTCATGGCCGCCTCGCGCGTCGTCAAGGCGCAGCAGGCGGTGCGCGAGTCCACCCCGTACGCGCGCGCCATCACCCGTGCCGTCTCGGCCGTCGCGACGTTCTCGAACGAGGACCACGTGCTCACGACGGAGAAGGAGACGGTGAAGCGCGCCGCGGTGCTCATCATCACCTCCGACCGCGGCCTCGCCGGGGCGTACAGTTCGGCGGTCATCAAGGAGTCCGAGCGGCTGCTGCAGCGGCTGCGCGACGAGGGCAAGGAGCCCGTGCCCTACCTCGTCGGGCGCAAGGCGGTCGGCTACTACACGTTCCGTGACCGGCCCTTCGCCGCCGAGTGGACCGGGGACTCCGAGAAGCCGAGCTTCGAGACGGCCCGCGAGATCGGTCGCCGCCTCGTCGACGACTTCCTCAAGGACTCCGACACCGAGGGCGGCGTCGACGAGGTCCACGTCGTCTACACGCGCTTCGTGTCGATGGTGACCCAGGAGCCCGAGGTCATCCGGCTGCTGCCGCTCGAGATCGTCGAGCAGGAGATGGCCGAGGCCGCGGACGCGGAGCTCTTCCCGCTTTACGAGTTCGAGCCGTCCGTCGAGGAGGTGCTCGACGCCCTCCTGCCGAAGTACGTCAACTCGCGGCTGTTCAACTGCATGCTGCAGGCGGCCGCCTCCGAGCTCGCGGCGCGCCAGCGCGCGATGAAGTCCGCGACGGACAACGCCGAGGAGCTCGTCAAGAAGTACACCCGACTGGCCAACCAGGCCCGTCAGGCCGAGATCACCCAAGAGATCAGCGAAATCGTCGGTGGCGCCAGCGCCCTGGCCGAGAGCAAGTGAGAGAGAACCGAAATGACTGCCACTGTCACTGAAGGCACCCAGGACACCCGCGAGGGCGGCGTCGGCCGGATCTCGCGGATCATCGGCCCGGTCGTCGACGTCGAGTTCCCCGTCGACGCGATGCCGGACCAGTACAACCTGCTGACCACCGAGGTCGAGCTCGGTGGCGAGGCCAAGAACCTCAACCTCGAGGTCGCCCAGCACATCGGCGACAACATGGTCCGCGCCATCTCCCTGCAGCCCACCGACGGCCTCGTCCGCGGCTCGCGCGTGCAGGACACGGGTGGCCCGATCACCGTGCCCGTCGGCGACGTGACCCTCGGCCACGTCTTCAACGCGACCGGTGACTGCCTCAACCTCGAGCCGGGCGAGACCCTCGACGTCACCGAGCGCTGGGGCATCCACCGCAAGGCTCCGAGCTTCGACCAGCTCGAGTCCAAGACCCAGATGTTCGAGACCGGCATCAAGGTCATCGACCTGCTCACCCCCTATGTGCAGGGTGGCAAGATCGGCCTCTTCGGTGGTGCCGGTGTCGGCAAGACCGTCCTCATCCAGGAGATGATCGCCCGCGTCGCCCGCGACCACGGTGGTGTCTCGACGTTCGCCGGTGTCGGTGAGCGCACCCGTGAGGGCAACGACCTCATGCACGAGATGGAGGAGGCCGGCGTCCTCGGCCAGACCGCCCTCGTCTTCGGCCAGATGGACGAGCCGCCGGGCACCCGTCTGCGCGTCGCCCTCTCGGCGCTGACGATGGCGGAGTACTTCCGCGACGTCCAGAACCAGGACGTGCTCCTCTTCATCGACAACATCTTCCGGTTCACCCAGGCCGGGTCCGAGGTGTCCACCCTCCTCGGTCGTATGCCGTCCGCTGTCGGCTACCAGCCGACGCTCGCCGACGAGATGGGCGTCCTCCAGGAGCGCATCACCTCGACGCGTGGTCACTCGATCACCTCGATGCAGGCGATCTACGTGCCGGCCGACGACTACACCGACCCGGCCCCGGCCACGACGTTCGCGCACCTCGACGCGACGACCGAGCTCTCGCGCGAGATCGCCTCGCTCGGTATCTACCCGGCCGTGGACCCGCTGACGTCGACCTCGCGCATCCTCGACCGTCGGTACATCTCCGAGGACCACTACAACACCGCGGTGCGCGTCAAGCAGATCCTCCAGCGCAACAAGGAGCTGCAGGACATCATCGCCATCCTCGGTATCGACGAGCTCTCCGAAGAGGACAAGATCCTCGTCAACCGGGCCCGTCGCATCCAGCGGTTCCTGTCGCAGAACACCTACGTCGCCAAGCAGTTCACCGGCATCGAGGGCTCGACGGTCCCGCTGGCCGACACCATCGAGGCGTTCACGAAGATCGCCGACGGCGAGTACGACCACGTCGCCGAGCAGGCCTTCTTCATGTGCGGTGGCCTCGACGACGTCGAGCGCCAGTGGGCCGAGATCCAGAAGAACCTGTGAGCCGAGCCTCTCGGTGACGATCGCAGGGCCGGTGCCGCACGCGGTGTCGGCCCTGCGGCATACCGGACGTATCGGTCGGGAGCCGACCACGCGGGAACCCGCTGCTGCGGAGCACTCCCGAGGCGCAGCTAGACTTCACCCCAACACCACTTCACGGAGGACCACGTGAGCCAGCTTCAGGTCGAACTCGTCGCCGCGGACCGCAAGGTCTGGGAGGGCGAGGCGAGCCAGGTGAGCGCCCGTTCGATCGAGGGCGAGCTCGGCATCATGCCCGGGCACACGCCCCTCCTCGGCGTGCTCGTCGAGGGCGACGTGACGATCCACGGTGAGGGCGGCAAGCGCACGGTCCGCATCGACGGCGGGTTCCTGTCCGTCGACCACGACCGGGTGACGATCCTCGCCGAGTCGGTCGACGCCGCCGAACTCGCGAAGTAGTCAGCGGAGCCGACCATGTCGCCGATCGTCACCGCCGAGATCGTTCTCGCGGTGGCGCTCGCCCTCGTCGCGCTCTGCGTGGTCTTCGTCTGGCTGCGGCGACGCTGGATCTCCGGCGGTCAGCCGCTGATGATCTGTGCCGTCCGGACGGCGGACCGGCGCTGGCGGCTCGGCCTGGCCCGCATCGCCGACGACCGGCTCGACTGGTTCTCGGTCGTCGGCCCCTCCCTGCGGCCGGGCCACTCGTGGCGGCGTCGCGACCTCGACCTCGGTGCCCCGAAGCGACTCGCCGAGCCGGTGCCCGGCCTGCCCTCGGATGCCGTGAGCGTCGCCGGGCGCACCCACGACCACGCGTGCGAGCTGGCGCTCAGCCCGGCGGCATACACCGCCCTGCGCGCCTGGCTCGAGAGCAGCCCGCCCGGCTTCAACGTCAACGTCGCCTGACCCGCCGGGCCGGCGCACGGCCCGATTCCGGCGCTCAGTCGTCGTCGGTGGTGGGGTCGTCCGTGTCCGGCACACCCGCAGCGGCGGGGGAGCGGCGCTCCTTCTCCGGTGCCTCGGAGCGGCCGCCGCCGGGCTGCCAGAGGACGTCGCCGCCGGCGTCGAGGTTGGCCACGCGCGCGAGGATGAAGAGCAGGTCCGAGAGCCGGTTGAGGTAGGCCGCGGCCACCGGGTTGACGCCACCGACACCCTTGCCGGTGCCCTCCTCGGTGCCGTGCTCCTCGATCGCCGCCCACGTCGTGCGCTCGGCGCGACGGACGACGGTCGTCGCCTGGTGCAGGTGGGCTGCCGCCACCGTGCCTCCGGGGAGGATGAACGACCGGAGCTTCTCGAGCTTGGCGTTCTGGGTGTCGCAGTCGGACTCGAGCTCGTCGACCCACTCCTGCTGCACGCGCAGCGGCGGGTACTCGGGGTCGCGCTGCAGCGGCGTCGAGAGGTCCGCGCCCACGTCGAAGAGGTCGTTCTGCACTCGCCGCAGGATCGCGCGGACGTCGTCGGTGAGCTCACCGGTTGCGAGGACCACGCCGATGACGGCGTTGGCCTCGTTGGCGTCGGCGTATGCCGCGAGGCGCGGGTCGGTCTTGCGCGTGCGGCTGAAGTCGCCGAGCCCGGTCGTACCGTCGTCGCCGGTGCGGGTGTAGATGCGGGTGAGGTTGACCATGGGCCCACCCTCTCACCCCCGCTGCTCCATACTCGTGGCCATGGTCACCGACGCCCCGACCGCTGGGCCTGCGCCCGTGTCCCGACCGGCCGAACGGGTCCTGTCGCTCGACGCCGCGCGCGGCCTCGCCGTCGTGGCGATGGTCGTCGCCCACGGACTGCCCTGGATCACGCCGCTCCTGTCGTCCCTGCCGAACTTCGTGCTGGCCCAGGTCAACGACACGGCGTCGCCGCTCTTCGCGCTCGTCATGGGCATCTCCGCCGGTCTCGTCTTCCCGGGACCGTCCGCGGGTCGGGGATTCGCGCGGGCGCTCGTGCGTGGCCTCGCCCTCGTCGCGCTCGGTGTCGGTCTCGAGCAGTTCGACCACTGGGCCGCGGTCATCCTGCACATCCTCGGTGTCCTGCTCATCGTCGGCACTCCACTGCTGCTGCTCGGGACGCGCTGGCTGCTCGGCGTGGCGCTCGCCCTCGTCGCGATCTCGCCGTTCGTCATCACGGCGGTGACCCGGGCCGGTGGCGGCGAGCCCGGCGGCCTCCCGCCCACCGCGGACTGGGCGAGCAACCCGCTCGTCGAGTGGCTCGTCCTCAACACCCACTACCGGGTGCTCACCCTGCTGCCGCTCTTCCTCCTCGGCGCGGTGCTCGCGCGGCGCGGGCTCCGGGACGAACGCGCCGCGTGGTGGTGCCTCATCGGCGGCCTCACGATGGCCTGGCTCAGCTACGCCCTCGAGCTGCTCGGCGTCGCCGTCGTCTTCTCCGGTGACTTCCCCGACCAGCTGCAGGAGAACGGTCTGGCGCTCGCGGCATACGGTCTCGTCACGGTGGTCGCGCTGGGAGGTGAGGGCCGCGCCGACGGTGTGGGTGCCCGCCTGCTGCGGCCGTTCGCCCTCATCGGGCGGGTGGCACTCTCGCTCTACGTCGGGCACGTGCTCTTCCTCGTGCCGCTCATCGACCGGTGGTCCCCGCCGAGCTGGACCCCGTTCGTCATCTTCGTCGTCGGGTGCCTCTTCGTGTCGTGGGCATGGGCGCGGTTCATCGGTCCCGGACCGATCGAGTGGCTGCTCGACCGCATCTCGCCGTCCCGGCGCCCACCTGCGGTGTCGCGGGGCCGGAGTGCGGCTTCCGCGTGAGGACCGTCACCCGCGTGAGCACTCTCACCGCCTGAGCCACTGTCCCGCCCGTGGGGCCGCCGGTAGCGTCGAGCGCATGCCCGAAGACCGTCCCGACGCCGCTGCCGCCGCCGACTCCGCCACGGCACCCGAGGCCGCCGAGGCTGCTGCCACGACCGAGGCGGCCGAGCCTGCGCGTCCGGAGCGCGACCGCCCGTGGGTCATGCGGACGTATGCCGGTCACTCCAGTGCCGCGGCGAGCAACGCGCTCTACCGGCGCAACCTCGAGAAGGGCCAGACGGGGCTGTCGGTCGCCTTCGACCTGCCGACCCAGACCGGCTACGACCCCGACCACGTCCTCGCCCGCGGCGAGGTGGGCAAGGTCGGGGTGCCGATCTCGCACATCGGCGACATGCGCGCGCTCTTCGACCAGATCCCCCTCGGGCAGATGAACACGTCGATGACGATCAACGCGACGGCGATGTGGCTGCTCGCGCTCTACCAGGTGGCGGCCGAGGAGCAGGCCGCGGCCGCGGGTGAGGACCCTGCCGGGATCGTCCGGGCGCTCGCCGGGACGACGCAGAACGACATCATCAAGGAGTACCTGTCGCGCGGGACCTACGTGTTCGCGCCCGGGCCCTCGCTGCGGCTCATCACCGACGTCATCTCCTACACGGTCGCCGAGATCCCCAAGTGGAACCCGATCAACATCTGCAGCTACCACCTGCAGGAGGCCGGCGCCACGCCCGTGCAGGAGATCGCGTACGCGATGTCGACGGCCATCGCCGTCCTCGACGCGGTGCGTGACTCGGGACAGGTGCCGCCGGAGCGGTTCGGCGAGGTCGTCGCCCGCATCTCGTTCTTCGTCAACGCCGGGGTGCGGTTCGTCGAGGAGATGTGCAAGATGCGCGCCTTCGTCGAGCTCTGGGACGAGCTGACCCGCGAGCGCTACGGCGTCACCGACGCCAAGCAGCGGCGCTTCCGCTATGGCGTGCAGGTCAACTCGCTCGGCCTCACCGAGGCCCAGCCGGAGAACAACGTCCAGCGCATCGTCCTCGAGATGCTCGCGGTCACGCTGTCCAAGGACGCGCGTGCTCGCGCGGTGCAGCTGCCGGCGTGGAACGAGGCGCTCGGCCTGCCCCGGCCGTGGGACCAGCAGTGGTCGCTGCGCATGCAGCAGGTGCTGGCCTTCGAGTCCGACCTGCTCGAGTACGACGACCTCTTCGCCGGCTCGACCGTCGTCGAGGCCAAGGTCGCCGAGCTCGTCGCCGGGGCTCGGGCCGAGATGGCCCGCGTGTCCGAGCTGGGTGGCGCCGTCGCGGCCGTCGAGAGTGGCTACATGAAGTCGGCCCTGGTCGCCTCGCATGCCCTGCGGCGACAGCGGATCGAAGCCGGCGAGGACGTCATCGTCGGGGTCAACAAGTTCGAGTCGACCGAGCCGAACCCGCTCACCGCCGACCTCGACACCGCGATCCAGACGGTCGACCCCGGGGTCGAGGCGGCTGCGGCCGCTGCGGTGCGCCAGTGGCGCGAGCAGCGCGACGCCGACCCCGAGCGCCGGGACCGGGCTGCCGCCGCGATGGAGCGGCTGCGCGAGGTCGCCGCGACCGACGAGAACCTCATGGAGGCGACGCTCGAGTGCGCCCGCGCCGAGGTGACGACGGGGGAGTGGGCCCAGGCGCTGCGCGACGTCTTCGGCGAGTTCCGTGCACCGACCGGCGTGAGCGGGTCCGTGGGCCTTGCCGGAGGAACAGCCGGGACCGAGCTCGCCGCCGTCCGCGAGCGGGTCGCCGAACTGCGTGACGAGCTGGGCGAGACGCTGCGCGTCCTCGTCGGCAAGCCGGGCCTCGACGGCCACTCCAACGGTGCCGAGCAGATCGCCGTGCGGGCCCGCGACGCCGGGTTCGAGGTGATCTACCAGGGGATTCGGCTCACGCCGGACCAGATCGTCGCGGCCGCCGTCTCCGAGGACGTCCACCTCGTCGGCATCTCGATCCTGTCGGGCTCGCACATGGAGCTCGTGCCCGAGGTCCTCGACGGCCTGCGCGAGGCCGGGGCGGGGGACATCCCGGTCATCGTCGGCGGCATCATCCCCGAGTCCGACGCGGCTCGGCTCAAGCAGGCGGGCGTCGCCGAGGTGTTCACGCCCAAGGACTTCGGACTCAACGACATCATGAGCCGCTTCGTCGACGTCATCCGCGAGGCACGGCATACGGACGGGACGGACGGGCGACCGCACGAGAAGGCGCCCAGCCCCGCTCCGGTCTAGACCGTTATCGGGCCGCAACCGGACTGAGAGCCCAAACACACCCGCCCACGATCGTCGTGTGGGACGGTGACCTCGGCACGCACCCTGAAGTGCGCGATGTGATTGATCGTGACTGCTTTTGGCGGAATCCTTGACATAGTCGCTCACTTTCGTGGCACAGTGTCTCCACTGCGCCACCCACGCAGTGCGGCTCACGCGGACGGTAACGACGCCGTCCGGGACCTGAGGAAGTAGGGAAACGATGGACCCTCGAGGGAACCAGATGGACCGGCGCTCGGTCCTCCGGCTGGCGTTTGCGGGAGGTGTCGCACTGCCGGCCCTCGCCCTGACCGGATGCGCCACCGGTGGCGGCGGTAGCGAGACGAACACCGGCGGCGGCGCCGCGGGCGAGAAGAGCGAGAAGAACCCGTTCGGCATGGCCGACAGTGGCACCGTCGAGGCGGTCATCTTCAACGGTGGCTACGGCTTCGACTACGTCACCTTCGCGGCCGACGTCGCGAAGAAGAACCACTCCGGCGTGACGTTCGACGTCAAGCCCTCCACGCAGATCGCGCAGGAGCTCCAGCCCCGCTTCGTCGGCGGCAACCCGCCGGACCTCATCGACAACTCCGGCGCGAACCAGATCGGTCTGACCACGATCGCCGAGCAGCTCGAGGACCTCAGCGACGTCTTCGAGGCCAAGAACCTCGAGGGCACGACGATCAAGGACACTCTCTACCCGGGTGTCGAGGCACCGGGCACCCTCAACGGCAAGCTCGTCGCGATCAACTACGTCCAGACGGTGTACGCCCTCTGGTACTCCGGCTCGCTCTTCGAGCAGAACGGCTGGACCGTCCCCAAGACGTGGGACGAGGCGATCGCCCTCGGCGCTCAGGCCAAGTCCAAGGGCAAGTTCCTCTTCCTCTGGGGCAAGGAGGCGGCGACGTACTACCAGACGCTCGCCATCGCCTCGGCCATCAAGGAGGGCGGCGACGAGGTCCGCCTCGCCCTCGAGAACCTCGAGGAGAAGTGCTGGTCCAACCCGGCGGTCCAGGGCGTGTTCAAGGCCATGGAGACGGTCATCAAGAACGGCTACGTCAAGCCCGGCGGCGGCGGCACCCAGTTCACCGCAGCCCAGGCGCAGTGGAGCAACGGCCAGGAGGCCCTGCTCTACCCCTCGGGCTCGTGGATCGAGAACGAGATGAAGGACCAGACCAAGGACGGCTTCAAGATGATGGGGGCCCCCGAGTTCACGCTCACGGGCAACTCGAAGATGCCCTACGAGGCCCTGCACGCGGCAGCCGGCGAGCCCTTCATCGTCCCCTCCAAGAGCAAGAACCCGGCGGGCGGCAAGGAACTGCTGCGGGTCATGCTGTCGAAGGAGGCCGCGACGAACTTCGCCAAGACGAAGCTCGCGCCGACCATCGTCAAGGACACCGTCCCGGCGGACGGCTTCGGGTCGACGGCACTGCAGTCGCAGAGCAAGATGCTCAGCGACGCCGGCGACAACGTCTTCACGTGGAAGTTCGTCGACAACTACGGCATGAACCAGGACATGCTCGTGCCGTGGAACGCCTTCCTGTCCGGCCAGATCGACGCTGCCAGGCTCACCACACAGCTGCAGGGCATCACGGACAAGGTCCGCAACGACCCGCAGGTCAAGAAGGAAAAGGTCAGCTGACCCCCGTGCCCGACCCGGCAGCCCGTGCCGGGTCGGGCACACCCTTGCCTCACTCTCCCCTCGAAGGACTCCTCACCCCATGAGCTCCGCCGTTCCCTCGGCCCCACCACAGACGGTGGGTCGGGCCCCGCGCTCGGCCCGCCGTCGCATGTCCGCGAACCGGCTCGTCTTCATCCTTGTGACGCTTGGGCTGCCGTTCGCGTTCTACACCCTCTTCGTGCTGTGGCCGTTCGCGCAGGCGTTCATCTACTCGCTGACGAACTGGAGCGGGTTCTCCCCGAACTTCGAGTTCGTCGGCCTGTCGAACTACACCGCGCTGCTGCAGAACGCCACCTTCCTCAAGGCGGTGCGCAACAACCTGCTCATGGCCGTGGTCATCCCCATCGTGACGATCGCGCTCGCCCTGGCCCTCGCGACGATGGTGACCGTGGGTGGCTCGAGCACGGGCGCCGTGCGCGGGCTCTCAAGGTCGTCCTTCTACCGGATCGTCTCGTTCTTCCCGTACACGATCCCCGCGATCGTCATCGGCCTCGTGTGGGCGCAGATGTTCGACCCGAGCAGCGGCCTCATCAACGGGCTGCTCACCGCGGTCGGGCTCGACCAGTTCCGCTCTTTCGCCTGGCTCGGCGAGGTCTCGACGGCGATGCCGGCGACGATGTTCGTCATCATCTGGGGGTTCGTCGGGTTCTACATGGTGCTCTTCATCGCCGCGATCAAGGGCATTCCCGCCGAGCTCTACGACGCCGCCCGGGTCGACGGCGCCGGCCGGCTGCGGATGACCTTCATGGTCACCATCCCCATGGTGCGCGACACGATCCAGACGGCCTACGTCTACCTCGGCATCCTCGCTCTCGACGCCTTCGTCTACATGGCCGCGCTCAACCCCAGCGGTGGCCCGCAGAACTCCACCCTGACGATGACGCAGGACCTCTTCAACACCGCGTTCAAGAAGGGTCAGTTCGGCATGGCCAGCGCCATGGGCGTCGTCCTCGCCGTGATGACCCTGCTCTTCGCCGCGATCGTCTTTGTCGTGATCCGGGCGATCAAGGGAAAGGACAACCGATGAGTGCCACGGACGTCTCCGCGAGGGCCACGTCGGGCCGGGCGACCCAGTCCCGCAACGAAAGTCCGACCGCGGGGTCGGACAAGGTCGTCACCGTCGTCTCGCACATCGTCCTGACGATCTGGTCGATCATCGTCATCCTGCCGCTGCTGTGGGTGTTCCTCTCCTCGTGGAAGACCACGCGCGAGATCTTCGACTCGCCGTTCGCGCTGCCGCAGACGTGGAGCTTCGACAACTATGTCGGGGCCTGGACCGACTCCGGCATCGGCAAGTACATGCTCAACTCCGTCATCGTCGTCGGATGCTCGCTCGTGCTCGTCATGATCCTCGGCGCGGCGGCGGCCTACACCCTCGCGCGGTTCACGTTCTTCGGCAGCCAGATCGTCTACTACCTCATCCTCGCCGGTCTGACGTTCCCGATCTTCCTCGCGATCGTCCCGCTGTTCTTCGTCCTGAAGAACCTCGGGCTGCTCAACACCCTCCCCGGGCTCATCGCCACCTATGTGGCCTTCGCGTTCCCCTTCACGGTGTTCTTCCTCTACCCCTTCTTCCGGGGACTGCCGAGCGAGATCGCCGAGGCTGCGGAGCTCGACGGGGCCGGGGAGTGGCGGACCTTCTTCCAGGTCATGCTCCCGATGGCCCGTCCCGGCATCGTGGCGATCGCGATCTTCAACTTCCTCGGACTGTGGAACCAGTTCCTCCTGCCCGTGGCGCTCAACACCAACGAGGACAACTACGTTCTCTCGCAGGGGATGGCGCGCTTCGCCTCACAGGCGGGGTATGCCGTGGACTTCGGCCAGCTCTTCGCCGCGGTCGTCATCACGATCGTCCCGGTGCTCGCGGTCTACATCTTCACCCAACGCCAGCTCCAGGGATCGCTCTCCCAGGGCACGATGAAGTAGCCGGTCAGAAGTGCGTCGCGCAGTGCGGCGTGGGGCCGCCGTCGGTGAGCTGGGCGAAGCGTCGTATGCCGTCCGCGCGGCCAACGATGCGGCCCGCCTCCGCGAGGTCGTCCACCCGGACGTCCCCGAGGTAGAGCGCGCCGAGTGCCTCGACGTCGAGCTCGACGTCCGCTGTGGCAGCTGACCGGCGCACGACCGCGGTGCCGCCCGAGGCGGTGACCGTCCACGTGCCGTCGGCGTGACCCAGGGCGTCACGGACGCGGATCGTCACCTCGTCGTCGGCGAACCATGGACGGGCGCTCAGTGCGGCGGCGACGTCGAGGATGCGCACCCAGACGTGGTCCGGTCGTCCAGTCGTCGTGATGACGCGCGGGTCGGTGACCGCCCAGGGGAGGGGGTCGAGGTTCGCCGTCCGGGCAACGGCAATGTCGGCGAGGTCGAGGTCGGCGACGAACTGCCACAACGCGATTCGCGCCGGCGGGGTCGCGCCGACGAGGTCGCCCACGCTGACCTCGCGGTGGTCGCCGGCGTCCTTGAACTTCCACGCGACGAACCCGTCCGGGCGCCCCTGCGCGTCCAGTCGGATCGCGACCCGGTGGGCCCGGTCCTCGCCCTGCTCCTCCCAGTCGTAGCCGCGCAGCCAGCCCTCGTAGTACGCGGGTCGCTCCAGGCTGCCTCGGGTCACCTCGTGGAACCGCTCGTATGCCGTCCGCACGGCATCCGACGCGTCCGGGTCGACGATGACGATCCGCTCGCCGTCGTCCGGCCGCTCGCGCAGCCGGAACCGTGACGTCGTGTCGATGCGGACCGCGTCCTCGTGGGTGGCGACGCCGAAGCCGAACCTTCCGTAGATCGACCCTTCGCTCGCGGTGAGCACCGCGAGGGGCAGGCCCTGGGCGGCCGCGTCGGCGAGGTTCGCCGTCATGAGCCGGCGCATGATGCCCCGGCGACGATGGGTCGGCGCGACGGTGACGTCGGTGATCATCCGCACCGGGAGCTGTCGGGAGCCCGTGTTGAGTCGCTTGGTGAGGTGACTGAAGGTCGCCACCGGGACGTCGGTCGCGAACGGCAGGCCGCCCCGCTCGTAGACGCCGCGAAGCCGGGAGCCGTCGGCGCGCAGCGCTGCCACCCACTTCGCGCGGTGCTCGTCGTCCGCGCGCTTCTCGTGGAAGGAGCGCAGCACGGCCTCGAGCCAGCCGTTCACCCTGTGCACCATCGCGTCCGAGTCGTCGTCGAGGTCGAGGTCGACGACCTCGAGGTCCATGCGCTCGAGATCGCTGCTCTCAAGGTGCATGACCTCGCGCTCGCTCATGGCGGTGTCGTCGCTCACGGCGCAAGCCAAGCGCACGCGAAGGCGCACTGTCGACCGAATTGGCGCGCGGACGGCATACCCTCGTGGACGTGAGCGATCTGCACTGTCCCGCAACGCTGCTCATCGCCCGGCACGGTGACGCGGACTACCCGCACGCGCGGGTGCTGTCCGACGAGGGCGGCTGGCTCACCGAGAAGGGGCAGGCGCAGGTGCGCGACCTCGCCGAGTCGGTGCGCTGGCGCAACATCGCCGCCGTCTGCACGAGCCGGATGCAGCGCGCCGTCGAGTCCGGCGCGGTGGCGGCAGAGGTGCTGGGAGTGCAGTCCCGGGTGGTCGAGGGGCTCGAGGAGTTCTCGGTCGGCGCCCTCGCGGGCCGCGAGCACGACGACCCCGAGCTGCTCGCGGTCTTCGAGGCATGGAAGGCCGGTGACCTCGGGACGTTCGTGCCCGGGGGCGAGAGCGGGCAGGCGGTGCTCGACCGCTACCGCGAGGCGCTGCAGGAGATCGCCGACCTGCACCGCGGCGAGAGCGTGCTGGTCTTCTCGCACGGGGGCGTCATGTCGTTCGCGCTGCCGCGGATGGGTGCGAACGTGCGCGCCGACCTCGCCGAGCGGATGTTCATGCCGAACTGTGCCGTGGCCGAGGTGGCCGTCGACGCCGACGGCATCGTCGTGCGCAGCTGGCCCGGCAGCGCCGACCGCTCCGTCGTGTAGGGGGCGAGGTCCTAGAACAGGCGGTGCTCGCTGTTGTCGATGCCCTTGAGCTCGTCGTAGTCGAGGACGACGCACCGGATGCCGCGGTCCTCGGCGAGGGTGCGCGCCTGCGGCTTGATCTGCTGTGCGGCGAAGATGCCGGTCACCGGTGCGAGGTGCGGGTCGCGGTTCATCAGCTCGAGGTAGCGGGTCAGCTGCTCGACGCCGTCGATCTCGCCGCGCCGCTTGATCTCGATGGCGACGGTCGCGCCGCTCGCGTCCTTGCACAGGATGTCGACGGGGCCGATGGCGGTCATGTACTCGCGCCGGGTGAGCGTCCAGCCGTCGCCGAGGGTCGTGATGTGCTCGGCGAGGAGCTTCTGGAGGTGGGCCTCGACGCCGTCCTTGACGAGTCCCGGGTCGACACCGAGCGCGTGGCTCGTGTCCGACAGCACCTCGTGCAGGCGCACCCGCAGCCGGTCCTCGGACTTCGCGTGCTGGACCACCCAGACCGCGGTGACGCCGTCGGCGGCCTCGTCCTCGCTCGGCTCGACCTCGGCCATCGCGCACGGTGGCGACATCCAGTTGAGCGGCTTGTAGGACCCGCCGTCGGAGTGGATGAGCACCGACCCGTCCGCCTTGACCATGAGCAGCCGGGTGGCGAGGGGCAGGTGAGCCGTGAGCCGGCCCTCGTAGTCGACACTGCACGTCGCAATCACCACTCGCACGCAGCCAACCCTAGAGGGTTGCCCCGCCCGGGAACCCGGCGCACACTCGAGGTGAGGTGAGCGCATGACCTACCTGCCGGCATACATCGCCGTGACCGCGGGAGTGGTCCTCGCGCTCGACGCCGCCCACGCGGTGCTGCGGTACGCCGCCACGGGGCACGCGCCGCGGCCGTACTCCGCCGTCACGGACCGGTGGGAGGAGTGGCGCGACGCGCAGATCCCGCCTCCTGCGCCGCCGACGCCCCAGGCCCTCTCGGCCGACCTGCGGCGGCTCGCCGATGAGGTGCAGGCCGTCACGGCGAGCTCGCGCCCGGCCAAGGCGCTGCACCTGCGGGCTGCGCTGCTCGCCTACGACGACGCGCTGCTGCGAGCCTGTCGCGAGCTGCACGTCGGGACGCCGGAGGGCGCGCGCAGCGGGATGAGCCCGGACGACCGCTTCCGCACCGAGTCGGCGCTGCTCGCGTCCGGCTTCGAGTGGTGACGACACGGACCGGTACGCAGGGTGACCGACCGGTGAGAGGACTCTCACGCACCCAAGCCCTCCACACGGCATACGGGCGGATGACAGACTCGCCGCCATGACACGGGAGTTCACCAAGGTCGGCGTCATCGGTCTGGGCACCATGGGTGCCGGCATCGTGGAGGTGTTCGCGCGCAACGGGATCGACGTCGTCGCCGTGGAGACCGACGACGAGGCCGTCGAGCGGGGCCGGTCCTTCCTCACGAAGTCGACGGGGCGCGCGCTCGAGCGCGGCAAGATCGACCAGGCCGCCTACGACGCGCTGCACGGGCACGTGACCTACGCGACCGAGCTCGAGGCGCTCGCCGACTGCCAGCTCGTCGTCGAAGCCGTGCCCGAGCACCTCGACCTCAAGAAGGACATCTTCGGGCGGCTCGACGCCATCGTCGCTCCCGACGCCATCCTCGCGACGAACACCTCGTCACTCCCCGTGACCGAGATCGCGGCGTCGACGAGCAACCCCAAGCGCGTCGTCGGCATGCACTTCTTCAACCCGGCGCCGGTGCTCCAGTTCGTCGAGGTCATTCGGACCGTCATCACCGCCGACGACGTCTTCGAGGACGTCAAGGCACTCGCCGAGCGGCTCGAGAAGAAGCCGGTCATCGTCGGCGACAAGGCCGGCTTCATCGCCAACGCGCTGCTCTTCGGCTACCTCAACCACGCCGTCGCGATGTACGAGTCGCGCTATGCCACCCGCGAGGACATCGACGCCGCGATGCGGCTCGGCTGCGGCTACCCCATGGGGCCGCTCGCGCTGCTCGACCTCATCGGTCTCGACACGGCATACGAGATCCTCGACACGATGTACAAGCAGGGCCGCGACCGGCTGCACGCACCCAGCCCGATCATCAAGCAGATGGTGAGCGCGGGTCTCAAGGGGCGCAAGACCGGACAGGGCTTCTACACGTATGCCGGTCCCGGCTCGCCCGAGGTGGTCGCGGACCGGCAGACGCCCACCGACGGCGTCGCCGAGGGCACGACGCTGCGCGAGGTGAGCTCGGTCGGCGTCGTCGGCTCCGGCACGATGGCGACCGGCATCATCGAGGTCTTCGCCAAGGCGGGCAAGGAGGTCACCTTCGTCGCCCGCAGTGAGGACAAGCTCGCTGGCGTCCGCGCGGCCATCGAGAAGTCGCAGGCCCGCGCGCTGGACAAGGGCCGCACGACCCAGGAGGACGTCGACGCCCTCCTGGCTCGCCTGCACCCGACGACGTCACGCGCCGACCTCGCCGAGGTCGACCTCGTCGTCGAGGCGATCGCCGAGGACCTCGACATCAAGCAGGAGCTCTTCCGCGAGCTCGACGAGATCTGCAAGCCCGGCGCCATCCTCGCGACGACGACCTCCTCGCTGCCGATCATCGACTGCGCCAAGGTGACCTCCCGGCCGCAGGACGTCATCGGCATGCACTTCTTCAACCCGGCGCAGGTCATGAAGCTCGTCGAGGTCGTGCACACGGTCTCGACGGGCGAGGACGTCATCGCGACGGTCCAGCAGCTGTGTCACGAGATCGGCAAGCACCCGGTGACCTGCGCCGACCGGTCGGGGTTCATCGTCAACGCGCTGCTCTTCCCCTACCTCAACGACGCCATCAAGATGCTCGAGGCGAACTACGCCAGCGCCGACGACATCGACACGGCGATGAAGACCGGCTGTGGCCTGCCCATGGGCCCGTTCGAGCTGCTCGACGTCGTGGGCCTCGACGTGTCGCTGGCCATCGAGCGGGAGCTCTACACCGAGTTCCGCGAGCGCGGCTATGCCCCGGCGCCGCTGCTCGAGCACCTCGTGACGGCGGGCTACCTCGGCCGCAAGACCGGGCGTGGGTTCCGCACCTACGCCTGACGGCCGCGGGTCCATCGCGCGGGTCCGGACGGAACCCGGAGGGTCCGGAGGGAAACTTTCCGTCCGGACCCTCGTGATTTGCTCCCCAGGAGCAAAACACCTCCCCGGCCGGCGCCGGTAGCCTCGCGGCGTGAGTGCAACGTCGCCGCCCTCCGTGGCGCTGCCCGACCGAGCCCGGGTCGTGATCGTCGGAGGTGGCGTCATCGGGACCTCGCTCGCCTACCACCTCGCCCACGAGAGTGTGCAGGACATCGTGCTGGTCGAGCGGGACCGGCTCACGAGTGGCACGACGTGGCACGCCGCCGGACTGATGACGTGCTTCGGCACGACGAGCGAGACACTGACCGGCATCAGGCTGTACTCGCGCGAGCTCTTCAGGCGGCTCGAAGCCGAGACCGGGCTCTCGACCGGCTTCCGCCCGGTCGGTCTCGTCGAGGCGGTGGGTGATGACGACCGGCTCGAGGAGTACCGCCGGGTCGCGGCCTACCAGAGACGGCTCGGGCTCGACGTCGAGGAGATCGGCGTCCGGGAGATGGCCGAGCTCTTCCCACTGGCGTCGATGGACGGGCTCGTCGCCGGGTTCCACGTCCCCGGCGACGGTCGGGTCAACCCGGTGGACCTGACCATGTCGCTCGCCCGCGGTGCGCGCATGCTCGGGGTGCGGATCATCGAGGGGATCAGCGTCGGCGACGTCGTCACGCGCCGCGACGGCGCCCTGCCGCGGGTGACCGGTGTGCGCACGACCGCCGGCGACGTCGAGTGCGAGGTGGTCGTCAACTGCACGGGCATGTGGGCCCGCCAGCTCGGGGAGCGGCACGGCGTCGTCATCCCGAACCAGGCGGCCGAGCACTACTACCTCATCACCGACCGCCTCGACGGGATCGACCCGGACGGACCGGTCTTCGAGGACCCGGGGCGCTACGGCTACTACCGCGAGGAGGGCGGCGGGCTCCTGGTGGGCCTGTTCGAGCCGGAGGCCGCCGCATGGCGACCGGAGGGGATCCCCGACAACTTCTCCTTCGGCACGCTCCCGCCCGACTGGGAGCGGGTCGGCCCGGCGCTCGAGACGGCGATGTCACGGGTACCGGTGACGTTCGACGTCGGGGTGCGAACGTTCTTCTGCGGACCGGAGTCGTTCACGCCCGACCGGCTGCCGGCCGTGGGGGAGGCGCCGGAGCTGCGCGGCTACTTCGTCGCGGCCGGGCTGAACTCGGTCGGGGTGCTGTCGAGTGGCGGTCTGGGTCGGGTTCTGGCGCACTGGATCGCCACCGGACGTCCGGACGTCGACATCTCGGCCATCGATGTGGCCCGCTTCCAGCCACACCAGCTGCGCCCCGACTACCGCCGCGATCGCGTCACCGAGGTGCTCGGAACGACGTATGCCGCGCACACACCGGGTGCCGAGCTGCGTTCCGGCCGTGGGATGTTCGTCTCGCCAGTGCTCGACGAGATGGTGGCTGCGGGGGCATGGCTGCGGGATGTCTCGGGCTGGGAGAGCGCGGACTGGTATGCCGGTGACGGCGAGGTCGCGGAGCTCATGCCGTCGTGGGGTCGCCAGCCGTGGTTCGCGCACTGGGAGGCCGAGCACCGGGCGGTCCGTGAGGCGGTGGGGCTCACGGACATGTCCTTCATGGGCGGCCTCGCGGTCACGGGCCCCGACGCCGGTGCGGTGCTGTCGCGTCTCAGTGCCGGTTCGGTCGACGGGGAGGAGGGTCGGATCACCTACACACAGTGGCTCGGCCCGGACGGTGGCATCGAGGCGGACCTCACGGTCACCAAGCGCTCGAACGAGGACTTCCTCGTCGTCGTGTCGGACACCGCGCGTGGCCACGCGCTGGCGTGGCTGCGACGGGGGCTCGGTGACGCCGATGTCCGGGTCGAGGACGTCACCCAGCGGCTGGGCCAGCTCAACGTCCAGGGGCCGCGGTCACGTGACCTGCTCGCCTTGCTCGCTGACGCGGACCTCTCCGACGAGGCCTTCCCCTTCCGGGCGGCCCGAACCATCACCGTCGCCGGCGTCGAGGTGCTGTGTGTCCGCATCACCTATGTCGGGGAGCTCGGCTACGAGCTGCACGTCCCCGGCGAGAGGGCCGCGGAGGTGTGGCGCGCACTCAGGGCGCGCGGGACGGCATACGGACTGCGCCCGGTGGGGCTGCGCGCTCTCGGCTCGCTCAGGCTCGAGAAGGCCTACCGCGACTGGGGCCACGACATCGACAACACCGACACCGTGGGAAGCGCAGGGCTCGGGTTCGCCGTGGACCTCGGACACGAGTTCATCGGGCGTGATGCCGTTGTCGCAGAACAGGTTTCGCCCCGCAGCGACCGACTGGTGCAGGTGCTGCTCACCGATCCCGAGCCGTTGATGTTCGGCGCGGAGGTGATGCTGCGCGACGGCGTCGCGGTCGGTGACGTGCGGTCGGCGTCCTACGGCTGGACGCTCGGCGGAGCGGTGGGCCTCGCGTCGGTCGACACCGGTCTGCCCGGCGAGCCGGTGACGCAGGAGTGGCTGGACGCGGGGACCTGGGAGGTCGACGTGGCCGGCGTGCGGGTGCCGGCGACGGTGTCGCTGAGGCCGCTCCATGACCCGACGAGCAGTCGGGTCCGCGGCTGAGTCCGACGCGGTGAACACCTGCTGTGGGGGAGGCCCACACGGCCCTGACCTGCGGGTTAGGGTGAGCGCCGGAGGAGGAGAGACGTGGATCTGAGCTGGGGCAAGAACTCGGTGCGACGGCTGCGCGCCTACCGTCGTCGGCAGCGGGCGCAGCTGCGCGAGAGCAACCGCATCCATCGCGAGGACGAGCACCTCGAGCACAGCCTGCTGCAGGACGTGCTCGGTGACGAGGAGCAGGCCGACGCCGGTGGCACCAGCGGTCCGGGTGACCCCGCGACCGCCGGCACCGCACCGGCGGATGTCGCGGCGGACGCGCGCGGCGCGACGCAGTTCGGCGAGATGGGTCGGCCGATGAACCGGCGCTCACCGTTCTACCTCGGCTTCGTGGGCGCGCTCGGCGCCCTCATCGCGATCGGCCTGTGGCACTCCCTCGGCCGGCTCGCGACGACGATCACGATCCTCATCGTGGCGCTCTTCCTCACGCTCGCGCTCAACCCGATGGTCGAGTGGCTCGGTCGTCGCGGCATGAAGCGTGCCCTGGCCGTGGGTCTGGTCTTCCTCGGCGTCCTCGTCGTGTTCTTCTTCCTCGGCATGCTCGTCGTCCCGCCGGTCCTCACCCAGGGCCAGGACCTCATCGCGCAGGCCCCGAACTACCTCGACCGGGTCCTCAACACCCGATGGGTGCAGGAGCTCGACAAGAACTACGACATCGTCGACAAGGCGCAGGCGGAGATGAACAAGCGCCTCACCGACGAGACGTTCATCAGCTCGGTCCTCGGTGGCGTCCTCGGCGCCGGGCGGGCGGTGCTCAACGGCGTCTTCCAGACGTTCACGATCCTCATCCTCACGCTGTACTTCCTCTCCTCGCTGCCGAAGATGAAGCGCGCGGCGTACTCCATGGTCCCGGCGAGCCGGCGCAACCGGGTCGTCCAGCTGAGCGAGGAGATCATGCGCCGGACCGGCTCCTACGCCACCGGCCAGGTCGCGATCGCGACGGTCAACGCGATCCTCAGCTACGTCATGATGACCGTCCTCGGGATCCCGTATGCCGCGGTGCTGGCGGTCGTCGTCGGCTTCCTCGGCCTCATTCCCATGGTCGGTGCGACCCTCGGTGCGGCGGTCGTGTGCCTCGTCGCGTTCTTCACCGAGCCGAAGCTGGCGCTGTTCGCGGGCATCTACTACCTCGTGTACCAGCAGTTCGAGAACTACGTCATCGCGCCGCGCATCATGCAGCGCACGGTGTCGGTGCCAGGAGCGGTCACGGTCGTGGCGGCGCTCGCTGGTGGCACCCTGCTCGGGGTGCTCGGCGCGCTGCTGGCGATCCCCGTCGCGGCCGCGGCCCTGCTGCTGGTCGACGAGGTCATCATCCCCCGTCAACGCCACCAGTAGCCGCCCCAGATCCCCCACTGATTGCTGATTCCGTTCGGCTGCTGGGCCACTGATTGCCGATTCCGTTCGGGTTTCGGGGGTAGCGCCGACTCAGTCTGAGTTGTCCACAGGGACGCGGCCGCATCAGCGTTGTCCACAGGCGGGCGGCCTCGCCGATGACAAACCCACTCTCTGCCGCGGATGCTCGCCGACATGGACGATTTCGAGCAGCTGCCTCAACCGTTCTCGATCGGCGAGGCCCGCACCGGGGGCTTCTCCGCCGCTCGAGTGCATCGGGCGCTCGCTCGCGAGGGTCTCACCCAACTCGGCAGAGGCCTGTATGCCGTCCGCTCGCGCTGGGCGTCCCTCGCGCCGTGGGAGGCGCACCTTGAGCTCAGTCGCGCTGCCGCGCGACTGACACCCGACGCGCTGGTGAGCCACGCGAGCGCAGCGCTGTGGCTGGGTCTGCCGCACCCGGCATACCCTCCCGAACGGGTGACGATGACCTTGCGCGGTGACGGCCGGACGACCTACACCAATGACTGGCGTGACTTCCGACGTGGCCGAACGCCGTTGGAACACATCGAGATCCATGGCAAGCATGCGCTGCTCAACGCCACTCGCACCGTCGCCGACTGCGCTCGAACCCTGCACGGACGCGACGCGATGGCGATCGCCGACGGGGCTCTCCGGAGTGGTCAGGTGACACTCGACGGGTTGCTCGAAATGCGCAGGCACCAGCGGCGCTGGCCCGAGATCACGAAGCTGGATCCCGTGCTCCTCGTGGCTGACGCGCGGCGTGAGAGCTGGCTCGAGTCAGCCTCCGCGTGGGCGATGTGGCGGTGGGACGTGCCCATGCCCGTGCCGCAGGTCGAGGTGTGGACGCCGGACGGCCGGTTCGTGGCGCGGGTCGACAACCTCTGGGAGGGCGCCGGCGTCGTGGGCGAGGCGGACGGGTTGGGCAAGTACCTCCTCGACGGGACCTCGGAGGATGCCGTGTCGTCGGTTCTGACGGCGGAGGCCGAGCGGCAGGGAGAGCTGGAGGGGCTGGGGCTCACGGTGGTTCGGTGGGCAAGCTTCGACGTTGCGCCCGGGGATGAGCTGCACCTGCGACTGGTGCCGCATCTGCGGGCGTCGCGTCCCGCGCCCCACGCGGTTTTCACCTGTTCGTGTTGTCATGCACCCTTGCGGGACTGCGAGGTCGATGCGGGACTTCGGGCGTGGCGGAGACGGGTGGCGAAGGAGCTGGAGCGCACTTTCTGGTGACCGTGGGCGAACGGAATCGGCAATCAGTGGGAGCGGGGGCGAACGGAATCGGCAATCAGTGGGACCGGGGGCGAACGGAATCGGCAATCAGTGGTGAGCGGATGACGAAGGCCGACCGGCCGGCATACGTGCTCGGGCGGTCGGCCTTCGTGCGGGAGGTGACTCGCGCGCAGCAGGTGAGCGGCGCGCGGGAGGCGAGTCGCTCGGGTCAGGCGTTGCGGAAGCGGTTGATGGCGTCCTCGAATTGTGCGCGCTTCTCGGGGTCGGAGACGCCGAGCCCCTCCTCGGGGGCGAGGGTGAGCACGCCGACCTTGCCCTGGTGGGCGTTCTTGTGGACGTCGAGTGCGGCCTGCCCGACCTCGTCGATGCGGTAGGTCTTCGACAGCGTCGGGTGGACGATGCCGCGGTCGATGAGGTCGTTGGCCTCCCACGCCTCCCGGTAGTTCGCGAAGTGCGAGCTGATGATCCGCTTGAGGTTCATCCAGAGGTAGCGGTTGTCGTACTCGTGCATGTACCCAGACGTCGACGCGCACGTCGTGATCGTGCCGCCCTTGCGGGTGACGTAGACGCTCGCGCCGAACGTCTCGCGGCCCGGGTGCTCGAAGACCATGTCGACGTCGTGCCCGCCGGTGAGCTCACGGATCTTCTTGCCGAGGCGCTGCCACTCCTTGGGGTTCTGCTGCGTGCCCTCCTCGTTCCAGAACTGGTAGCCCTCGGCGTTGCGGTCGATGATGAGCTCGGCGCCCATCGAGCGGCAGATCTCGGCCTTGTCGGGGGAGGACACGACACAGATCGGGGTCGCGCCCGCGGCGAGCGCCATCTGCGTCGCGTAGGAGCCGAGGCCGCCGGAGGCGCCCCAGATGAGGACGCGGTCGCCGAGCTTGAGCGCGCCACCGTTCTTGGAGATGAGCTGCCGGTATGCCGTGCTGTTCACCAGACCGGGGGAGGCCGCCTCCTCCCAGGACAGGTGGGTGGGCTTGGGCATGAGCTGGTTCGCCTTGACGATGGCGAGCTCGGCAAGGCCCCCGAAGTTCGTCTCGAAGCCCCAGATGCGCTGCTGCGGGTCGAGCATGGTGTCGTTGTGGCCGTCGGCGTCCTCGAGCTCGACGGAGAGGCAGTGCGCGACGACCTCCTGGCCGGGCTTCCACTTGCCGACGCCGGGGCCGGTGCGCAGGACGACGCCGGCGAGGTCGGAGCCGACGACGTGGTACGGCAGGTCGTGGCGCTTGGCGTACTCGCTCGTACGGCCGTAGCGCTCGAGGAAGCCGAATGTCGACACCGGCTCGAAGATCGAGGTCCACACGGTGTTGTAGTTGATGGCGCTGGCCATGACCGCGACGAGGGCCTCACCCGGTGCGAGCTCGGGGACGGGGACGTCGTCGATGTGGAGGGACTTGCGCGGGTCCTTCTCCTTGGTGGGCACGCCCTCGAACATGTCCACCTCGTCCTTGTGCACCGTGGCGGCCCGGTAGGTCTCCGGGATGGCGAGGTTCGCGTAGGTCTCCTCGGTGCGGTCGCCGCTGAGGATGGCGTCGCGGATCTGGTCCATGCTGGTCGTGCTCCTTGGTGGGTGGGGCCAGGTCGGGGCCGGGGTGAACGGAATCGGCAATCAGTCGGGGCCGGGGTGAACGGAATCGGCAATCAGTGGGGGTGGGGGTGATCGGAATCGGCAATCAGTGGGGGGTGGGGGCGGGCTCGACGAGCTCGACGAGGATGCCGCCGGCGTCCTTGGGGTGGATGAAGTTCACCCGCGAGCTCGACGTGCCGCGCTTCGGCTCGCCGTAGAGCAGCCGGACGCCCCGCTCGCGCAGGACCTCGCTCACGGCCTCGATGTCGGTGACGCGGTAGGCAACCTGCTGCACACCGGGGCCGGAGCGGTCGAGGAACTTCGCGATCGTCGACTCGGGGGAGAGCGGTGCGAGCAGCTGGACGTGCGAGCCGGAGTCGCCGACGGCCATCATCGCCTCGCGCACGCCCTGTTCCTCGTTGACCTCCTCGTGGGCGAGGGTCATGCCGTAGGTGTCGCGGTAGAACGCGATCGCCTCGTCGAGGTCGGGCACGGCGACGCCGACGTGGTCGATCGCCGTGAAGAGGGACGTGTCCACGCCGGGGGTCGCGGCGGCGGAGGCAGAGGGGGTCGCGCTCATGGGAAGCGAGCCTAGGGAGGTGAGCGGACGGCATACAGGCCCTGACGGTGTGGCAATGGACACCTAGGGGAGATCGGTCACAGCAGGGGTGGGGCGCGACGCGGGGCCGGACTAGCATCGGCCGCATGACCGAGAACGCAGACCCCACCGTCATCGTCGCCGGAGCCCGCACCCCGATGGGGCGCATGAGCGGCAGCCTCAAGGGCTTCACCGGGTCCGACCTCGGCGGCTTCGCCATCAAGGGTGCCCTCGAGAAGGCCGGCGTCGCGCCCGAGGACGTCGACTACGTCATCATGGGCCAGGTGCTCAGCGCCGGCGAGGGCCAGATCCCCGCGCGGCAGGCCGCCGTCAAGGCCGGCATCCCGATGGACGTGCCCGCGCTCACGATCAACAAGGTGTGCCTCTCCGGCATCGACGCCATCGCCCTCGCCGACCAGCTCATCCGCGCCGGTGAGTTCGAGGTCGTCGTCGCCGGTGGCCAGGAGTCGATGACCAACGCCCCGCACCTGCTGCCGGGGAGCCGCGACGGGTTCAAGTACGGCGACGTGACGCTGCAGGACTCGATGGCCTACGACGGCCTCTACGACATCCTCACGAACCAGGCGATGGGCGCCCTCACCGAGGCGAACAACGCCGGAGACAAGGCGTTCACCCGCGAGGAGCAGGACGCCTTCGCCGCCCGCAGCCACCAGAACGCCGCGAAGGCGTGGAAGGACGGTTACTTCGACGACGAGGTCGTCGCCGTCTCCATCCCGCAGCGCAAGGGCGACCCGGTCGAGTTCAAGGAGGACGAGGGCATCCGCGCCGACACGACCGCCGAGTCGCTGTCGAAGCTGCGTCCCGCCTTCTCCAAGGAGGGCACGATCACGGCCGGCTCCGCGTCGCAGATCTCCGACGGTGCCGCCGCGGTCGTCGTCATGAAGAAGTCGAAGGCGCAGGAGCTCGGTCTCTCCTGGCTCGCCGAGATCGGTGCGCACGGCGTCGTCGCCGGCCCCGACTCGAGCCTGCAGTCCCAGCCCGCCAACGCGATCAAGAAGGCCTGTGAGCGCCAGGGCATCGACGTGAAGGACCTCGACGTCATCGAGATCAACGAGGCGTTCGCCGCGGTCGGGCTCGCCTCGACCAAGGAGCTGGGCGTCGACGCGGAGCGGGTCAACCCCAACGGCGGGGCCATCGCCATGGGACACCCGCTCGGCATGTCTGGCGCGCGCATCACCCTCGCCCTCGCCAACGAGCTCAAGCGTCGCGGCGGCGGCACCGGTGCGGCTGCGCTCTGCGGTGGTGGCGGCCAGGGTGACGCGCTCATCATCACCGTCCCCGCCGGCAAGTAACCCGTCACCGGCACGCCCGCCGCACCCGGCGAAACCACCAGCGCCATCGCGACGACACCGCGCACCGTCGACGTCCCATCCCTCGTCGCCCAGACGAGGGAGGGGCGTTCGCGTGCGGTGGGCCGGCTCATCTCCCTCGTCGAGGACGGCCACCCGGCCCTGCCCGAGGTCATGGCGGCCCTTGCCCCGCACCAGGGCGGAGCGCATGTCGTCGGCCTGACCGGGGCACCCGGGGTCGGCAAGTCGACGACGACTTCCGCGCTCATCACGGCGCTGCGCTCGCAGGGAAAGCGCGTTGCGGTCCTCGCCGTCGACCCGTCGTCGCCGTTCACCGGGGGAGCGCTCCTCGGCGACCGGATCCGGATGGAGAGCCACGCCACCGACCCCGGCGTCTTCCTGCGCTCGGTCGCCTCGCGCGGCCACCTCGGCGGGCTGTCGGCGGCGACCCCGCAGGCGCTGCGCGTCCTCGACGCGGCGGGGTTCGACGTCGTCCTCGTCGAGACGGTCGGTGTCGGCCAGTCCGAGGTCGAGGTGGCCTCGCGGGCCGACACCACGGTCGTCGTCGTCGCCCCCGGGCTTGGTGACGGCATCCAGGCAGCGAAGGCCGGCATCCTCGAGATCGGCGACATCTTCGCGGTCAACAAGGCCGACCGGGACGGCGCGGACGACACGGTGCGCGACCTGAGGCACATGATCCAGCTGGGCAACCGGGAGCAGTCCGTCGACTGGCGGACCCCGGTGGTGCGGCTCGTCGCAACCTCCGCGGACGGCATACCCGATCTCGTGGAATCCCTTGCGGCGCACCGGAACTGGCTCGCGTCGTCCGGCGAGCTCGCCGCGCGGCGGCAGCGTCGCGCTGCGGCCGAGGTCGAGGCGCTCGCGCTCGCCGAGCTGCGTCGCGGGTTCGGTGCCGAGTGCGGACTCGTCCCGACCGACCTCGCCGCCGCGGTCGCCTCCGGCGACTCCGACCCGTATGCCGCCGCGCACCGTGTCGTGCAGCGGCTCACGCAGGAGCCGCGACGCCAGTAGCGTGGCTGCTGTGAACCCTCCCGTGACCAGGCCGACACCCGTCATCCTCGTCCTCGGTGGCGAGTACCGCCAGGCGATGGTCGACGTTCTCTCGCAACGGTATTCAGCCGACTACGAGATTGTGGCACCGACGACGATGGAGGAGGCTCTCGAGGTCCTCATCGACCTCAAGAGCGGGCGGCGCCCCGTCGCGCTCGCGGCCTGTGAGTTCTTCGAGGGCGGGGAGAAGGCAACCCACCTGCTGGCGAAGTTCCAGAAGTTCATGCCGAGCGCGCGGCGCCTCGTCTACATCCCGGCGGAGCGGTTCCGGGGGTCGGTCGCGGTGATGCGGGAGAGCCTCGCCGAGGGTCGCCTCGACCTCTACCTCATGCTGCCGCAGGGTCCGCGCGACGAGGAGTTCCACACCGCGATCTCCGAGACGCTCTCGGACTGGGCACAGTCGGTGAATCTCTCCGAGATCGATGGGACCCGGATCATCGCCGACGGGCCCTCGCCGGACCTGTCCCGGATCCGCGACTTCCTCGACCGCATGGGCATGCCCAACACCGTGCACACGCCGGACAGCCCCGCAGGACAGGAGATCCTCGCGATGGCCGGGCCCGACGCCGAGCTGCCGGTGCTCGAGGCGCCCGGGGGTGAGCTCGTCGTGTCGCGCCCGTCGAACGCCGACCTCGGCGCCGCGCTCTACGGTCGCCCGACGGACATCGGCGAGGACGTCGTGTGCGACCTCGTGGTCGTCGGCGCGGGACCCGCGGGACTCGGCGCCGCGGTCTACGCCGCGTCCGAAGGGCTCGACACCCTCGTCATCGACCAGGGACCGATCGGCGGTCAGGCCGGGACGAGTTCGATGATCCGCAACTACCTCGGCTTCCCGCGGGGGATCTCCGGGATGCGGCTTGCCCAGCGGGCCCGGTCGCAGGCGGTGCGTTTCGGGGCGCGGTTCCTCGCGGGGCAGCAGGTCACCGGGCTCCGGCTCGGTGACGGTCCGGGCGGCTCCCACCTTGTCGAGCTCGGTGACGCAAGAGTGCGGGGTCGGGCGGTGCTGATCTCGACCGGCGTCGACTACCGGCGGCTCGGCGTCGACACCCTCGAGGACCTCGTCGGACGCGGCGTGAACTACGGTGCGGCCGCGAGCACGTCGCGCGAGGTCAAGCACAAGGACGTCTACGTCGTCGGCGGCGGCAACAGCGCCGGGCAGGCGGCGGTGCACCTGTCCCGGTTCGCCAGGTCCGTCACGATCCTCGTCCGGCGCGACGGGCTCGGCGCGACGATGTCGAGCTACCTCATCCGCGAGATCGAGGGCAACCCGCGCATCAGCGTCCGGCCGCGCACGATCGTCACCGACGGTGGCGGCGAGGGACGGCTCGAGTGGCTCACCCTGCGCGACCTCGACTCCGACAGCGAGGAGCGGGTGGAGGCGGCGGGCCTCTACCTCCTGCTCGGGGCGGCGCCGACGTGCGACTGGCTGCCGCGCGAGATCGCCCGTGACGACAAGGGATTCGTGCTCTCCGGGGCCGACACGCCGTGGCAGTCGTGGCAGGGCGGCCGGCCACCGGCGCCCTACGCCACGACGGTGCCGGGCGTCTTCGTCGCGGGGGACATCCGGTGCGGCTCGATGAAGCGGGTCGCGTCGGCGAGCGGTGAGGGTGCCGGCGTCGTGCCGCTCGTCCACGCCTTCCTCGCGCCCGACGCTCCCTGAACCGGCTCGAGCGCACCGCAGGCGGCATCCGACGGTAGCCAGCGAGCTGCCAGCACGGCCCATGCCGTTGCTGGGGCCTTTGCCGCCTCGCCTGCCCGGCGGGAGGTGGGCGCAGCAGCGGCAGGCGGACGAACGGCATACGGTGAAGGCATGCTCGTCGCCTTCTCCGTCGCCCCGTCCACCAGCGACGACGAGGGCGGGGTCGCCCCCGCCGTCGCCGACGCGATCCGGCTCGTGCGCGAGTCCGGCCTGCCGCACCGCACCGACGCGATGTTCACGACGATCGAGGGGGAGTGGGACGAGTGCATGTCGCTCGTCAAGGCCTGCGTCGACGCCGTCGCGAAGCACGGCCCCCGCGTCTCGCTCGTCCTCAAGGCCGACATCCGCGCCGGTCGCACCGGTGAGCTCGACGCCAAGCTGACCCGTCTCGAGGACGCCCTGAACGAGGGCTGAACCGCCTCGCCGCGCGCGTGAAAGGTTTCCGGCGCCGTATGCCGGTGCGCACCTTTGTTGCGAATCGGTCACGGTGTCGACGGGCTTGGCCGTCACGCCCCGGAGCGTGGCTAGCGTGAACGGGCGGTCGCCTCCCGGCGACCGCTGACGTGTCTGGACGAGGAGGCCGCGATGTGGCAGGCCATCCGCTACCGCGGTGGGCAGTCCCTCGTACTCGTGCTCATCTCGGCCCTCGTCACGACGTGCGCCGTCTTCGCACCGCTCTTCTCACGAGCGATCGACCAGGCCCTGCTGCGCGCGACCATCGGCCGGCTCGAGCCCGCCGACCTCAAGCTCGGCGTCCTCGCGTCGCGTGCCCGTGCGCAGGGCGACGCTTCGCTCGAGGCCTCGACCGTCGAGGAGTCGATGCCGCCAGAGCTCATGCAGTGGTACGAGCCCGGCATCGCGATGACGACCGACCAGAGCAACGTCGTCCCCACGGCGGGCAAGAAGCCCTCTCCGGTGCGCCTCGTCGCGCGTGACGAGGTCTGCGAGCACCTGACCCTCGACAGTGGGACGTGCCCCAGCGCTCCCGACGACCTGCTCGTCTCGGCCGCCGACGCCAAACTGTGGGGGTGGAAGGTCGGCACGCCACTCACCGTGCCCGGTGCCAAGGATGCCCAGAACGACTTCGTCGTGTCCGGCACGTACACCGTCAAGGAGGACCCGGGCTACTGGCTGCGGACCGAGCTCCAGGGCAAGTCCGGCGTCATCGTGCAGTACGGCGACCTCGTCCCCGGCATCGACGACTTCGTGGTCACTCCCGAGGCGCTCAAGAAGGGCCGCGACAACGTCCAGATCACGGTCGACTACCCCCTCAGGACGGACACGATCACGCTCGACTCGCTCGCGGCAGCGGGTCGGGCCGTCGCCGCCATCGAGCCGATCAGCGGCGCGGGCGTCACGAGCCCCCTCCCGCAGATCGCGGAGACCGTCGACAACGGCAAGGCGCTCGTGCGCCAGCTCGTCCCGCTGCTCATCGCCCAGCTCGTGGCCGTGGCCCTCGCCGTGCTCGTCCTCGTCGCGTCGGCGGCCGTCGCGCAGCGCCGCCCCGAAATCGCCGTCGCGCGCCTGCGGGGCCGAAGTCGCGAGGGCAGCCGCCGCCTGGTCATGGCCGAGCTGGGGGCGACGGTCCTGCTCGGGCTTCCCCTCGGGGTCCTCCTCGCGGTGGCACTGAGCGAGATCGTGCGCCGGTTCGTCCTCCCGCCGGGGGTGCCGTTCGAGCTGGGCTGGCAGGTGCCTGCCGCTGCGGCCGCCGCCGGGCTCGCCTCGCTCGCGGTCGTGTATGCCGCCGCGCGGCCGGTCCTGCGGGAACCGATCGCCTCGCTGCTCCGCCGCGTCCCGCCGGCGACGGCCTCTCGCGGGCTGCGCGTGGTCGACGTCATCCTCATCGTGCTCGCCGCGGTGGGCATCGTCGGTCTCCTCACGAACCAGGTCACCGGCCCCATGGCCGTCCTCACACCGACACTGCTGGCCCTCGCTGCGGGCGCATTGCTCGGCACCCTCGCCGTCGTGGGGGCCGCACGACTCGGCCGCCGAGGCCTCGCTCGCGGACGGCTCGGCCCGGCCCTCGCCTCCCTCGCGATCGCACGCCGTCCCGCGACCCGGCAGATCCTGCTCGTCGTGACCGCAGTCTCGGCACTCGTCGTCTTCGCGACGAACGCGGTCGCCGTCGCCGATCGCAACCGGCAGAACCGGGCCGAGCTCACCGCCGGTGCCTTCGCCGCACTGCGGACGGGCTCGAAGGACCCGACCGCCGTCGCCCGGCTCGTCGACGGCCTCCCGGCCGGCCAGCGTGAGCACGCCATGCCGGTGGGCATCGTCACCCAGCGCGACGCCCAGTCGACTCCCACGCTCGCGGCCCGGCCCGACCAGCTGCGTCGGATCGCCTATGCGCCCCCGGCCCAGGAGAGCCTGCGGCTCGGCCCGCTCGCGTTGCCGGACCAGGAGCCGGTCATGCTCTCCGGCACGAGGATCACGGCCAAGCTCGTCTACGACACCACCCCTCGCGGGTACGCGTTCAGCCCCCAGCCCCCGGGGCAGGGGCCTGCGAAGGCCGAGGTCGACCCCAAGCCCCTCCGACTCGGCATGACGGTGACGACGCCGGACGGGCAGGTGCTCAGCCGCGACCTGACCGACGTGCCGCACACCGGCAAGGGCACGATCGCCGTCGACGCCCCGGTGCTCTGCGACCAGGGCTGCCGACTCCAGGGCCTGTGGTTGCAGGTGAAGCAGCCCCAGAGCCCGTGGGGTCTCGAGGCGGTGAGCGGCACTCTCGACCTGTCAGGGATCGCGGTCGACGGCACGAGCCTGGGGATTGACGGCGTGGACGGCTGGCTCAAGCCGGTGCCGCCCGAGGAGAGCCCGACCAGTGGCGTCGTGTCGAACTCGATCGACCCCGCCACCGGTCTGCCGTACTCGAACGAGAACCCCGTCGTGAGCGATCGGCTCGCCATCGCGGCCGCGCCGGGTGGTGGCCTGCGGCTCGACTTCGAGAACACCGGCCGGCGGCTCGGCACGGACCGCGCCGACACCCCCGCGGTCGTGCCCTCGGTCCTCGCCGGGCCGGTGCCGGTCGGCGGGAAGCCGGACCGCTTCGCCATCCAGAACCTCGCCGGGCTCACCACTCCGGCACGGGCGACCCAACGCGTCCCGGCGCTGCCCTTCGTGGGCGAGCGCGGGGCCCTGGTCAACCTCGACCTCATGCTGAGGGTCGGCGGCACGCTGCCGGCGAGCGGCGCGATGGAGATGTGGGTCGACGAGGACTTCCCCGGCGGCGTCGCCGGAGCCGAGCGCGCCCTGCGCGCCGGGGGCTTCGAGATCCTGCAGACCCGGACCTACGCCGACGAGAAGCGACTCCTCGACGAGTCCGCCACGGGCTGGGGGCTGTTGCTCGGTGTCTTCGCGGCGCTGCTCGCCCTCGTCCTCGCCGCGGTCATGCTCGTCGTCGTTGCCATGACGACCGGCCGGGTCGTGACCCGCGACATCGCGGCGCTGCGCGTCGCGGGTGTCTCGGGCGCGGACCTCCGACGCGCGGCGCTCCGAGAGGCGCTCCTGCCCGTCCTCGCGGCGGCCCTCGTCGGCGGCCTGTGCGGGATTGCCGGCTCGTGGCTCGCCATGCCGCTCATCCCGCTCTTCGACACCCCGGCCGCCGTGCCCGCGCTCGACCTCGTGCCCGCGTGGGTGGTCATGGCGCTCGCCTGGCTCGTCGTCATCGCGGTCCTCGGCGTCGTCGCCGCGGTCCTCGGCCTCAGGGCGGCCCGGCGTGGTGACTCCGACCGGCTGAGGGAGGCATGGTGAGCGGACCAGCGATGGGCGGACTACCCGTCATGACCGCCGGACTCGTGCACATCTACCGGGCCGAGGGGCACGACGTCGCGGCACTCTCCGGCGTCGACCTCTCCGTGCAGGCGGGCGAGATGCTCGCCCTCCTCGGGCCGAGCGGCGCGGGCAAGTCGACGCTGCTCACCCTCTTCGGCGGCCTACTCCGTCCCAGCGCCGGCAGGATCCGCGTCGGCGACCACGAGCTGGCGAAGATGTCCGAGCCCGACCTGGACGCACTGCGCGGCCGCGACGTCGGCATCGTCCTGCAGGGTGCCTCGCGAAACCTCATCCCGCACAAGACGATTCGCGACAACGTGCTGTTCGCCCAGGGTTCCCAGCGCCGCCGAGGTGGCGACGCGGCCTCCGTCGACGAGGTGCTCGACCTCGTCCGCCTGCGCGACCGGGCCGACGCCCCACTCACCTCGCTCACCCCCGGTGAGCTCCAGCGCGGTGCCCTCGCCGTGGCCGTGTCGACCCGACCCGGGCTGCTCCTCGGGGACGAGCCGACCAGCCAGCTCGACCACGACGCCCGCGACCAGGTGCTCGCCACGCTCGCCGACATCAACGAGGCGTGGGGGACGACGATCATCGTCGTCACTCACGACCCCGACGTCGCCTCCCGTATGCCGCGCACCGTCACCATTCGTGACGGCCGTGTCGGTGCGGAGGGTCGCGCCGGCCAGGAGTTCGCCGTCGTCTCAGCGGACGGCTCGGTGCCGCTCCCGCCGCACGTCCTCACGACCCTCGCGCCGGGCACGCTCGTCCGCCTCGTCGAGGCGGAGTCGGGCTGGACGCTCGTCCGTGACGAACCCGGCGACACCCCACTAGCCGAGGGAGAGGGACCCGATGGGCAGGCATGAGCGGCCCCGCGGTCTGCGCGCCACGACACCCGGCGAGGCGACCCGCGTCGACGCCCGCGAACTGCTCGTTCGCTACGGAGACGTCGTCGCCCTCGACGGGGTGAGCCTTGACGTCGCACCCGGCGAGTTCGTCGCCGTCACCGGACACTCCGGTGCGGGGAAGACGACGTTGGTCAACGCCATCGCCGGGATCGTCCCGCTCGCCGCCGGTCAGGTCGACCTCGGCGACGGTTCCTCCGCACCGCAACCACGGGCGGTGGGGGTCATCCCGCAGGGCAACGGTCTCGGGAGCGTGCTCACGGCATACGAGAACGTCCTCGCGCCGCTGCGCGCGCGGGGGCACGCGCCTGCGGAAGCCCACGAGATGGCGACCGCCGCCCTCGCGTCGGTGGGGCTGGGGGAGTCCGGCAGCCACCTCGTCGAGGAGCTCAGCGGCGGTCAGCAGCAGCGCGCCGCGGTCGCGCGTGGCCTCGCGCTCGCGACCGCCGTCCTGCTCGCCGACGAGCCGACGAGCGAGCTCGACCACGACAACCGCGAGCGCATCCTCGACCTCCTGCGCGCCCGCGCCGACGCCGGTGCCGCGGTGGTCATGACGACCCACGACCCGGAGGCCGCCGCCCGCGCCGACCGGGTCATCGAGCTCGACGACGGCGTTGTCGTCGGGTCGACGTGACGGACCCACCGCAGCGTCGCCGACCCGGCGGCTAGCGTTCTCCCGTGCCCAAGGACCTCCAGCTGCCGTTCGACCCGATCGCCCGGGCCGGAGAGCTGTGGCGCGCCCGCTGGGGCGACGACAGTGCCGCCGGCCCGATGATGACCGCGACGTCGATCATGCGCGTGCAGCAGCTGCTCCTCAGCGAGTTCGACGCCATCGCCGGCCGGCACGGCCTGACCTTCGCGCGCTACGAGGCGCTCGTCCTGCTCGCGTTCAGCCGCGAGGGCCGCCTCTCCATGGGGCGCATCGGCGAACGGCTCATGGTCCACCCCACGAGTGCGACGAACATCGTCCAGCGGCTCGCGGCCCAAGGGTTCGTCGAGCGCGTCGCCAACCCTGCCGACCGACGGGGCGCGTTCGCCGTGATCACCGACGCCGGACGAGCGGCGATGGAGGCGACGACGGCCGACCTCGAGCAGGCGCGGTTCGGGCTCGGCAGCCTCGACGAGCCGGGACAGGACATGCTGTTCGCCCTGCTCAGGGACGTTCGGGTCGCGGCCGGCGACTTCGACGACGAGGTCTAGGGACGGCATACGTCACAGCAGGTCCACAGCAGCGGATTTGGCCTCGAGGCCGTCCGTTTGTCATGGTGGACGTCAGTCCGTGACCGAAATGAGACATTTCACCGTGATCTCGTCTTCGTTCGGCGCGCTCCCTGCCTGACAAAGGAACCCCTGCATGCCCACGCTCGCCAAGCGGGTCGTCGGTGGCGTCCTGGCCGTCCTCGGCCTCGTGCTCACCGTGATCGGTCTCTGGTACGCCACCCACCTCGGTGGCTCCGGAACCGCGACCTTCACCGCCAACCCCACCGCGACGAACCCGGTGCTCGTGCCGCAGACCGTCCTCAACCGGACCGACGACCTCGTCACGGTGCGTGCCACGCCCGTGCCCGGCGGCACGGTCTGGATGGCCGCCGCGTCGCCCTCGGACGCCGAGGCGGTCGTCGGCAAGACGGCGCACACCACGGTCACGGGCGTCGACACGCGGCCCTGGGAGCTGCGGACCGAGACCGGCGGCTCCGGCGCGACCCCGCCACTCTCAGGCACCGACGTCTGGCGCAACACCGTCACGGGCGAGGCCGGACGCGCGGCGACGATGACCATCGAGCAGTCCAACGCCCCCGAGACCGTCATCGTCCAGGCGGCGAAGGGCGGCATCCAGACGATCGAGCTGACCTGGGAGCGCAAGTCCTGGTTCCTCCAGGCCGTCATCCTCGCCCTCGTCGGCCTCTTCCTCCTCCTCAGCGGCGCCAGCCTCCTCTGGAGCGCCCGGCCGCGACGCACGACCACGACCCCGGAGCACTCCGCATGACCCGCCGCACGCTGACCACGACCATCGCCGCCGCCGCTCTCGTCGCCGGCCTCACCGGGTGCGGCGTCGGCAGCGCCGTCGTCGGCCTCCACGACGCCCCCGCCGAGCGCAAGGACGTCGCCCCCCTCAACGTCGACGGCGCCGAGACGGTGGCCGCGCGCGTGCTCGCATCCGCCTCGGCGGCGCGGTCCGCCACTGGTGCCGGCGCGGCGAAGGCCCAGTCCGCCGTGCTCGCGGGCTCGGCCCTGAGCCAGGCCCAGGCCGCCACCAAGGTCGGGTCCGCGCCCAAGGCCGCTCCGCTCAGCAAGGGTGCCGACCCGCAGGTCATCGCCATCTCGCAGGGCCAGCAGTTCCCGCGTGCGATCCTCGCCGCCACGCTGGACGAGGCGAGCAAGACGCAGACCCTGCACGTGCTGCTGTCCGGCAAGGCGACCGAGCCGTTCAAGGTGTACGCGTCCGTGGACATGCTGGCCGGCACGAGCGTCCCGGCGCTCGGAGACCTGGCCGCAGGCGCCCCGCTCGCGAAGCCGACCGACAAGGCGGGCGGCACCCTCGCTCCGCAGGCCGCGCTCGCGGCATACGCGGCGGCGATCAACTACCCCAAGCCGACCGCGAACAAGGCCGTCGCGACGAAGGACGCCTATGCCACGCGGCTGCGGACCACCGCGGAGGCCCAGGCGAAGGCGCTGAACGGCCTGGCGACGCTGACCCAGGTGCACACCCTCGACCCGAAGTCCGTCATCGCCTTCCGTCTCGCCGACGGTGGGACCGTCACCTTCGGGCAGCTCGCCCGCAAGGACACGATCACCGCCACGGCGAAGGCCAAGGAGCTCAAGATCCCGGCGAAATACAGCAAGCTCGTGGGCAAGACGACGGCGACCAAGAACATCGTCATCAACAACCTCGAGAGCATCGTCATGGTCGTCCCGCCCAAGGGTGCAGCGCGCACCGTGGCCGCCGACGAGCAGGTCGTCTCCGGGTCGGCCAGCTGAGGCGATCGTCGGCCCGTCGACGGGTTTGACAGACTGTGCCCATGAGCACGACCCCGACTCCGCCCTCCGGCGCGCGCGGCGCCGTCGACCTCTCCGCCCTCGCCTCGGGTGCCCCCGCTCCCGGCGCCGGTGGTGCGCCCGGATCGAGCGGTATGCCGTCCGCGGGCTCGGGTGCGCTCGGCGCCTCGGCGGCCGGTGCCTCGGGCGCCGGCGGTGCGGGCGCCGGCCTGCCGAGCGGGATCCTCGTCGAGGTGACCGACGCGACCTTCTCCGAGGTCATGAACCGGACCCTGCAGGTGCCGGCCGTGCTCGTCCTGTGGTCCTCGGCGCACCAGGCGACGGTCGGGTTCGCCGAGCGGGTCGCCCGCGTCGCCGCCGGGTTCGAGGGGCGGCTCTTCGTCGCCTCGGTCGACGTGCAGGCCTCCCCGTCGATCCTCCAGGCGTTCCAGCAGGTCGTCGTCCAGGCCTTCGGGCAGCTCACCGTGCCGGTGACGTTCGGACTCCTCCAGGGCCAGCCGGTCCCGCTCTTCCCCGGGCTGCCCGGCGACGAGGAGATCCGCACCGTCCTCGACCAGCTCGTCCAGGCCGCGATCCAGAACGGCATCACCGGCCGGGTCGACCTCGGCCCCGGCGGCGGGGGCGCTGACGGCGACGGCGCCGATGACGAGATGCCGCCGCTGCCGCCGCTGCACCAGGAGGCCTACGACGCGATCGAGGCGGGCAACCTCGACGGCGCGATCGCCGCATACGAGAAGGCGCTCGCGGCCGACCCGAAGGACCACGACGCGGAGCTCGGGCTCGCGCAGGTGCGGCTCATGCAGCGCACCGACGGCATTGACGCACAGGCGGTTCGGGCTGCGGCAGCTGCCTCGCCCGAGGACGTCGACGCGCAGATCGCCGTCGCTGACCTCGACGTCCTCGGCGGTCACGTCGCCGACGCGTTCACCCGTCTCATCGACACGGTCAAGGCGACGACGGGGGACGAGCGCGACAAGGCCCGCACCCACCTGCTCGAGCTCTTCAACGTCGTCGGCAACCACGACGAGCGCGTGCGCCAGGGCCGCACGGCGCTAATGAACGCCCTCTTCTGAGGTGGCGCCCAAGCTCCTCGACGACCACATCCGCTTCCGGTTCGCCGGGGCGGACGACGTCGTCTCCGTGGCGCTCGACTGCGACTCGGCCATCGCCGGATCGCGGCACTTCATGCGCGCGGGTGACGGTTGGGAGCTCGCCCTGCCCCGGCCCCCGCTCGACCGGTTCGAGTACCGCTTCACCGTGACCCGCGACGGGTTGGACGGCTCGACGACCGAGACGGTGCTCGACCCCGACAACCCGGTCACCGTCGAGACCGCGTTCGGCTCACGCTCGGTCATGGAGCTTCCCGGGTATGCCGCGCCGTCGTGGCTGTCGGCGACGGGCGTTCCCGGTGTGGTCACCGACCTGGCGCTCGAGGGGGAGACCGCCGACGACGTGCCGGTGACGCTGTGGTCGCCCGAGGGGACGGACGGGGCCGCGCTGCCGCTGCTCTTCGTCCACGACGGTCCGGAGTACGCCACGCTGGCCTCCCTCACGCAGTACTCGGCGGCGATGATCGCGGCCGGTTCGCTGCCTCCGCACCGGCTCGCGCTGGCGCACCCGGTGCTGCGTGACGCGTGGTACTCGGGGTCGCCGCAGTATCTGAGAACCATTGCGGGACAAGGCATCTCGCGCATCGCCGAGGTGGCACCGGTCGACGGTCCCGTCGTCGTCATGGGTGCGAGCCTCGGCGGTCTCACGGCGCTGCTCGTCGGGCTGCTCGACGTCGACGAGATCGGTGGGGTGTTCTCGCAGTCGGGGTCGTTCTTCCAGACGCGCCTCGACGGGCAGGAGAGCGACTTCCCGTGGTTCGGACGGATCTCCCGCCGTGTGCAGGAGGTGCTCGACACCCGCGAGACCGCGCGACCGCTGCGCATCGGCATGACCTGTGGAGCCCTGGAGGAGAACGCCGCGAACAACCGCGACATGGCCGCCGCGCTCCAGCGGGCCGGTCACACGGTGACCTACACGGAGGTCGCGGATCTGCACAACTACACCGCGTGGCGCGATGCGCTCGACCCGCATCTCACCGAAGTCTTGCGAGACGTGTGGGGGAACAGGCAAGGATAGGGCGCATGCCCCACGCCGAGGTGAGTCTGCAGGTGCCCGGGCTCGACACCGAGCTGAGTGTCGTGCGGCACGGTCACTGGGGGCGCCCGCTGCTCGCGTTCCCGAGTGAGGGCGGCAGCGCCGTCGACTTCGAGGGCCACGGCATGCTCGACGCGGTCCGTGACCTCGTGGACGCCGGGCGCGTCAGCGTCTTCGCCGTCGACTCGCTCGACGGGTGGACGTGGGCCGCGCGTGACGTGCCGACGGAGGAGCGCGCCAACCGCCACGCCTGCTACCAGGCATGGCTCGAGGAGGCCGTCATCCCGTGGATCGCCGAAGAGGTCGGGGGCCCACCCGAGCTCATGACCTTCGGGGTCTCACTCGGCGCCTACCATGCAGTGCAGTTCGCCTTCCAGCGCGCCGACCTCGCCCCGCTCGCCCTCGGCTTCTCCGGCAACTACGACCCCACGACGTGGAACTCGTGGGGTGAGGTCGGTGACGCGACCTACTTCGCCAACCCCACGGCATACGTGCCCGGACTCCACGGTGACCACCTCGACTGGCTGCGCGAACGGCTCTCGGTGCTGCTCGTCGTCGGAGAAGGGCCGTTCGAGGTGAGCCCCACGCAGGCTCTGCCGTCGACTCGACACTTCGCAGGACTGTTGGGGGAGAAGGGAATTCGTCACGAGCTCGACGTGTGGGGCCACGACAGCGCCCACGACTGGCCATGGTGGCAGCGCCAGCTCGCCCACCACCTGCCCCGCTTCGTCTGACCTCTCGACCTGCCGACCCCCCCACCCGGAAGGACACCCTCATGGCACCGCAGACCGACCACCTCATCGGCCTCCTGCTCGGGGCGGAGGACGACTGGCCCACCGTCTTCGAGGCGCTGGCCCGCAGGTTGGGAGTCATCCGGACAGCGGACGGTGCGGACCACCGGGTCACGACGGAGCGCATGACGATCGAGCCGTTCAACCTGCGCGACCGGCCCCGGCAGGACCTCGTCATCGACCGGCTCGCGCACTGGTACTACCACCCGCGCGAGTGGCTCAAGAAGGCCTCGCTCATGGACGACGTCTACCTGCTCAACAGCCCGTTCACCTTCCAGTCCATGGAGAAGCACTCGGCCTACTGCGCCCTCATGCGTCTCGGCATGCACGTGCCCGACACGGTGCTCGTGCCCTACAAGAACCCTGTCGACAACGCGCGCTGGGCCTACACCTCGAGCCGCTACAACCGTGGCTTCGACCTCGACGCCATCGCCGACGACCTCGGCTACCCGATGTTCATGAAGCCCTTCGACGGCGGTGCCTGGCGCGGCGTCTCGATGATCAAGGACCGAGACGCGTTGCACCGGGCCTACGACGACTCCGGCGAGATGCTCATGCACCTGCAGAAGGCCGTCGACGGCTTCGAGGTCTTCGCCCGGGCGCTCACCATCGGGCCCGAGACGATGGTGATGAAGTTCCAGCCCGACGAGCCGATGCACCACCGGTATGCCGTCGACCACGGCTTCCTGTCGGAGTCGACCGGCCGCGAGGCGGTCACCATCGCGCAGACCGTCAACGCGTTCTTCCGGTGGGAGTTCAACTCGTGCGAGATGCTCGTGCGCGACGGGGTCGTGTACCCCATCGACTACGCCAACGCGTGCCCCGACGTCGCGGTGACGTCGCTGCACTACTACTTCCCGTGGGCCATGAAGGCCTTGCTGCGCTGGTCGGTGTTCTGCACCGTCACCGGCCGCGTCGCCCGCACCCAGGTCGACACCGACCCGTGGTTCGCGGTCGCCGACGACGACGCGCTCGACTACGAAGGCAAGCTCGCGGCATACCAAGGGCTCGCGGACGAGCACTTCACGAGCGAGCAGTACGCCGAGTTCTGCGCGACCTCGCTGCCGCACGTCGACGAGATGGTGCATGAGTGGGTCGGGTCGGACGAGTTCCGGGTCATGCTCCAGTCGACGATCCAGCAGACCTACCCGCCGCACGAGTGGGAGCGGTTCGAGGCGCACTTCGGCGGCCTGCTCGGCATGTGGCTGAACGACGAACAGCACCGCCTCTCGGGGGTGGTGGCCTGAGCGGTGCTGCGGCGCTACGACGTCACAGTCTGCGGACGTCGTAGCGCAGGCATTGCTCGTCGACGGTGAGGAAGGTCAGGTCCTCGGCGATCGCCTGGGCCACGAGCATGCGGTCGAACGGGTCGCGATGCAGCAGGGGCAGGACGTCGAGAGCTGAGGCATGAGCCCCGGTGAACGGCAGCTCGTCCAGTCCCACGGCCCCGAGGCCGACGCGGAAGTCCTGGTCGAGAGCGAGCTTGCCGACGGCCTTCTTCACCGCAATCTCCGCGAGCGAGATGGTGGAGACCAACGGTTCGTTGCCCGGGTCGAGCAGGGCTTGGCGGAAGGCGTCAGGGAGCTCCGGCGCATCGACTCGGACCCAGAGCGCGACGTGGGTGTCGAGGAGCAGCCTCATGCGCCGTACCAGTCGGCCTCGTCCTGCTCGTCCCACGTGTCGAAGTCGTCGGAGATGACGACCATGCCCGCGAGGTCACCGAAGCGCACGGGCTGTCGGGTCGGCACGGGACCGAGCTGGGCGACGGGCTTGCCGTTGCGCGCGATGACGACCGTCTCGCCCGCCTCAGCCGCGGCGATGAGCCTGCTGAAGGAGGACTTCGCCTCGTAGATGTTGACGGTCGTCATGGTGGGATCCTACGCGGGTCTGGTCAGGTCTGGCCAGACCAGTGGCGTGCTCGAGAGGGGTGACCTCACGGTCGCCGAGTCCAGTGTTGACCGGGGCTTGGTGCGTTCTTGACCGTGCCTTTGTGGGCCGGCTCCTAGCGTCAGGAGGACGCGGTGACGACCGTCACCGCAGCCCCGACAGGAGATGCCATGACCCTGCTGCGTCGACTCAGCATTCCCGCCATCGCCGCGCTCACCGCCGCGCCGCTCGCCGTCACCGGTGCCGCCAGCGCCTCGGGTGACGCGCCGCCCGAGCTCGTCCTCGGTGCCGCCTCCGCCTCCGCGCAGTCCGCCGAGAACGCCCGTGGCGCCCAGGACCCGGTCGCCAAGGACCGCAGCGTCATCCGCCTCGACGCCCGCGCGCTCGAGTCCGGCACGGTCGCGATCGACCTCGGTGACCGTCACGTCGTCGCCGAGCGCACCCGCGCCACAACGAACTCGAGCGGCTCGAAGGTCTGGTCCGGCCGGATCTCCGGCACGCAGTACGACGTGACGTTCGTCCGCCGCGGCAACGAGGTCACCGCCAGCGTCCAGCTCGGCGAGCGACTCTTCCGGATCGCCCCCGGGGCCCGCGGCAGCCATGTCCTCACCGAGGTCGACCTCGCCGCGATGCCTGCCGAACACCCCGACACCCTGCCCGACGGTGGAGGCAGGAATCTCACGGCCAAGAAGCCCGCTCCGACCACTCCGGGCGGCACGACGGCCAACACCGTCATCCGCGTCCTCGTCGTCGCGTCCGCCCAGGCGGCCGCGCAGAACGGCGGGTCGGCACAGGCCATCGCCGAGCAGGCCGTCGCCGAGACGAACACCGGCTACGCGAACTCGGGCATCCCGATCACGATGGAGCTCGCCGGCTACCGCAACTCGCCCTATAGCGAGACGGGCAACTTCAGCACGGACCTCAACCGGTTCAGCGGCACGAACGACGGCTACCTCGACGACATGCACGCGGTCCGCGACCAGGTCGGCGCCGACGTCAACGTCCTCCTGACGACCGGCACGGCCTACTGCGGCATCGGATACCTCAACGCGACCGCCGCGACCGCCTTCTCCGTCGTCGCGACGTCGTGCGCCACCGGCTACTACAGCTTCGGTCACGAGATCGGCCACAACCAGGGCGCCGAGCACGACCCGGCGAACTCGGGCACGTCCGGCTACGCGCACGGCTACCAGTACCCGGCCGGCAAGTGGCGCACGATCATGGCCTACAACTGCACGTCGGGCTGCACCCGCCTCAACTACTGGTCGAACCCGCGCATCACCTACGGCGGTGTCCCGATGGGCACGACGACCACGAACGACAACGCCCGCAAGCTCACCGAGCGCGCGGCCACGGTCGGCGCCTTCCGGTGACCCTGCCTCTCGCCAGCATTCGTGAGCGCCGTCCTCAGCCGTCGAGGGCGGCGCTCACGACATCCTTGGCCTCGGCCTGGACCTGCGCCAGGTGCTCCTCGCCCTTGAAGCTCTCGGCATAGATCTTGTAGACGTCCTCGGTGCCGCTCGGTCGGGCCGCGAACCACGCCGACTCCGTGACGACCTTGAGGCCGCCGATGGGGGCGCCGTTGCCGGGCGCTTCGGTGAGCTTGGCCGTGATCGGTTCTCCCGCAAGGGTTTCCGCGCTGACGGCGTCGGGCGTGAGGGCGGCAAGGCGAGTCTTCTGCTCGCGGTCTGCCGGTGCGTCGATGCGCGCGTATGCCGGTGAGCCGTGCTTCGCGGTCAGCTCGCCGTAGTGCTCGCTCGGGCTCCTGCCGGTCACCGCGAGGATCTCGGAGGCGAGCAGGGCGAGGATGATCCCGTCCTTGTCCGTCGTCCAGACCGACCCGTCCATCCGCAGGAACGAGGCGCCCGCCGACTCCTCGCCACCGAAGGGCCCGGACCCGTCGAGCAGGCCCGGCACGAACCACTTGAACCCGACCGGGACCTCGACGAGGCGCCGGCCCAGGTCTTCAGCGACCCGGTCGATCATCGAGCTCGACACGAGCGTCTTGCCCACGAACCCGTCCTCACGCCACTGCGGCCGCGCGCCACCGTAGAGGTACTGGATCGCCACGGACAGGTAGTGGTTGGGGTTCATCAGCCCGCCGTCGGGCGTGACGATGCCGTGCCGGTCGGCGTCGGCGTCGTTGCCGGTGGCGATGGCGTACTCGTCCTTGCGCCCGATGAGCGAAGCCATGGCGTACGGCGACGAGCAGTCCATCCGGATCTTGCCGTCCCAGTCGAGGGTCATGAACCGCCACGTCGCGTCGACGAGCGGGTTGACCACCGTGAGGTCGAGGCGGTGCCGCTCGGCGATGGCGCCCCAGTAGTCGACGGACGCCCCGCCGAGCGGGTCGGCGCCGATCCGGATTCCGGCCTCGCGCACCTTGTCGACGTCGACGACGGAAGGCAGGTCGTCGACGTAGGTGCCGAGGAAGTCGTATGCCGTCGCGCCGGCTCGGGCGCGCGCGAACGGGATCCGCTTGACGTCCTTGAGGCCGCCGCGGATGAGCTCGTTCGCCCGCGCCGCAATGGTTTTCGTCGCATCCGAGTCGGCCGGACCGCCGTGGGGAGGGTTGTACTTGAACCCGCCGTCGGTCGGCGGGTTGTGCGACGGTGTGACGACGATGCCATCGGCGAGACCGGCACCGGACGGCATACCGTCGACTCCGGTGACCTTGCCCCGGTTGGCGCGCAGGATCGCGTGCGACACCGCAGGTGTCGGCGTCCAGCCGTCGGCCGCGTCGACGAGGACGGTGACGTCGTTGGCACCGAGCACCTCGAGCGCCGTCGTCCACGCCGGCTCCGACAGCCCGTGGGTGTCGCGCCCGAGGAAGAGCGGCCCGTCGAAGCCCTGCTCGCGCCGGTAGTCCACGATCGCCTGGGTCGTCGCGAGGATGTGCGCCTCGTTGAAGGCCGTCTTCAGGGACGAGCCGCGGTGCCCGGACGTGCCGAAGACGACCTGCTGGCTCACGTCGTCGGGGTCGGGCTCGAGCGCGTAGTACGCCGTGACGAGGTGGGGGACGTCGACGAGGTCGCTGGGCTGGGCGGGCTGTCCTGCGCGCGGGTCGGTCATGCCCCCATCGTGTCAGTCGCCCCGGGGCCGCGCCATGCCCTCGGCGCCTAGGGTGAGGCTCGTGGAGCTCGAGTTCAGTGGTGAGGTCATCGAGTGGCGGGGACCCGCGCCCTACGTCTTCGTCGCGCTGCCGGAGAACGAGGCGGGCGTCGTCGAGGACCACAAGCGCCTGCTCACCTATGGGTGGGGAGCAATCCCCGTCACCGCACGGCTCGGCGACACCGAGTTCACGACGTCGCTGTTCCCCAAGGACGGCGGCTACCTGTTGCCGCTCAAGGACGCGGTCCGTCGCGCCGAGGGCGTCGAGGTCGGCGCGACGGTGAGCGTCACCCTGTCGTTGCAGGTGGCGGCGGGGTGACCTCAGCCGGCGCCTCGACGACCTCGGCGACGTCGTCCACGACCTCCTCGACGACCTCCTCGACGACCTCGTCCACGACCGGTGCGAGGTAGAGCGCGCTCAGCCCGGCAAGGCGCACGGTGACGTGGAACGGCTGGTTGTTCCACGGCTCCTGCACCGCGTCGAGGACGACGTCGGCCTGGCTCGGCGAGCCGTGCTGGTCGTAGCCACTCGTGTCGAGGATGACCCGCCACTGGCCGCCCCGCGGCAGCCCGACCCGGATCCACTCCTTGTCCTCGCCGCCGAAGTTCACGACGCAGGCAACGACGTCACCGCTCTGCCGTATTGGGTCCGCGAACCGCACGAACGAGTAGGTGTTGCCGCTGTTGTCGTCGGCGTCGAGCCACTCGAACCCTGCCGGCACCGAGTCGAGGGCCCACAGTGCCGGGTGCTCGCGGTAGATCCGGTTGAGCTCCTTGACGAGGTTGTGCACGCGGTAGTGCGCCGGCTGGTCGAGGAGCCACCAGTCGAGCGATCGCCCGTCGGCCCACTCGCTCGGCTGGGCGAACTCGCAGCCCATGAACAGCAGCTGCTTGCCCGGGTGCGCCCACATGTACGCGAGGAACGCGCGCACCGTCGCGAGCTGCTCGGTGCGGTTGCCCGGCGCCTTGTTCACGAGTGAGCCCTTGCCGTGGACGACCTCGTCGTGGCTGATCGGCAGGAGGTAGTTCTCGCTGTAGGCATACATGAGCGCGAAGGTCAGCAGGTGGTGGTGGAACTGCCGGTCGATCGGCCGCTCGTGCAGGTAGCGCAGCGAGTCGTTCATCCAGCCCATGTTCCACTTCAGCCCGAAGCCGAGCCCGCCGCCGCTCGTCGGCTTCGTCACGCCGGGCCACGACGTCGACTCCTCGGCGACGGTGACGATGCCGGGGACGCGCTTGTATGCCGTGGCGTTGGTCTCCTGGAGCAGCCCGATCGCCTCGAGGTGCTCGCGCCCGCCATGGACGTTGGGCAGCCACTCGCCGTCCTTGCGGGAGTAGTCGAGGTAGAGCATGGAGGCGACGGCGTCGACGCGCAGTCCGTCGACGTGGAACTCCTCGAGCCAGTAGAGCGCGTTGGCGACGAGGAAGTTGCGCACCTCGAGCCGGCCGAAGTCGAAGATGTGCGTGCCCCAGTCGGGCTGGTCGCCGCGACGGGGGTCGGGGTGCTCGTAGAGCGGCAGCCCGTCGAAGCGTGCCAGCGCCCAGTCGTCGCGCGGGAAGTGGCCGGGCACCCAGTCGAGGATGACGCCGATCCCGGCCTGGTGGAGCGCGTCGACGAGGTACTTGAACTCGTCCGGCGTCCCGAAGCGGGCGGTCGGCGCGTAGTAGCCGGTGACCTGGTAGCCCCACGACGGCCCATAGGGGTGCTCCATGACCGGCAGGAACTCGACGTGCGTGAACCCGAGGTCGCGCACGTAGTTGACGAGGTGCTCGGCGAGCTCGCGGTAGGACAGGCCCTGCCGCCACGACCCGAGGTGCACCTCGTAGACGCTCATCGGCCCGGTGTGCGGGTTGCTCTGCGCGCGCCGCTCCATCCACGCCGCGTCACCCCACTCGTGGCGGGACTCCTCGACGACCGAGCCCGTCTCCGGGGGCGCCTGCGTGCGCCGGGCCATCGGATCGGCCTTCGCACGCACGACGTCATCGGCGCCGCGGATCTCGTACTTGTAGGTCGCGCCGGCCTCGACGCCGGGGACGAACAGCTCCCACACGCCGCTGGACCCGATGAGCCGCATCGGGTGCATCCGGCCGTCCCAGCCGTTGAAGTCACCGATGACCCGCACGGCCTTCGCGCGCGGCGCCCACACCGCGAAGCTCGTGCCGCGCACGGGCCCCAGCGGACCGGCATACTCGTGCACCCGCGCACCGAGGACGTTCCACAGCTGCTCGTGGCGCCCCTCGTTCACGAGGTGGAGGTCGACCTGGCCGAGCGTCGGCGCGAAGCGGTAGGGGTCGTCCTGGACGTGCTCGTAGCCGTCGCCCCAGTCGACGAGCAGCCGGTAGTCCATCGTCTCGGTCGCGCCCTCGCGCACCGCCGACCACACCCCCTCAGCCTCGTGCTCGAGAGGCAGCTCCTCACCATCGGCGAAGCGCACGCGCACGCTCGACGCCATCGGCCGCAGGGCGCGGATGCGCAGACCGTTGGGCTCGAGGTGCTGGCCGAGCAGGTCGTGGGGCTGCTGGTGGCGGCCCTGGATGAGGGCGCTGATCGCGCCGCCGACCTCGTTCTCCGGAGTGGGGGTCACGTCGGGTCCTCCTCGGTCTTGTCGGTATGCCGGGTGCGCGCCGGGGTGCCCGTCGCGCCGTCGTGGGTGCGCGCGGCGAGGCGCTCGACGGCCGCGAGCGGGATGTCCACCCACGACGGGCGGTTGCGCACCTCGTAGACGACCTCGTACATCGCCTTGTCGAGCTCGAAAGCGTCGAGCAGTGTGCCGTGGTCGCGCGGGTCGTCACCCTTCGTCGCCGTGTAGCCGTCGAGGAACGCCTGCTGCGCCGCCGTGACCCAGTCGCGGGCCGAGCCACTGCCGGCGTGCTCGACGGCGCCGCCGGCGTAGTCGAAGCTGCGGAGCATCCCGGCGATGTCGCGCAGCCACTGGTCCGGCTCGGTGCGCTCGGACAGGGGACGCAGCGGCTCGCCCTCGAAGTCGAGGAGGATCCAGCCGCGCTCGGGGGAGCGGAGCACCTGACCGAGGTGGTAGTCGCCGTGGATGCGTTGCAGGGCAGGCCAGTTCGCGTCGAGCGAGGCATCGAGGAGGGCCATGACGGCGTCCTCGTGCTGGTGCAGCGCGGGAGCCTCGGCGGCAGCCGCCGCATACCGCGCGCGCATGCCCGAGACGAGGTCGCGCGCCACCTCGGGCGTGGTCTCGCTCGTGCCGAGCGCCTCGGCGAGGGTCGCGTGCACCTCGGCCGTCGCTGCGCCCAGCTCACGCGCCGGCTCGGTGAAGTCCTCGCCGTCCTCGGCGGCTCGGAGCGCGACCCGCCATGCATCCTCGACTCCTGGCAGGAACTCCTGCGCGAACGCGAAGTGCCCGTATGCCGTGCGCGCGTCGCCCGTGGTCCACTCGCCCGCGATCGAGCCGAGGACGGCGGGGACGCGGTCGGACCCTGCCCTGACGAGCGCCGACTGGAGGACGACGTCAGGGTTCTCACCGTCCGCGAGCATGCGGAAGACCTTGATGATCACCGGCGCCGGCGAACCGTCCTCATCGGTGGCGTCGTAGATGATCGAGGTGTTCGACTGCTCGCCGGAGAGGACTCGCGCGCTGCGCACCACCGGTCGCATCGGGCGCACCTGGCTCGACGTGACCCGTGGGTCGGGGGTGTCGGAGACCGACCCCGACTGCGCCTCCGCGGCGCCGGTGACGAACAGCATCAGTGCCCCGGTGTAGGCGGGGTCGTGCACCCCGTCGTAGACCCATCTCGTGCCGAGGACGGAGTGCTCGGTCGTGCCGATGAGGTGGTCCTCGTGCCCCTCGAGCGGTGCGTCACGATAGGTGACCGGCACCTGGTAGTGGACCGGCGTCGACCCGGAGCCGTCCGCGACGATCAGGGTCTCGACCCCGCTGCGCCCTTCGGGGTCGTCGAGACGCCAGGAGTCGACGAGCCGCAGTCGGGGCTGGGAGCCCTTCGCGGCATACCACCGCTGGTGGGCGATCCACGACTCGACGAGCTGGGCGCGCGTCGGCTCGAGGTCGGCGTGGAGGATCTCAGCCACGGCTCTCCTGACCGACGCGCAGCCAGAAGAAGTCCCGGCTGCCCATCGTGAAGGTCACCCGTCCGTCGGCCGCGACCCACGGGAAGTTGGCGCCACCGAAGAGGTCGAAGAGCTGTTGTCCCCCAAGGGATTCAGGCAGCTGGACAGTTGCCGCCTGCGGCTTGTCGGAGAGGTTGTTGATGCACAGCAAGGTCTCTCCGTGCCGGTCGCGGTCGCCCTCGTAGGAGCGGGTGTAGGCGAGGATCGACTCGTTGTCGGTGGGGACGATCTGGAAGTCGCCGACACCGAACGCCGGGTGCAGCCGGCGCACCCCGAGCATGCCGCGCAACCAGTGCAGCAGCGAGTGGCCGGTCGCCATCTGCGCCTCGACGTTGACACCGTTGTAGTGGTAGACGAGCGAGCTGATGACAGGCAGGTAGAGCTTGCCCGGGTCGGCCTCGGAGAAGCCGGCGTTGCGGTCCGGCGTCCACTGCATCGGCGTGCGGACGGCGTCACGGTCGTTGAGCCAGATGTTGTCGCCCATGCCGATCTCGTCGCCGTAGTAGAGGCACGGCGAGCCCGGCAGCGAGAGGACGAGCGCGTGGATGAGCTCGATCTCGGGGCGGCTGTTGTCGAGCAGGGGAGCGAGGCGGCGGCGGATGCCGACGTTGGCGCGCATCCGCGGGTCGGGGGCGTACCAGCCGTACATCGCGGCGCGCTGCTCCGGTGTGACCATCTCGAGGGTGAGCTCGTCGTGGTTGCGCAGGAAGGTGCCCCACTGCGTGCCGGCCGGGATCGGCGGCGTCTCGGCGAGCACGTCGACGATCGGCTGCGCCCGCTGGTCGCGCAGGGCGTAGTAGAGCATCGGCATGACCGGGAAGTGGAAGCACATCTGGCACTCGGGCGACTCGTCGCTGCCGAAGTAGTCGACGACGTCCTTCGGTGGCTGGTTCGCCTCGGCGAGCAGGATCCGGCCGGGGTACTCCTCGTCGACCATCGCGCGCAGCTTCGCGAGGAACTCGTGGGTCTTCGGGTGATTCTCGCCGTTGTGCCCCTCCTCCTCGTAGAGGTAGGGCACGGCGTCGAGACGGAACCCGTCGATGCCCATGTCCATCCAGAAGCGGACGACCTCGAACATCGCCTCGTGCACGGCCGGGTTCTCGAAGTTGAGGTCCGGCTGGTGGCTGAAGAAGCGGTGCCAGAAGAACTGCCGCCGGATCGGGTCGAAGGTCCAGTTCGACACCTCGGTGTCGATGAAGATGATCCGCGCGTCGGTGTACTTGTCGTCGGTGTCGGACCACACGTAGAAGTCGCCATACGGCCCGTCCGGGTCGCTGCGCGAGGCCTGGAACCACGGGTGCTGGTCGCTCGTGTGGTTCATGACGAAGTCGGTGATGATCCGGATGCCGCGCGCGTGCGCCTCGGTGATGAGCTGCTTGAACTCCGGCAGCGTCCCGAACTCGGGCAGCACCTGCGTGTAGTCGGCGATGTCATAGCCGCCGTCGCGCAGCGGGCTCGCATAGAACGGCGGCAGCCAGAGGCAGTCGACGCCGAGCCACTGCAGATAGTCGAGGCGGTTGATGACGCCCTGGAAGTCGCCGGCGCCGGAGCCGTTGGAGTCGCCGAAGGCGCGCACGAGCACCTCGTAGAACACGGCGGTGCGGAACCACTCGGGGTCGTGCTTGAGGCCGGGCTGGTGCAGGCCGAGGCCCTGGGTCGTGGTCGTCATGGGGTCAGGTCCTCCTTTACCAGCGGACGAGCTCGATGATGTGCACCGGCTCGTGGTCCGGGCCGAGCTGGACCATGACCTCGCGGTGGAAGTCCCACCACTGGTCGGTCACGAGGTCGTGGGCGCGGAACCCCTCGTCCGGGTGCAGGCCGAGCGCCTCCATGTCGAAGACGACGCGGCTCCAGCGGGTCGAGTGCGGGTCGAGGTTGGCGATGACGATGACGACGTCCTCGCGGCCGTCGTCGAGGATGCGGCGCTTGCTGAACGCCATGATGTTCGCGTCGTCGGCGTGGTGGAAGGCGATGTTGCGCAGCCACTGCAGCGCCGGGTGCGCTCGACGGATCTCGTTGAGCCGCTTGAGGTAGTAGGCGAGCGACTGTCCCTCGCGAGGTCCGCCCGCGTCATACGAGGACCACTCGCGGTCCTTGTACTGGTACTTCTCGTTGTCGATCTGCTCCTCGGCGCCGGGTCGCGCGACGTGCTCCATGAGCTCGTAGCCGGCATAGATGCCGTAGGTCGGTACGAGCGTCCCGGCGAGGGCGGCGCGCAGCTTCCAGGCCGCCGGCCCGCCGAACTGCATGTAGGGCGTGAGGATGTCGTGCGTCGTCGGCCAGAAGCTGGGCCGCATGTAGGGCGAGGTCTCGCCGGCGAGCTCGGTGACGTACTCCTCGAGCTCGGGCTTGGTGTTGCGCCACGCGTAGTACGTGTAGCTCTGCTGGAAGCCGACCTTGGCGAGGGTGCGCATCATCGCCGGCTTCGTGAACGCCTCGCTGAGCCAGATGATGTCGGGGTGGTCCTGGGCCACGTCCTGGATGAGCCACTGCCAGAACTCGACCGGCTTCGTGTGCGGGTTGTCCACGCGGAAGAGCGTGACCCCGTGGTCGATCCACACCTGCACGACGCGGCGCACCTCGGCATAGATCCCGGCGGGGTCGTTGTCGAAGTTCAGCGGGTAGATGTCCTGGTACTTCTTCGGCGGGTTCTCGGCGTAGGCGATCGTTCCGTCGGCGCGGGTCGTGAACCACTCCGGGTGCTCGGCGACCCACGGGTGGTCGGGGGAGCACTGCAGGGCGAGGTCGAGCGCCACCTCGAGGCCGAGCTCGCGGGCGCGCGCGACGAACGCGTCGAAGTCCTCGAACGTCCCGAGGTCGGGGTGGATCGCGTCGTGCCCACCATCGGGGGAGCCGATGGCGTAGGGGCTGCCGGGGTCGTCGGGGCCGGCGTCGAGGGTGTTGTTCGGGCCCTTCTTCGCGGCGCTGCCGATGGGGTGGATCGGGGTGAGGTAGATGACGTCGAAGCCCATGTCCGCGACGGCGTCGAGCCGCTCGGCGGCGGTGCGCAGCGTGCCGGAGCGCCATGTGTGCGTTGTCTCGTCGTAGGTCGCGCCTTCGCTGCGGGGGAAGAACTCGTACCACGCGCCGGCGAGGGCGAGCTCGCGCTCGACGAGCAGCGGGTATGCCGCACTCGGGCTCACGAGGTCCCTCACCGGAGTGGTCGTCAGCTCGTCGTGCACGGGTCCGTGGGTCACGGCGGACAGACGGACCTGGGCGGGGCGGGACTCGTCGCGCAGGGTGGCGGCGCCCTGGCGCAACAGGGCCGCGCCCTCGGGGGTGCGGTTCTCGGTCTCGGCGGCGCGCTCGAGGAAGAGGGCGCCCTCGGCGAGCATGAGGTCGGTGTCGACCCCGGCCTGGATCTTGACCGTGGCGTCGTGCTCCCACGTGCCGTAGGGGTCCGACCACCCTTCGACCCGGAAGGTCCACAGCCCGGTGCGGTCGGCGGTGACGACGGCCTCCCACTGGTTGAGCCCGACGTTCGTGCACACCATGGGCTGCACGTGGTCGGTGCCGTCGGGGTCGGTGAGGACGACGCTCGCGTTGACGGCGTCGTGTCCCTCGCGCAGCACCGTCGCCGTGACGAGGAAGGCCTCGCCGACGACGGACTTCGTCGGGCGGGCACCGCCGTCGACGACCGGGGTGACGTCGAGCACGGGGATCCGCCCGATCGGCGTCTGCGGGGGCGTGCTCAGGGGGACGGTCTGCTCGGCGGGGTCTGGGTCGACACTGGGGTTCGACGGGCTGGCCGGGGGGTCGGTGGGCAGGGGCGTCGAGGTCACGCGCCCGACGCTACCTGCCCCACCGGCCCGACGACGAGCCTCCGGTTCGCTCGGTGGAAGTCTCGTGGAAACGTTTCCGCCACGCCGTGGAGCACCCCTAGGATGCGTCCTCGTGAAGGCCATCCGTCGCTTCAGCGTCCGTCCCGTCCTGCCCCCTCGGATCGCCGCTCTCGGCGACCTCGCGATGAACCTCCGCTGGAGCTGGCACCCACCGGTGCGGGACCTCTTCGAGTCCATCGACCCGCAGCGGTGGGCCGAGGTCGGCGCCGATCCGGTGGCGCTGCTGTCGGCGACATCGGTCGAGCGACTCGACGAGCTCGCCGCCGACGAGGGCTTCGCGGTGCGCGTCGACGAGGCCAAGGCCGACCTCGACCGCTACCTCGGCGAGGACCGGTGGTACCAGCGGTTCTCCGCCGAGCAGGGCGACGCGGGCGCCCCCCGGTCGATCGCCTACTTCAGCCCCGAGTACGGCATCGCCGCCGCCCTGCCGCAGTACTCCGGCGGACTGGGCATCCTCGCCGGCGACCACCTCAAGTCGGCCTCCGACATCGGTGTCCCGATCGTCGGCGTCGGCCTGTTCTACAAGACCGGCTACTTCCGGCAGAGCCTCAACCGCGACGGCTGGCAGCAGGAGACCTACCCCGTCCTCGACCCCGACGACCTGCCGCTCTCGCTCCTGCGCGAGGAGGACGGCACCCCGTCGATCGTCACCCTTCGCCTTCCGGGTGGCCGAGAGCTGCGCGCCCAGGTGTGGCGCGCCCAGGTGGGCCGGGTACCCCTGCTGCTGCTCGACTCCGACGTCCCCGGCAACGACGACGCGATGCGCGCCGTCACCGAGCGCCTCTACGGCGGCGGCGGTGAGCAGCGCCTCCAGCAGGAGCTGCTTCTCGGTATGGGTGGCGTGCGCGCCCTGCGTCTGTGGTCCCGCCTCACGGGGGCGCCGGCTCCGGACGTCTACCACTCCAACGAGGGACATGCCGGCTTCCTCGCGATCGAGCGGATCAGTGAGCTCGTCACGGGCTACGACCTCTCCTTCGACGAGGCGCTCGAACAGGTCCGCGCCGCAACGGTGTTCACGACCCACACCCCGGTTCCTGCCGGCATCGACCGCTTCGAGCGCAGCCTCATCGAGGTCTACTTCGGCGGCGACCTCGCTCTGCCGGGCGTGCCGGTCGACCGACTGCTCGAGCTCGGCGCCGAGAAGTACGAGGGCGGCGACCCGGCCGTGTTCAACATGGCCGTGCTCGGGCTGCACATCGCCCAGCGCGCCAACGGCGTCTCGAAGCTGCACGGCGTCGTGAGCCGGGACATGTTCGACGGCCTCTGGCCGGGCTTCGACTCCGATGAGGTGCCGATCACGAGCATCACCAACGGTGTCCACGCACCGACCTGGGTGGACCGCAAGGTCTACGACCTCGCGAGCAGCCACGCCGACGTGCTCGAGCAGGATGCCGCGAACCCGCTGGAGACCCGCGACGCGTGGAGCCGCCTCGCGGACCTGCCGCGCGCCGACGTCTGGACGACGAAGCGTGAGCTGCGTTCCCAGCTCGTGGACGAGGCTCGTGCCCGGGTGCGCGCGTCCTGGATCGAGCGCGGCGCGTCGCCCGCCGAGCTCGGCTGGACCGACGAGATCCTCGACCCGGACGTCCTCACCATCGGCTTCGCGCGCCGCGTCCCGACCTACAAGCGGCTCACGCTCATGCTGCGCGACCCCGAGCGCCTCAAGAAGATCCTCACCGACCCCGAGCGGCCGGTGCAGATCGTCATCGCCGGCAAGTCGCACCCGGCCGACGACACGGGCAAGCAGCTCATCCAGCAGATGGTGCGCTTCACCGACGACCCGGAGGTGCGCCACCGCATCGCCTTCCTGCCCAACTACGACATCGCGATGGCCCAGCACCTCTACCCGGGCTGCGACGTCTGGCTCAACAACCCGCTCCGCCCGTTCGAGGCGTCCGGCACGTCGGGCATGAAGGCCGCACTCAACGGTGCCCTCAACCTCTCGATCCTCGACGGCTGGTGGGACGAGTGGTTCGACGGCCAGAACGGCTGGGCCATCCCGACCGCCGACGGCGTCGACGACCCGGACCGCCGCGACGACATCGAGGCGAACGCGCTCTACGACCTCATCGAGGGGCAGGTCGCGCCGCGCTTCTACGACGTCGACGAGGAGGACCTCCCGCAGAACTGGCTCGCCATGGTGCTGCACACGGTGTCGACGCTCGGGCCGAAGGTGCTCGCGACGCGGATGGTGGGGGAGTACACCGAACGCCTCTATGTCCCCGCGGCCCGCGCCGGCTGGGCTCTCTCGCGAGACGACCACGCTGGGGCCCGCGCGCTCGCGGCATACATCGAGAAGGCGCGGAGCGCCTGGCCCGGCGTGCGCGTCGACCATGTCGAGTCCTCAGGTCTCGGCGACAGCCCGGAGATCGGCGAGACGCTCACCGTCGCGACCTACGTCTCGCTCGGGGAGCTGTCACCGGAGGACGTCGAGGTGCAGATCGTGCACGGCCGCGCCAACGGTGGGGACGAGCTGCACGACGTGACGACGGTGCCGATGCGGCTCGAGGAGAGCTACGAGCAGGGCCGACGCAAGTTCGTCGGCGAGGTCACCCTCGGCACGAGCGGGGCCTTCGGCTACACCGTGCGGATCCTGCCGAAGCACGACGGCCTGGCCACCCCAGCCACCCTCGGCCTCGTCGCCACCGCCTGACGAGCCCCCCATCCCCGACTTATTGCTGGTTTGGTGCGGGGTCGGGCGAACGGAATCGGCAATCAGTGGAGTCAGACGGGGAGGGACTCGCGCTCGCGGGCCTCGTGCAGGCTCGTCGACGACGGGGCCGGGGTGGTGAACTCGAGGGTGCCGTCGTCGACGGGCTGGGCGAAGACCTTGCGGTCCTTGAACCAGTTCATCTTGAGACGCCACGGCTCGACGTCGCCCTGCTTCGGGAACTCGTTGAGCGACCGCAGGACATAACCGGCCGCGAAGTCGAGGAACGGCTCCTCCTTGACCCCGGGGGTGCGCCGCGGCACGACGACCGAGGTGCCGGTGTCGCGCAGGTGCTCCATGATCCGCACGAGGTAGGAGCAGACGAGGTCGGCCTTGAGCGTCCAGGAGGCGTTGGTGTAGCCGACGATGAAGGCGAAGTTCGGGATGTCGCTGAGCATCATGCCCTTGTAGACCATCGTCGACGGCACATCGACCGGCTCGCCGTCGATCGAGGCCTGGACCCCACCGACGGCCAGGAGGTTCAGCCCCGTGGCCGTGACGATGACGTCGGCCTCGATCTCGCGGCCGGACTTCAACAGGATGCCGTTCGGGGTGAACCGGTCGATGTGGTCGGTGACGATGTCGGCGTCGCCCCGGCGCAGGGCCCGGAAGAGGTCGCCGCGCGGGACGAGGCAGAGCCGCTGGTCCCACGGGTCGTACGGCGGGCGGAAGTGCTCGTCGACGTCGATGGAGTCGGGCAGCTGCTTGGCGACCATCGAACGCAGGATGGAACGCGAGCGGTCCGGGAACTTGCGGCAGAACTCGTAGAGGCCGATGCTCACGGTCGCGTACTGCGCACGGATGATCTTCGATGCGGTCTTCTCGGGGAGGCGGCGCAGGAGCGGGGCGAGCGGCGACTCGTCGGGAGCGCTGAGGATGTAGCTCGGGGTGCGCTGGAGCATGGTCACCTGAGCCGCACCGGCCTTGGCGAGAGCCGGCACGAGGGTGACGGCGGTCGCGCCGGACCCGATGACGACGACGCGCTTGCCCGTCGCGTCGAAGTCCTGCGGCCAGTGCTGCGGGTGGAGCACCTCACCGGTGAACTCCTCACGTCCGGCGAACTCGGGAGTGAAGCCTTCGTCGTAGCGGTAGTAGCCGGTCGTCGCGACGACGAAGTTCGCGGTGAGCTCGACCTCCTCGCCCGTGTCGGTGCGCTGGGCGGTGACGTGCCACCGCCCCTCGTCGGAGACGTAGTTGGCGCGAACGACCTTGTGCCCGAAGCGGATCCGCTCGGTGATGCCGTTCTCGTCGGCCGCCTCGCGCAGGTAGTCGAGGATGTCCGCACCGTCGGCGATGGCCTTCTTGCCGGTCCACGGCTTCCACGAGAAGCCGAGGGTGAACATGTCGGAGTCCGACCGCACCCCGGGGTAGCGGAACAGGTCCCAGGTGCCACCCAGGCTGTCCCGGGCCTCGAGCACGGCGAGGCTGCGCTCGGGGAAGGCCTTGGTGACGTGGTAGGCCGCATCGATCCCGGACAGGCCGGCGCCGACGACGATGCAGTCGAGGTGCTCGGGGGCGTTCTCGGCGGTGGTGCGGTCGGTGGTCATCGGGGACTCCTCGGAGTGGGTGGTCATCGCGAGCCCGCTGTCACGTCGGCTCGGGCCTCGTTGCGCAGGTTGCGGTCGCTGGTCGAGCGGCCCATGCGGCGGACCTCCTCGTCCATCTGCGGGAGGATCGTCGGCGTGTGGCGCTCCATGATCTTCTGGACGAGCCGGCCGGACGCGCTCATCCGGGTGTGCGCGATGGCGGCCACCCAGCCGGGGACGTAGACGCGACGGCTGCGCTTCTCCAGAGCCCGCACGAAGGCGTCGACGCAGGCCTGGACGTCGGTGGTCTTGCCCAGAGGAGGCGGCATGATCCGGAGCATCTTCGAGAAGGCGGACAGGTCGCGCTTGGCGTCCTGCACGAGCGGGGTGTCGATCCACGACATGTGCGCGGTCCCGACATCGACGCCCTGGTAGGACACCTCGAAGCGGAGCGCGTTGCCGAATGCCTCCACTCCCGCCTTCGTCGCGTTGTATGCCGCGAGGCCGGGTGCCGGGGTGAAGGCCGCGAGCGAGGACACGATGAGGACGTAGCCCTTGCTGTCGATGATGCTCGGCAGGGTGGCGCGCACGGTGTTGAAGACACCGACGAGGTTGATGTCGACGACCCGCCTGAACGTCTCCGGGTCGACCTGGAGGATCGAGCCGTAGGACGCGATGCCGGCATTGGCGAGGACGTAGTCGATCGAGCCGAAGCGCGAAATCGCCTGTGCGGCAGCATCTTCCATCGCACCGAGGTCACGGACATCGGCGACGACGGGCAGCACGCGGTCCTCGCCGATCTCGGCGGCGACCTCGCGCAGTGCCGTCTCGTCGATGTCGGTGAGGACGAGACGGGCACCGCGCTCGGCGAGAGCGGTGGCGGTGAAGCGGCCGATGCCCTGGGCGCCGCCGGTGACGAAGGCGACCTTGCCGGACAGTGTGGTGGTGGTCATGTGAGCTACTGGTGGGGGATGCGCTCAGGCGAGCGGGCCGTCGGTGGTCGGGGCGTTCTGGATGGCGGCGAACTGGGCGACCAGCTCCTCCACCGGGATGCTCGAGAAGACGATGCCGCGCTGGTCGGCGAAGCCGCGGATCTGGAACCACACGCTCTGGCTCACCATCTCGGTGAAGTGCTCCGCCCCGGGGGCCAGCACCTCCCGCTGCAACCAGCGACGCACACCTTCGCGCACCCCGCCGATGAGGCCGAAGATCCACGGGTCGAGCGCCGCGGTGTCGTCGGCGTCGAGCTCGTGGCCGAGGACGTCGAGGAAGGCGCCCATGAGCGCGGCGACGCTGCGGGCCAGGTCCTCGAGGGTGCGCTCGAGCGGGGTGTCGCTCGCTCCGGGCGCGTCACGCTCGAGGTAGTCCATGAGCGCCGGGTGCGCGATCGTCCATGAGACGTATGCCGTGACGATGCGGCGGACGATGTCGAGCGGAGTGCCCTCGAGACGGACGGCGGGCTCGATGGCGGCGGCGAGGCGGAGGCAGATCTCCTCCTGCACGGCCTGGTCGAGTTCGGCACGGTCGGTGAAGTGCCGGTAGACCACGGTGCGGTGCATGCCGGCCTTGTCGGCGATGTCCTGCACATGGATCTCCACACCGGGGCCGAGCTCGTCGAGGGTGACGAGGGCCGCGTCGAGGATGTGCTGGCGGCGCTCGGCCTTGTGGTCCGCCCAGCGGCGGCTGCGGCCGTCGCTGCCTCCGTGCTTCGGGTTCGACGAGGACCGGGATGAGGAGGGCTGGGATGAGGAGGGACGGCGGGGGCTCATCGGGTCCTCCCGAGGGTGGTGAGCTGGGCGATACGGGGACGGCGCGTCCGGGTGGGGGTCGCGGTGGCCGCGGCTCCGACCGATGCGAGTGCCGGCTCTGTCGGCACCGGCAGTCCGGCGTCGAGGTCGTCGAGCAGACTCGCGACGGTCTCCTGCGCGCAGGACTTGTTCGTGCCGATGAAGCCGGACGGGCCACGCTTGACCCAGCCGGTGACATAGACGCCCGGCTCCACCCGGCCCCGCTCGTTCTCGACGACGCCGGTGCGCGGGTCCTGGGGGAGTCCGTCGACCGCCAGAGCCCGGTGACCGATGGCGCGCACGACGAGCCCGGCGTCGATCACCGTCTCGAGCTCGGTCGCCATGGCGTGGACGACGCCGTCCTCGTCGGGAACGAGGTCGTTGTGCACGACTCGCACGCCGGTCACGCGGTCGTCGCCGAGCAGCTCGACGGGGGAGGTCTGGAAGCGCAGCACGATCCGGCGACGCCCCGAGTCGGTCGAAGGGACCGGTCGGCCCGCGAGCTCGGCCAGCACGCGGCCACCCGCCGTGCTCGTGTCGATGTCGGCCGGGTCGGCCTCGACGACGACGTCGACGTCCTCGAGCCCGGCGAGGCCGATGAGCTCCGGCGTGGAGAACGCGGCCTCGTTCGGCCCGCGGCGACCGAGCACGACGACCTCACGCACCGACGACGCCCGCAGCTGCGCGAGGGCGTCGCGGTTGATGTCGGTGGCGGCGAGGACGGTCTCGGTGTCCCGCGTGAGCAGCCGCGCGACGTCGAGCGCGACGTTGCCGTTGCCGATGACGACGGCGCGCTCGTGGTCGAGCGGCACGTCGAGCCCGGCGCGCTCGGGGTGGCTGTTGGCCCAGCCGACGACCTCCGCCGCGCCGAGCGAACCACGCAGCTCCTCACCCTCGATGTCGAGGCTGCGGTCGGACGACGCGCCCACGGCATACACGACCGCGTCGTAGCGCGAACGCAGCTGCGCGAGAGTGACATCGGTGCCGACGTCGACACCGAGGACGTACTGGAAGCGCGGCTCGGACTCGATCGACTCGAACAGGCGCGTCACCTGACGCGTCGAGCCGTGGTCCGCAGCGACGCCGTGGCGGGCGAGGCCGTGCGGCACGTCGAGCCGCTCGATGACGTCGACCTGCTCCACCTCGGGGTGGGCGAGCAGCTCGTCGGCGGTGTAGAGACCGGCCGGACCCGCGCCCACGACGGCAACCCGGAAAGGCCCGGGCCGCGCGATCCGGCGCTGGCTCTCGATGATCGCGAGCGGCCACCGGTCGTCGTGCGGCTGGTCGGCGTAGTACTCCGCAGCGAGGTCCTTGAACGCGAACTGGCTCGGGTCGAGGGCGTTCTCCGGGACGATCGCGCCGACGGGGCAGGCGGTGACGCAGGCGCCGCACCCGACGCAGGTCTTGGCGTCGATGAAAAGCATCTCGGCCTGCCCGAAGCCGGGCTCACCGGGGGCAGGGTGGATGCAGTTGACCGGGCACGCGGCGACGCACGAGGCATCGGCGCAGCACGGTTGCGTGACGACATAGGGCATGGGGCACCTGGGTCTTCGGTGTCGAGTTCCGTTGGGGGAGAGGCAGATCGGGGCGTATGCCGTCCGGCGCGTATGCCTGTCAGCTCGCCGCCGTGGCCGGCTGGCTGCGGAAGCGCGAGGCGCGGCCGGCGATGCCCATGCGGCGCCACACCCGGCGCGAGACCGGGTTCATGAGGTCGGCCTTCTCGGCGAGCATCCGGACGTCACCGAAGATGTCGCGCAGCATCTTCTGGGAGTCGCTGCCCTTCCACCAGACCTCCTCCATGACCTCGTCGGGGATGCCGAGAGCCTTCTGGACCTGCGGGCTGGGCTTCATGATGACGTCGCAGAGGGCACGCATGACGATGGGCGTGAGCACCGAGACGACCATCCGGTCGCGGCGACCGAGGCGCGGCGCGTTGTGCTCGACGTACTGGTGGGCGAAGCCGATGTGGCGGGCCTCCTCGGCGATGTGGATCTGCATGATCCGCTTGAGCAGCGGGTGCAGGTCCTCGCCGGTGCGCAGGATCGCCTTCTGCACGTGGTCGATCGGCTCCTCGCCGGCGAGGACACCGATGAAGAACATGATCGGGTAGCGGCTCGCGAAGAACGGCAGCACGGGCCCGACGGCGCGGAACCAGCGCGGAGCGCCGGAGACGTCCTGGCCGGAGCGGTTGACGAACTCCTGGAACATCTGGGTGTGGTGGCACTCCTCGGTCGCCTCGTGCGTCGAGTAGCGGAACTCCGGGCGCCGGTTCGGCAGCGTCATGGCGAACTGCATGAGCCCGGCCACGAGCACCTGCTCGAAGTGCAGGCCCACCTTGACGACGTTGGCTTGGCGGTAGAGGCCGACCCGGATCTGCTCCTCGAGCGGCAGCGACTGGTACCACTGCGTCTGGCCGAGCTGGTCGACCTTGGGCAGGACCCAGCGCGGGTCCTTCGGGTCGATGGCGAAGTCGGGGTCGTCCCACGCGATGTCGACGAACGCGTCGAAGTGCTGCTCGACCGAGGCCTCGGACAGGACCTGGAGCCGCTTCTCGAAGTCCAGCTCGCGCAGGGCGACGAGGTCGAGCTCACCGTCGGTGGTGAGGGGGGCGGTCGTCCCGGCGGCTGTCGCGGTCTTCTCGATGTGTGCCGTGCTCATGGCGGTCGCGCCTTTCTCAGGTGGTCTGGAGGAGAGTGCAACATCGTGTTGCACCAAACATAACCGCAACATGGTGTCGCGGCAACCCCCTTCCGACCCCGAGTAGGTGTGGTGTGGGTCGCACGGACCACATGCACGTATGCCGTCCGCGCGAGGCGTTACCGCGCGCTCGTGTGCCGTTCGCGCGAGGCGATGCCGTCCGCGCGAGGCGCGCGGACGGCATACGGTCGAGGAATCCAACGTCAGTCGCGGGTGTGTTCCCGGTAGATGTCGGGCGGACCCGCGAGCGTGAGCTCGATGACGGTGCACACCGGGTCGAGCTCGACGTCGTCGGGCACGTGGATGTACTCCCAGCCGGGCACGTCGCCGAGCCCGCCGACGCGCTCGCGCCGCAGCTCCCGCGGCTGCGCGCCGAGCAGCCGCGCGCCCACGACCTCGGTGCGCAGCCCGCGGACGACGACGAACTCACGCGGGCGGTCGAAGCAGAAGAGGAAGAGCCGCGTCCCGTCGGCCGAGATCGTCGACGGTCCGTAGACGTGGCCCGGTGGCAGCCCGCGGACGGTGCCGTGGATCGCGGTGTCGTGCCGGCCGATCCAGTCGCCGAGCGCGGTGAGCCGCTCGACCTGCTCCTCCGGGATCGAGCCGTCCTCGCGCGGGCCGACGTCGAGCAGCAGGTTTCCGCCGCCGCCGATCGTCTCGGCGAAGATGCGCACGAGCTGGCGCACGGACTTGTAGTTCGTGTCGCGGCCCTGGTGGCCCCACGAGTCGTTCATCGTGAGGCACAGCTCCCACGGTCCGTGCGGAGGCTCGATCGGCACCCCCTGCTCGGGTGTCGCGTAGTCGCCGAAGCCGCCGCTCATCCGGCCGTTGATGACGGCATCGGGGGTGATCGCGTGGATGAGGTCGCGCACCTCGTCCATCCGCCACTGCTCCGGGTCGCGCTCCCAGTCGCCGTCGAACCACAGCAGGTCGGGGAGGAAGCGCTCGAGGATCTCGGTGAGCTGGGCCCGGTGGAAGGTGAGGAACCGCTCCCACGCGGCCGGGTCCTCTTCGCCCGCGGCCGGCACGGCGAAGGGGTTGCCGCGCTCGTCGTCGGACATAGACGCGGGGCGGACACTGGCGTAGTCGGGGTGGGTCCAGTCGAGGTGGCTGAAGTAGATGCCGACCTTGAGGTCGTGGGCGCGCAGCGCGTCGACGTACTCGGCGACGATGTCCCGCCGGGCCGGAGTCGCCCTGACCGTGGACAGGGCGTTCTGCGCGGTGTCGTAGAGCGCGACGCCGTCGTGGTGCTTCGCCGTGAGGACGGCATAGCGGGCACCCGAGGCGGCGAAGAGGGCGGCCCACGCGTCGGCGTCGAAGCTCGCCGCGGTGAAGCCGTCGAGCTGCGCCAGGTAGTCCTCGTGGCTCACCTCGCCGTTGAAGAACGACCACGACTCGGCGACACCGTCGACGGCATAGATGCCGTAGTGGATGAAGATGCCGAGCTTGGCCTGCTCGAACCAGGGCTGCATGGCCACGGGTCAGTCTCCTCGCGCGATGTCGGCGGTGTCGGTGATGCCACGAGCCATCAGGTATGCCGTGTCGTCGGCGCGCTCGCTCGTCACGATGGGTGCCAGCTCGCCGTCCGCCGCGCGGGCCATCCAGGCGTCGAAGAGGCGTCCGCCGGGGGCGCTCGCGCGGCGCGGCTCGTCGTCGACGTCGAGGACGAGCGCCGGGCCACGCGGTGCCGGCGTGGCGGGCTCGTCGGCGAGCGCGGCGAAGACCTCCTGGAGGCGCCGGGCGAGCAGCTTGGGCTCACCGTCGCTGTCACAGAGACCGAGGGTGTACTCGAGCTCGGGGAAGTCGAGCAGCGCGCGGCTCACGTCGTGGCTGCACCACCATGTCACGCCCCAGATGTCGTCCGGTCCGGCGGCGAGGGCGCGCACCGTCCGCTCGGCGAAGTCCGGTGCCTGCTCGGCCGAGACCGACCCCTCGGGCGCGCCGACCTCCTGGACCCACACTCCCCGCCGCGGGTCGGGCGACCATGCGCGGGCGAGCTCGGCGACATACGCCGCGGTGCGGGTTGCCTGCAGGCTCAGCCCGCCGTAGCGCGCACCGATCCCGCCGGAGAACACCCACGGGTGGATCACAGTGCGGGCGCCGACGGTCGTGAGCTGCTGCGGCGTGAACGGGTGCCCCTCGTCGTACCAGACGGCGTCGTAGGCCGAGGCGTGGTGCTCGTGGTCGGGGTCGGCCTCGTGGGCCGCCTCCATGAGCGTGCGGTTCCACGTGTCGACCTGCTCGGCCGTCGCGGGGTCGCGGAAGAGCAGGTTGTTGGGCTCGTTGCCGAGCGAGACGCCGAGGTATGCCGGGTGGTCCCGCAGGTGCCCGGCGACGGTCCCGACGAGCTCGGCCTGGGCCTGCACCGCCCCGGCGTCGGCGAAGATGTTGCGGAACCGGTGGGTGTCGGTCCACGAGGGGTAGAAGTCGAAGCCGCTGAGGTGACCCTGGACGACGTCGACGGTGACGTCGAGCCCGGCCTCGCCGGCGGCATCGACGAGGGTGGTGAGATCGGTGAGCGCCCGCCGGTTGACCAGGCCGCGGTTGGGCTGGAAGACGGGCCAGATACAGAAGACGCGGACATGGTCCAGCCCGAGACCCGCGAGAACCTCGAAGTCCTCGCGCTGCTCCTGCACGTCGAAGTCGAGCCAGTGGTGGAACCAGTTGCGTCGCGGGGTGTAGTTGGCCCCGAACCTCATTGCTGTCGCCTCGTGATGATCTCGGCAAAACCCTTGAGCGCCAGGACGTTCCGGCCGCCGGTGACGACGACCGGCAGGTGGGCGGGGAGGACGTCGCGGTCTTCGGGGATGCCGGTGACGAGGACGAGCACGCCGCCGTCGCGGTTCCGCGTGAGCTCGTCGAGGCTGCGCAGCATCCAGGGGGTGCGCACGGCGTCCTGGACGGCGACGACGAGAGGCCGGTCCGCGGCCCGGCGGCGGGCTGCCGCGATCGCGTCGGGGTCGTCCTCGCGCACGACGACGCCATCGGTGCCGAAGAGTGCGGGGAGGCCATCGAAGTACGGGTACCACGCCGGGTGCAGGGGCTGTGCGAGGTCGACGACGAAGGTGTCGCGGCCCATCGCGGGGACATCGCTGGCGGCCACGACACGGGCGGCGACCTCTCGCGCCGGAGCTCCGTCGAGCCCACCACCTCGGGGCCGGTCGGCGAGAGTGCGGGCGAGGCGGCGAACACGCTCTGACGCCTCGGCGAGCCGCTCGCGAGAGAGGTCTCCGGCGCGGACGGCGTCCACGAGCCGGGCTGCGGTGCCGGGGGCGTCGGCGTCGCCGACCGCGATCATGGCGAGGTCGGCGCCCGCCCGCAGGCAGCGCACCGTCGCGTCGGCGATGGTCATCCGCCGCGTGATCGCACCCATCTCGAGGGCGTCGGTGGTGAGGACTCCCTCGTATCCGAGCTCGTCACGCAGCACGCCCGTGAGAATGCGGTGCGACAGGGTCGCCGGCGCGTCGTCGAAGGTGGAGAAGACGATGTGCGCCGTCATGATGACGTCGACCCCCGCGTCGATGACGGCACGGAACGGCTCCAGCTCGAGGGTCGACACCTCGGCAGCGGTGCGGTCGACACGGGGGAGGTCGACGTGCGAGTCGACGGAGACGTCGCCGTGACCGGGGAAGTGCTTGGCGCAGGCGGCGATCCCCGCGTCGTGGACTCCCTCGACGAACGCGACGGCATGACGGCTCACCCGCTCGACCGTCGTCCCGAAGGCGCGGGTCGAGATGATCGGGTTGCCGGGGTTGCTGTTGACGTCGGCCGACGGGGCGAGCATGACGTCGATACCGAAGGAGTCGAGCATGGCCGCGGCGTCGCGGGCGCTGTCGCGGGTCAGCGCGATGTCGTCGAGGTCGCCGAGGGTGCGCGGCGCGGCGAGGGGCCACGGGTTCACGGCCGACAGGTGGCTGAACTCCCCGCCCTCGTGGTCGATGGCGACGAGGAGGTCCGGCCGCTCACTTCGCAGTGACGCGACGAGCCCGGTGAGCTGGTCGGCGTCACGGACGTTGCGGGTGAACAGGACGACGCCACCGAGCCCGTCGCCGACCGCCCGGCGCAGTTCATCGGTGGCCTCGTGGCCAGGCAGGCCGACGATGAGCGAACCGAGCGCATCGCGACGCAGGGCCGCGTCGGCGCGTGCGACGTCCGTCACGAGGTGACCAGCCGCGTGGCCGGCTCGTCCTTCCGCCCGCTGGCGCCGATCAAGGGTGTGTGCCGATCAGGGTGTGCATGTCGACTCCTCCGTTGCAGTCTCCACGGCCGCGGGCGGCGCGAGGTCCGGTGCCCACCACGACGCTGGTCGTGGTGCCTTCGGACGGTAATGGACTAGACCACGAGATGCGCGATGACTGGCCGACAAGGGAATCTTTGTCCACCTGTGTCGTGGTGTTGTCGGACTCCGAGCCGTCCGCACGTCGGCTGGTCACGGTGCGCTCCGGATCGCCGGCGTCGCCATCGTGTTGATCCGGTCCCTACCCTCGGTTAAAAACTTCGTCAAGGACTGTGGAAAACTCTTCAGCGACATCAGCGATCCCGCCTACAGTGCTGCTGCACCACGGCATACGGATCTGAAAACTGGTCGACAGGGTGCGCACACACGCCGTGGAGGCGCGCGCCGGAGGGGGATTCCTGCAGTGGACGCTGTGCGCACCGTCGAGGCCGAGGTCCGCGAGCTCATTCGTCGCTCCGGTCTCGACCCCACGCGCGAGCCGCGCGAGGTGCAGCGGCTCGTGCGCGACGCCGTCGCCGACTACGACCAGCGCTCCATGCACGGGGGTATGCCGGTCCTCGACGACCTCGCGCTCGCCGAGAAGTCCGTGTGGGACACCGTCGCCGGCTTCGGGCCGCTGCAGCAGTACTTCGACGACCCGACGATCGAGGAGATCTGGATCAACGAGCCGACGCGCGTCTTCGTCGCGCGCGGCGGCGTCGCCGAGCTGACCACGACGCTGCTCACGAGTGACGTTCTCTGCACTTGTCAAGGTCGTGTCGGACTCGTCGTTGCCTGATGCGATACACGTACAGTGCGGGGAGCCCGCTTAGGGCAGTCGGAGAAGGCGCCGCCCTCGCCGCCAGAGCTAGCACGCAGGGGGCGGCGCCCCCGACATGGAGGGACTAGGGATGGTTCGGTACCGGCTTACGGGCGTGACAGCTGGGCCTGCGGGCGCCCAGTGGGAGCGGAAGGACGATGACCGCGAAATAGCCCGTCGAGTGCTCAACATGCTCGGCGACCGTCGGATGCTTTGGAGGGACTTCTCCCTCGAGATCGAGGAACACTGCGTGCAGTCCGCCAACATCGCGCGCCAGAAGCTCGGTGAGTTGATGGACAATCCCGAGGGCAGCTCGACCATGGCCCAGCGCCTGCAGGCGATTCAACGGCACTTCAGAGACTTCGTCGACGAAGTGGGTCCTTCGGAACAGCAGTGGGACAGGCATCGCAGCCCGTACGGCACAGATCCGCTCTCGGTAGCGCTCGGCAGGCTCCGTGGCCTGGTGGGGGTGCATATCGGCGAACTCGCCGCTGAGCACGATCTCGACGTGTCGGAGGAACTCGCCTCTATCGTCCCAGATCAAGCAGGCTGGTTTTTTGAGCGGTTCGAGGCCTGAGGCGGGGTCGACGCGGGTTCGCGAGGTGGGTGGCCCTGCGAGTCACGTGAAGTTGCGCCCGGCTGAGATCAGGTAGCTGTAGGCGTCGACCGTCCGCGCAGGGATCAGGCCGGTGAGGCCGGCCGCCAGAGCGAGGGCGGCGCTCACCGGGTCGCCGTTGCCGGCCAGCTCCCACGAGGCCCCCGCAAGTCCAAGCGACACGCTGGTGAGGCCGACGGCGTCGGGAGTCCAAGACCCCCGTGAGGTTCGGCGCAATCCGAAGGCCCTCTCGGCAAGTTCCTCTCGTCGGTCGGCGAGGGCGGCCTGACGGTCGACCTCTTCCATGGGGCCGAGCTGGGTAAGGACGCTACGGAGTTGGCGGGCGTAGAGCCGGTACTCGGTCGCGTGTTGCCTGCGGAAGTCCAGCAGTTCGTCGAGGGGAACCCGGGAGAGGTCCAGGCTGACCGCCTCGAGGTCGAGAGCAACCAGGTGCCCGGCGGAGGGCATCTGTTCTCTTGTGAGGGTCCTGACGAGTGCCGCGGCAGGCTGCTGCTGGGACGTTGCGGGGTGGAGGTCGATGCCTTGCCGACGCCCGGCCGCGCGGGCGAGCTGAGCGAGGAGGACCAGGATGGTGGTTCGCACCTCGGGGTGCATCGGGATCGAGAGCCCGTCCTCACTCGGGCGGGCGAGACCTCTTTGGGTCAGTTCCTCGGTGAGCATCGACGCGAGGCCGACATCCGCGCCCCAGCCGACTCGGCTTTGTGACAGTTCTTGGAAGTGCACGGTGGGGTCGAGGTGCTCGAACGCGTCGGTGGTCAGCAAGGCCACCATGGCGGTGGCAAGGTCCTCGGTCATCTCTTGGTCAACGAAGGCTTCGGGCTCCAACACGCGGAGAAGACCGAGGTCAGTTAGCGGTCCGGCTAGTACCGGGTCGCTGATGACTTCGATCCCAGCCATGTACTGCGGACGGAGGATCGCGATCTCATCGAAGAAGAGCAAGAGGGTCTTTACCGCATCGACCTCGCCGGACCCCCAGTAGGGCGCGGGGTAGTAGTACGCGACTTCGGGAACGGTCACCTCCACGTCGGCCATGCGTATGACTCTGTCAGATCCGACACAGCATCGTGCCCCGTTGGCGGCACGAGCGGACAGCGTTCTTAGCGATGTCTAACCCCGCTTATCAAAACGATAAGCGGGGTTAGACATCACCGGTTCCGGTCATCGGACCGGGGGTGTGGCTGGCGTTCAGGGCCGGCGCCCGCCTCGGATGACAGCCCTGGCGAGCCTGATCACATCTCGGCGACGGGCCGGTGTGAGGCGGCAGAAGAGCCAGACGGCGAGGATCGTGCTGAGCGCGATCGTTGCGATCACGATGGATATTGCAAGGGCGGTCGTGATCGTCATCTCCTGCGGGACGACGATCGAGGTGGCGAGAGCCATGGGTTTGTCCTCCTGCCCGCGTTCGGGCATGCAAAAGGCCCGCCGTTGCCAGCGGGCCTTGGTCGTGCGTTTGGGGCGCTGAGTGCGCCGGTGTCTTGCTCGTAGTCGTGTCAGGGCATGGCTGTGCCTAGGGAGGTCGCATAGCTACCTCCCCTCAAGGGGTGATCGTTAGATCAGAGGGCGTGGCTTTCGCGGCGAGCTGTACGGCGATCGACGCGCCGCCGCAACGACGTCAGCAAGTAGGTAGAGCGGCGTCCGGCCCTGCTGCTGTCTCGGCTTCAGGAGACCGCGGTGGCGCCAAGAGCGCACAGTCGAGGCGGCTACGCCCACAGCGTTCGCGGCTGTCTCAGCCGTCACTAGCCTGGCCATGGCCTGGGCTGAGATGTGCTTGCCCGCGGGTTCGACGTGGCGGCGGTGGGCTCTCGTCAGCGGTCCTCCGGGTTGCGTGTTCCGCTCGCCGGTCGACATCGCGGCATCGTGCACTGCGCGAGCCGAGAAGATGAGGGTTCGGTCCTGTCGGCGAAGGGGTACCAGGTGCCCGCGGTGGATCCATTGACGGATCGTGCTGGTGGCGACGTCATAGGCCATCGCGGCCTCGAGGGTCGTCAACTCGTCCGGGCCGACCCAGTTGAGCCAGGTGCGGTCGGCGTCCCAGTACCAGTCGTCATCGCTCTCCCACAGCCAGAACGTGGGCCGACGGGGTGCGCGATAGCGGAAGTGGCGGGCGCTGTCGATCAACACGTCTGACGTCGTGACTCGCCGAAGCAGGTCGGCAGCGGAGATAGAGAGGGCGCTGCTTGCAGTGCCGTGCGGCATCCCGTGCGCATCGAGGAACACCAAGAGACGTCGGCTGGAGACGTTCAGCCGAGCGGCCGCCTGATGGACGCGATCCCGGGCCATGACGCAAGTGTGACGCCGCAACGGGACAGAGTTGGTGATCGCCACTCCGGGATGACCTGATCGTGGCATAACTGCAGGTCAGACATGGCGTAGGCCCTCCTGCAATCAGAGGGCCTACCGGATTTTGGGTGCAACTTTCCCCAACGACTTCCATGGTTGCAAAAGCGGACAGCGTGGTGTTGGACCCCATGGTTGTCGGCGCGTCGCGAGGATCGGTTTCTCAAGTCGCTAGTCGATGCTGACCTCATCGCCGTACGGAATCTCCCAGACCGGGTGAGCTGCCAGCGGCCCAAGTGACACCGGGGGACTCGCGTCGTTGAGGGTCGCCTGCTTCTCCTCGAGCCGCCGGAGGGTGATCCGGAGTTGCTCTACGTCGGCCAGCCAGGTCTGTGCCTGCGCGGTCTCGATCCGCTGGTGCAGGTCGGTCTCGATCTCTCGCAATCGGGGGCTGCTGCTGGGATGGACGGTGAGGAACTGACAGCGGATGCAGGCGTGCTCGTGGGTGCACCCCGAGCCGTAAGGGCGGACGCAGTCACCGAGTTCGACTCGTCGGCGGCCGAAGTGGTCAGCGAAGACCTGGAGCTCCTCGGCAGTGGGTTGGCGGTACTCCTCGCCGGGCCGGGTTGCTCGGCGGCGTTCGAGGTATTGGTCGTAGTGGTCGAAGACATCCTGGGGATAGATGGCCACGTAGCCCTGCGTGGTGTTGAGGCTGCGGTGGCCGGCGAGCTGCGCGGCGATGTGGATCGGCAGTTTGTTGGCCACCAGCTCGGTCAAGTAGAGCCGGCGGAAGTCGTGCGGAGTCGGGCGGATCAGGGTCCCGTCGCTGTCGCGCACCCCGGCCTTGGCGGCCGCCTGGGCCAAGTACTTGCGAATGGTGCCGTCGCTGAAGACGAACCCAGCGCCGGAGCGGAAGTGGTGCTGGAACAGGAACGGCAGAGGCTGACTGTACTCACGCTGGGACCGGTCGAGGCGGCGCAGCAACGGAACCGACCCATGCTCGCCCTGATGCCGGCTGATGATCTCACTGATGACCTTCGCCAACGCCGGGCTCATCGGCAGGATGCGCTCTTCGTCAGTCTTGGACGGCGCCACCTGCAGCAAGGGCACGACCTCACCGCTCTGCTTGCGCAGCGGCCGGACCGACAGGTGCGTGAGCTCGAGCATCTCCTCGATCCTCAGCCCGGTGTTCCTGAGCACCTCCAGAGCCGCCCAGGTCCAGAACGCCTTGTGCTCCAGGTGGGTCAGGTCGACTTCGTCGCCGGCCGGGTCGACGACGAGCATCGTGGTCAGGGTGTAGGTCGCCTTGCCGAGGACGTTCTTCCGGTCCTCGCGGCGCAGCCACTGCTGACCCTCGACGTCGAAGGTCGTCCCGGGTTCGACCGATCCGGCCGCGGCCAGCAGCGCCTGCATGCGGTCCTTCTCCGCGGTGACCGAGCGGACCAGCTGGGGCACCCAAGGAGCCAGGGAGCGGGTGCGGGCCTTGAAATGGTTCTGTTGCCGGCGGGTCGTCTTCGTCCGGGCGCCCTTGATCACCGCGCGCGGGACCGGGTTGGGGGCCACCCACATCGCCCACCGGCCGGGGTCGTCCAGGGCCCAAGCCGCGATGTCGTTGTAGAAGGTCCTGACCCGGTCCATGACTTGGGCCTCGCCCTTACGGAGCTTGCCGTTGGGCATCGTCTTGATCCGCGTCCGCCACGCGGACGCCTGCTCAGCGGTCAGCTGCAGGGTGGCGATGCCCGGGTTGTGTGCCTGGATGTCGCCCCAGAAGTTCTTCACCAGCAGCTGCTCGAGCGCGTACAGAGTGTGGTAATCCATGGAGACCGACATCTCGGTCAGGTACGCGATGAACACTTGGCGGATCTCGGCATTGTCAACGCCGTGGCGGTCCACCAGCTCCTCGACGGTGCGTCTCTCGACGTGGACCAGCTCGGCGTAGCTGTCGGGCTCGTCGGCCAACAGACCGGCCGCCTTGCAGGCCACCCATGCCCCAGGCAGGCCGTGGTAGTTGACCCCTCGCGCCAGGTGCACGGCGCGGAGGTCTCCGAAGTCCTGCGCGGTCAACTCGCTCACGGGTTTGCGCAGGTGGATCGACATCATCGCCAGCAGGGTGGTGACGCGGGTGGTGTCGCGGAACCCACCTCGAGCGACGACGGCGTCGACGACCTGCTGGAACACCTCGGGCTCGTGGTAGGACGCCCAGTCCTTGTAGAGCCTCATCCGCCGCTGGGAAAGCATCCAGTCGTAGGTCGGGGCCACGGCACCGACGACGATGAGGGCGTTGATGGCGTACGCGGTCTCCCACTTGATGCCCTGTCCCGAGGACCCCGGGTTGGGTCGCCAGTCCTGCTCGCCCTGGCCGATCCAGCTCTCCCAGCGGTCCTGCCACGTGTCCCCGGGCTGTTCCTCGAGCCAGTCCAGCAGCCGACCGACCAGCCTCTTGGAGCGGACCACCGGGTTGACCTTCATTCCGGCGGGCAGGGTCGTGGTGGTCAGCGCCTCCAGGACGCCGGCGAGCTCGCCGCGCAGCGCGGTGGGCATCCGACCAGAGGCGATGGCTGCGGCGACCTCAGGCACCGGGGACTTGCCGGTCATTGCTGCAGCCCGGGGAACAGCACCGCGAGGTCGTCCGCGTCGTAGCGGATGTTTGTCCTGGGTGGCTCCGGTGGTGGCGTGGCGAGGTGGCGGTGCAACGCCGTGACGAGCTCGTCGAGGCGGGCGGCCGCGTAGTTGTTCAGGGTGTCGAGGTGGCGGTGGCGCATCAGCGCCTGGGCGTCGGTCAAGGTCATCCGATCGTCGGCGAGGATGCGGTGGGAGAAGGTGTGACGGAAGTCGTGCCAGGTGTAGTTGGTCCCCAGGCGCCGGTTGGCGCGCTCGAGCACCTGCCGCAGGGCGAAGTAGTCCATCGGGGCGTGGGGTGAGCGGAGGGTGAGCCAGAGCGGCCCATCGGTCCCGTCCACGGGCCGGGTCGCCAGGTAGCGGGCGATCCAGACGAAGGACTCCGGGGCGGCCGGGATCCAGATCCGAGAGCCCATACCGCCCTTCGGCTCAACCGCGACCACGCCCTGGCCATGCTCGATTCCCCTCACGGTCATCGACAGCAACTCCCCGGCGCGAGCCCCCGAAGACAGCGCGACCGCGACCAAGGCGCGGTCGCGGTCGCGGCCCAAGGTGGCGAACAGATCCTGCAAGTTCTCTTCAGAGATCGCCCGTGGCTGGAACACCGGGACCTTCTGTCGGTACCGAGCCCGGCGCACCGGCACCCCTCGACGCTCTTGGTGAGAGCCCGGCACCGGGTTCCACGGACCCAGACCCGCCTCGTACGTGAACGTGTAGAACGCCGACAACACCGACAGTGCGTGGTTGATGGTGCGCGGTGCGTACCCGGCCCGCAGGTAGCTCTTCCCGGTGATCGCGTTGACCGTGCCAGCCGGCGGGCGGGATCCGGCGCCCGAGCGGCTGCGTTGCGGGTTCGGCTTTGCCTGCAGCCACCGTACGAAGTCGCGAACGTCGATGCTCGTGGCTGCGTCCCACGTGGTGTCGATCGCCCTGCAGAATCGCCACCAGCGAAGCAGGTCGTGGCAGTACGAGCGCCGGGTGGATGGCGAGGTGCCATTGGCGGCCAGTTCCACCATGAAGGCCCGAATCGGCTCGACCACGGTGTCGTCGTCGTCGACGACCAGCCAGCACAGCATCGGGGCGGCCTGCACCCGCATACTCGCCGGCGGCGAGATCAGCGTGATGTCGCGAACCTCAGTCACAATCGCACCCTGACAGCGTGCACAACTTCAGGGCTACTCGACGCGCGCACCACCAGTGCAGTCAACAAGTGAGGTGCGCGACCTCGTCGAGCGCATGCTCAAGTCCTCCGGGCGCCGGGTCGACCTGTCCAGCCCGTTCGTCGACGCGGTCCTGCCCGATGGCTCGCGCCTGCACGTCGTCATCCCCGACATCACCCGCGAGCACTGGCACGTCAACATCCGCAAGTTCATCGTCAAGGCCGACAGCCTCGACGACCTCGTCCGGCTCGGCACGCTGACCAAGCAGGCCGCGACCTTCCTCGAGGCCGCGGTCGCCTCCGGCCTCAACGTCCTCGTCGCCGGCGGGACCCAGGCGGGCAAGACGACGATGCTCAACTGCCTCGCCGCGGCGATCCCGGCGCGCGAGCGGGTCGTGACGTGCGAGGAGGTCTTCGAGCTCAAGATCCCGCTGCGCGACGTCGCGTCGATGCAGTGCCGGCAGCCGTCCCTCGAGGGCACCGGCGAGGTGCCGCTGCGGCGCCTCGTCAAGGAGGCCCTGCGGATGCGGCCGTCACGCATCATCGTCGGCGAGGTGCGCCAGGCCGAGAGCCTCGACCTCCTCATCGCACTCAACTCCGGCCTCCCCGGCATGTGCACGATCCACGCGAACAGTGCGCGCGAGGCCATCACGAAGATGTGCACCCTGCCGCTGCTTGCCGGCGAGAACGTCGGGTCGCGCTTCGTCGTGCCCACCGTCGCCGGCTCGATCGACATCGTCGTGCACGCCGCGCTCGAGCGCGACGGCACGCGGCGGGTGCGTGAGATCGCTGCCGTGCCGGGCCGCGTGGAGGGCGACGTCGTCGAGATCGCCGACCTCTTCGTCCAGCGCGGCGGGCAGCTCGTGCGCGCCGACGGCTACCCTCCGCACCGCGAGCGCTTCGAGCGGGCGGGCTACGACCTGCCCGCGCTGCTCGCCCAAGGGGCGTCATGACCGGCGTCGTCCTGGGCCTGGTCTTCGGTACGGGCCTCTTCCTCATCTGGTGGAGCTTCTGGGTGCGCGAGCAGGACCCTGACCGCACCAAGGAGCCTCCGCGTCTGATCCGGGTGCTGCGCGACGAGCTCGTCCAGGCGGGCTTCGCGTCGACGTCGGCGCGCACCCTGCTCCTCGGGTGCGCGGCGGCGTTCGTCCTCGTCTTCCTCCTCGTGTATGCCGTCGTCGGCGTTCTGCCGATCGCGCTGTGCTTCGCGCTCATGGCGGCATGGAGCCCGTATGCCGTGGTGCGGATGCGCGCGCGCCAGCGCCGCGGTCGGCTGCGTGACCTCTGGCCGGACGCCGTTGACAACATCACGTCAGCCGTGCGGGCCGGCATGTCCCTGCCCGAGGCGGTCTCGCAGCTTGCCCACCGGGGACCCGAGGAGCTGCGCCCGGCATTCGCCGCCTTCGCCCAGGACTACCGAGTGAGCGGCCGTTTCCAGGACAGCCTCGACCGGCTCAAGGCCAGACTCAGCGACCCGGTTGCAGACCGGCTCATCGAGTCGCTACGGATCGCCCGGGAGGTCGGCGGCAGCGATCTGGGCCGCCTGCTGCGGACCCTGTCTGTCTTCCTGCGCGAGGACGCCCGCACCCGCGCCGAGCTCGAGACGCGTCAGTCGTGGACGGTCAACGCGGCCCGACTCGCCGTCGCGGCACCATGGCTCATCCTCGCGATGTTGTCGACGCGACCCGAGTCGGTGGCGGCCTACTCGTCGGCGAGGGGAGCGCTCGTTCTCGTCGCGGGTGGCATCGTCACGGGGATCGCCTACTGGCTGATGCTGCGCATCGGTCGTCTCCCCGAGGACGAGCGGGTGCTGCGATGAGCGAGCTGACCCGTTCCGGCGCGCTGCTGGGCCTGCTCGTCGGGTTCGGGCTGCTGCTCGTGTGGTTCGGGCTGCCCCGACACCGGCGGGCTGGGCTCTCGGACCGGGTCCTGCCCTACCTCAAGGACACGCCTCGCCCGTCGACGCTGCTCGCGTCCGACCTCGTGCCGCGGAACGCCTTCTCCGTCGCCTTCGCTCCGCTCCTGTCCCAGCTGTCCGGAGCGGTCGAGGCGATCATGGGCGGTGCGCCGTCGGTGCGGCGCCGGCTGCTCCGAGCCGGTTTGGCGCCCGATGTCGACCGGTTCCGGGCCCAGCAGACCATCTGGGGCGTGGTCGGTGGGCTGCTGATGCTGCTCGTCTCGGCCGTCATGGCCCTCACCGGCGGCGCGAACCCCGTACTCGTCGTGCTCCTCATCGGCCTCGGCGCCGGCCTGGGTCTCGTCCTTGCCGACTTCTGGCTCAGCCATCGCGCAAAGAAGCACGAGGAGCGCATGCTCGCCGAGTTCCCCACTGTCGCAGAGCTGCTCGCGCTCGCCGTGGGCGCCGGCGAGGGTGCCGTCGGGGCTCTCGAACGGGTCACCCGGCTCTCCCAGGGTGCGCTCTCCGATGAGCTGCGCCGCTGTCTCGCCGACGCCCGTGCCGGCGCCAGCCTGCCGTCGGCGCTCCAAGGCCTCGCGGACCGCACGGGGCTGATGAGCCTCACCCGCTTCGTCGACGGCATCGTCATCGCCGTCGAGCGCGGCACCCCACTCGCCGACGTGCTGCGCGCGCAGGCACAGGACGTCCGCGAAGAGGGGCGGCGTGCCGTCATGGAGGCGGGGGGCAAGAAGGAGATCGCCATGATGGTTCCGGTGGTCTTCATGGTCCTGCCCATCACCATCCTCTTCGCCATCTACCCCGGCTTCTCGTTCCTCAACTTCACGATGTGACACCACCGAAAGGCAGCACCATGAACACCATCACCCGATCCCTCGTACGAGCTCAGCTCGCCGCCCTGCGTCTCGCCGACGACGGCATGCGCCGGCGTGAGCGTGGCGACGTCCCGGGCTGGGTCCTCATCACCCTCATGACGGCGGCCCTCGTCGCCGTCATCTGGACCGCGGCCAGGGGACAGTTCACGGCCCTGTTCGAGCGCGCCATCAACAGCGTCTCCGACATCGGATGAGCCGGCTCGCCCGCGCGGGCGAGCGGTCGACACCGGGGCGCGAGCGGGAGCGGGGGTCGGCCATCGCGGAGTTCGTCATGGTCTCCGCGCTCGTCGTCTTCCTCTTCATGGCCGTCCTCCAGGTCGGGCTGTTCCTGCACATCCGCAACACGCTCATCTCGTGCGCGAGCGAGGGGGCGCGCCTCGGCGCCCGTGCCGACGCCGAGCCGGGCATGGGAGCGGTGCGCACCCGCGAGCTGATTTCCTCGTCCCTGTCGAGGAAGTACGCCGAGGACGTCACCGTGGGGACCACGACCGTCGGGGGAGTCCAGGTCGTCGAGGTGCGGGTTTCGGCGCCGCTGCCCGTCATCGGTCTCATCGGTCCTTCCGGGCGGCTCCAGGTGACCGGTCGTGCGTTCCTCGAGCGGCAGTGACGAGGCGGCGATGACCATGTGGGGGTGGCGGGAGCGGCTGGGTCGGCTCCGCAGCGAGGACGGCAGTGCCGTCATCGAGTTCATCTTCCTCGGCGTCCTCATGCTCGTCCCGCTCATCTATCTCGTCATGGTGCTGGGCCGCATCCAGGCCGGGTCGTACGCCGTGACGACCGCGGCCCGCGAGGCGGGCCGTGCGTTCGTCACCACCGGCGAGGGGGAGGACGCCCGCGCCCGGGCGGAGGCCGCCGCGAACATCGCCTTCGCGGACCAGGGCTTCGACGGTCTGGGCTCGCTCGAGATCACCTGCTCGGCCACCCCGTGCCTCACCCCGGACGCCCGGGTCGAGACGACGACTCGCGTGTCGGTGCCGCTGCCGCTCGTGCCGCAGTTCGCCCGCGACGTCGTCCCGTTGCGCGTGCCGCTGACGGCGAGCCAGCTCTCGACCGTCGACCGCTTCCGGGGGGCGCAGTGACGACACGATCCCAGCGCGACGAGGAGGGGCGGGTCATCCCGCTCATCCTCGTCTTCACGATGATCTGCATCCTGCTCATCACCGGTGTCATCGCCGTCACCTCGGTCCACCTCTCCCGGATGAAGCTGCTCGACGTCTCCGACGGGGCCGCGCTCGCGGCGGCGAACGCGCTCGACGAAGGGACGGCATACGGGGGCGGCGTCAGGGGAGCGGTGCCGCTGACGGACGCGACGGTCCGGCAGGAGGCGAGCGAGTACGTCTCGTCCCGGCCGTTGCCGGGCACCCTCTACGGCTGGAGCCTCGGCGGACGCACCGGCACCCCGGACGGCGAGCTGGCCGTCGTCGAGATGACCGGCACGGCCAAGGTGCCGTTCATCGGGTGGATGCTCGGCGATGGCGTCCGCGTCACCGTGGTCTCGCGAGCTCGCGCCGACCTCGAGGAGTAGGCGCGCGCACCGCGCGTGGCGAGCGCACGGCATACGGGCACGTAGTCTTGACCCTCGTGGCAGTCGACTTCACCCAAGAGATCAAGGACCTCCGCGCGACCATGGCGTCGGTGCGTGAGGTGACCGACCTGTCGGCGCTCGAGGCGCAGATCACCGACCTCGAGACCCAGGCGGCGGCGCCCGACCTCTGGGACGACCAGGAGAAGGCGCAGCAGGTGACGTCCGCGCTGTCGCGCGCGAAGTCCGAGTACGACCGGGTCACCGGCATGGACGCGCGCGTCGATGACCTCGAGGTGCTCGTCGAGATGGGGCAGGAGGAGAGTGACGCCGAGACCCTCGCGGAGGCCGAGCGCGAGCTGACCAGCCTCAAGAAGGCTGTCGGCGAGCTCGAGGTCCGCACGCTGCTGTCGGGGGAGTACGACGAGCGAGCGGCCGTCGTGACGATCCGCGCCGGCGCCGGGGGTGTCGACGCCGCCGACTTCGCCGAGATGCTCATGCGGATGTACCTCCGTTGGGCCGAGCGGCACGGCTACCCGACCAAGGTCATGGACACGTCCTACGCCGAGGAGGCCGGGCTGAAGTCGGCGACCTTCGAGGTCAACGTCCCCTACGCCTACGGCAACCTGTCGGTCGAGGGCGGCACCCACCGGCTCGTCCGGATCAGCCCGTTCGACAACCAGGGCCGGCGCCAGACCAGCTTCGCCGCGGTCGAGGTCATCCCGCTCATCGAGGGCACCGACTCCATCGAGATCCCCGAGTCCGACCTCAAGATCGACGTCTTCCGCTCGTCCGGTCCCGGCGGCCAGTCGGTGAACACGACCGACTCCGCGGTCCGGATGACGCACCTCCCGACCGGCACCGTCGTGTCGATGCAGAACGAGAAGTCGCAGATCCAGAACCGGGCGGCGGCGCTGCGCGTCATGCAGTCCCGGCTGCTGCTGCTCAAGCGCGCCGAGGAGGCAGCCGAGCGCAAGGAGCTCGCCGGCGACGTCAAGGCGAGCTGGGGCGACCAGATGCGCTCCTACGTCCTCAACCCGTACCAGATGGTCAAGGACCTGCGGACCGAGTTCGAGACCGGCAACCCCGCCGCCGTCTTCGACGGCGACATCGACGGCTTCATCGAGGCCGGCATCCGCTGGCAGATCGCCGAGCGCAAGGCAGAGGACTGAGCAGGTCGTCGTGACGTATGCCGGTCAGCGCGCCTCGCGCATCCACTCCGGGGTGGCCTCGGCCGAGCGCGGGAATTCGCGCAGGTGGGCCGCAACCTGCTCGGCCGTCAACGGGCCGTCGTCGGCGGTGAACTGGCCGGGGTTCTCCTCGTAGTTGAACTCGGCGTCGGTGGCGATCTGCGGTGAGGGCCAGCCCGTGGCGGTCACCATGAAGCGGGCGCTCAGCCAGGTGCCGCCGGGCTTGCGGTACATGAGCCGCTGCAGGTCACGCACGGCCGCGTCCTGGGTGCTACCGGCAGCGAACGTGCCGGACAGGTCGTCGGGTTGCGGTCCGGCGACCAGCACCCGGATGACGACGGCATCCGGTGTGGGCTTGGCCCACAGCGTGATCGAGTCCCATCCCGGTTGGACGCCGAGGTCGTACATGAGCCACTCGGAGATGGTTCGGATGTGCTTCTGCTGCTGCGTGATCTCGTCCACAAGCCCTCCTCTGTCCTGAACAACCTAGACCGTGCGTCCGACAGGTGTGCGCGGGCCAGGGCGGTGGCCAAGGTCGGGGAGCGGAGCAGGCTCGGACCGCATTAGGCTGCCCTTTGGGTTCTCGGGAGGGACCCGGACTCGTCTCGTGTTGCGGACGAGACATGCCCACTTGGGGAGGACGGCCAGAATGCCGGTCACCTACGACGACCAGCTCATCGACAGCGTGCGCGTGAGGCGCAGCCGCCTGATCTCTGCGCTCTTGTTCGGGGTCGAGCGCTCGCGCCGGGTCTGGAACGACCGGGTGGGGACATTCGTGGTCAGCGCCTTCGTCGGGGTGCTCGTGTGTGCCGGGTGCATCGGAGTGGCCTTCGTGACCAACCTCCTGGAGTCCGAGCGAGCCAAGCAGCAGCAACGCATGTCGGGGACGTCGAACAGCGTGCTCACTCCTGGGTCTGCGAGCTCCGACCACAGGGTGGTGGCCGATCGATGACTGCCAGCCTCACTTCAGCGGGCTCGGAGTCCGCGACGGGGTACGTCCGCCTCACGGTGCACGGAGCCAGCCAGCGCGCCGATGTCGTCCTCCCCGCCGATCAGCCCACGGCTCTGCTTGTGCCCAGGATCCTCGAGCTGGTCGACCCCTCGGAGGGCACGGAGGGGCGCAGGTTCGTACTCGCGACGCTGGAGGGTCGTGTCATCGCCCCAGCGGAGTCGCTCGCGAGTGCTGGCGTGCTGGACGGCACCATCCTCCGGCTGACCACCACCGGCGAGATGCCGCCCGAGCCGCTCGTCCACGACCTCGCCGAGACGGTGGAGTCGTCCGACGTGCCTGGACGTTGGGAGGGGTCGGCGAAACGCGCCGTCGTTGGTCTCATCGGCACGGCCGCCGTCGTCGCGGGGCTGCTGCAGTGGTCCCTCACGTTGGCTCCTGACCGCGCGGTGTGGGCGCTCGCAGGGTCCGCGGTGGGACTGTTGCTTCTCGCTGCCCTCGTCGGGCGCGGCAGCGACCCTGTTGCTGCGGCCGGCCCGATCGCCCTCGGCGGTGTCAGTTTCGTTCCCTTCGTCGCGCTGGCCGACGGGGACTCAGGCGTGGTGCGTGCCGTCAGGGTCGTCGTGCTCCTCGCACTCGTGCTCCTCGTGCTCGGTGTGTTCACCCGACAACTGAGGGCCGCCGTGACGGCAGCCATCCTGGGATTGGCGCTCGCAGGACTGTGGTGGGGAGTGTGGCTCCTCACTGGCGACAACGCCCGAACTGGAGCCGTCCTGGCAGTCGTCGTCACCTTCGTCGTGGGCACCCTGCCGCGGCTGGCGCTCAACTCCGCTGAGATCTTTCGGCTTGACGCCATGGTCGCGGGCGACGCTGATGTGCCCCGCGGTGACGCCGGTGCAGCCGTCGCTGCGGCGCACTGGACGCTGGCGGCTGCCGTCGCTGTCAGCAGCGCGTTCTTCGGTATGGCCGGGTGGACGCTCGGCCGACACGGGCTCGCCGACGCATGGCTGGCCGGTGTGTTCGTGGTCTCGATCGTGGCCTGGTCACTGCGGGCGCGACTCTTCCCCCTGGCCGCCGAGAGGCTCGCCATGTGGGGCGCCAGCGTCGCTTCGCTGGCCGGTGCGGCAGCAGGGGCCGTGGAGTTCAACCTTGAGCACCGGGGGCTCCTGGCGCTCGGCGCAGTCGCCATTGGGCTGGTCGTCCTCGTCACGCCCATGCTCCGGTTGTCGGACTACAACAAGGCTCTGCTGCGTCAGCTCAACGCCCGTGCCGAGGCAGTCTGCGTGGTGGCATCCATCCCGCTCGTGATCGGTGCCTTCGGCGTCTACCGCGACCTCCTGGAGACTTTCTGATGACTGACGACACGTCCCCGTCCGGCGTTTCCCAGCGCGATCCCGGAGCGTGGCAGGACGCGATGATGCAGCGTCTCCAGAACCCCGTCGCAGACCACGTGACCCAGCCATCGTTCGCCGCCACGCGAGACGACGAGCAGGCCCGCGCGACAGGGTCGGTTGAGTCTGGCGCTCACGGCATCCCGCATCCGGCCACGACCCACACCCTGTACCGAGCCCTGTCGATGAGACCTGCACAGAACGGCGGGAAGCGACTGCTGGCCGAGACGGGGCGAGCCTTCGTCGGCAACGACCTGCCGCGCCGACTCGCCGAGGCCGGCGAGCAAGCCCACCGCCCGGTCTCGACGGGGCGACGGCTTCTCGTCGTTGGAGCACGAGGGGGTGCCGGGACGACGACGACGACCGTGGCCCTGGCCCGCACGTTCGCAGCCCTGCGTCAGGACCGGGTCGGCGTCGCCTCGCTGGATACTGACCTGGGGTCCATTGCCTCTCGCCTCGGGGTGGCACCTGACCTCGCGGCCACGGATGTGCTGGCCCGGCTCACCTCAGCCGCGGATCCGGAGCAGTCCGTCTCGGTCTTCGCCGACGTGGACGGGCGTGTGTCGGCGGTGACGGCGGGGTCCAAGGGCGACGTCGAGCTCGACCTGCTCATGCGGACCATGAGTCGAATCTTCCCGGTCACCTTGGTCGATGGTGGACGAGCCACGGCTCAGCCTCCACGCGCGGGGCAACCACACGGCGTGCTCCTCGTTGCGCCTCTCGGAATTCAGGGTGCCAGCTCGGCACGCAGCCTCCTCGAGTACTGGACCGCTGCCGGGCGCCCGGAGCACGTCCGCGTCGTACTCGTCGACCGAGACCGGGACCGCACGGTCCAGGCCCGTCGGGAGACCGAGGCGCTGGCCGATTTCGATGTGCCTGTCTCCGTCCTACCTCATGACGCGCACCTGCGAGCCGGGGCTCGTGTTGTGCATCGTCTCATGGCGGAACGCACTCGGGTCTTTCTCGCTGAGCTGGCTGCCGCGGCCCTGACCGACGTGTTGGCGGCGGTCGACGAGCCCGCAGGGCACAAGGCGCCATGACCACCCGGCTCGTTCATCGACCGGCTCGTAGCAGCCAACCGGTGTCGGCGCTCGCCGACTACCCGGTGGAGCGGCCCCCCGCGCTCCCGGAAGGCGACAGCGGGGCACGCAGCCTGCTCATGCTCGTGCCGTTGCTCGGCGCTGGCGCGTCCATGACGGTCATGATGCTGTTCCGGGGCTCGAGTCTCGCGGCCGTGGGCGCTCTGATGATGGTGGTCACCATCCTCGCCTCAGTGGTGATGATGTTCAGCCAGCGGGGGAAGACGGTGCGGGCTCGCCGCCTTCAACGGGACCGGTACTTGGCCTACCTCGAGAACAGCCGCTCGACCCTTGCCGAGGCCGAGTCCAATCTCAGGTCCACCGCGCGTGAGCTGCACCCGCAGGCTGCAGGGCTGCTTGAACTGACTCGGACGGCTCAACGGCTCTGGGAGCAGCGGCGAGGCGACCCAGACTTCCTCGTGACTCGGGTGGGTTCGGGTCTGATTGCGACACGCCGCTTCGCACTCGGGGGAGAGGACAGCCCTCTGGCCGACACCGACGACTTCATGACCGCGGAGCTCGACAACGTGCAGCGCCGCTTCGGCCGCAGCGACGACATGCCGGTCACCGTTCCCCTCGCAAATGTCGGCGTGGTGTCCGTCGTCGGCGACCGGGACTTTGTGAAGCAGGCCGCACGAGCGCTCGTCTCCATGGTCTGCACGCGGGCAGCGCCCGAGGACGCGCTCCTCGCCGTCGTGACAGGTGAGGACCGGCGTGATGAGTGGGACTGGGCGCAGTGGCTGCCCCATCTGGCGGATCAAAGCCGCCCCACGGCGTCAGGACCGGTCCGGCGCTTCTATCGTGACACCGCAGAACTGCACCGCGCCTGGGCACCCGAGCTCGACCGGCGGGCTAACACGGCAGCCGAGGGCCGCCGCAACCTCACGGCAGCGGGGGACCCGACCAGACATGCTCGCTACCTCGCCGTCATCGACGAACATGGCTCTCCGTCGTCGGAGCTGTCGAGCCAGGACCCCGAACTCAGCCTTGCCGATCTCGGCATCACCACGGTCCATCTCGTCGCGCGCCAGGTGGACGAACCCGAATCCGTCGACCTCCGCATCCGGCAGGAGTCCGGCTCGCGCTTTCGACTCGAGCCGGTCACTGTAGGGAGTGGGGCCGAGGCGGGGCGTGGCGTCCTCGACCCCTTTAGCGAAGCCGAAGCCGAAGCGCTGGCGCGTGAGCTCGCGCCGCTCAGGCTGTCAGCGGACTCGCTCGAACACGACGCTGGACGACGCTCGCTGAAGTTCACCGACCTCATGGGCGTGCCCGACCCAGTGCACTACGACCCTGAGGAGACCTGGGGCAAGCGGTCGGCGACGACGTTCCTCCGCGTCCCGATCGGCATCGACGATGCCGGCAACCCGGTGATGCTCGACCTGAAGGAGGCGGCACAGTTCGGCATGGGCCCGCACGGTCTGTGCGTCGGCGCCACGGGCTCCGGGAAGAGCGAGCTGCTGCGCACGCTCATCCTCGGGCTGCTCGCGACCCATGGCCCGGAGGATCTCAACATGGTGCTCGTCGACTACAAGGGCGGCGCCTCCTTCGCACCCTTCGAGCAGGCGCCTCAGGTCAGTGGTGTGATCACGAACCTCTCCGACGACGTCAGCCTCGTCGAGCGCGTCTACACCAGCCTCAACGGAGAGGTGCAGCGGCGACAGAAGGTGCTCCGTGACGCGGGCAACCTCCCCGACATCACGGCATACCGGACCCGCCGCGAGAGCGCACCGGAGGACGGTCTGGAGCCGTTGCCCCATCTCGTCGTCGTCATCGACGAGTTCGGGGAGCTGCTTACAGCTCGGCCGGACTTCATCGAGCTCTTCCTGTCGATCGGACGCATCGGCCGGTCGATCGGGGTGCACTTGCTGTTGTCGAGCCAGCGCATCGAGGGCGGCAAGCTGCGTGGCCTCGACACCTACCTCTCCTACCGGATCGGCATGCGCACGCTGTCCGAGGCCGAGAGTCGCTCGGTGCTCGATACTCCCGACGCGTTCGCGCTGCCGCCGGTCCCGGGCTACGCGTACCTCAAGGTCGACACGACGACGTATGCCCGCTTCCGCGCGGGGTTCGTCTCCGGTGAGCTGCCCAGCGTGATGCCCGCCGAGGAGGTGCCGGTGGATCTGCCCCGGCCTCTTCGCCTTCCTCGGTATGCCGTTGAGGTCACCGATGAGGGGGAGCCTGTGCGATCGACCCGGGTGGAGGCGCCGCGACCGGACGGCCCCACGGTGCTGAGCACCATCGTCGACCGGCTCAGGGACCGTCCCCGGATCACGGCACCGGTCTGGCTGCCGCCGTTGCCGGACGTCCTCACTCTCGACTCGGTCCTGGGGCATGTGGAGCCGACTCGGGACGGTCTGCGTGCCCGCGCTCCTGGTGGATTGCGGGTCCTCGTGGGCCGCGTGGACGATCCCGCTGCACAGCGGCAGATGCCGTGGATCGTCGATCTCGGCGCTGCCGGTGGTCACGTCCTCGTGCTGGGGGCCCCCGGCTCTGGCAAGACCACGTTCTTGCGCACGTTCATCACGTCTCTTGCGCTGACGCGCGGACCGGCGGAGTTCGTCGTCTATGGCCTGGATCTGCTCGGCGCCAACCTGCATGGGCTGGCCGAGCTGCCGATCGTGTCCGGGGTCGGATCCCGGACAGACCGTGATGTCGTCCGGCGGACCGTGGAGGAGGTGCAGAACCTTGTCGCCGAACGTGAGCAGCTGATGCAACGGCACGGTGTCGACTCCATGGATGGGCTCAGACAGCTGGCTGCACAGGGCGATCGACCGGAGCTGATGTCGACCAGCCTGGCCGAGGTCGTGCTCGTCATCGATGGGTTTGGGCAGCTGTCGAGTGAGTTCGACTCGTTGGAGGACTCGGTGGCGAACCTGGTGCGGCGCGCCTCGGGTTTCGGCGTGCACGTCGTTGCCACGGCGACCCGCTGGAACGAGGTTCGGCTGGCGATGCAGTCGTTCTTCGGCAACCGGGTGGAACTGCGCCTCGCTGACCCGGGGGAGTCGGCTCACGGCCGCAAGGTTTCCGAGACGATCTCGGCCGAGCGTCCGGGTCGTGCCATCGTTGCCGGCGGTCTCTTCGCTCACGTCGCTCTGCCACGCATCGACGGCGTGGCTTCGAGCGACGACGTCGCTGCGGCTCTGCGTCAGCTCGTCAGCTCGGTCTCGGCGCATGCGCCTGAGAGGGCGGCTCCCGTCCGCCTCCTGCCGCATGAGGTGACGCCCGATCTGGTGGAGCAGCCAGCGCGGTCGGGTCTCGTGCCCTTGGGTCTCAGCGAGGCTGACCTCGCTTCGGTGACACTCGACCTCCTGGGGGCGGACCGGCACCTCCTCGCCATTGGTGACCCCGGCACGGGTCGCACGAACCTGCTGCGTCTGCTCGCCTCCACTCTCGTGGCGCAGTTGTCCGAGGACGAGCTCGTGATCGCGGTGGTCGACCCTCGGCGCACCATGGTCGACGTCGTTCCAGACGAGTACCTCGGAGGGTATGCCAGCAGTGCGGCTCTCGCGTCACGTCTGGTGGCCGCCATCGTGCCCGAGCTGGAGAAGCGGGTTGCGGCGGCGAGTGAGAGTGCGTCCGCGCAGGAGGGGCCGAACATCGTGCTGCTGGTCGACGACTACGACGTGCTCACTGCCGGGGGGAACGCGCCGTTGGCACCACTCCTGCCGTTCATCGCCATGGGCCACGAGCTCGGTCTCTCGGTGGTGTTGACACGGCGCACGGCGGGTGCCTCGCGGGGTGTCTTCGATCCGGTCATGTCCGCCGTCCGCGAGGCGGGAGGCACAGGGCTGCTGTTCAGCGGCGACCGGGCCGAAGGGCAGCTGTTGGGGTCGGTGCGGCCTCGGGCACTGCCGGTGGGTCGGGCCCAGCTGGTCCGCACCGGAGCGCCAGTCACGGTCGTGCAGACGGTGCATTGCCGAGAGTCGGACGCATCCGGTGGCGGCTCGGAGTGATGCCTATGCGAGGGGACTGGTCACGTCCGCGACGAACTGGGAGATGGTCTCGGCCGGCAGCTCCATGCCCACGGGATGGCCGGGGTTGATGACCATGCCCGCTCCCGGGGGCATCCGGCGCATGAGTTCGAGACCGGGCACCCGCACTGCCACCCGCTGCCCGAGCATCGGGGCCATGACTCCTGGGTCCGTGAAGACCGCAAGGAGTTGGACGTCGCGACCTTCTGCCGCGACGATCAGTGGTGACGTGGGGAGTTGGTTGCCCTGTGGCTCGTCATCAGAGGCGATCCACAGTTCCGACGCTGCCAGTGTCCAGAGCGTGGTGGCTGGGCTCAGCTTCCCTTGCTGACCCCGAGCGATGGCCAGTTCGGCCACGGTGGGGATACGCCCGGCTGATGCAGATTCCGATTCCATGGCTCAGTTTCCCTTCAGCGGAAGGTGCGGGTGACGGCTACGCCGTGCCCGGGTGCGCGCCGTGTGCTCGGTCGCCGTGGTCAGGGCCTCACCTTACTAGCGGGTCGTGCCGGGGGTGAGGGTGAGGATGAGTCCGCCGTAGTGGGGGTGCAGGACGTCGGTGGAGCCGGGCATTTCGGTCGCGTGCCCGATGGGGGCGTGGCGGTGGTCGAGGTATGCCGTGGCGTCGGGAGTCGCGCTCAGGGCGGCCTGGAGTGGCTGGTCGTCGGGGTCGGCCTGCCCTCGCGGGGTGGGTTCGTGGTCTGGCTGGTCGGGGTCGTAGCCCAGGACGGATGCGATCAGGGGAGCGTTGAGGACGTCCGCGTTCTCGAGGAAGGTGGCGCGGTCGCGGCGGGAGACCTTCACCGGCTGCACTGGTGATTCTGCGTCGTCGCTGGCGGGCACGATCGGGGGACCGGTCACGGCGCGGACGGCTCGGGTGAACGCGGCATCGACCGCTGTGGCGAGGTTGGTGAGGAACTCGGGAAGGCTGGCACCGGCGTGCATGAACCGGCCCGCTTCTCCGGCGCCGAGGACGGCGCCGGGTAGGCCGGTGTCGGGGTCGATGAGCACGGTGAGTGAGTAGCGGCCGTCGGTGTGCACGGGCTGGTGGGAGCGGCGCGGGCCGAGGTGCCAGATCGCGGGCAGGGCACTGTTGTCGGTGTCGCGGGCGAGCAGGTCGACCCGGAAGCCGGTGCCGCCGGTGTCGATCTGCACCCCGGTGAACGTGGTGATCACGTCACGCCACGCTGGTGGGTACTCCAGCTCGTCGAGGGCCTTGCGGCCGCCGCGGCGGACCTTGCCCGACTTCAGGATCGTGGCCGGGCCGAGCGGGGCCACGAACTGCGGCCACTTGGTCGCGAGAGCCTCCCACGCCGCGATCGCGTCCGCGAACTCGCCTGGATCGACCCCGCGCTGCGGGGTGGGCCACGAGCCGGTGACGCCGTCACCGTTGGGGGTGCCGTCCTTGTCCACCGTCAACACATCGGCGACCGGGTCCCACGCGTGGATCTTGACGAGCTGGTCCTTCATCCAGTCCGGGACATGCTCAGGTGGGCGAGGAAACATCCGCAGCTCGATGGCGTACCCGTAGCCGCCGTACCCGAGATCGTCGGAGTAGTCCGTCGGCCGGACCGGTGGCGGGTTGTCGAAGTCAACCTCGATGACCTGCTCACCCTCGGGGGTGATGGTGAACCGTCCGGTCATCCACGCCCCCACCCCCTCCCGCCACGACAACTCACGCAGCTCAGAGGCAGCGTCGCTGGCCCGCCGTTCGTCATACGACGTCTCGAAATCCCCCTCGTCCTCGAGAGCCCCGTTGTCGAAGTACTCACCATCAAGCATCGACCACGAATTTGCCCGGCCACCGACCCAGGTCTTCATCAGCGTGCGTTCCCGGCTCTCGTGATCACCGTTGCCCCACGCAGACAGATACCCGAAGAGCTCCTCCACCTGCTCCCGGGCGTACTCCCGATCCCGAAGCCGCACCCACGACACCAGCTCCTCCGCCGACACCTGGATCATGAGGTGGCTAGGTCCGCTGTCGCGGTGTTCGGAAATTCCTCGTCCTTGATGAACTTCTCCCTTGCTCCGGTGACGGGGTCGACCGCGGTCGCGCTCAAACGGAAGCGTCGTGGTGGGACTTCCCAGGGGTTGAGGAGGCTGGTCGGGCGGCGGCCGTGCGTGACGGTCATGTCGTAGACGATGTACGCGCTGGGGTCGATCTTCCTCTGCCGGCGCACATCGAGCTCGAACTGGTAGATCGACTGCCAGCGGGGGCCGTTGCGGTTGACGCTGGGGTGTTGCTTGACGAGGTTGATCTTCTCAGGGATGGGGTCCATCGCGTGCGCCAACAGGTGCCCGGCATCGTACTTCTCACCGTCGACCTCACCGCGCACCGCGGCCTGCCCTGCAGTGTTGCGGGTGATCTTCGCCGCCTCATACGTGGCGCCTTCAACGTGGGTGTGGATGGTGCGGGCGTACTTGTCGGTGGTGAAGGTGACGTTGCCGTTGACCCGGTAGGTCACCCCCGGCATGGGCGAGTTCAGGTCCGCGCGCTGCGTACGTGGATTAGCAGCGCGGTCGATGTCGACGTAGTCGACCACGCCCTCGTCATTGATGTAGTACGTCGCGCCGCGTTCCTCGATCCGGACCGTCTTGCCCCACAGCTCCTCGGGCAACACCGTGCGCTCACCGGTGAGTGGGTCCTGCCCGAAGGCGCGGTGGGCCTTGGGTGCCAGGTCCGGGCGGATGTCCTCGAGCGCCACAAGGTCGCCGCGACCTGCCGGTGGGCCCCCCAAAGCGCCGGTGCGCTTGCTGCCGGCCCACTCTCGTGGGGTGTCGGTGTGGCGTGGGTCGCCCTTGCCGCCCTCAATGTAGGTACTGCCATCAGCGGCGGTCCGGGCGCGCGGGTCGACTGGGTCGGTTTCGCGCAACACCACTCGCGAGTCCACGACTGGGTCCGAGGCCCGGCCAGCGCGGGCGATGTCGCCGAGGTCGCCGATGCCGGCAACCGCCACCGGTGGCGGCCGGAACGTGTCGGTGAACCGGTGCACCGCATCCGTGGCGCTGCGCTTGAGGTGGTGCGCGGTCTGGGTCGCCGTGTCGGTGATCCGCACCGAGGTGTTGGTGGTGAACGTCTGCAGGGCGCCGAGCTGGGTGCGTTTGGCCATCTGCAGCTTCTCGAGGCCGTCGAGGGCCTTGAGCGAGCCGGTCTGCATGACCCTGGCGGCGCCGGCGAGGTCGACCGCTTTGCCGAGGGTTCCGATGTCGGAGAGCTTGTTGATCACCGACGCACCCCGGGCCATACCGGTCGCGCCGGCCTTGACCACGCCGGCACCACCGACCGCAGTCAGGAGAATGTCGGTGCCGACCTGACCACCGGTGGCCCACGGTGAGGCGTCGTACTTGCCCCACCCGATTATCGACCCGGCGACGCTCTTGAGACGCTGCGCGGACTCGTTCATGGCCTTGGCGTCGCTCTGGTACCCAGCAAGAATCAGAGCGGGGGAGGAGAACACCGCGACGTCTTGGGTGAGCTGCCACAGACCTGACCAAGTCGCGTCGAACGCACCCTCACCGTTGAGGCCCAGCATGTTCCCGCCCAGCTGACCAATGGTCTGCACCGTGCCGACGGTGATCGCGTTCAAGGCTTGGTAGCCACCCAAGAGGGGGTTGGTCGTCTTCCACGTCGACGGAAAACCCCATGGCGCGTCCCCGCTGGCGGCCAGCTCGGCATACCCGTCCGCAGTCATCCCGAACTGGTACGGGTCGTTCACCGAGGTCTGGCCCTGCACGCTGTACCGGACATCACTGAACAACGCCCGGATCGCGTTGCCGCACTCGACGTACGCAGCATCCCGATCCGCCGCCAGCTGCTCGATCCGAGCCTCGAGCGCGTTCTCCCGCCGCAGCTTCCAGAAGTCAGCATCGAGATCGCTCAACGTGACCTCGGCATCGTCGCGCGCCACATCCGCCTGGTACGTCGCAATGTCAGCAGCGAGCTGGTCCCGCCGGGCCTTCAGCTCGGTCAACCGGTCGGCGTAGGAGTCCAGCGCCTTGCGCACACCCAACACCTGGGTGTGCACGCCATCGGCAACCTGCTCTGGCCGGTCCATCGCGCGCAGCACCAGGCTGGCCTCTGGCGCCTGGTACGACGCACCGAGCGCCTGCCACCCGGCACGAATGTCACGTGCACGGATGAGCAGACCGGCAACACTCGACAGGTAGCTCTCAGCCCCGGCACGCACCGCCTGGGCATCATCGATCGCCGGGAGCCCGGCAGCACTGAGCGCCACCTCAGCGCCCCTGCCCGCCGGGCGCGTCGGGATACGTCACCTGCGTAGCTGCCGTTTGGGAGGTCGCCGCCATCTCGAGGTCGCCCTGAAGGTAGGCATTGGCCGCGTCCGCGGTGCCGCGCACCGCTGACGCCGAGTGGCCGATGACCGTGGTGAGAGCCGGACTCATGACCTCGTCCGAGAAGGCAGCCAGGGCATGGACGACTGCAGGGCTGTTCGGTAGTACGGGTGCAAGACCCTCAGCCATGGCAGCCTCGATCTCACGCACGACCGCCTCATATCCCTGCACCGACTCGCTCGTGCGCATGGCGACGCCCATTGTCGCGGGGTAGTCGATGTCCCAACTCGTCATGTGTGTCCCCTCCCAGTCGCGTCAGCTGACGACGCGACCCAAGCATCTCGCGCGCGTGGTCAGCCGATGTTCTGGACAGCGGCACGGGCGCGGGCCTGAGCGCTGCTCGCGGTCGAGTCGTTCTCGGCAAGCGTCGACTTTACGAGGGCGATGATGTTGCGCACCTCGGACGCTGCGTTCTTCCAGCGCAGCTCGACGGCCTGGTACTCCTCCGAGACGCCGTCAGCCTGGAAGTCGGACATCGCGGCAGCGACCTGCGCGTCGCGCTGGCCCATCACCGACTCGATCTGGCCGATGAGAGTGCCGATGTCGCCCTGGACGCCTGCGGAGGCGCCGGTGTCGAAGCTGATGCGGTCCGTGGTTCCCATGGTCTTTCCCCCGTTCAGGCGCGGGCGCCGAAGCGCGCGCCGTCGAAGTTGGCGGAACCTTGAGCGCGCATGGCGTTGTCGCTCGCCTCCTGGTCCCCGGTCTGGAAGGCGACGTCCATGCCGCCCTGGCCCTGAAGGATCGCCCCCAAGGAGGTGTTGAGGTCAGCCGCGACCTCGTCCGAGCGCGCCTTGAAGGCATCGAAGGCAGCGCGGCCAGCGCCGTTGAACTTGCCCTCCAGCGGCTCGGCGGCGGCCACGAGGCGCAGCACGAGAGAGCCGAGGTCCTGATGCGAACCCTCGGTTCCCGAAGACAGGGTGCTCAGGGTCGAAGACCCCATGTCGAACTTCATGATCACTCCAACTCGTCTGGCCCGACGGTCCCCCGGGGGCGTGAACACTGCCTCCCCATGGAAACCCAAGCCGCCGACATACGCAACCGGGTGCCGACGTTGACGACTCCTGTTCGCCGTGCTGTCAGGATGTGGCCATGTCCACCGACTGGGTCGTCCTGTCCCCGCGCGAGCCGCGCTTCGAGGACGTCGTGCTCGCCGCCGGCCTCGCGCACCCCGAGCTGACGCTCTCTGCTTCCGCTCTCACCCACTTGACTCTGAAAGGCTCGACGGGCAGTCACACTCTGCACATCGGCGTCCCACAGCGACTTGCCTCCTCCCTCGAACGAGTACGCCTGTGTTCGTGGCTTGACGACTCCGCCTCCGACGACGCCCGGTGGTGGGTCGAGGTGACAGCGCATGCCGCGACCCGCTCCGATGCGGCGCCAAGGCTCGCCGAAGCGCTGGCCCGGCAGCTCGACGGCAACGCCCTCGACCTCGCCGGCTCCGACACGCGTGATCAGCCGGTCGACCCATCGACCGACTCGGCGTTGCAGGTCGAGGAGGACGAGTCGTGACCACGGAACCGGGCGTCGCCGACGTCGCGACGCCCGAGGCGCATGTCCTCGTGCAGCAGCGGCGTGTCGTCGCCAAGTCGCCATGGCTGGTGGCGTTCATCACCGAGGCACTGACCGCAGGGCGGCAGGGTTTCGTCGTCACACCGCCGCATACTGCGCTGACGCACGCGACGGCCAGCCTGCTCGCGGAGACCGGGACGCGGTGGATCGTCGACGGCGGCAAGGGTCCCTACGACGGCTTCGGTGGCCGGCGGGTCGCATGGACCGGTCGGACCTACGAGCTCGGTGAGGACCTGCACCCCGACTTCACGCCCCAGCCCGACGTCGATCTGTTCACGCTCACCCTCACCCTCGAGGTGCTCCATCCCATGACCGGCGACCTCACGGTCGGGGGAGTGGTCGCGGAAGTGCTCGAGACCCTGGAGCTCGACCACCCGCTCTCCTGCGGAGTGGTCGAGCCGACGAGCGAGGCTTTCTCCCCGGACTGGATCACCGAGTCGGCGCGTGCGGCGTCCCCCGAAGGGACGACCTTCGTCGTGGTCGCGCCTCGCGCAGAGGCGGTGGTTCGCATCACGCCCGAGCCGGTCGGCATCCTGGAACGCGTCGACATCGAGGCCGCTCTCGAGCGCCCACTCACCCACGAGCACAGAGAGCGGCTGGCCGGTCTCGCCGTGCGACTGGGCGCCCGCTACCTCATGGTCGGCTACCACCGCGCCGTGGGTGGACGCTATGTCCCCCCGAGGCTCACCGGGCCGGTCGTGCCGCACCTCATGATCACGGCCGAGACGCTGCTGGGGATGGCCGTGACCGAGGCAGCCGAGGTCGCGGGAGACGAGGCCACGATCCTTCCGGGGCCTCCGCCCGCGTTACGTCTCGACTACGACCTCCCCGAGAGGGCCGGCGAGGCCCTTCAAGGTGACGGGGGTCGTGACTCCGGGCCCGAGGACAACCCGATCATGCGGCACTACCGCTTCGCCCAGGCCGTCGCGGAACGCGTCGGCGTTCCACCCGAGCGAGGCAATTCATGACGTATGCCGTGGAGCTGCCGGCCGAGGGGCCTGCGGACTGGGGTGCGTGGTCGCGTGACCTCGCCCACCGGATCCGGGCCCTCGGCCCGGAGGAGGATGTCGTCATCTCGGTCCCGTCCGTCACTCGGCCGCACGAGGTGCGCGCTTCCGGCTTCTTCGGCCTCGTCCCCGCCCGGCACGAGGACACGAGCCCGTGGGTTCGGGTGCGCCGGGACGAGGACCACGCGATCGCCGAGCTCGTCGGCAGCGAGTCCTTCGGCGGGGACTTCCTCTTCGCCGAGCTCGAGGAGCAGCAGGTCGAGGCGCTCGGCTGGCGCGCGCCCGGAGGCGACCCCATCGAGGACCGCGTGTGGTCCCGGTGGTTCCCCGACGACGTGACCGACGCGGCATACCTGCCGTTGGGCGACGCTCGAGCGGCGGCCGACCTCGTGACCGCCACTTTGCGACTCCTCCTCGACTGACCGACCGGTTGGGTCGTGTCGATGGCCCCCCGGCGAACCGACGGACATGCAATAGGGGCGCACGCCGGGGCTCGGCGTGCTCACCGGACCGCCGAGTCGGCGTGGGAGGTCGGCATTGCACGTCCGCCGGTCCGCGGCGCCAGCGAGGGAAGGGGAGGGCCCACCGGGCGCGCCGTCCACCGAACCTCCGACAACCGCACAGCCGCGGAACCTATGCTCGTCGGGCATCCGCCCCCGAGCCCGAAGGCCCGACCCCGCGCATGATCCGCTTCGACACCGTCACCAAGGTCTATCCCCGATCGACCCGGCCGGCGCTCAACGACGTCAGCCTCAACATCGAGCGCGGCGAGTTCGTCTTCATCGTCGGACCGTCCGGGTCCGGCAAGTCGACCATGCTGCGCCTCGCCCTGCGCGAAGAGCAGGCCACGTCGGGCACCGTGTTCGTCGCCGGACAGGACCTCGGCACCCTCTCGACGCGCAAGGTCCCGCGGCTGCGCCGTGAGATCGGCGCGGTCTTCCAGGACTTCCGGCTCCTGCCGGGCAAGACCGTCGACCAGAACGTCGCCTTCGCGCTCCAGGTCATCGGCAAGTCCTCGTCCGCGATCCGCCAGCTCGTCCCCGAGACCCTTGACATGGTCGGGCTCGAGGGCAAGGGCAAGCGCCTGCCGCACCAGCTTTCCGGTGGTGAGCAGCAGCGCGTCGCCATCGCCCGCGCGGTCGTCAACAAGCCGCAGATCCTGCTCTGCGACGAGCCGACCGGCAACCTCGACCCGGCGATCAGCATCGAGATCGTCCACCTGCTCGACCGCATCAACCGCGCCGGCACGACCGTCGTCATGGCCACGCACGACGCGCACATCGTCAACGACCTGCGCCGCCGCGTCGTCCAGCTCGACGAGGGCACGCTCGTGCGCGACGAGCAGGAGGGCACCTACCTCGCCACCGAGCAGTTCACCAGCCCCGAGAAGCCGGGTCCGGTGGGTCCGCCCGTCGCCGACGGTGAGCGCCCGGTCGACCTCGACGAGGACCTCGCCGCGGGCCCGGACGCGGTCCGGTTCGGTGAGAGCGACGAGGACGACGACTCGCGCGGCCCCGGAGCGAGCGCTTCCCGGTTCGCCCTGTTCCGACGGCTCGGCTCCCGAGGGGAGGAGGGCCGATGAGGGCACGGTTCATCGCCGGTGAGGTGTGGTCGGGTCTGCGGCGCAACCTTTCGATGGCGCTGTCCGTCGTCCTCGTGACGATGGTGTCGATGTTCCTGCTCGGCATGGGCCTGCTCGCCCAGCGCCAGGCCGACACGATGAAGGGCTACTGGTACGACCGCATCCAGGTCTCGATCTACCTCTGCAACGACAAGGCCACCGCCCCGAACTGTCAGGGCAAGGCCGCCACCGACGCCGAACAGCAGGCCATCCGGACCCAGCTCAAAGCGATGCCGGAGGTCAAGGAGGTCTTCCACGAGACCGAGCAGCAGGCCTACGACCGCTTCAAGGAGCAGTTCCGCAACAGCCCCGTCACCGGCAACGTGCGGGTCGGCGACATCCCGCAGAGCTTCCGCGTCCAGCTCGACGATCCGTCGAAGTTCCCCATCGTCACGAGCCAGTTCGAGGCGGCACCCGGGGTCGCGAGCGTCCAGGACCAGGAGCAGGTGCTCGAACGGTTCTTCAAGATCATCAACTGGATCACCGCGTTCTCCGTGGCGCTCGCCGCCCTCATGGTGGTCTGCGCGACATTGCTCATGGCGACGACGATCCGGCAGGCCGCCTTCATCAGACGCCGCGAGATCGGCATCATGCGGCTCGTCGGCGCCTCGAACGCGACGATCCGGATGCCGTTCATCCTCGAGATGCTCGTCGTCGCCACCCTCGGTGTCGCCCTCGCGATCTTCCTCCTCTGGCTCGGTCTGCGGTTCATCTTCAACCGCGGCTTCAACACCGTCCTCAGCAGCGCCCTCATCGGGTCCGGCGATGTCTGGGCCCTGACGCCCTGGCTCGTCGGAGGAGTCATCGTCATCGCGGTCCTGACCAGCCTGTTCACGCTCCGGCGCTACCTGCGCGTCTAGGGCCGTATGCCGGCCGCGCGCCGCCGTGGCTGACCCACGCCACCCGGACCGGTCACCGATTCACAGGCAACCCGCGTGGGCGCAAAGGTTCCATTTCGGCGTGACTCGTGTTACCAATGGTGATCATGTGGCGAACCCCTGCGCCCCGACACACTGCTGCCCGCCGGTATGCCGGTGTGTCGGCAGCGATGCTCCTGTCCCTTGCCGTCGTGGCCCCGACGTCCGCCGTGCAGAGCGCCGACCCGGACCCCAGCAAGCAGAAGAAGAAGGTGGACGCGCAGGTCGAGCAGCTCAAGGAGGACCTGCACGAGACCAACGCCCAGCTCGCGGCCGCCTACACCGCGCTCAAGACCACGCAGGGCAAGCTGCCCGGTGCCCAGGCCGCCCTGAGTCAGGCGCAGTCGGCCGCCGCGCGCGCTGAGAACGCCAACGCCGTTGCCGCCCAGGAGCTCGAGGTGGCCCAGGCCAACGAGACCAAGGCCCAGGAGGAGCTCAAGGCGACCTCCACCGAGATCAGCAGGAGCCGCGAGCAGGTCGCCCAGTTCGCCGCCCAGATCTACCAGGACCAGGGCTTCGGTGAGCTCGACATGGCGATGACGTCGACGAGCCCGCAGCAGTTCGCCGACCGCATCGCCCTCATCGGCACGGTCATGGACCTGCAGAGCCGCTCGATCGAGGAGCTGGCCACCTCGCGCGCGAGCCTCACCGCGCAGGAGGACCGGCTCTCCGCGCTGCGGGCCGACTCCGAGCGGGCCAAGCGCAAGGCCGAGTCGACTCTCGCCGCGGCGAACGCCGCCCGCGACAAGGCGAGCGCGGCCAAGGCGGCCCTCGACCAGCTGGCCGCCCAGCAGACCACCCAGGCCGCCGCCGTCCAGTCGCAGCAGGCCGCCGAGAAGGCCAGGCTCGCCGGCATGCAGGCCGAGCAGTCCCGACTCTCCGCGGTCATCAAGGCCCGCGCGGCGGAAGCCCTGCGCCGGGCGAAGATCAGGGCCGAGGCGAACCGCAAGGCCAAGGCGGCAGCGGCCGCCCGCGCGGCAGCGGCCGCTGCGGCGTCGCGCAAGAACCGCGACAGCGGGTCGTCCAAGCCGCCGGCGTCGAGCAGCAGTGGCGGGCCGCTCAGCCCCCCGACCACCGTCGGCTGGATCAGCTCCGAGTACGGCATGCGCTTCCACCCGATCTTCCGCGAGTGGCGCCTGCACTCCGGCCGCGACTACGCCGCCCCGTGCGGGACCCCGCTCAAGGCTGCCGCCGACGGCGTCGTCATCGAGTCCGGTGACCGCGGCGGCTACGGCAACCGGGTCGTCATCGACCACGGTGTCATGGGTGGTGTCTCGCTCGCGACGACCTACAACCACATGGAGAGCATCAAGGTGTGGGGTGGCCGGGTGAAGCGCGGCCAGACTGTCGGCTACGTGGGCACGACCGGCAACTCCACCGGCTGCCACGAGCACTTCGAGGTCTACGAGGACGGCGAGTTCACCGACCCGCGCAACTACCTCTGACCCGCGTTCCGCTCGCGCCCTCGGCGCGGAGGCCGCGCATCGGCGGGCGACACGCACACCGGCACGCGGGAAACCACGGCGCGCGGACGGCATACGCTCACGTAGCCTGTGTTCGCACATGTCAGGAGGTGAGTGCGGTGGCCAAGGGTGCCAAGAAGAAGAACGACGACGGGCGTCAGCTCGTGGCGAGCAACAGGAAGGCCCGCCACGACTACCTCATCGAGGACACGTTCGAGGCCGGCCTCGTGCTCATGGGCACCGAGGTCAAGGCGCTGCGCATGGGGCGGGCGAGCCTCGTCGACGGCTGGGCCAGCTTCAGCGGTGACGAGCTGTGGCTCGAGGGCGTGCACATCCCCGAATACGTCTCGGGGACCTGGACCAACCACACGCCGCGCCGCAAGCGCAAGCTCCTGCTGCACCGCAAGGAGCTCGACAAGCTGGCCTCCAAGAGCCGCGAGAGCGGGCACACGATCGTGCCACTGCAGCTGTACTTCAAGGACGGCCGGGCCAAGGTCGAGATCGCGCTCGCCAAGGGCAAGCGCGAGTACGACAAGCGGCACGCGCTGCGTGAGCGACAGGACCGACGAGAGGCCGAGCGCGCGCTCGGCGCAGTGAGGGGATAGGCACATGGGCTCGAGTCGGCAGGGGCGGCTGCGGCTGCGAGTCCGGTTGGCGTTCCTCGCGGCGGTGGCGGCGGTGCTGCTGCCGGCCTCCTTCGCGTGGGGTGCCACGACGTCGACCGGTATGCCGTCCGCTGGCGTGCGTGCACAACCGGTCTCGCTCGCCGGCTTCGTCCCGATGGACGACGACGCGACGAAGTTCGACGTGACCTACGACGTGCAGGCCGACGGGTCGATGAAGGTCACCCAGCGGATCACCTGGGACTTCCCCGCGGGTGCTGGCCGGCACGGCATCTACCGCACGATCCAGGTCCGGGCGGGGTACCAGGAGTCGCAGGACCAGTACCGCTACTACGAGCTGTCCGACGTCGAGGTGAGTTCACCGACGGGTGCGCCGACCGACACCGACATCTCCGACTTCGGCGCCTACAAGCAGGTGCGCATCGGCAGCCCGGACGAGACCGTCGAGGGCCTCCAGGAGTACGTCCTGTCCTATCGGCTGGCCAACGTCGTCAACGACATCGGGGACGGCACGGCCGAGCTCTACTACAACCACGTCGACCCCTCGAACGAGTACGTCTACCGCGACGTCACGGCGACGGTGACCGGCCCGGTGCCGGCCACCCAAGTGGCCTGCTACTACGGCCGTCTCATGGAGGACACGACGTGCACCGGCACCGCCGGGGCGACGTCGACCTTCCAGGTCCCCGACCTCGAGCCGGGGCAGGGCGCGACGATCGTCGTCTCGTGGCCGCGGACGGCGTTCGGTGAGCTCACCCCGGACCTGCGCTCCGGTGGGGACGGCGGCTACGGCGGCGACCTCGGCTCGGGACCGCGGCTCTCGGACACCCAGTCGCAGTACCTCGGCTATGCCCTCGCCGGCGGCGGCATCCTCGCCCCGCTCCTCGCGGGCGGGCTCATGGGCCTGCTCGTGTGGAACCGCGGCCGCGACGAGATGTATGCGGGGCTGACTCCGGGGCTCACGCCCGGAGCGGGGGAGAGCGCCCCCGTCGTGCGTGGGAGGGCTCCGACGGTGACCGTGCAGTTCACCCCACCGCCGGGGGTTGCGCCCGGCCTCGTCGGCACGATCATGGACGAGAAGGCCGACGTCGTCGACGTCACCGCCACCCTCATCGACCTCGCGGTGCGCGGGCATCTCACCATCTCTCCCGAGGACCGCGGCACCTTCCGCAAGGACGACTTCATGCTGCAGCGCACGACGCCGCCCGCGGACGCCGCGCCGCTCGCGGGCTACGAGGCGGAGCTGCTCGGTGGGGTCTTCGGGTCCTCGGACAAGCGCCTGCTGTCGAGCCTGAGGAACACCTTCGCCCCGACGCTGCGACAGGTCCAGTCGATGCTCTACACCGAGACCGTGCAGCGGCACTGGTTCCGTCGCTCACCCGACACCCAGCGCGCCGGGTGGAAGGGTCTGGGCATCCTGCTCATGGTCGGCGGTGCGGTCATCGCGTTCTTCGGCACGGGGTTCTTCGCCGCGCTCGGTGGTGGCGGACTCGTCCTCAACGGCTGGGTGCTCGGCATCGGACTCGTCGTCGCGGGCGTCATCGTGTGGCTGCTCGGCAACCGGATGGCATCCCGCACGGCCGAGGGCAGCGCGGTCTACGCCCAGGCCAAGGGTTTCGAGCAGTACATCGCGACGGCCGAGGCGAACCAGATCAAGTGGGAGGAGGCGCAGGACATCTTCTCGAAGTTCCTGCCCTACGCCATCGTCTTCGGGCTCGCCGACCGCTGGGCCGCGGTCTTCGAGGAGGTCGCGGCGGCGGCGCAGGCCGCTGGCATGACGATTGCGCCGCCGGTCTGGTACGTCGGGCCGATGACCGGCTGGAACTTCGGCAACGTCGCCTCGAGCATGGACTCGTTCTCGACCCAGGCCGCGGGCACCTTCGTCTCGACGCCCGGGTCGTCCGGGGGGTCCGGCCTCGGTGGCGGCGGGTTCTCCGGCGGGGGTGGCTTCTCCGGTGGTGGGGGCGGGGGAGGCGGCGGCGGCTCCTGGTGAGCAGCCTGTCGTGGTGAGCAGCCGCTCGTGGTGAGCGGACCGCCACGGTGAGCGGCCGGCATACGGAACCGGCCGGCATACGAGAACGAGGTTCGCGTTCAGGGGGTTGCTGGACGCCGGAGGGCGTGATGGCGTGGAGGCATGGCCAAGATCGCATTCCTCACCGCAACCGAAGGCATCGAGCGCGTCGAGCTCACCGAGCCGTGGGACGGCGTGAAGCAGGCGGGGCACGAGCCGACCCTGCTCAGCACCGAGTCCGGCGAGGTCCAGACCTTCGACCACCTCGACAAGGCCGAGACCCGGCCCGTCGACAAGGTCGTCGGTGACGTCAGCGTCGACGACTTCGACGCCCTCGTCCTCCCTGGCGGCGTCGCCAACCCCGACGCCCTGCGCACCGACGAGGACGCCGTCGCGTTCGTCAAGGCGTTCGTCGAGTCCGGCAAGCCCGTCGCCGCCATCTGCCACGCCCCGTGGACCCTCGTCGAGGCCGGCGTCCTCGACGGCCGCACCCTGGCCTCCTGGCCCAGCCTGCAGACCGACATCCGCAACGCGGGCGGCACGTGGAAGGACGAGGAGGTCGTCGTCGACGGCAACCTCATCACGAGCCGCAACCCCGACGACATCCCCGCCTTCACGAAGTCCCTCCTCGACGCCCTCTCCTGACCCTGCCGGGCGCCTCGCACGCGACGACGCCCCGTATGCCGGACGGCATACGGGGCGTCGTGGCTCTCACCTCGCGAGAGGTGAGGGACCGCCTCAGTTCTTGAAGGCGTCCTTGATCTTCTCGCCGGCCTGGTTGACGTCCGACTTGCGCTGCTGCATGTCACCCTCGGCCTCGAGGCGCTCGTTGTCGGTGCCCTTGCCGGTGGCCTCCTTGGCCTTGCCGACGACGTCGTCCTTGATGTTCTCGATCTTGTCTCCGATGCCCATGGCACATCTCCTTCTCGTGGATAGGAATCTGCAACCGGAAGGCGCCACGTCTTGACGCGAGGATGCTTCTCCACCATATGTCGCGTCCGACGCTGCCGGTCAAGCCCCTGAACTGGGAGTTTGCTGAACGCGGCGGTATGCGGTGCGGGTATGCCGTCCGCTCACCTCCTGTCCCGAAGTCACCCAATTGGACGCTTGGGGACGGCGGGGCGGTATGCCGTCCGCTCACCGCCCGTCCCGAACTCACCCAATTGGACGCTTGGGGACACCTGTGGTGGTCGGGCTCGCCGCGTGAACAACTCGCCAATTCCACCCCTCCGCCACGCAGACGTGCGCGAGTCACTCCAGGACGAGGATGAGATCTCCGCCCTCGACCTGCTGGTGGTCGCCGATAGCCAACCGGACCACGGTGCCCGCCGACGGGGCGGTGATGTTGGCCTCCATCTTCATCGCCTCGATCGTCGCGACGGCCGCACCGGCCTCGACCTCGTCACCCTCGGCCACCACCGGGGTGACGACGCCCGCGAAGGGTGCCGCGACCTGCTTGGCGTTGCCGGGCTCGGCCTTCTCGGCGGCCTTGACGTCGACCGAGATGCTCTCGTCGCGCACGGTGATGGGGCGGAACTGTCCATTGAGGGTGCACATCACGGTGCGCATGCCCTTGGCGTCGGCGTCGCCGACGGAGGTCACGGCGAGGAGGAGTCGCTTGCCGGCCTCGATCTCGACCTCGTACTCGCGGCCCTGCTCGAGGCCGTGGAGGAACTCGACCGTCCCGAGGACCGAGAGGTCGCCGTGCCGGTCCCGGGCGGCGAGGAAGTCCTTGGTCGGTCCGGGGAAGAGCAGCTCGTTGAGCGTCTCGCGCGGCGACGACTCGAGGGCGGCCTCCTGCTCGGAGGTGAGGTCGGTGACGCGGGGTTTGCCGGTGCGGCCCTCGAGCGCCTTGGACCGGAACGGCTCGGGCCAGCCGCCGGGCGGGTCGCCGAGCTCGCCCTCGAGGAAGCCGATGACCGAGTCGGGGATGTCGTACTTCGTCGGGTTCTGCTCGAAGTCCGCCGGATCGGCGCCCGCGCCGACGAGGGCGAGGGCGAGGTCACCGACGACTTTGCTGCTCGGGGTCACCTTGACGAGGTTGCCGAGGATGCGGTTCGCCGCGGCATACATGTCCTCGATGTCCTCGAAGCGGTCGCCGAGCCCGAGGGCGATGGCTTGCTGGCGCAGGTTCGACAGCTGGCCACCCGGGATCTCGTGGAAGTAGACGCGCCCGGTGGGGGAAGGCAGCCCGGACTCGAAGGGGGCATAGACCTGTCGCACGGCCTCCCAATAGGGCTCGAGCGCGAAGACGTTGTCGATGTCGAGACCGGTGGGGCGCTCCGTGCCGTCGGTCGCGGCGACGAGGGCCGACAGCGAGGGCTGGCTCGTCGTGCCGGCCATCGCCGAGCAGGCCGCGTCGACCGCGTCCACGCCGGCGTCGATCGCGGCGAGGAGGGTGCCGATCTGGCCGCCCGCGGTGTCGTGGGTGTGCAGGTGCACCGGCAGGTCGAAGCGTTCGCGGAGTGCGGTGACGAGGGTGCGCGCCGCGGGCGCCCGCAGCAGCCCGGCCATGTCCTTGATGGCGAGGACGTGCGCGCCGGTGTCGACGATCTCCTCGGCGAGGCGGAGGTAGTAGTCGAGCGTGTAGAGCCGCTCGCCCGGGTCCGAGAGGTTGCCGGTGTAGCAGAGCGCGACCTCGGCGACGGCGGTGTCGGTCGCGAGGACCGCCTCGACCGCCGGCCGCATCTGCGAGACGTCGTTGAGCGAGTCGAAGATGCGGAAGATGTCGAGCCCGCTGCGGGCGGCCTCGGTGACGAAAGCGTCGGTCACGCGCGTCGGGTACGGGGTGTAGCCGACGGTGTTGCGGCCGCGCAGGAGCATCTGGATCGGGATGTTCGGCATCGCCTCGCGCAGCAGGGACAGCCGCTCCCACGGGTCCTCGCTGAGGAAGCGCAGCGCGACATCGTAGGTTGCGCCACCCCACGCCTCGACCGAGAGCAGCTGCGGGGTGAGTCGCGAGACGTGGCCGGCGACGGCGAGCAGGTCGCGGGTGCGCATGCGGGTCGCGAGCAGGGACTGGTGCGCGTCGCGGAACGTCGTGTCGGTGACGGGGACGTCGGTGCGCTCGCGCAGCTGACGGGCGAACTCGGCCGGGCCGACTCGCTGGAGCAGGTCGCGTGTGCCCGGCGGGACCGGCTGCGCCAAGTCGAGCTCGGGCAGCTTGGTGCGCGGCCGGAGGTGGGTCGTCGCCGGGCCGTTCGGCTGGTTGACGGTGACGTCGGCGAGGTAGGTGAGCAGCTTGGTGCCGCGGTCAGCAGGGGTGCGCGCGTGGAGCAGCTCGGGGCGCTCGTCGATGAACGACGTCGTCGCCTCGCCGGCCTGGAACACGGGGTCGGCGAGCACGCCCTCGAGGAAGCGGATGTTCGTCGATACGCCGCGAATCCTGAACTCCGCCAACGCCCTTCGCGCCCGACGCACCGCGGTGGGGAAGTCCCGCCCACGGCAGGTGAGCTTGACGAGCATCGAGTCGAAGTGGGCGCTGATCCGGGCACCCACGAAGACGGTGCCGCCGTCGAGCCGCACCCCGCCGCCGCCGGCGGACCGGTAGATGGTGATCGTGCCGGCGTCCGGGCGGAAGCCGTTGGCCGGGTCCTCGGTCGTGATCCGGCACTGGAGGGCCGCGCCGCGCAGCACGATGTCGGACTGGCGCAGCCCGAGGTCCTCGAAGGTCTCACCCGATGCGATCCGCAGCTGCGCGACGACGAGGTCGACGTCGGTGACCTCCTCGGTGACGGTGTGCTCCACCTGGATCCGCGGGTTCATCTCGATGAAGACGTAGCGCCCGTCCTTGCCGAGGAGGAACTCCACCGTGCCGGCGTTGACGTAGCCGATCTCGCGGGCGAAGCGCACCGCGTCGGCGCAGATCCGGTCGCGCAGCGCGGGGTCGAGGTTGGGGGCGGGTGCGATCTCGACGACCTTCTGGTGGCGGCGCTGCACCGAGCAGTCGCGCTCGTAGAGATGCAGGACACCGCCATCCCCATCGCCCTCGCCGCCCGAGCCCGCGGTCCCGTCGCTGAGGATCTGCACCTCGATGTGCCGCGGGTCGACGACCGCCTCCTCGATGTAGAGCGTCGGGTCGCCGAAGGCCGCGTCGGCCTCGCGCTGCGCCGCCTCGAGCGCCTCCCGCAGGTTGTCCGGGGAGTCGACGCGCCGCATGCCGCGACCACCGCCACCGGAGACCGCCTTGACGAAGACGGGGAAGCCGATCTCGTCGGCCGCGGCCGCGAGCGCGTCGAGGTCGGTGCCGGCTTCCGAGCCGCGCAGCGTCGGCAGCCCGGCGGCGCGGGCCGCCTCGATGGCGCGCGCCTTGTTGCCGGTGAGGTGCAGCACCTCGGCGGGCGGGCCGATGAAGGTGATGCCGTGGCGGGCGCACTCCTCGGCGAGCAGCGGGTTCTCCGAGAGGAACCCGTAGCCGGGGTAGATCGCGTCGGCGCCGCACTCGACGGCGACGCGCACGATCTCCTCGTGGTCGAGGTAGGCGCGGACCGGGTGGCCCTCCTCGCCGACCTGGTAGGACTCGTCCGCCTTGAGCCGGTGCTCGGAGTTGCGGTCCTCGTGCGGGAAGATCGCGACCGTCTTGGCGCCGAGCTCGGTGGCGGCCCGGAAGGCCCGGACGGCGATCTCACCTCGGTTCGCGACGAGCACCTTGCGGAACACGGCATACCTCCTGGCAGCGGTGACGGGGATCACGAAATCCTAGTGACCGCTCGCATCGCGAGACCCCATGACCACACTCCGGACGAACCCCCGACTGATTGCGCACAGTTCGCCTCCGACGCGGAGCGAGGATGCGAACTGTGCGCAATCAGACGCCAGCAGGTCCGGGATCGGTGGTGTCCCGGATGGCCGGTGTTCACCTTGGGGGAGGGGAGTGCCGTCATGTCCGGTATGCCGCTGCGCACCCTGCTCGCGTTCGTCACCGCCGTCCTCGGGCTGGCTCTCGCCACCCCCGCCGCGCCTGCGGCGCCGGTTGCGACGGCGTCCGCCACCCGGGTGGTGTCGGCCGCATCGGCGGACGAGACGCCGACCCGGCGCCCACTCGCGTTGACGGTGCAGCCGCTCGAGCGGGCGCACGCACACAACGACTACGAGCACCCACGCCCACTGCTCGACGCCCTCGACCGCGGCTTCACCTCCGTCGAGGCCGACGTGTGGATCGTCGGCGGTGAGCTCTACCTCGGTCATGACGGCCCGGACCTCACCCGCACCCTGCGCGACTACTACCTCGAGCCCCTCGCCCAGCGCTTCCGGCAGAACGGCGGCGCGATCTACCCGCGCTGGCGTCCGGACTTCCGGCTGCTCATCGATGTCAAGGGTGACGCGACGACGACCTGGGCGGCGATCGAGAAGCAGCTCGCGGCATACCCGCAGCTGTTCACGGCATACCGGGGTGGCAAGGTCCACGAGCGCGCGGTGACCGCGGTCATCTCCGGCAACCGCGACCTCGCGTCGATGCAGGCGGCGACGACGCGGTTCTCGTTCTACGACGGGCGGATCGGCGACCTCGGTGGTCCGCTGCCGGCGAGCCTCGTGCCGCTCATCAGCGACAACTGGACCAAGCTCTTCACCTGGCAGGGGATCGGCCCCATGCCCGAGGCCGAGCGCGCGCGGCTGCGCCAGATCGTCGCGACCGCGCACGCGAACGGTCAGGACGTGCGGTTCTGGGCGACGCCCGACCTGCCGGGTCCGGCCCGCGACGCGCTGTGGCGCGAGCTCGTCGCCGCCGACGTGGACGCGATCAACACCGACGACCTCGCCGGGCTGCAGCGATTCCTCCTCGCCGAGGATCCCCAAGAGGCGCAGAACCGCGACTGATTGCGCACAGTTCGCATGCTCGCTGGCGCTCGCATGCGAACTGTGCGCAATCAGTCGGGAGGCCGGTGCCGGGAACCGGCACTCAGTCGGGAGGCCGGCCGGAACCGGCACTCAGTCGGGAGGCCGGCCGGAACCGGCACTCAGTCGGGAGGCTGGGTGCCGGGAACCAGCAATCAGTCGCGGCGGGCGGGGGGCGGCTCGACGCCGAGGATGGCGCCGGCGTGGTCGAAGGCCCACACCATGAGCGGGCTCAACAGGTCGGTGAGTTCCCGGCCGAGTGGCGTGAGCGCATAGTCGACGTGGGGCGGGACGACCGGGTGGGCCTCGCGAGCCACCAGTCCGTCGTCGACGAGGGTGCGCAGCGTCTGCGCGAGCATCTTCTCGCTCACCCCCTCGGCCCGACGGCGCAGCTCGCTCCAGCGCAGCGTCCCGCCCTCGGCGAGCGCAAGGAGCACGAGCGGGCTCCACTTGCTCATGACGTGGTCGAGCAGGACCCGGCTGGGGCAGCCGGCCTCGAAGACGAGGTCGGGAAACCGTTGGCGCAGGGCGCTGACCTCGTGACTCACCTTCACGTGGGTACCTTACTTCAAAGTGGGTACTTCCCCTTGGGAAGTATGGGCGTCCGGTCCGGGTTCCTCCTCGCGTCAGCACCACCGAACCCCCACCGAACCCGCGAAAGGCCACCCCATGACCACCTACCTCGTCACCGGAGCCACCGGCCAGCTCGGCCACCTCGCCATCGACGCCCTTCTCGCCCGGGGCGTGCAGCCCGGCCACGTCGCCGCCCTCGTCCGCGACCCGGGCAAGGCCGCCGACCTCGCCGCCCGCGGCATCGACGTCCGGGTCGGCGACTACGACGACCCGGCGTCCCTCGACGCCGCCCTCGTCGGCATCGACCGGCTGCTGTTCGTCTCGGCCAGCGAGGTCGGCAACCGTGCCGTCCAGCACCAGAACGTCATCGACGCCGCGGTCCGTGCCGGTGTCGAGCTGCTCGCCTACACGAGCATCACCCGCGCCGACATCTCGCCGCTCGCGCTCGCCGCCGAGCACAAGGTCACCGAGGAGGCGCTCGCGGCGTCGGGTCTGCCCACGGTGGTGCTGCGCAACGGCTGGTACCTCGAGAACTACACCGCGCAGGTCCCGGTCCAGCTCGAGCACGGCGTCGTCCTCGGCGCGGCCGGTGACGGCCGGATCAGTGCCGCCACCCGCGCCGACTACGCCGAGGCGGCGGCCCTGACGCTCGTCGAGGACGGCCACGCGGGGGCGGTCTACGAACTCGGCGGCGACGAGTCGTTCACCCTCGCCAAGTATGCCGCGGAGCTCGCCCGCCGCTCCGGCACGGCCGTCGCCCACCGCGACCTGCCCGAGGCGGAGTTCGCGGCGGCGCTGGTCGGCGCGGGTCTCCCCGAGGGGTACGCGGCGCTGCTCGCCGCGAGCGACACCAGCATCAAGGAGGGGGCGCTGCTCATCGAGACCGGCGACCTCTCGCGGCTCCTCGGCCGCCCGACGACGAGCCTCGGGGCCGCCCTCGACGAGGCACTCGTCGAGACCCGCGTCGCGGCGTCGCCTTCGGCCTGACCCCGCCACGCCGCGCACGCCCGCGCACGCCCCCGCCCGGCATACGCACGCCCAACCGGCGCACCCGGCATACGCACACCCGAAATGATTCGGACCGCCCGTGCGTTGGGAGATACAGTTGAACCACAACTGAACAGCGTGGGATGGGCCCCCTTCATGGGGGTGATCGGTTTCGACATTGGTCGGCGGATCAAGGGAAGCGGGTCGAGGATGCACGGTCATCTCGTCAACGCTCCGTGCAAACCCATAGGTGCCAACTCCAAGCGCACCGACTTCGCCCTCGCCGCCTGAGCGAGCCCGAAGTCTGTCAGCCTGAGCTAGTTCTCGACTCAGTGCCTGGCATCAGCTAGAGAACTCGCTGCTGCGTCACGTCGCGGGACGCAGTGGGACTCCTACGCGACTGGGCCTGTCAGGGAACGTGTGCGCGCGAGCCCTGGGGCCGAGAAACTCCATAGCGCACTGCACCCGGAGAAGCCTTGGTTTCCCGTCAGTGGACGCGGGTTCGATTCCCGCCACCTCCACCACCGTGGCCATCCCACGATCGACGACCCCCGGTCGGCCCCGCGCCGCCCGGGGGTCGCTCACGTTCGGCGCGGGGGAGCGGTGTGACAATCGCGTATGCCGTCCGCCTCCTCCCAGCCGCCCGTCACCGAGGGCCGCGGCCCCGAGGGTCGCGGCCCCGCGGACCGCGGTCCCGCGGACCGCCACGAGGACGAGTGGATCGGCGAACGGGACCTCGGGCACTGGCGCAGCGGCGCTGGGCGCGCGTTCGCCCGCCTCGTGACACTCGCCGCGGCCCAGGTGGCCCGGCTCGTGCGCTGGTCGATCGCCAACGTCGCGCTTGTCCTCACCGCCGGCATCGGCCTCGCGATCGCCGTCGGGCTGAACTCGGTCGCGGCCGAGGTCTACGAGGACGTGGCTGCGGGTGACGGCATCGCCACCGTCGACCAGCCCGTCCTCGACGCTGCCGTCTCGCTGCGCACGCCGATGCGCGACGCCCTCGCGACCGACTTCACCGACCTCGGCGGACAGGTGCTCATGCCCGTCATCGCTGTCGTCGTCGCCGTCGGACTCGCGCTGTGGAAGCGCCGCTGGACACCCGTCGTCCTCATGACCATCGCCGGTCTCGGCGGGCTCGCCATCACCGTCTCCGGCAAGGAGCTCACGGCTCGGGCCCGGCCGCCGCAGGCGCTCGCGGTCCCGCCCTTCGAGAGCTCACCGAGCTTCCCGTCGGGGCACACACTCAACGCGACCGTGGTCCTCGGCATCGCGGCATACCTGCTCGTGATCTGGCTGACGCGCAGGTGGTGGCGGGTGACGGTCGTCGCCGTCGCCGCGGTGCTCGTCGTCGGGATGGGCCTGTCCCGCGTCTTCCTCGGCCACCACTGGCTCACCGACGTCATCGCTGGCTGGGCGGTGGGCCTCGGGTGGCTCGCGACCGTCATCACCGGACACCGGGTCAAGATCACCCTCGACCGCGGCGCCCGCACCGACCGCTGACGCCCTCCCGTCGGGGTCAGGGGAGGTCGAGGGCCCAGGCGGAGCCGTCGCGGCGGAACCCGAGCCGCTCGTAGTACGCGCCCACCATGCCCGCCGGAGTGCGGATGGAGCGCCACCCGTGCCCCGCGAGCAGTCCGCTGGAGCGCCACACGAACTCGCCCGGCGTGAAGTCGCGATAGCGCTCCGTGACGTAGTCGAGCTCGACCTGTCCGACCCCGTCGCCGGCATCGCTCACGATGACGACGCCGACCGTCTCGTGGCCGTGCAGGACGAGCCAGGCGTAGCGCGTCGCCGACTCCGTGACGCCGACGAAGCCCGGGTTGAAGCGGGCGATGTCGGCCCGCTCCACGTCGAGGAAGTGCTGCAGGTAGGCGTCGTCCTCCTCGACCTCGAGGACGCGGAAGGCGTTCTCGTCACGGCGTTCTCGCAGCATCCGCGCGATGAACCACAGGTTGATGAGGGCGAGCACGACGTTCATCGCGACCATCGGCCACACCCCGACGAGGGCGTTGAACCCGACGAGGATGAGGCACGCGATCGTGTTGAGGACCCGCAGTCGCAGGATCCGCGCCTGGAGCAGCGAGAAGACGAGCAGGGCCGAGCCGAACCAGCCGAGCGCGTCGACCCAGCTCATGCGCCGCCACTCATGACACCAGCTCCCACCGCACGGTGATCGTCGTCGTCAGCTCGTGCGTGCCGCCCTCCATCGGCATGGAGCCGGCATCGAACGCCGCCGCCCGCGCCATCATCGGCCGAGGGAGTCCCGGGTCGACCGCGCCTTCGCGCACCTCGAGGACCCGCCCCAGCGAGGCGCCGGCGAGGCGGGCATACAAGGAGGCGCGCTCGCGTGCGTCGGCGAAGGCCGCCTCGCGCACCGCCTCGTTCGCGACCGGCGTCTGCTCCGCCGTCATCTCGATCCCGTCGACGGCGAGCGCGTCACCGGCCGCCCCCGCGAGAGCCTGGATGAGGTCGCCCACGCGGTCGGGGTCGCGGACCGTGAGGACGAACGCCTGGTATGCCGTGTAGCCCGCGACGACCTGTCCCTCGCGGTCGTAGCGCGGGTGGATGCCCACGTCCGCGGTGCGCCGGTCGGTGGCCTCCACGCCGTGGTCGGCCGCGGCCTGGAGCGCGGCGGCGGTGCGCTCGGACGCCTGCCCAAGGGCGCTCGCGACATCGTCCGCCTGCACCTGCACGCGGGCGCGCACGAGGACGAGGTCGGGAACGACGAGGTGGGAGCCGTGGCCGGTGACTTCGACGTGGTCGGTCATGGTGAACACCCTACGGGCGCGGCAGTGTAGGCGAGGTCACGCCCAGACGTGCCGGTCACAGCACGAGACCATGGCGCGTTCAGCGTACCGACTCCCGGTATTTTGGTCAGGGAGAAGTCGTCGCTGTTGGAGGTGACGAAGGCATGCGGCTCATTGGAGAGGTCGGCCTTGCGAGTGTGAGAGGCGAACAGCTCGATAAGTAGGGCGTCGGCCACGCTGTTGCGGGAGCGATGGAAGGGGGCACGCTTGCTCAGGCCGCGCTCCACGACCCGCCGGTGGGCATCGTCTGTCGCGTGGACCGGGCGACCGGCGCGCAACAAGTCCAGGACCTCGTCGAAGTTGCGCGTGGTCATGGCGCCGATGAGCGGCACCTCGTGGGCGAGTTCGTCGATGAGCTTTAGCGCCTGCTCGTAGTCGGTGCCGCCGTACTCGTCGAGGTCCTGCTTGATGAGCTTGAAGCGCTGCTCGATGCTCGCCGTCATGGAGGCTTCAACCCGTGCACGGTTGCGCTCGTATTCGTCGATCACCACCGAGGGCACGAGCAGCTCCAGTGCGCCCTGGTGCACGAGCAGGCGGATGGCCACGATCCATCGCTGGCCGTCGCGCCGCTTCGCCAGGTCCAGCCACGTCGATGTGTCAACGAGCAAATGCAGCATCGGTTGACCCTAGCTGCGCACTTCCCGGCTCGCGGGGTCCATGGCGGCTCAAAGTTGTTCGTCGGCATCTCCGGGCCAAAGTTCAATCTTGTTGGCTGCATCTGTCGAGATGCATCAAAGGTTGCGCGAGCCCGGGCGTTGCACATTGCACAGGAGCGGTCTCTCACGACGATCATGAAGAGTGGGGCTGTGCGCGCCACGGGCCGCGCACGCGTCACTGCGCCCACAAGGACGTAGATTCGTAGCGCCACTGCGCCAACGCTCATGGGCAAGACGAGACACGGTTCAACAGACCGCGTGCGTCTGGTTGCCTCCTGTGACCGACCCACCGGATCTAAAGCCGGAAGCGGATCGTCCGCAGGACCGTCACCTGGCATCCTCTGGGGGTGTCAACAACGGAAGAGGGGACAGGCGAACGCCTGTCCAAGACTGCGCTACGGGATTTCGGCCAGCCGATCCCGCACGAGGAGCGCAACTACGACCAACCGTCCTACCGAGTGACGCTGCTGCCCAACGAGGCGCCGATCCCGGTGTTGTTCCGGCACGCGCTCACGCTCATCGGGATACGGCACAACGGGCCGGGCGAGAAGGTCGCGTGGTGGATGACCTTCACCTACAAGGGGTATCCCTGCGAACTCGCCCACCAGAAGTTCGGCCTCCGGCTACGCATCGCCGGTGACCTCACCGAAGAGCAGGCGGACGAGTTACTTACTCAGATGCGGAAGAAGTTGGTGTCGGCAGTAAGGACCGTCGAGGCGCTGTTGGCAGAGAGTGCGGGCGACACCCTCAACGCAGGGAATGTCACGGTTGTGAATCAGCACCGGCAATTGCGTCGGGCGTATAGCTACTTCCGCGAGCGGGCCACCAACCCCGACGTGGTCGAGGACGTGAGCGAGAGCGGGACGAGTGAGTTCGGCACTTGGTCATCCTTCCTGCTGGGCAAGAACGTCATGGCGCTGAATGCATCCCACGACCTCGTCGCTGCGATCTCAGCCTTCCTGAGTTCGCTCGAGCACGACCTCGTCCTGGCGCTGCCCTTCCTCAATTTCGACCCGACCGCGGACGACCTGACCAAGATCATCGGCGACCGTTGGGGCGAGAAGTGGCGGCGAGTGATCGGCCACTCGGACCCGGAGGCGGTGCGCCTGAGGGAGCGGCTGGCCGAGGTGGTCGAGCGGTGGCGGAACCCCTATTCGCACGGCGGGTTCGAGAAGGGTCACGGCGCAACCGTGTACCTGCACACGCCGGGCATCGGGGCGCTGCCAGTCGGGCTGTCAAGCATCCGTGACAGCCCGCTGTTCTCGTTCCACTCGGTTTCGGAGACCGACATCGAGGGCGTCTTCGCGCTGTTCGACGAGATCGATGCTTACCTGGCCAAGTCGGTTCCGCACGCGATGGCGTGGATCGACTCCGGACTCGACGTTCGATTCGACGCAGAGTTCAGGACGCAGGTGGCTGACTGCCTCGAGTCGGAGGGCGACGTGGAGAAGTTGGTCGAGGCGCACGCCTACCGGCAAGCGATGATCGACAACATGGACTACTAAGCCGCCAACTGGCTCCTGCACCCCGGGCCGCCAGCCCAATCCTCGCAAGCCTGTAGACGGTCTAGGTCGACCAAACACCGTGATGCAACATGCACGAAGTGCATAACGTCGGCTAATTCATGGAATCAACGGCACTTCTTACAGACTTCGCTGCATCTCGTGTCGAGATGCAGCGAGCACTGCACGATCGCGTGCGGGGCACTTTGCGCATATCCGCGATCTTGGCTGGCTGGCGCAAAGTCCGTCGCGACCCAGGAGCGCGGACACTGCCGCTGTTCAGGCGCCAAACAGTTCGGAGAAGTGCTCGGGCCAGGTCAGCGTGACGCCGTGCTCCGCGCAGACATCCACCCAGTCGAGATGTTTCGGAGCACCCTCGACTGCCAGTACGCCGCGCTTCCGGTCGATGCCGGGCCAGTGCTCGGCCTTCGTCCTGTACAGGTAGCCGAGCAGTTGACCGAGGCCCAGCCGCAGCTGTGACTCCTGATTCGCCTGGGTGAGGCTCTTTACCTCGCAGATATGCAGCACCCCATCTGCCACCCACGCCACGTCGAACGGCTCGTCACCGCCATGAGGTGAGAGGGGCAGCAGGCCTCTCTCGCGGACGAGTTGGGCGAGCTCATTCTCAAGTTTCTTGTGCGCTTTGGTGCCGCGGTCGATCGCATCGCTGTTCCAAGGGACGAACGCTGGCTCTGCGCTCGACTCCTCGTCCTCGTCCTCAAGAGAGGGCTCCACGTAGGGCCTGCCGCCTCGCTGGAATCCATCCGAACCGGTCCCTTCGATCCGGTTCTGCTCCACGACTTCGTGCTCATCGGACCCAGGCCGCACCCAAACCAGGCTCACGTCGTGGATGTCCACGCCATAGGCGTCGGTCAGCACGCTCATGAGCTCGAGTGGAGCACCCGCGTCGTGCAGCAGCTTCAGCGTGACGGCAGCCTGCATGCCGGTGGTGGTGCGGGGTACGTCGCCGTCGGCTTCGTCGTTGAAGGCCTCGCGCGGGAGCACGCCTGCTCTCACGGCTTCCAGGGCAGAGCGCGCCGCCGATGAATCGTAGTGCCGGGGAGCGGGCATCGAGTCGGCAGCATGCCAGTTGTGATGCGTGATTGCCCTCGAAGCTGCGATCGCCGTCGGGTCACCGCTGGAGGTCCGCGCCCAGTAGCGCAGGCCCTCCGTGACCTCAATGACGCCCGGGACGTCCTTTGCGGGCTGCTGGTTGGTCGCAGTCATGGTGTTGACCATCATGGTAGGAACCATGACAGGTCCGGAGCCTAAATCGCGTCACTGACAGTCAGGTGCGAGGCCCACGCGAACTCAAGCAGCCCATCCACATCGCCGCGCCAATGTCGAGATGCAGCGAAGGTTGCACAGCCATCCACACCAGACCTCGCATGAATCACGTTGATGCACGTCTTCGTGCAAGGTAAGGGTGAGCTTGTTCATGTTCAGCGGTCGCGGGTCGTGCCGTATGACGTCCTGCCCCGGAACGCCCTCCGGCCACTCTGTGTCGTACCCGACTGCCAGAATCAGACGCCGACGGCCACCGAGACGCCATCACAACCCACCAGCCGCGCCCCATGAAAGATCGAGGTTAGGGACTGGACTGCATCAGGGCCGTGGTGGTTCTTCGGCGTCGGGGACGGTGTCGTGCTTGAAGTCACCCTGCTGGATCTTCTGTTGCGCCTTCTTGAAGATCCGGTCGCTCACCGGCGGTGCGGAGTTGTCCACGTCGGCCTTCAGGGTAGTCAGGTCTTGTATCGTGGCCTTCCACGTGGCGGCGTCCACGTCATGGTCCGCCGGTAGGTCGATGGTTCGCGTTTGGCGGATCCGGACTCGGAGCGCTCCGAGGGCTCGGCCACTTTGAAGATGTTGTGCGGCGCGTTCGTCGGGCTTGACGAACGTAAGGACAGCGGAGGCGACGGCTGCGATCAGGGCGAGGACTCCGGGGATCCACGGGTCGCTCTTACCGATGATTGTCGTGGCGGCGACAGCGGAAGTGATGGTGGCGAGGAGGCCGAGGGCGAGGTGGATCCGGCCATGTTCGTTGGAAGCAGAGAAGTGACCCTTCTCGGTGTAGAGGATGTCCTCTTCGAGCCGCTTGAGTTCATCCTCGACGGCGTTGCGTACGTCTGTCACGTCAGCCCCAACTCGGGTAGGGAAAGTCGTAACCGAAGACCCGGTACATGCTGGTCCAGTAGGCGCTGCGGTCGTTGGCTTCCTTCGCTTCGTTGGCGGCGACGAGGCAGTCCAGTGCCTCCTTGGCTTGCCTGAGCGCTGTGACCCGGTTGGCTTCGGAGGACGTGGCGTTGATGCGAGGGACGATGCCGAGTGGGTCGTTCATGGCTCGCATGCCGGTGTTGACCAGTTCGCGAAAGATCATGCGCAGGTCGATGTCATAGATGATGGCCGATTCCGTGCTGGCGTGCTTGGCCGTGCGCATCTCGAGGTAGAACGACGAGACCGGCGCTCCCACGTGGTACTTCCATGCCTTGACCAGACGGACGATGGGCTTGACCTTCTTGCCGTGTTTGTCGTTCACGGCGGACACGAACCCGTTGTGCCCGAGGGGAACGGATTCCGCCCACTCGTCGCCGGGTCCGGGAATGCGGAAGACCGCGATTTCGTCCTTCTCTCCCTTGTAGTAGGCAGGGACGATCTCGAAGTTCGGCACGCTGTAAAAGCCGACCTTGACGGTCGGGCTTGAGATGTGTCGGCTCGTGATACCCCAGTGCGCTCCGTCCAGCGTGCCCTTGAGGTTCGTGAGCGCGGTGCTCGGCCTGACTGGTCGGGAGCTGTCGGGGAAAAAGGCCATGTAGTCGACGTCGCTGTGCCCGGTCACTGCGGTGCCGTGGCTCCATGAGCCCGACTCGACCAAGCCGGCCGAGGACGTGTGCTTCTTGATGTGCTCCTCGATCGAGTTGCGTCGCTCGCTGACGGTGGACCGGTCGAATGGCTGCGGAGCGAGTTGCTTGGCGAACGCCACGAGTTCGTCGTCGGCCATCAGGTTGTCGCTTTAACCTTGGTAACCTGCACGTCCGCTCCCCCGTCCCGAGTCATGCTGCGTCGGCAATCTGATGCGAGGGTACAGGTGCCGACCGGCACCGCGCAGGAGGAACCTGACTGGAGCGCCGTCCCGCGTGACGATGGACCGCCGGACATTTCATGGGCGTACCACACGCTTTCACCCACCCCGCCAATGGGCGGGCGGGGGCTCCGCGGCGGCGCCGGGCTCAGTTCGCCTAGAACGGCAGCGTGCTGCCGAGCCCCTCGATCAGCGTCTTGGAAAGTTCAGCGGCCTCGCCCGAGACGGTGACTCCGACTCCAGTCGCGATGGGAGCCAGCAGGCCCCTGAGCATGGTGATGCCGCGCTTGATGCGGCCCTGGTCTGGCTCGTCCTTGACCACTTCGCCGAGCACCGACTCGGCCGTAGCCTTGGCCTCGTGCTCGTCGTCCCCGGAGAGACCCAGCGCTGGGAGCGACGCAAGTAGGCCGGTGATCAACTTCGCGAGCTCTTCGTAGCCCGGAGCGATGTCTTGGTTCTGCGTCTGGTTCGCCGTCTGGTTGTCCCAGGCCAGCTGAGCGTTGTCGCCGTGAACCGTGACGACGGGACCGTGGTAGTTGTTCGTGATGGGGCCGGCGGGGAAAGTCACGCCGCTCGCGTCCGCCTCCAACGGGACCCGTACGGGGTTCTTGGCGAACTCCCTCTCGATCTCCCTGCTCATCTTGCGGATTGCCTGCTTGTTGATCTCGAAGCCCTTGCCCACAGCGCTGTTCTCCCCTGGTCGATTGCGAGAAAATGGTCTCACGCGAGACCGACAGTCTTGGGTCGGGTCCCCGCCGCCGGTGGGTCACGCGGTGCCCGGTAGTGGCCTCGGCGTGACAGCACCAGGATGAAAACAGGCAGCCATGGAGGCTTCAGCGATACTCCCACTCGTCCCGCGCGGAATGCCGCTGCGGGTCCGACAGGACTGCGATGATGGCGCCCATGGCTCCCTCACCGGAGGGCGCCGGAAGGGGAACTGTGATGGCCGACAAGAAGAACATTCACACGGTGCCGACCCAGGATGGGTGGGCCAACCGCCGCGAGACCAGTTCGAGTGGCGTGACCAGTACCGGTTCCCGTCGACCGTCACGGACGCCAAGTCGGGCAAGACCCATACCTGCACCTCGGAGGACCTCCTCACGAGCAACGGCCCGACCGCCACGTGGTACACCCACTGCAAGCTCTTCGGTCGCAGCTGGGGCGAGGCGAACGCGCAGCGGTCGCAGAGTCTGTCCCGGATTGCCGACCAGATCGTCATCAGTCGGCCATTGACGACGACAAGGCAGGAGGTGACCGAGTCCGGCCGACTCGTCGACAACTACGTCCGTGACTCCGCGCAGGACCTGTCGCAGCGGTGGACGATGGGTCTGACGGACCTGGCGTCGGCGCGCCGCTTCGGGCTGGACGTGGCGCAGCTGGCCGCGCCGAGCAAGGACGGGTCCGCGACCTTCGCGGCGCCGTCGCCGGTCTCGATGGCCGCAGCGGTGTCGACGATGACCCAGGACAAGGCGACCGGTCTGCTGAAGCAGGACTACTCGTCGATGGTTGCGGGGGCGTATCCCGGAACGATGCTGCAGTACCTCGCCCTGCCGACGAGCGGCCTGGACAAGGAGCTCGCCACGAAGTACGCGGACTTCGTCCGCTACGCGACGACGACGGGCCAGACCCCGGGCACCGCGCCGGGGACCTTGCCGGAGGGGTACGTGCCGCTGCCGGCGGCGTTCCGGGCGCAGGCGGCGAAGGTCGCCGACGCGGTCCAGGCACAGAAGGGTGCTGTGCCGGTGGTGCCGGTCGACCCGAAGAACCCGGACACGCCCAGCACCGGCGGTGGCGGCGGTGCTGGGCCGGGCGGGGGCGGGACGCTCCCCGGCGGGACGACGCCGGGCGGGGGCGCCGGGTCGCCGGCGGCCGCAGCGGGCACGCCAGCCGCGGCGGTCGCGGCCCCGGCGGGCACGACTCCGAGCGCGGCACCGAAGGGTCGGACGGTCGCGATGCCCGAGAGCCTGGGCACGACCCGCGGGGAGAAGGGTGGCTGGACGAAGTGGGTCTTCCCCGGCGTCCTGCTCACCGGCCTGCTCGCCGGCGTCGGGATCCCGTTCGGTCTGGTCACCGGACAGCCCGGCCACCCCGTGCGCGTCGTCGGCAGCCAGCTCCTGCGCGACGTCGGCCACGTCCTGAGGATCCGCCGCACCTGACCGCCCGGACCCCAGGCGGGCACCACCACTGATTGCCGGTTCCATGCACGCTTCGCGCGCACGGAACCGGCAATCAGTGCTGTGACGTGCGCACGGAATCGGCAATCAGTGCTGTGACGACGGCATCAGGCGTGACTCGCACCGCGAGCCAGCCGGAGGGTCGCACTGGCCTTGAGTTCCATAGTGGACACGGAACGTCGTCGAGACGCTCTCGGACGGCACGTCCGACGAAGCGCCCCGATGCTGCTCCGCGTCGTGGTCTTGCTCCGTTTCGGCTGCTGAGCGCACGCAGAAGCACGACAGCCTGCGAAGAGGCCCCGGCGCGTGCACGCCGGGGCCTCCTCGAGGAGCTGGTCAGTGACGTGAGGTCACTCGCCCTTGCCGCAGTTCTCGGCGGCGGTGAGCTGCACGAAGCCGGCAGCCGTGATGGCCGACGTGGCACCCGAGCCGCAGATCCAGCCGCGGTTCGTGCCGAGACCGTCGCCGAAGAAGGCCTGGAGGCGCGGCTCGACGCCACCGTTGACCCACTCGCTTCCGACGGGACCACCGTTGATGTCGCGGACGACGTTGTAGAGGTTGCGGGTCAGGCTGTAGCCGCTGGTGTTGAGCTTGACCGTCTTCGGGTCGGGCAGTGCGTTGTAGCGGCCCTCCGAGAACGGTGCGATCGCATCGGGGTTGCCCGCGACGGCGGCCGGGTCGTGCTCCTGCACCGTGTCGTCGACGCAGCTGCCTGGGGTGGTGATGCCGAGGTCACCGAGGAATGTCGCCCGGGTGCCCGAGCCGGCCTGGGGGAGCTTCGGCTGGATCGTCGCGGTGCTCGTGCCACCGACCTGGTTCCAGGTGGTCGCGGTGCAGTTGTAGATCGACGTGAGCTGGGCCTTGGTGAGGTTCTGCGGCGCGTTCGTCGTCGTCGCCGACGCGTACTTGAGCACGTCCTTGGCGAACGGCAGGAAGATCGTCCCCGCGTCCGCGCCCGAGGTCTTGCGCACCCGCGAGGAGCGGGCGTAGTCGACGACGCTCGTCGTCGTGTTCTGCAGGAGGGTGATCCCCGCCGACGAGCCGTTCGGGCGCTCGATCGGGGCGGCGTCCTGCTTGGTCACGATCGGCGAGGTGCCGGTCGCGTCCCACGAGTAGACCTTGTTCGCCGGGCTCGTCGCGTTGTAGGCCTCGGAGAGGTTGTTCAGGGCGTCCTGGGTGGTGTCCGAGCCGACGCCGACGATGTCGGTGAGGGCCGGGACCGTGCCGGCCGGCGGGTCCGCCTGCGCGGAGGTGGCGGTGACGCCGACGAGGGCGACCACACCACAGGCGGCGGCGGCGAGGGACTTCGCAGTGATGCTCATGTGCTGGTGGAACCTTCCGTGAGTGTGCTGCGTGACGTCGGGCACGGCCGTGCCCGACAGGACCTCCCGCCTCGGCGGCCGTGGCCGACGAGGCGGGACGCGTCACACCCTTGCCGCGCCGGGAGACGTCACCACCACGACGCGGGGAACGAGACATGGCCGCACCCTGAGCGAGGGAAACCAGGGCCGACCGGCGACCGGTGCGCGGTTCATGTCGCGTTCAGGGTGCGGCCCCCTGCCGTGCTCCGACGCTCCGTAACCTCACCGCTCGTGACCTCTCCCGATGACACGACGACCCCGCGCGCTCCCGAGACGGCGGCCATGCCGCATACCGTCGACGCGACGACGACGATCCCCGCCGTACCGGCTCCCGCCACCTCCACGGCGGTCGCCGTCGCCGACGACACGACCGTGCTCTCACCCGTCGCGGCGCGCCGCGAGGAGCGCTCCGGACCGGTGTCCGGCGCGACGATGATCGCCGAGGGCATCTCGGCCTGGTTCGGTGACCACAAGGTCCTCGAACAGGTCGACATCACCATGAAGGCCGGTGAGGTCACCGCCCTCATTGGCCCGTCCGGCTGCGGCAAGTCGACGTTCCTGCGGATCCTCAACCGGATGCACGAGCTCGTGCCCGGCGCCTCGCTCGCCGGGTCGGTGCGCGTCGGCGGCATCGACATCTACGACGCGGGGGAGCGGATCACCGAGACCCGCCGCAAGATCGGCATGGTCTTCCAGAAGCCGAACCCCTTCCCGACGATGTCCATCGCCGACAACGTCACCGCCGGGCTCAAGCTCATCGGCCGCCGCGTCACCCGCGACGAGCGCGACGTGCTCGTCGAGGAGTGCCTCACCAAGGCCGGCCTGTGGCGCGAGGTCAAGGACCGCCTCGACAGCTCCGGCGGCGCCCTCTCCGGCGGCCAGCAGCAGCGCCTCTGCATCGCCCGCTCGCTCGCGGTGCGGCCCGAGGTGCTGCTCATGGACGAGCCGTGCTCCGCGCTCGACCCGACGTCGACCCGCCGCATCGAGGAGACGATCGACGCACTCTCCAGCGAGGTCACCATCGTCATCGTCACCCACAACATGCAGCAGGCCGCGCGGGTCTCCGACCGGTGTGCGTTCTTCCTCGCCGCCGAGGGCCGCCCGGGCCACATCGTCGAGCAGGGACCGACCGAGCAGATGTTCGGCAACCCGAGCGACCCGAGGACCAACGACTACGTCAACGGCCGGTTCGGATGAGGATCACCCTCTCCGCACAGCTCGTCCGAGTCGTCGTCGGCCTCGGCGTCCTCGCCAGCGCCGTCTCGACGCAGGCCGTCGGCTTCGCCCGCAACCCCGACGCGCCGCGCGCCGACGCCGCGGAGGCGGCAGCGGCGGCCGTCGCCGACCTCGAGCCCGTCCTCGCGACGTGGCCGGCGACTTCGCCTGCGGGACAACCGATCTCGACGACGGCACCGAAGCCCGCGGACACCCAGGTGACCACGACGCTCCTGCGCGGACGCGCCGCGCCGGGAGTGGGCGGCATACCGTCAACGGTCCTGCCGGCATACCAACGCGCAGCGCAGACGATGGCCGACCGGGCACCCGGGTGCGGACTGCCGTGGTGGCTGCTCGCCGGCATCGGCAAGATCGAGTCCGGGCACGCCTCCGGCGGACGCGTCGACGCCACGGGACGCACGCGCGGCGAGATCCTCGGGCCGCTGCTCGACGGCAGCCTCGCCGGGACCGCGACCATCCGGGACACCGATGGTGGACGCCTCGACGGGAACCGGTCGTATGACCGCGCGGTCGGGCCGATGCAGTTCCTCCCCGGGACGTGGGCGATGTACGGCGCGGACGGCAACGCCGACGGGGTCGCCGACCCGCACAACGTGTATGACGCCGCGCTCGCCGCGGGCCGGTACCTGTGCGCCGGCGGCGGGGACCTGCGCCGCGAGGCCGACCTCACCGCCGCGGTGCTGCGCTACAACAACTCGAGCGACTATCTCGCGAAGGTCGTCGGGTGGGGTGTCGCGTATCGCGACGGGCTGGCGACGATCGCGCCGCTCGCGGGCCGGGTGGCCGGGGACGCGACGACCGCGGCGAAGACGGCCGCCCCACCGGTGACGCCGGCGCCCGTGCCTGCGCCGACGGCGTCGGGACCGGCACGTCCGGGGGTGCCTGCGACGCCCGCGCCACGGCCGTCGACCACGCCGACACCGCGGCCGACGTCCACGCCGAGCCCCACCACGTCGACACCGGAGCCGACGACGACGCCCACAGGCACCCCGGCGCCCACGGGAACGCCGACGCCGACCGGGACGCCGAGCACCGGGCCCAGTCCGACGCCGACGCCGACTCCGACGTCGAGTGCCTCGGGGTCGACGGGCTCGACGGACGCGACCTCGAGTTCGGGTGTGGCGGCGACAGGTGCGGTGACGGACGGGGCCGCGCCCGCGGCCGGCGACAGCTGAGCCGGTCCCGATTGCGGCGAACTCACCGGTAGGCGGTTGAATCATGCACATGGCCATCCCGTCTGCCGCGAACTCCGTCACCGTCCGCCTCATCGTCCCGGCCCGCGCGACGGCGGTGAGTGAGCTCACCGGCGTCGTCGAGCAGGCCGGGGGAGTCGTCACCGGACTCGACGTCACCGCCTCGGGTCACGAGCGCGTCCGCGTCGACGTGACGATGATGACGCGCGACCCCGAGCACGCCGACGAGATCGTCGAGCTGATGCGCGGCGTCGAGGGCGTCGAGATCGGCAAGGTCTCCGACCGCACCTTCCTCATGCACCTCGGCGGCAAGCTGCGCGTCGAGTCCAAGGTGCCGATCCGCAACCGCGACGACCTCTCGCTCATCTACACCCCGGGTGTCGCGCGCGTGTGCCAGGCGATCGCCGAGAACCCCGAGGACGCGCGCCGCCTCACCATCAAGCGCAACACCGTCGCGGTCGTCACCGACGGCACGGCAGTGCTGGGGCTGGGTGACATCGGGCCGCTCGCGGCGATGCCGGTCATGGAGGGCAAGGCCGCGCTGTTCAAGCGGTTCGCCGACATCGACGCCTTCCCCATCTGCCTCGACACGACCGACACCGAGGAGATCATCGCGTCGGTCAAGGCGATCTCGCCGGTGTTCGCCGGCATCAACCTTGAGGACATCTCGGCGCCGCGCTGCTTCGAGATCGAGGCGCGGCTGCGTGACGAGCTGGACATCCCGGTCTTCCACGACGACCAGCACGGCACGGCCATCGTGTCGCTCGCGGCGATGCGCAACGCCTTGGCCGTCGTCGGCAAGAAGCTCGAGGACGTGCGGCTCGTCATGAGCGGGGCGGGCGCGGCCGGGACCGCGATCCTCAAGCTCCTGCTGTATGCCGGTGCGCGCGACGTCGTCGTCGCCGACATGTACGGCGTCATCCACCCGGGGCGTGAGGACGTCCGCTCTGGTGAGGACCCGAACCTCGTGTGGATCGCCGAGCACACCAACCCCGGCGGCTTCACGGGGACGCTGCGCGAGGCGCTCGCCGGGGCTGACGTCTTCCTCGGCGTCTCGGCCCCGAACATCCTCACCGGCGACGACATCGCGACGATGGCCGACGACGCCGTCGTCTTCGCCATGGCCAACCCGACGCCGGAGGTCGACCCCGTCGCGGCTGCCGAGCACGCGGCCGTCGTCGCGACGGGGCGGTCGGACTTCGCGAACCAGATCAACAACGTGCTCGCGTTCCCGGGCGTCTTCCGAGGGCTGCTCGACTCCGGCTCCAAGGTGCTCACCCCGGACGTCTTGCTCGCCGCCGCCGACGCGCTCGCCGCCGTCGTCAAGGAGGACGAGCGCAACGCGACCTACATCATCCCGAGCGTCTTCCACCCCGACGTCGCGGACGTCGTCGCCGACGCGGTCAAGGCTGCTGCGGCGGCGTCCGGCGCGAATACCTCGGAGGCAGCGGCTGTCGCGGCCGACGTGGAACCGCTCGTCGAGGTGCCGGTGGACGCGGCGCCGTGAGCGCGCCTGTGGCGCAACGAGGTTCGCGAATGCCGGCCGCGCGCCTGCGGTGGCCGTGGCTCGCGGCTGCTGTCGTCGCGGTGGTCGTGCAGCTGGTACTGGTCTATGCCCCGTCGAGTGGCGGCCCGCCGCTCTTCCCGAACGCGGACAAGGTGATCCACGTCGTGATCTTCGCCCTGCCGGTCGGGCTGGCGATCCTTGCGCGGCTGCCGTGGCTTCCGGTCGTCGCGGTGATGGCGGCGCACGCGCCGGTGAGCGAGATCGTCCAGGGGACGATGCTGTCGCAGCGCTCGGGGGACGTGTGGGACGCCGTCGCCGACCTCGTCGGAGTCGCCCTCGGCTGGTTCGTCGCCACCCGCCTCCTCCCCCGTGAAAAACTCACCCAATTGGACGCCTAGGGACAGGCGGGGGTGGGGTATGCCGTGGGGTCGCCTTCCGTCCCGAAGTCACCCAATTGGACGCTTAGGGACACGCGGGGGTGGGGTATGCCGTGGGGTCGCCTTCCGTCCCGAACTCACCCAATTGGACGCTTAGGCACGCGGGGGTGGGGTATGCCGTGGGCTCGCCTTCCGTCCCGAACTCACCCAATTGGACGCGTAGGGACAGCGCACCCACGGCTGGCTCGTCGCCACCCGCCTCGTCTCCCGTCCCGAACTCACCCAATTGGACGCTTAGGGACAGCGCACCCACGGCTGGTTCGTCGCCACTCGCCTCCTCACCCGTCCCGAACTCACCCAATTGGACGCCTAGGGACAGCGCACGCCTCGGTTGGTTCGTCGCCACTCGCCTCCTCGCCCGTCCCGAAGTCACCCAATTGGACGCTTAGGGACAGGCGGGGGTGGG